>NZ_DATBTU010000053.1:0-114119 GCF_036559085.1 Amnibacterium sp.
GTAGAGCCAGTACGCGAAGGCGTTCAGCCGCGGGAACGCGACATCCGGAGCACCGATCTGCAGCGGCATCAGCACGTTCGTGAACCCCGCGAACAGCGGCGTCGCGAACATCAGCAGCATGATCGTGCCGTGCATCGTGAACAGCTGGTTGTAGATCTCCGGCGTCGGCACGAGGTGCAGGCCCGGCTCGGCCAGCTGCGCCCGGATCACCAGCGCCAGCACGCCGCCGATCAGGAAGTAGACGAACGAGGTGATCAGGTACAGGTAGCCGATCTTCTTGTGGTCCGTCGTCGTCAGGTACTCGACGACGATGTTGCCCTTCCGGGCGACCTGGCTGCGGTCGTTCAGCACCGAGCTCTGGCCCGCCGGCAGTGCCGAGGGCCCGCTCGGGCGTCCCAACGTCGTCGTCATCGCGTGATTCCCCTCACTGGTTGCCGAGCTGCTTCGTCTCGCTGGTCGAGCCGTTGCCGCTGTACTGCGTGCCCTTGGCTCCAGAGCTGTCGTCCTTGTTGTACTTCTGTCCGAGCTGCCCGGTGTTGCCGATGTCGCGGAGGTGCTGGATGTAGGTGCTGTACTCCTCCGGCGTCACCACCTTCACCGTGAAGAGCATCCGGGAGTGGTACTCGCCGCAGAGCTCCGCGCACTTGCCCTGGTAGGTACCGAGGCGCGTGGGCGTGAAGCTCTCGTAGTTCGTCTGACCCGCGATCAGGTCCTTCTTGTAGAGGAAGTCGATCACCCAGAAGGAGTGGTTCACGTCGCGGGTGCGGAGGTCCAGCTGGACCGTCTTGCCGAGCGGCAGCACGAGCTGCGGGATCTGCGACTCGACGAACCCGGTGTTCGCGTGGAGCGCGTCGGCCGGCTGCGCCTGCACGCCGGCGCTGTAGACGTTCTCGTTGACGTAGTTGAAGTCCCACGTCCACTGCTGCCCGTAGACGCCGATCGTGACGTCGGGGTGCTGGGTGCGGGCCTCGATGATGTTCTGGTCCTTGGCCGTGAAGGCGAAGAAGCCGAGCACGAGGATCAGCGGCACGACCGTGTAGAAGATCTCGATCGGCATGTTGTAGCGGATCTGCACCGGCAGGCCGGTCTGACCGCGGCGCCGGCGGAACACGATCGCGGCCCAGATGATGAGGCCCCACGTGATGACGCCGACCACGAGCAGCACGATCCAGGAGCCGACCCAGAGGTCGGACACCATCTGGGTGTTGTTCGTGACGGCCGGCTGGCCGGTGATGAAGCCGGGGAGGTACCCGTGCAGCTGCAGGTCGTCGCACCCGGTGAGTGCGAGCACGAGCCCGATCACCAGGGGCGGCACCAGAATCAGGCGTCTGCGGTTGGAGCGCACCAGTTCCCTCTCCGATCGGACGTTTCCGAGGTACAGCCTATCCTTCGCGGAGCCCCGTGACCTCGGGCGGCGGCCCCCGTGCTCTGCGGATCACATGCGAATCGCGCCCCCGGGTGGGGGCGCGATCCGGATGGTTCCTCCGCGAGCGGGCGCGGCGTCAGTGGAACGAGTCGCCGCAGGCGCAGCTGCCCTGCGCGTTGGGGTTGTCGATGGTGAAGCCCTGCTTCTGGATGGTGTCCTCGAAGTCGACGGTCGCGCCGTCGAGGTACGGGACGCTCATCCGGTCGACGACGACCTCGACGCCGTCGAAGTCGACGGTCGCGTCGCCCTCGAGCAGGCGCTCGTCGAAGTAGAGCTGGTAGATGAGGCCCGAGCAGCCGCCGGGCTGCACGGCGAGGCGCAGGCGCAGGTCGTCACGTCCCTCCTGCTCGAGGAGGCTCTTCACCTTGTTCGCCGCGGCGCCGGTGAGCAGGACGCCGTGGCCGGTGTCCGTCGTCGGGCGGCCGGTGATCGCGATGTCGGTCATGCGGGCATCGTACTCGCGGACAGCCGGGCGAGCAGCAGCGCCTCGGCCGTGATCGACCTGCGGAGCACCCCGAGGTGCTGCGACTCGTTGGGCGAGTGGGCGCGGGTCGAGGGGTCCTCGACGCCCGTCAGCACGATCTGCGCCGATGGGAAGGTCTCGGCGAGCGTCGCGACGAACGGGATGGAGCCGCCGATCCCGGTCGGCACCGGGGGCGCGCCCCACCCGTCCTCGAGCGCCTGCCGGACGGCCTGGGTGCCCCAGCCGGTCTGATCGATCCGGAACGGCTCGCCGAGGTCGACGTCGGTGAAGTCGAGGTGGGCGCCGAACGGGGCCGCCTGCTCCAGGTGGGAGCGGACGGCGGCGAAGGCGTCGTCCGCCCGCTGACCCGGAGCGACGCGCACGCTGACGCGCACCCGGATCGACGGCTGCAGGGTGTTCGAGGCGTTGCGGACGTCAGGAGCGTCGATCCCGGTGACCGTGATGGCCGGCCCCCGCCACAGGCGGTCGGCGACGCTCCCGGACCCGATCGACGTCACGCCCGGCAGCAGGCCCGCGTCGTGGGCGAGCTGCTCCTCGGTCCAGCCGATCGGGGCCTCGGCGTCCGGCTCGGCGTGCAGGCCCGCCACCGCGACGGCGCCGGTCCCGTCCCACAGCGTCGACAGCAGCCGGACGGTGGCGAGCATCGCGTCGGGCACCGCTCCCCCGAGCATGCCCGAGTGGGACGCGTGGTCCAGCGTGGCCACCGTCAGCGCGAACGTGACGTTGCCCCGGATGCTCGAGGTGAGTGCGGGTGTGACGGTGTCGACGTTGTCGGAGTCGGCCACGATGATCACGTCGGCCTCGAGCACGTCCCGGTGCTCGGCGAGGAAGGCGTCGAAGGACCGGGAGCCGGCCTCCTCCTCCCCCTCGATGAACAGCGACACGCCGACGCCGAGGTCGTCGCCGAGCACCGCGGATGCGGCGGTGAGGGCGGCGAGGTGGGTCACGACGCCGGCCTTGTCGTCGGACGCGCCACGGCCGTAGAGCCGCTCGCCGACGAGCGTCGGCTCGAACGGCGGTGCGTCCCAGAGCTCCTCGCGGCCTGCCGGCTGGACGTCGTGGTGGGCGTAGAGCAGCACGGTCGGGCGCCCGGGCGCAGCCGGCCGCACCGCGAGCACGGCCGGGCTGCCGAGCAGGCCGTCCCCGTAGGCGGCGCGGTGCACCGCCACCTCGGTGAAGACGCCGATGGCGCGGAAGAGCCCGGCCACCGCCTCGGCGCTGCGCTCCACCTCCTCGACCGGGAAGCCCGGGAACGCGATCGACGGGATCCGCACCAGCGAGCCGAGGGCCGCGACCGCGGCGGGGAATCCGTCCTGGACGGCGTCGCGCACCGCCTGCTCGTCGAAAGGCATGCGGGTACGCTATTGGACACGAGTTCGAGGAGGCCCTGTGGCGAAGAAGGCACCCGCCGAGCCGGTGGCGCCGACGCCGGCCGGGCCGGGCAAGGGCCGCGCGACCCCGTCGCGCCGCGAAGCGGAGCAGGCGCGTAGGCGCCCGCTCGTGCCGACGGACCGCAAGCAGGCGCAGCGCACCTCGCGCAGCGCACAGGCGGAGGAGCGCGAGCGCATCCGCCAGGGCATGGCGCGCGGCGAGGAGCGCTACCTCCCGGCGCGGGACAAGGGTCCGCAGCGTCGCTTCGTGCGCGACTCCATCGACTCGCGCTGGACGATCGGCGAGTTCCTGATCCCGATCTTCATCGTCTTCTTCGTCGGCACCTTCGTCACGCCGATCGGCATCCAGGTCTACCTCGAGTTCGTGCTCTACGGCCTGCTGGTGCTCACCGTCGTCGACGCCCTGATCGCCGCGACGCTGATCCGCCGCCGCCTGGCACGGATCCTCGGCGGTCCGGAGATGGTCGAGCGCGGCCTCAACCTGTACACGGTGATGCGCGCGGCGCAGTTCCGCAGCCTGCGCACGCCGAAACCGCAGGTCAAGCGGGGCGGCACGGCCGAGTACCGCGCGGTCGGCCGCTAACCGACGAGCGCGAGGTCGCGGGCCCAGCCCGGGCCCCGGTAGAGGAAGCCCGTGTAGCCCTGCACGAGGTCGGCGCCGAGCGCGAGTCGCTCGCGGACGTCGTCTGCGGACGCCACACCGCCCACGCTGATGAGGCAGCGGTCCGCAGGCAGCGCTGCCCGGAGCACCCGCAGCACCTCGAGCGACCGCGCCTTCAGCGGCGCCCCGGACAGGCCACCGTCGCCCATCGCCGCGACGTCGCCGGCAGGGGTCGCGAGGCCGTCGCGGCTGATCGTCGTGTTGGTGGCCACGACCCCGGCGAGCCCGAGGCGTACCACGAGGTCCGCGATGCGGCGGATCGCGTCATCCTCGAGGTCGGGCGCGATCTTCACGAGCAGCGGCGTCGCGCGGGCCTCCTCGTGCACGGCGGCGAGCAGCGGCTCGAGCCGGTCGAGCTCCTGCAGGCCGCGGAGTCCGGGCGTGTTCGGCGAGCTGACGTTGACCACGAGGTAGTCGGCGTGCGGTGCGAGGAGGCGGGCGCTCGTCCGGTAGTCGTCGATCGCGTCCTCGACGGCCACGACGCGGCTCTTGCCGATGTTCACCCCGACGACCGGGAGCGCCCCCTGCCGGCGGAAGGCCGCGAGTCGCGCGGCGACCACGGCCGCACCTTCGTTGTTGAAGCCCATGCGGTTGATGAGGGCGCCGTCGGCCGGCAGACGGAACAGCCGGGGCCGCGGGTTGCCGGGCTGGGGCACCGCGGTCACGGTGCCGATCTCCACGTGCCCGAAGCCCAGCGCGCCGAGGCCCCGGACGCCGATCGCGTTCTTGTCGAAACCGGCCGCCAGCCCGAACGGCGTCGGGAAGCGGATGCCCATCGCGTCGACCCGGGTGGCGCCGGCGACCGTCCGACGCCGCACGATCCGGGCGATGGCGGGCGAGGCGCCGAGCGCGCGGATGACGAGCATCGCGAGGTGGTGCGCGGTCTCCGGATCGAGGCGCACGAGCACCGTGGAGAAGAACGGCCGGTAGAGCCGCTCGGCGAGGTCCACCTGCGTCAGGCGCCGGGCGCCGGCGACGAGTTCTCCATCCGCAGCAGCGTGATCGCCGCCTCGAAGTCGTCGAGCGACGAGAAGCCCTGGTAGACGCTCGCGAAGCGGAGATACGCGACCTCGTCGAGCTCACGGAGCGGCGGCAGCACGGCGAGACCGATGTCGTTCGCCTCGATCTGGCTGGCCCCGGTGGCCCGGATGGTCTCCTCGACCCGCTGCGCGAGCTGGGCGAGGTCGCCCTCGGTGACCGGGCGGCCCTGGCACGCCTTCTTCACGCCGGCGACGACCTTGTCGCGGCTGAACGGCTCGAGCACGCCGTTGCGCTTGATCACGCTGAGGCTCGCCGTCTCCGTGGTGGAGAAGCGGCGGTGGCAGTTCGGGCACTGGCGGCGGCGACGGATCGAGAGGCCGTCGTCGCTCACGCGGGAGTCGACGACCCTGGTGTCCGGGTTGCGGCAGAAGGGACAGAACATCTCCCCTGCAGCCTACCTGGGTGCGGGCGCCGTGTCAGCGCCGAATTGCATCGGTGTAATTCACCCCGAAGCGGGAGCGGATCAGGGGAAGCGCGCGTCGACGGCGTCGCCGTGCGCCGGCAGCGCCTCGGCGTCGGCCAGCACTCGCACGTGGGGCTGCGCCTCGCGGAGCGCGTCGAGGTCGTAGCGGACGACCTGCTGCTGGCGCAGGAACGGCCGGACCGACAGGCCGGCCGAGAACCGGGCGGTGCCGCCGGTCGGCAGCACGTGGTTCGAGCCCGCGAGGTAGTCGCCGAGGCTCACGGGCGTCGCGGCGCCGACGAAGACCGCGCCGGCCTCGGTGAGCCGGGCGACGAGCCGCTCCGCATCCGCGGTCTGCACCTCGAGGTGCTCGGGCGCGTAGGCGTTGCTGACGACGACCGCGTCGTCGATCGAGTCGACGAGCACGATCGCGGACTGCTCGCCCTGCAGGGCGACGCGGACGCGGTCGGCGTTCGCGGTGATCGCGGCGCGGCGGGTGACGGCCGCCTCGACTGCCGCGGCGAGCTCGACGGAGTCGGTGACGAGGACTGCGGCGGCGAGCTCGTCGTGCTCGGCCTGGCTGATCAGGTCGGCGGCGACGAGCTCGGGGTCCGCGGTCGCATCGGCGAGCACGAGGATCTCCGTGGGGCCGGCCTCGGAGTCGATGCCGATCCGGCCGGCGAGGGCGCGCTTCGCCGCGGCGACGAAGACGTTGCCGGGCCCGGTGACGACGTCGACGGGCTCGAGGCCGATGCCGGGGACCCCGTAGGCGAAGGCGGCGATCGCGCCGGCGCCGCCCATCGCGTAGACCTCGTCGACGCCGAGCAGGCCGGCGGCCCCGAGGATCACCGGGTGCACCGCGCCGCCGAAGGCGCGCTGGCCGGGCGAGGCGAGCGCGATGCCGGTCACGCCGGCGACCTGGGCGGGCACGACGTTCATGACGACGCTCGAGGGGTAGACGGCCTTGCCGCCGGGCACGTAGAGGCCGACCCGGCGCACCGGCAGCCACCGCTGCTGGATCACGGCGCCGGCGCCGAGGCGCGTCTCCGCGGGCTGGGAGCGCTGCGCTCGGCTCGCCGCGCCGACCCGCTCGATCGCCATCTCGAGGGCCGCACGGATGCCGGCGGGCAGCGCATCCGCGGCGCGGCGGATCTCCTCGGCGGGGACCCGGAGCGCCGGCGGCCGGCCGCCGTCGAACCGCTCCGCCTGCTCGAGGAGCGCATCCGCCCCGTGGGTGCGCACGGCCTCGATCAGCGGGGCGACCGCGTCCTGGGCGGTGCCGGGGTCGGTTCCGCCGCGGGGCAGCAGCCCGGGCAGCGTGGCCGCGTCGAGGGTCCGTCCGCGCAGATCAAGCGTCCTGAGCACGACGCCCGAGCCTACCGAGCGTCGCGGCCAGGACCCTCGGAGCGGATCAGGCGAGGCATGCGGCGCCGAGCAGGCTCTTCAGCTCGCCGTACAGGTCGGCCGTGACGTCGACGGGGAACGGCACCTCGAAGACCCGGGCGGTGCCGCCGCGCGTGAGCCGCAGCCGGACCTCCGTGTCGCCGGAGTGCCGGATGAGCACGTCGTTCAGCGCCTTGACGACCTCGGTCGTCGCCCGGTGGTCCGGCAGCGTGATCGTGAGCGGTCCCCCGCCGCCGCTCGTGCCGATGTCGGGCGCGAAGAGGCTGTTGGCATGGATGTTGATGCCGTCGTCGCGGGCGGAGACCCGGCCGCGGACCACCACGACGCTGTCGGCGACGAGCGCGGGAGCGAACTCCTGGTACGCCTTGCCGAGGAACATCACGCTCACCGTGCCGCCGAAGTCCTCGATCTGCACGATCCCGTACTGGTTGCCGGAGTTGCGGGCGACCCGGTGCTGCACCTCGGTGACGAGGCCTGCTAGGGTGACCTGCTCGCCGTCGGGCGGCGTCTCGAGCGAGAGCAGCTCCGCGATCGACACCGATGCGTGCTTGGCGAGGTGGGCCTCGAGGCCGGCCAGCGGGTGGTCCGAGACGTAGAGCCCGAGCATCTCGCGCTCGAACGCGAGCTTCTCCTTCTTGCCCCACTCCGGCCGATCCGGCACGTGATCGGGCTGCTCCTCGAACTCGAGGAGGCCGCCGAAGAGATCGACCTGGCCGTTCGCCTCGTTGCGCTTGATCGACACCGCGGCCTCGACCGCGTCTTCGTGGATCTCGAGGAGCGATCGGCGGGTCGCACCGAGCGAGTCGAACGCGCCCGCCTTGATCAGCGACTCGATCGTGCGCTTGTTCGCGACGCCGAGCGGGACCTTCCGGAGGAAGTCGTGGAAGGAGGTGAACGCCCCCTTCTCCTTGCGGGCGGCGATGATCTGCTCGACGACGTTCGCGCCGACGTTCCGCACCGCGCCGAGCCCGAAGCGGATGTCCTCGCCGACTGCGGCGAAGTAGCCGATCGACTCGTTCAGGTCGGGCGGCAGCACCTTGATCTTCATCCGCCGGCACTCGTTGAGGTACACCGCGAGCTTGTCGCGCGCATCGCCGACGGAGGTGAGCAGAGCGGCCATGTACTCGGCCGGGTAGTGGGCCTTCAGGTAGGCGGTCCAGTAGGACAGCACGCCGTACGCCGCCGAGTGCGCCTTGTTGAAGGCGTAGTCCGAGAACGGCAGCAGGATGTCCCAGAGGGTGTTCACCGCCTCGTCCGAGTAACCGCGCTCGTTCATCCCGGCCTTGAAGCCGGCGAACTGCTTGTCGAGCTCGGCCTTCTTCTTCTTGCCCATCGCGCGCCGGAGGATGTCGGCCTGGCCGAGGCTGAAGCCCGCGAGCTTCTGCGCGATCGCCATGACCTGCTCCTGGTAGACGATCAGGCCGTAGGTCGTGCCGAGGACGTCCTGGAGCGGTTCGGCGAGCTCCGGATGGATCGGGACGATCTCCTGGAGCCCGTTCTTGCGCAGGGCGTAGTTGGTGTGGGAGTTGGCGCCCATCGGGCCCGGCCGGTAGAGCGCGCCGACCGCGGAGATGTCCTCGAAGTTGTCCGGCTTCATCAGGCGCAGCAGCGACCGCATCGGGCCGCCGTCGAACTGGAAGACGCCGAGCGTGTCACCGGCGGCGAGCAGCTTGTAGGTGTCCTCGTCGGTGAGCGGCAGGTCCTCGAGCACCGGCCGGTGGCCGCGGTTCGCCTCGATGTTGTCGAGGGCGTCCTCGATGATCGTGAGGTTCCGGAGGCCGAGGAAGTCCATCTTGATCAGCCCGAGCGCCTCGCAGGCCGGATAGTCGAACTGGGTGACGATCTGGCCGTCCTGCTCGCGGCGCTGGATCGGGATCACATCCGTCAGCGGCACGCTCGACATGATCACGCCGCAGGCGTGCACGCCCCACTGGCGCTTCAGCCCCTCGAGCCCGAGCGCGGTGTCGAAGACGGTCTTCGCCTCGGGATCGGCCTCGATCACCGATCGGATGTCGGCGGCCTCCTTGTAGCGCTTGTCGGAGGGATCGAAGATGCCGGACAGGGAGATGTCCTTGCCCATGATCGCGGGCGGCATGGCCTTGGTGAGCTTCTCGCCCATCCCGAACGGGAAGCCGAGCACGCGCCCGGAGTCCTTCAGCGCCTGCTTGGCCTTGATGGTGCCGTAGGTGACGATCTGGCTGACCCGGTCGTCACCGTACTTCTCCGTGACGTAGCGCAGCACCTCGTCGCGCCGGCGCTCGTCGAAGTCCACGTCGAAGTCGGGCATCGAGACGCGGTCGGGGTTGAGGAACCGCTCGAAGATCAGCCCGTGCTGCAGCGGGTCGAGGTCCGTGATGCGCATGGCGTAGGCGGCCATGGAACCGGCGCCGGAGCCGCGGCCCGGTCCGACGCGGATGCCGTGGTTCTTCGACCAGTTGATGAAGTCGGCGACGACGAGGAAGTAGCCGGGGAAGCCCATCTGCAGGATGACCGACTTCTCGTACTCGGCCTGCTTGCGCACCGCTTCCGGCACGCCGTCCGGGTACCGGACCTCGAGCCCCCGGTCGACCTCCTTGACGAACCAGGAGTCCTCGGTCTCGCCTTCGGGCACCGGGAACCGGGGCATGTAGTTCGCCGACGTGTCGAACTCGATCTCGCACCGCTCGGCGATGAGGAGCGTGTTGTCGCAGGCCGCCGGCAGGTCCCGGAAGATCTGCCGCATCTCGGCGGCGGACTTCAGGTAGTACTCCTCGCCGTCGAACTTGAAGCGGTTCGGGTCGTCGAGCGTCGAGCCGGACTGCACGCAGAGCAGCGCCGCGTGGCTCGTCGCGTCCTCCGCGTGCGTGTAGTGCAGGTCGTTCGTCGCGACGAGCGGCAGGCCGAGCTCCTTCGCGAGGCGCAGGAGGTCCTTCTGCACGCGCCGCTCGACGCCGATGCCGTGGTCCATCAGCTCGACGAAGAAGTTGTCCGGCCCGAAGATGTCGCGGAACTCGGCCGCGGCCGCCACCGCCTCGTCCCACTGGCCGAGCCGGAGGCGGGTCTGCACCTCGCCACCCGGGCAGCCGGTGGTCGCGATGAGCCCCTCGTGGTGCTCGTGCAGCAGCTCGCGATCCATCCGCGGCTTGAAGTAGTAGCCCTCGATCGACGCCCGCGAGGAGAGCTTGAACAGGTTGTGCAACCCGCTCGTGCTCTCGGCGAGCAGGGTCATGTGCGTGTAGGCGCCGGATCCGGAGACGTCGTCGCCGCCGCCCTCGCCCCACCGCACCCGGGTCTTGTCGGACCGGTGCGTGCCGGGCGTGAGGTACGCCTCGGTGCCGATGATCGCCTTGACCCCGTGGGCCTGCGACTGCTTCCAGAAGTCGAACGCGCCGAAGGTGTTGCCGTGATCGGTGATCGCGATCGCCGGCATGCCCTGCTTCGCGGCCTCGCCGAGCATGTCGCCGAGGCGTGCCGCACCGTCGAGCATCGAGTACTCGGAGTGCACGTGGAGGTGGACGAAGCTGTCGGATGTGCTCATCGGATCCCTGACGCTAATGGGAACCACCGACAGTGGCAGAGTCCCCTGGTCACGTCGCGGTTCGGACCGCCGAGGGGGCTTCGGCCGATCGCGCGGATCCGGAGTTTCCGCACGACACGCCGCCGTTCGCGCCCTCGAGCCGGCGTGTCGCGCCGTTTCTCCGGAACGGCGCGATGGTCGTCATCCGGCGAGGCGCTCGAGCGCGATCGCGAGGTCGTCGGGCACGGGGCTCTCGAACTCGACCCACTCCCCCGTCGCCGGGTGCGCGAACCCGAGCCGCGCCGCGTGCAGCCACTGCCGGGTGAGGCCGAGCCGGGCGGCGAGCACCGGATCCGCGCCGTACATCGTGTCGCCGACGAGCGGATGCCGCAGGTGCGAGAAGTGCACCCGGATCTGGTGCGTGCGCCCCGTCTCGAGGTGCACGTCGAGGAGCGTCGCCGCGCGGAAGGCCTCGATCGTCTCGTAGTGCGTGACCGACGGCCGGCCGTCGGCGACCACCGCGAACCGGTACTCGACCCTCGGGTGCCGCCCGATGGGCGCGTCGATGGTGCCGGAGGTCGGATCCGGATGCCCCTGCGCGAGCGCGAGGTACCGCTTCTCGACGGTGCGCTCCTTGAATGCGCGCTTCAGCACGGTGTACGCGTGCTCGCTCTTCGCGACGACCATGAGCCCGCTCGTCCCGGCGTCGAGGCGGTGGACCACGCCCGCCCGCTCCGCCGCGCCCGACGTGCTCACCCGGACCCCGGCGGCCGCGAGGCCGCCGACGACCGTCGTGCCGGTCCAGCCGGGCGACGGATGCGCCGCCACCCCCGCCGGCTTGTCGACCACCACGATGTCGTCGTCCTCGTACGCGACCCGCATGCCGGGCACCTCGATCGCCTCCGGCGGCCCGTCGAGGCGCTCCTCCTCCCAGCGGACCGAGAGCATCGCGCCGGCGGGCAGCCGGTCGGAACGGCCGGCGGGCCGGAAGTCGAGCTCGATCCCGCCGGCGTCGGCGATCGCCGCGACCCGGGTGCGGGACAGTCCGAGCAGCTTCGCGACGCCCGCATCCACCCGCTCCCCCACCAGGCCGTCGGGCACGGGCAGCATCCGCTCCGGCACGGTGTCAGTCCTGCGGGCGGCCGGTCCGCCGCACCCCGTCGAGCCCCGTGCCGCGCAGGGTCAGCAGCACGAACAGCGCCATGCTCGTCACGATCGCGGAGTCCGCGATGTTGAAGATCGCCTGCAGCACCGGGATCTGGATGAAGTCGACCACCCGCCCGACGCCGAACCCCGGCGGCCGCAGCAGGCGATCGGTGAGGTTGCCGAGCGTGCCGCCGAGCAGCAGCCCGAACAGCACCGCCCAGGACAGCGAGCGGATGCGCCTCGCGAACCAGATGAGGAAGACGACCACCGCCGCGGCGATGATCGAGAACACCCACGTCGATCCGGATGCGAACGAGAACGCGGCCCCGGAGTTCAGCACCCGGCGGAAGATCAGCAGCGGGCCGAGGATCTCCCGAGGGCTGTTGAACGGCAGGTTCGCGGTGACCCAGGCCTTCGCGAGCTGATCGACCGCGAGCACGGCCGCCGCGACACCGATGAGGGTGCCGAACACCGCGAGCGGCGAGCGCTTCCGCGCGGCCGGCTCCCCCTGCACAGACGAGGGCGCCGCCGTCGCCGGCAGCGCCCTGTCGTCAGCGGGGTCAGTTCCCGCCAAAGCCCTGGAAGCTCGGCGGCGCGGAGAGCCCGAGGTTGCCGTACGAGCCGGTGTTGACGATGTTCGAGGCGTCGAGCTCGCGGAGCTGGCCCTCGATGTAGCTCTTCAGCTTCTGGCGGTACTCCCGCTCGAAGGTGCGGAGCTCGTCGATGCGGTGCTCGAGCAGCGCGCGCTCCTGGTCGAGCGAGTTGAGCTGCTGGCGCTGCTTCGCCTCGGCGTCGGCGACGACGCGCGCGGCGGTGGCGTGGCCCTCGGCGATGAGCGCATCACGCTTCTCGACGCCCTCGCGCACGTGCTCCTCGTGGAGCCGGCGGGCGAGCTGGAGCAGGTTGTTCGTGTTCGACGGGTCGACCGCGCCGACGTCGACCTGCGCGGTGGGGTAGCTGAGCTGCTGCTGCGGAGCGGGCGCCTGCGCCTGCTCACCGGTCGTCGGTGCGTTCGAGCGCTGGAGCTCCGCGATGCGGGACTCGCTGGCGATGAGCCGCTGGCGCAGGTCCTCGTTCTCCTGGCCGAGACGGCGGAGCTCGACGACGACCTCATCGAGGAAGTCGTCCACCTCGTCCTGGTCGTAGCCCTCACGGAACTTCGTCGGCTGGAAGCGCTTGTTGACGACGTCTTCAGGCGTTAGGGCCATGTGTCCACCTTCATGGTCTGCGGGAGACGGATGCGTGAGCGACAGGCTAGCGCCTACCGACCCCGCGAGGCCGACGGTCCCGGACCCGCTGGCGTGTCGCCCGAAGTGGGGTGCAGAGGCGTCCAGGCACCCCTCGGGCGCCCCTCACGGAGCCGTCAGCGGTTCTGCATCGCGACGGTCGCGTACATCAGGATGATCACCGCGAACATCACGATCGTGAAGCCGAAGTCGAGCGAGAACGCACCGACGCGCAGCGGCGGCACGAGGCGGCGAACCGCCTTGATCGGCGGATCCGTGACCGTGAAGCTCGCCTCGGCGAGCACGAGCACGGCGCCCTTGGGGCGCCACTGCTCGCTGACGGCCTGCACGAGATCGAGCACGAACCGGGCCCAGAGCGCGAAGAAGTACACGAGCAGCACGAAGTACAGCACCGTACCGACCAGGGCGATCGGGCTCATCGCTGGATCCCGCTCACGGGTCCAGTATCCGACACGGCCGGTGGCGGCCCGTACGAGCGGGCCGGCCCCCGGCTAGTCGGTGAACGTGGCTTCGAGCTCGCTGTCCGCGCCCGGCTCCTCGCCGGAGACGGCGATGTGCTCGGGCGACAGCAGGAACACCTTGCTCGTCACGCGCTCGATCCGGCCGCGCAGGCCGGTCGAGAGCCCGGAGGCGAAGTCGACGAGGCGACGTGCCTCGGACTCCGTCATCTGGGTCAGGTTGATGATGATCGGCGTGCCCTCGCGGAAGTGCTCGGCGATGCCCTGCGCGTCCCGGTACTGGCGCGGATGCACCGTCAGGATCTCGTTCATCTCCGGCACCTGGTTCCTCACGACCTGCCGCTTCGGCAGCGGCGTGACGGTCGCGCGCGGATACGCCGCCGGCGACACGAGCGAGATCGGTTCCACCGGTTCGTCGTACTCGTACTGGTCGTCGGCGAGACCGAGCCAGACCATCGACTTGCGGATGGGGTTCGACATGGAATCCTCCACGGGCTGACGCACGCGCCCCCCGCGGTGCCGCCCGATCCGGACTCTAGCCCCTCGCGGGCCTCGGACCCGTGATCGCCGAGCCGATCCGAAGGTGTGTCGCGCCGAACCCGATCGCGGTCTCGTAGTCGCCGGACATGCCGGCCGACATCGCCGTCGCGTCGGGCGCGACGCGGCGCACGTCGGCGGCGACGCCGGCGAGCCGTTCGAACGCGCGGGCGGGCTCCTCGTCCTGCGGCGCGACGGCCATCACGCCCGCGAGACGGAGGGTCCCCGTCGCCAGCACCCGCTCGGCGAGGGCGGCCGCCCGCCCGGGAGCGGCGCCACCGCGGCCCTCGGCGCCACCCGTGAGGTCGATCTCGAGGAAGACGGTCCCCGTCCAGGCGGCGAGGGCGTCGACGAGCGGATCGCGGTCGACCGAGTGGATCGCCTGCACGTATCGGGCGACCTGCCGGGCCTTGTTCGTCTGCAGCTGCCCGATGAAGTGCCACGTCGCCTCGGGCAGCGCGGCGGCCTTGTCGCGCGCCTCCGGATGCCGGCTCTCGCCGAAGTCCTGCACGCCGAGCGTGGCGAGCCGCTGCACGAGCTCGACCGGCTGGAACTTCGTCACGACGATCGTGGTGATCCCCGCCGGATCGCGGCCGGCCCGCCTCGCGGCATCCGCGACGCGCTCCCGCACCGCGCCGAGCCGCTGCTCGAGCCCGTCGTCCGTCACCCCGCCGACGCTACCGGGCGGCGCGGGCGACACACGCCGGACTCATGGCGCAGTTCGGGCCGCTCAGGAGCGTTCGAAGCATCCGAAACTGCGCCACGAACCGCAGCGACGATGTCCATGTCGCAGTTCGGGTCGTTCAGCAGCGCTCCGAGCGTCCGGAGCTGCGCCGCGGATGCGACCCGCCGGCCGCGAGCGGTCGAGCCTCGAGGTGCTAGCGGAGGAACTCGGGGATGTCGAGGTCGTCGTCCTCGTCGTCGTAGTCGGCGTCGAGGTCGCTCGTCTGCGTGAGGGTGGTCGACTCGGCCACGAGCTGCCACTCGTGGGAGCCCGTGGTGTGCTGCTCGGCGGCCGCGGGCACCGCGGCCGGGGTGGAGCCGGTGCGGGGCGTCTCGACGAAGTTGCTGCGGCGCACGTCGGCGCGGCGGTCGCGGATGTTCTCGCCGTCGAAACCCGCGGCGATGACGGTGACCCGCACCTCGTCGCCGAGGGTGTCGTCGATGACCGCGCCGAAGATGATGTTCGCCTCGGGGTGCACGGCCTCCTGGACCAGCTTCGCGGCGTCGTTGATCTCGAGGATCCCGAGGTTCGAGCCGCCCTGGATCGACAGGAGCACCCCGTGCGCGCCGTCGATGGAGGCCTCGAGCAGCGGCGAGGCCACGGCGAGCTCGGCCGCCTTGATGGCCCGGTCCGCACCGCGTGCCGACCCGATGCCCATGAGCGCGCTGCCCGCGCCCTGCATGACGCTCTTCACGTCGGCGAAGTCGAGGTTGATGAGGCCCGGCGTGGTGATGAGGTCGGTGATGCCCTGCACACCGGCGAGCAGCACCTGGTCGGCGGTCTGGAACGCCTCGACGATGGAGATGCCGCGGTCGCTGATCTCGAGCAGCCGATCGTTCGGCACGACGATGAGGGTGTCGACCTCGTTGGCGAGGGACTGGACGCCCCGCTCGGCCTGCTGGAGGCGCCGCTTGCCCTCGAAGGAGAACGGCTTCGTGACGACACCGATGGTGAGCGCGCCGATCGACTTCGCGATCCGCGCCACGACGGGCGCGCCGCCGGTGCCGGTGCCGCCGCCCTCGCCGGCGGTGACGAAGACCATGTCGGCGCCAGCGAGGGCCTCCTCGATCTCCTCGGCGTGGTCCTCGGCGGCGCGGCGGCCGACCTCGGGGTCCGCGCCGGCGCCGAGGCCGCGGGTGAGCTCGCGGCCGACGTCGAGCTTGACGTCGGCGTCGGAGAGCAGCAGCGCCTGCGCGTCGGTGTTGATGGCGACGAACTCCACGCCGCGGAGGCCGAGCTCGATCATCCGGTTGACGGCGTTCACGCCGCCGCCGCCGACACCGACGACCTTGATCACGGCGAGATAGTTCTGGTTCGTCGTCACGAAGGGGCCTTCCATCCGGGGCTTCAACCTCTACTTGAAGGTGAAACTCCTGTTCAGTGCGCGATTCCGCACGCACCGAAGGTAGGTGGCGCAGGGCCGCGATCGGGAACCGACGCGCCGGGGTCGGCGCGGATCGTCGGCGTCAGCCGACGGAGACGGAGCCGGGCACCGAGACGTCGATCCGGTGCTGACCCTTCGCGACCCTCACGAGGGCCGCGGCGAGAGCCGCAGCCTTCGCGGGCCCGTCGTCGGCGCTCCCCCACACCACGGTGCGGCCGTGCTGCAGGGTGAGCGTCACGTCGTCGGCCGTCCGCGCCCCGACGGTCGTCACCTGGCTGCGCAGGGCCGCGGGCAGCGTCGCCAGCACGGCGGCCGCGGCCCCGAACCCGGTGCTGCCGGGCTGCGCGGTGACGAGCGGGACGACCGGCAGCCGGGTCGCGGATGCGCGAAGCGCCACGCCCGCGGCGTCGACGAGCGCGTACCCGCCGGCGGTCCGCACCTGCGCGACGGCGGTGCGCGCCACCACCCGCACGGCGAGCGTGCCGGGTGGGAGGCGGGCGACGGTGAAGCTCGCCACCCCGGCGACCGACCCGATCCGCCGGGTGAGGGCCGCCTCGTCGACGAGCGCGATCGGCACCCCGACCTCCCCGGCGAGGGCCTGCCGCACCTGCCCGGACAGCGCCGCATCGGCGCCGGTCACGGTGACGGTGCGGACGGCGAAGGCCGGTGACACGGCGAGCAGCACGGGCGTCGCGACGGAGACCACGAGGAAGCCGGCCGCCGCGCCGATGAGGATGCGGCGCCGCCGCATGGCACGGGTGAAGCGGCGCACCTCGGACGACTCGGCCCGACGCCGCTCGGCGACGGCCCGGCGGATGCGCTTCCGGTCGGCGCGGAGCACGGAGCGCCCGATCGGGGTCGGGAGCGTCGGCGGTGGCGCGGGCGGCGCCACCACGTCGGTCGGTCGCCTCACCGGTGCAGCGGGGCCGCGGCCTCCCGCGACCCGAGGGCCGAGAGGATCTGCGGGACGATCCGGTACACGGATCCGCAGCCGAGGGTGATCACGAAGTCGCCCGGCCGGGCGAGCTCGGCGACGCGCTCGGCGGCCGCCTGCCAGTCCGGGACGTAGTCGACCGCGGAGGCCTCGCGGAAGCGGCTGGAGACGAGCTCGCCGGTCACGCCGGGCACGGGGTCCTCGCGGGCGCCGTCGACGTCGAGCACGATCGTGTGGTCCGCGGTGCGTTCGAGCACCTCGGCGAAGCGCGGTGCCATGGCCTGCGTCCGCGAGTAGAGGTGCGGCTGGTGCACGGCAAGGATCCGCCCGTCGCCGACGACGGTGCGCGCCGCGGTGAGGGCGGCGTCCACCTCGGCGGGCAGGTGGGCGTAGTCGTCGTAGACGCTGATCCCGTTCACCCTGCCCTGCATGTCGAACCGACGGCCGGTGCCACCGAACCGCGCGACCGCGTCCGCGGACTCCTGCAGGCCGAACCCGAGGCCGAGCAGCACCGCGACGGCGCCCGCGGCGTTCAGCACGTTGTGCCGCCCCGCGATCCGCAGCCGGAGGCGCGCCGACGCCCCGTCCGCGGTCAGCACGCCCTCGGCCTGCCCATCCGTGCGGATGTCGGAGACGCGCACGTCGGCGCCGGCGTCCTCGCCGTAGGTGCGGACGCGCTGCCCGCGCACCCGGTCCCGCACGCGCCGGGCGCCGGGGTCGTCGGCGTTGATGACCAGCAGCTCGGACGCCTGCGCGCCGAACGTCACGAAGGCGTCGTCGAACGCCTCGGCCGTGCCGTAGTGGTCCAGGTGGTCGGCGTCGACGTTCAGCACGAGCGCGACGGCCGTGTCGTAGAGCAGGAAGGACCCGTCCGACTCGTCGGCCTCGACCACGAACACGTCGCCGCCACCGATCCGGGAGGAGGCGCCGAAGTCCTTGATCACGCCGCCGTCCACGAAGCTCGGGTCGGCACCCAGGGCGTCGAGCGCGACCGCGAGCATCCCTGTCGTCGTGGTCTTGCCGTGCGCGCCGGCGACGGAGACGAGCCGGTCGCCGCCGATCAGCGCCTTCAGCGCGTGCGAGCGGTGCAGCACCGGGATGCCGCGGCGGCGCGCCTCGGCGAGCTCGGGGTTGTCCGGCCAGAGGGCGCTCGTCACGACGACCGCGTCGACCTCGCTGACGTGCTCGGCGGCGTGGCCGATCGAGATCGTGGCGCCGAGGTCGCGGAGCATGTCCGTGTTCGCGTTGCGGCCGCGGTCCGATCCGGACACCGTCGCGCCGCGGGCGAGGAAGAGGCGGGCGATGCCGCTCATCCCGGCGCCGCCGACGCCGACGAAGTGCACGCGCTCCAGCCGATCCGGGATCGGCACGGTGAGATCCGGCTTGATCGTCATGCGCGGAACCCTACGCGGGACCCTGCCGGAAGCACGCTGCGGGCGAGGCGCGCCATCCGCTCGGCGCCGTCCCGCACGCCGTTGCCGCCGGCCGCCGCAGCCATGCGGGCGATGCGATCCCGGTCGGCGAGCAGCGGCAGCACGACGCGGGCGAAGGTCTCGGGCGTGAACTCGGCGTCGGGCACGAGGATCGCGCCCCCTGCCTCCACCACGCCGGCGGCGTTGAAGCGCTGCTCGCCGTTGCCGACGGCATAGGGCACGTAGACCGCGGGCAGGCCGAGCGCGGCGAGCTCGCTCACGGTCGATGCCCCGGCCCGCGAGACGGCGAGGTCGGCAGCGGAGAGCACGAGGTCCATCCGATCCGCGTACGGGAGCATCCGGTAGCCGGGCAGCCCCGGGTCCTGCACCTCGGTGCGCTCCCCCGCGAGGTGCAGCACCTGCCAGCCCGCGGCGAGCACCGCCTCGGCGCTCGCGACGGCGGTGCGGTTCAGGCGTTCCGCCCCGAGGGAGCCGCCGGTGACGAGCAGCACGGGCGCGTCGGCGTCGAGGCCGAGCTCGGCGCGGGCCTCGGCGCGCCGGGCGGTGCGGTCGAGGTCGGCGATCTCCCGTCGCAGCGGCATCCCGGTGACCTCCGCGTGCGGCAGCGGCGTGCCGGCGAAGGTGACCCCGACGGCCCGGGTGAGACGGGCGCCGAGCCGGTTCGCGAGGCCCGGCTTCGCGTTCTGCTCGTGGATCGCGAAGGGCACGCGCGAGCGCCGGGCGGCGAGGTAGGCGGGCGCCGCGGCGTAGCCGCCGAAGCCGATCACGCCGTCGATCCCCCGGGCGCGCAGGTACCGGCGGGTGAGGCCGATCGAGCCGACGACGGCCCGCGGGAAGCGCAGCGCCGCGCGGTTCGGCCGGCGCGGGAACGGCAGGCGCGGGATGACGAGCAGCTCGTACCCCCGCTGCGGCACGAGCCGTGCCTCGAGCCCCTCTGCGGTGCCGAGCACGAGCACCTCGTCGCCGGTCGCCGTCAGCGCGTCGGCGACGGCGAGCAGCGGGTTGACGTGGCCGGCGGTGCCGCCGCCGGCGAGCACCCAGCGGCTCATCCGCGGCTCCCGGTGCGGGCGCCGCCCCTCGACGGATGATCGGCCGCGGCTCCCCCGGCCTGCGGTTCGGGGACCTGGTTGGCGAGCGCCATCAGGCAGCCGACCGCGAGCAGGTTGGCGATCATCGAGGATCCTCCGGACGAGATGAAGGGCAGCGGCACTCCGAAGACGGGCGCGATGCCGAGCACGACGGCGATGTTCGCGAACGCCTGCCCCACGAGCCACGCGAGCACCATCCCCGACGCCGCACGGGTGAAGCGGTCAGGGGTGCTCGTGTAGATGCGCAGCGCGACGACGGTCAGCGCGACGAACAGGGCGAGCAGCACGAGCAGGCCGACGAGGCCGGTCTCCTCGCCGATGATCGCGAGGATGAAGTCGTTGTCGGCCTCGGGCAGCCAGAACCACTTCGACACCGAGTTGCCGATCCCGACGCCGAACAGGCCGCCGTTCGCGAGCGCCCAGGTCGCCTGCGTCGACTGCCAGCAGGTCCCGAGCACGTCGTTGCCGCAGCCGGACTGCCAGGCGAGGATGCGGTCGACGCGGGAGCCGCGCGTGACGGCCCCCACCACCATCACCGACGACACGAGCAGGCCGTAGGCGCCGAGCACCGGCCAGCGGACCCCGGCGAAGAACATCCCGGCGAAGACGATGCCGCCGATGATCAGCGAGGTGCCGAGGTCCTTGCCGAGCAGCACCGAGCCGATCGCCAGGCCGGATGGCAGCAGCACCGGCGCCAGGTCGAGCACGCCGAGGCGCTCCGCCTTCTTCCGCGCGAAGAACGCCGCGAGCACCAGCACGAGGCCGAGCTTCACGAACTCGGACGGCTGCACGCTCGTGCCGGCGATGCGGATCCAGTTCCGGTTGCCGTTCACGGACGTGCCGAGCGGGGTGAGCACCGTGAGCAGCTGGAGCACGAGCGCGCCGGCGAACACGTAGGGCGCCGAGACGAGCAGGAGCCGCGGCCGCGCGCGGGACACGAGCAGCATGGCCGCGACGCCGACGCCCTCCGCCATGGCCTGCTTGCCGAAGTCGAAGTAGGGGTTGCCGAGGTCCTGGCCCTGCTCGACGGACGACGCGGACAGCACCATCACGAGCCCGAACACGCCGAGGAAGAGGGTGACCGCACCGAGGGCGTAGTAGTTGCCGGTGCCCACCTTCGGCAGCGGCGGCAGGGCGATCCGGAAGGTCGGCGGCCGCCGCTTCCCGAACAGGGGCACGACCGGCGCCGTGGGGCCCTCGATCGCGGTGTCGGTCTCCATCCGGTCTCCTCGTCCTACGACGCGGCCGCGCGCACCGCCTCCGCGAAGCGTCTGCCCCGGTCGCCGTAGTCGGTGAACTGGTCCATGGACGCGGCGGCCGGTGCGAGCAGGACGACGTCGCCGGGCGACGCCAGCTCCAGCGCCGCGCGGACGGCCTCGGCCATCACGTCGTCAGTCTCCCCCGCGGTCACCTCGGCGACCGGGACGCCCGGCGCGTGTCGCTCGAGCGCGGCGAGGAAGGCGGACCGGTCGGTCCCGATGAGCACGACGCCCGCCAGCCGCTCGGCCGCGGCACCGACCAGCGGGGCGACGTCGACGCCCTTCGTGAGGCCCCCGGCCACCCAGACGACCCGCTCGAAGGCCCCGAGCGAAGCCGCCGCGGCGTGCGGGTTCGTCGCCTTCGAGTCGTCGACGAACACGACGCCGTCGATCTCGCCGATCCGCTCGATGCGGTGCGGATCGAGGCGGAAGCTGCGCAGCGCCTCGCGGATGACGCGGGGTGCCACGCCGACCGCCCGGGCGAGCGCGGCGGCCGCGAGCACGTCCTCGACGACGTGCGGGGCATCGAGGCCCTGCTCCCGCAGCGCGTCGACGGTGGTGAGCTCCAGGGCCGACGAGGCCCGCTGGTCGAGGAAGGCCCGGTCGACGAGCACGCCGTCGACGACGCCCAGGTCCGAGACGGCCGGCACCCCGAGGGTGAAGCCGATGGCGCGGCAGCCCTCGACGACGTCGGCCTCGCGGACGAGCCGCTCGGTCGTCGCATCCGCCAGGTTGTAGACGCAGGCGATGCGGGTGCGCTCGTACACGCGGCCCTTCGCAGCGGCGTACGCCTCGAACGAGCCGTGCCAGTCGAGGTGGTCGTCAGCGACGTTGAGGCAGGCGCTCGCTACGGGCGCGACCTGCTCCATCCAGTGCAGCTGGTAGCTCGAGAGCTCGACGACGAGCACGTCGAAGCCCTGCGGATCGCGGACGGCGTCGAGCACCGGGACGCCGATGTTGCCGCAGGCCGCGACGCGGCGGCCGTCGGCGGCGAGCATCGCCGCGGCGAGTCGGGTGGTCGTCGTCTTGCCGTTCGTGCCCGTGATCGTGATCCACTCGGCGGGGTCGCCGGTCTTGTCGCGGAGCCGCCAGGCGAGCTCGACGTCGCCGATGACGGGGACGTCGCCCGCCGCCTGCAGCGCAGGGTCGTCCGGGTGGTAGCCGGGGCTCACGACGACGAGGTCGGGCTCGTGCGCGGCGAGCGCCGCGGCCTGGCCGGCCGGGTCGGCGGTGACGAGCCGGGCGCCGATCACGTCGAGCAGCTCGCGGCGCTCGTCCGTCGCGGCGCTCGCCGCGACCAGCACGTCGCAGCCGAGCTCGACCAGCGTGTCCGCCGCGGCGAACCCGGTGACACCCGCGCCGAGCACGACCACCTTCAGGCCCCGCCAGTCGGCGTGCCAGCCGGTCAGCCCGGCGATCCGCCCGGCGCTCACGGTCCCGTCCGGGTGAGCCACTCGAGGTAGAAGATGCCGACGCCGACGCCGGCCAGCAGCCCGGCGATGATCCAGAACCGGACGACGACGGTGACCTCCGCCCACCCCTTCAGCTCGAAGTGGTGGTGGAGCGGGCTCATCAGGAAGATGCGTCTGCCGCCGGTGACCTTGAAGTACGCCCGCTGCAGGATGACCGAGCCGGTGACGATGACGAACAGGCCGCCCGTGAACAGCAGGAGCAGCTCGGTGCGGCTGAACACCGCGAGGGCCGCCAGTGCGCCGCCGAGGGCGAGGGAGCCGGTGTCGCCCATGAAGAGCTGCGCGGGCGACGTGTTCCACCAGAGGAACCCGATGAGCGCGCCGGTGATGCACGCCGCGACCACGGCGAGGTCGAGCGGGTCACGCACGTCGTAGCACTTGAACGCGTTGTCCTGGATGAGGTCCGGGTTGCCGCAGGACTGGTTGAACTGCCAGAAGCCCATGATCACGTACGACCCGATCGCGAAGATCGATGCGCCGGTGGCGAGGCCGTCGAGGCCGTCGGCGACGTTCACGCCGTTCGAGGTGGCCGTGACGATCGCCCAGATCCACAGGACGAAGACGATCGTGCCGCCGGTGACGCCGAGCAGGAGCACGAAGTTCAGGGTGCTGCCGTTCGGCAGCACGTCACGGAGCAGGGAGACCGCGGTCGAGGCCGGCGTGACCCGCTCGGTCGCGGTGAGCTGCTTCGGGAACTGCAGCGCCAGCAGCGCGAACGCCGTGGCGACGAGGATCTGGCCCGCGATCTTCGCCCAGCCGCCGAGGCCGAGGCTGCGCTGGTGGCGGGTCTTCATGAAGTCGTCGGTGAAGCCGACGAGCCCGAGCCCGACCATCAGGAACAGCACGAGCAGCCCCGACTGGGTGACGCTCGTGTCACCGGTGAAGTGGCCGATGAAGTAGCCGAGGACGGACGCGAGGATGATCACGACCCCGCCCATGGTCGGCGTGCCGCGCTTCGCGTGGTGGGAGACGGGCCCGTCGTCGCGGATGAACTGCCCCCACTGCAGCCGCCGGAACATCCGGATGAACAGCGGCGTGAGGAAGAGGGTGAAGAGCAGCGAGACGGCGGCGCCGGTGAGCAGCGCCTGCACTAGGCGGTGCTCCCTGCGGAGGCGGTCGCCCAGCGCTCACCGATGCGGTCGCCCAGGTGCCGGAGCCCTGCGGAGTTCGACGACTTGACGAGCACGGTGTCGCCCGGCTCGATCATCGCGGCGAGCAGCGCCTCGGCCTCCTCCATCGTGGCGGCGTAGAGGCTCTCGCCGTCCCACGACCCCTGCGCGATCGCGGAGAGGTGGATGCGGCGGGCGCCCTCGCCGACGACGAGGAGCTGGTCCACGTCGAGGCGGACGGCGAGCAGGCCGATGCGGTCGTGCTCCTCCCCCGCGAGGTCGCCGAGCTCGCTCATCTCGCCGAGGACCGCGATGGAGCGGCCCGGCGCGATCTGCACGAGTGTCTTCAGCGCGGCGGCCATCGAGTCGGGCGACGCGTTGTAGGCGTCGTTGATGACGGTGACGGGGTCGGTGGCGAGCACCTCCATCCGCCAGCGCTCAGCACGCGTCACGGCCTGGAGGCCGGCGACGATGGTGTCGGCGTCGATGCCGAGCGCGTTGGCGGCGGCGGCCGCGGCGAGCGCGTTCGCGACGTGGTGCTCGCCGAGCACGGCGAAGGCGACCGGCCGGCGCTCGCCGTCGGGCAGCACGAGGTCGAAGCGGGTGCCGGCGGCGCTCGCGTCGATGTCGAGCGCGGTGACGTCGGCGCCCGGCGCGACGCCGAAGGTGACGACGCGGGCCGCGGTGACCTCGGCCATGCCCATCACGCGCGGGTCGTCGCGGTTCAGCACGGCGACGTCGGCCTCGGTGAGGTCGCGGACCATCTCCGACTTCGCCACCACAGTCTTCTCGATGCCGCCGAACTCGCCCGCGTGCGCGAGGCCGACCTTCAGCACGACGCCGACATCCGGATGCGCGAGCCCGACGAGCCTGGCGATGTCGCCGACGTGGCTCGCGCCCATCTCGGCGACGAGGAAGTCGGTGTCGAGCGTGAGCTCGAGCATGGTGAGCGGGCCGCCGACCTCGTTGTTGAACGAGGCGCGGGACGCGACGGTGCGGCCGGCGCGGCCGCAGATCTCCTTCAGCAGGTTCTTCGTCGTCGTCTTGCCGTTCGAGCCGGTGACGCCGACGATCTTCAGCCGGCCCTGCTCCTTGACACGGCGGACGACGAAGCCGGCAAGGGCCGCGAGGGCCTCGGTGGCGTCGGGGACGACGATCTGCGGCACCGCGAGCGGCAGCACGCGCTCGACGATGAGCAGCGCGGCGCCGGCCATGGCGGCCGCCTCGCCGAAGCGGTGGCCGTCGGTCGTCTCGCCGCGGCGGGCGACGAAGACGCCGCCGGGCACGAGGTCGCGGTTGTCGGTCTCCACCGGGCCGTCGACGATCGTCTCGGGCATGGCGCCGGAGGTGCCGAGCTCGAGCGCGCCGTCGACGGCGCGGGCGATCTCGGCGAGCGGAAGTGCGATCACGTGGGGTCCCCGCTACCGTTCGTCGATCCCGGCGAAGGCGGGCTCCCAGCCCGCCTCCTGCAGCGCGATGCGCGCGTCGGACCTCGCCGAGTACGGCAGCTTCACCCCCGCGACCTCCCGGTAGTTCTCGTGGCCGGGCCCAGCGTAGAGGATCGAGTCTCCGTCCCCGGCGAGCGAGACGGCCACCCGCACGGCCTCCCGGGGGTCGGGCACCTCGTGCAGCTCGCCGTCCGGACGGGCGGTGCGGGCGCCCTCCAGCAGGGCGGCGCGGATGGCGGCCGGGTCCTCGCTGCGCGGGTGGAAGTCGGTGATGACGACCGCATCCGACTCCCTGGCCGCGATGGCGCCCATGTCGAAGCGCTTCGTCGTGTCGCGGTCGCCGTCGGCGCCGAAGACCATCACGACGCGGCCGGGCGTGACGGCCTTCAGCGCCTTCAGCGTGGTGAGGAAGGCGTCGGGCGTGTGCCCGTAGTCGAGGTAGAACGCGGGGCCGCGGTCGCCGGAGAGCCGCTCGATCCGGCCGGGGATGAAGGCGTCGATGCCGCCGTCGCGGGCGGTCGCGTGCTCGATCTCGCCGAGATCGATGCCGCCCTCGACGAGCATCACGATCGCGAGCGCCGCGTTGGCGGCCATGTAGGCGCCGAAGAACGGCACGGAGGTGGTCAGCGACCGGCCGTCGGGCGCGGTGAGCGTGAAGGTGGTGCGGTCGGCCCGCTCCTCGACGACGACGACGTGCCAGTCGGCGGCCGCGTCACCGAGCGCGATCGTCGCGATCGGGATGCGGGACTCGTCCGCGATCCGCCTGCCCCACTCGCCGTCGACGAGCACCACGCCGCGGGACGCCCGGTCGGGGTCGAACAGCTGCAGCTTCGCCGCGTAGTAGGTCTCCATGTCGGCGTAGTCGTCGAGGTGGTCGTGCGAGAGGTTCGTGAAGCCCGCGACGTCGAACAGCACGCCGTCGACGCGGTGCCGGGTGAGCGCCTGCGCGGAGACCTCGATGGCGGCGGCGCGGACGCCCGCCTCCTTCATCCGCGCGAGCATCGCGTGCAGGTCGCTGGCCTCGGGCGTCGTGAGGTGCGAGTCGAGGCGCACGTCGCCGATGCGCCGCTCCGCCGTCGAGGTGAGCGCGGCGAGCACCCCGAGCTGCCCGAGCAGCCCGTCGAGCAGGTGCACGACGGAGGTCTTGCCGTTCGTGCCGGTGACCGCGTAGAGGGTCGGCAGGCCGTCGTCGGTGCGGTAGACGAACGAGGACACCGCCCCGAGCGCCGCGCGCGGCTCCGCCGTGACGAGCACCGGGACGTCCGCCTCCCGGGCCGCGGCGAGGCCGGCCGGGTCGGTGAGCACCGCGACAGCGCCGCCTGCGACCGCCTCGGCGGCGAACGACGCGCCGTGGACGTTGCGGCCGGGCAGCGCGACGTACAGGTCGCCGTCCTCGACCGCCTTGGAGGAGATCGCGACACCGGTCACCTCGACCTCGCCGGGGTCCCCCGCTGCCGTCTCGAATCCGAACTCGTCGGCCAGCCGTGCGAGCGACCGGGGAACCGGATGCTCGGGCCGGAGCGAAGCCTCGCTCACGCCATCCCCTTCACTTCGGTCCCGTCACCAGCTCGTCGGCAGGTCCGGCGACCTCGTGCCCGACGGGACCACGTCGTGCTGCTGCAGCACCCGTGCCATCACCTGACGGAGGACCGGCGCCGTCGCCTGCGACGTGTTCATCTTAGAAGGCGCGTCCAGATCGACGTAGACGACGTACTTCGGATGATCGGCCGGCGCGACGCCGGCCATGGAGACGAGGAAGCCCTTCGCGTAGGAGCCCCGGCCGTCGGACTCCTGCGCCGTGCCGGTCTTGATGCCGACCCGGTACCCCGGGATCCTCACGTCGGCGGCGAGCCAGCCCTTCGTCGCCACGTTCTCGAGCATCGACACGGTCGACCGGGCCGCGGATGCGCTGACGACCCGGGACGGGCTGCTCACGGCGGGCTTCGTGACGGTGCCGTCGGCGGCCGTGCAGCTGTCGACGAGCCGCACCGGCTCCTTCACGCCGCCGTTCGCGATCGTCGCGTAGGCGCTCGCCATCTGCACGGCGGTGGTCGTGAGGCCCTGCCCGAACATCGTCGCGAGCCGGGACTGCGGATCCCACCTCGGCGCCCCGACGCCGAGGTCGCCCGACGCCTCCGCGCCGAAACGCACGTCCGTCGGGGTGCCGAAGCCGAACCGCTGGAGGTAGCGGTACCGCATGGCGTCGGCCATCCGGGAGCCGAGCAGCGACATCCCGGTGTTGCTCGACTGGACCAGCACGCCGGTGAGGGTGAGCCGCTCGGCGCCGTGGTACTCGCTGTCGTTGACGTTCGCGCCGCCGGCGACGAGCCTGTACGGCGCCGTCACCTCCGAGCGCGGGGTCGCGAGCCCGGCGTCGAGCAGGGCGGCGGAGGTGATCGACTTCATCGTGGAGCCCGGCTCGAACGGCGCGGTGAAGGCGCGGGAGCCGAGGGCGGCGGTGTCGCGGGAGGCGGTCGCGTTCACGTCGTTCGGGTCGACCGTCGGCCAGTCCGCGACGGCGAGCAGCTTGCCGGTCGCGACCTCCTCGACGACGACGGAGCCCCACTTCGCGCCGGTCTGCTTCGCCCGGGCGGCGAGCACCTGCTGGGCGTACCACTGCAGGTCGCGGTCGATCGTGAGCCGCACGGTGCCGCCGGGCTTCGCGGCCTTCTCGACGACGGCGCTGCCCGGGATCGCCGTGCCGTCGAGCGCGCTCTCGTACTGGGTCACGCCGTCGGAGCCCGCGAGGCAGGCGTTGTCGGAGTACTCGAGGCCGGCCTGCGGCTGGCCCTGCGCGCCGACGAAGCCGACGATGTTGCCGGCGACGGCGCCGCTCGGATAGACCCGCTTGCCGGTCTGCTGGTAGTAGAGCCACGGGACGTCGAGGGCCTTCACCTTCGTCAGCGCCGCGAGCGTCACGGACCTCGCCACGACGGCGTAGTCGGAGGTCGGGTCCGCGGTGAGCCGGCCGACGATCGCGGCGGACCCGACGCCGAGCGCGGCGGCGATCCGCTTCCCGGCGGCCGGCACGCCGCCCCCTGCCGCCGCGAGCCGCGGCGACGCGGTGATCGTGTAACGCGGCACGGTCGTGGCGAGCTGCACGCCGGAGGCGTCGAGGATGTCGCCGCGCACCCCGGGGACGTCGACCCTCTGGCTGCGCCGGTCCTTCGACTCGGCCCGCAGCGCGCTCGCGTGCACCACCTGCACGTCGACGAGGTGGACGAGGAACACGGCCGCCGAGACGACCACCAGCAGCAGCACGATGGCGGGCCGGAGGCGCGCGGCGCGGCGCGTGCGTCGCATCGCTCCCCCTCCGTGCACGGCCGGGACCCGGCCTCCCGGCACGCTACGCGAGCGGGCGGCGGGTGCCGTCAGCCCGCCCCGGCGTGCCGTCAGCGGGTGAGCAGGGCGTCCGGCACGGCCCCCGTCGAGGTGCCCGTGGCCGCGACCGACCGCGCGCCGAGCACCTTCCCGGAGCGGGTGAGGTACGCGGGCACGTCCTGCGGGACCATCCCGAGCGCCGCAGCACGCGCCGCGAGGTGCTGCGGAGCGGCGAGCGTCTGGAGCTGCTCCGTGCGCACCACCTGCTCGCGGGACAGCTCGACGGAGCGCTCCTGCAGCGACTGCAGGCGGAAGGCGCCGTCGGCGGTGCCGATCGAGAGCAGGAGCTGCGCCGCGAGGACGCAGCCGACGCCGACGACGATCACCGAGGCGCCGAGGACCTTCGGCCGGACGGACGGCCGCGGGACCGCGAGCGGTTCAGCGGATGGCGCCCGTTCCGGCGCGAACGACGCCGTCGGGACGATCGGCCTGTGGACAGGGTCGAACGCGAGTGCAGAGCTCATCAACAGTCCCCCAACTGTTCGGTACTCCAAAGCCGCCCGTGACGGGCGGTGTTCCGGCGATCACGCGTTCCCCCGAACGCGTTCCGCCGACCGGAGCCGCACGGATGCGGCTCTCGGATTCCTCTCGACCTCCACAGGATCCGCCCCGGGGGCTCCCCGGGTCAGCATGCGGAAGGTCGGGGCCGACTCCTCCGGCTCGACCGGCAGTCCCCGAGGGGCGGTCGAGACCGTGCGGGCGGTGATCGCCCGCTTGACGATGCGGTCCTCGAGCGAATGGTAGGACAGCACGACGATCCGTCCCCGGATTGCCAGCGCGTCCAGCGCGGCGGGCACCGCGCGCTCGAGCACCTCGAGCTCGCGGTTCACCTCGATCCGCAGGGCCTGGAAGACGCGTTTGCCCGGATGGCCGGCGCCTTTCAGCGCCGCGGGCGTGGCCGCGTCGAGCACGGCGACGAGGTCGCCCGACCGGGTCAGCGGCGTGTCCGCGCGGGCCTGGACGATCGCCCGCGCGTAGCGGCCGGCGAGCCGCTCCTCGCCGTAGACCCGGAAGATGCGGGCGAGCTCGCCCTCGGAGAAGGTGGCGAGCACGTCGGCGGCGGTGCGCGGCTCGTCCGGGTCCATCCGCATGTCGAGCGGGGTGTCACGGGCGTAGCTGAAGCCGCGGTCGTCGGTGTCGAGCTGCATCGAGGAGACGCCGAGGTCGAACAGCACCCCGTCGACGGCGTCGAGGCCGAGGTCGTCGAGCACCTCGGAGATCCGGTCGTACACGGCGTGCACGAGCCGGGCCCGGTCGCCGTAGGGCGCGAGGCGCAGGGCGGTGAGCGCGAGCGCGTTCGGGTCGCGGTCGATGCCGACGACGGTGACGCCCGGGAAGCGGGCGAGCATCGCCTCGGCGTGGCCGCCGAGGCCGAGCGTCGCGTCGACGACGACGGCGCCGTCGTGCGCGAGGGCCGGGGCGAGGAGGTCGAGGGTGGGCTCGAGGAGCACCGGGACGTGGAGCGATGTGGTCATGGGCGCGCGCCCCGCTCCGCTCGGGCCCGTGCTGCCGGATCCCCATCCGTGTTCCCGACCTGCCACCGGGGAAGTGTGTCAGGGCGGGCTGTGGAACCTGGACCTGCCACCGGGGAAGTGGTGTCAGGGCCTTCGGTCACGGCTGGGAGTCGAGCGGCACGGGCCTAGAGGATCCCGGGGACCACCTCCCCCGCGGTGTCGGCGAAGGCGTCCTCGTGCTCGGCGAGGTAGCGCTCCCACGCGGCGGCGTCCCAGATCTCGACCCGGTCGCCGACGCCGAGGACCGCGAGCTCGCGCTCGAGCCCCGCGTAGCTGCGGAGCGCAGGCGGGATGGTCACACGACGCTGCTTGTCGGGCGTCTCGTCATGGGCGCCCGAGAGGAAGACGCGCAGGTAGTCGCGGGCGCCGCGGCTCGTGACCGGGGCCTGACGGATGCGGTCGTGCATCGAGGCGAACTCCGCCGCGCTGAACACGTAGATGCAGCGCTCCTGCCCGCGGGTCATGACGACGCCATCGGCGAGGTCGTCCGCGAACTTGGCCGGCAGGATGATCCGCCCCTTCTCGTCGAGTCTGGGCGCGTAGGTACCGAGGAACACGGCACCCCACCCCCTCACGCGGTGCTGGTCTGATCCCCCACATTACTCCACAGCCCTCCACTCCGCCTACCGCGAAGGGCGCATCCGAGGCGCTTCCTCCCCTCAACTGGGGACAGGAGGACGGCGCGCCGCTCGCATGCGGGCGCGCGCGGACGCGGCGGAGCCGCGGATGCGCTCGTCACCGCCCGGCGGGGAGCGATGTGGAGCGGGAACGACGAAGCCCCGCTCGACCTGGCGGTCGGCGGGGCTTCGGGAAGAAGGGGTGAGGAGGTCAGGACTGGCGGCGGCGCTCCCAGCGGGCGGCGAGCCGCTCCATGAACGAGCCGCGACGTCGCGGCGCGCCCGAGAAGCCGGCTCGACGGCGCGGCGTGCCGACCGCGAGCAGCACGCCCGCGAACATGGCGATGAAGCCGAGGACCCCGACGGGCCAGGCGTGGAGGAGGACACCACCGAGGAGGACCCCGACACCCGCGATCGCGAGCAGCACGCCCCCGATCAGGGCCGTGTAGTTCACGCCGGTGCGCACGCGGCCGACGGCCGCCACGAAGTCGGCGTCGCCGTGATAGAGACTGCGCTCCATCTCGTCGAGAAGTCGCTGCTCCTGCTCGGAAAGTGGCATCCGGATCCCTCTTCTCCCGAATGATGCTTCGGCACTCGACCGTCGACTGGGGCGAGTGTACCTGCGGGCCCCACGGCTAGGCTAGGCGGTATGAGCGCCGGTGCAAGGCTCGTGGATCTCGTGCAAGCGCGGATCGACGAGTTCCTCGACCAGCGCAGTCCGATTCTCGCCGCGATCGCCGACGACACGGCGCCGTTCGAGCGCTTTTCGCGGGACTTCCTAAGATTCGGGAAGCGCTACCGGGCGCGGTTCTGCTACTGGGGCTGGCAGGCCGTGCAGGGCTTCGACGGGGTCGACGACCCGTTCGGTGACGCCGGCCGCCGCGACCTCCCCGCCGTCATCGGTGCGGCCGCCGCGCTGGAGCTGTTCCACGCCGCGGCGCTCGTCCACGACGACCTCATCGACGCCTCCGACACCCGCCGCGGCATGCCCGCCGCGCACCGCCTGTTCGAGCGCGAGCACCGCGAGCGCAACTGGGTCGGCGACGCCACCCGGTTCGGGATGTCGTCCGGACTGCTGCTCGGCGACCTGCTGCTCGTGTGGAGCGACGAGCTGTTCGCCGAGTCGATCGACCGGCTCGGCGACCGGGACGACGCCCGCGCCGCGCGCGTCGAGTTCAACCGGATGCGCACCGACGTCACGGCCGGCCAGTACCTCGACATCGTGGCCGAGGCCGCCTGGCCCGACGTGCCGGACGAGCAGGCGCTCGAGGTCGCGGAGCGGGTGATCGTCTACAAGTCCGCGAAGTACTCCATCGAGGCGCCGCTCGCGATCGGCGCGAGCCTCGGCGGCGCGAGCATGGCCCAGCTGTCGGCCCTCCGCGACTTCGGTCTCCCCCTCGGCGTCGCCTTCCAGCTGCGCGACGACCTGCTCGGCGTCTTCGGCGACAGCGAGGTCACCGGCAAGCCCGCCGGCGACGACCTGATCGAGGGCAAGCGCACCGTGCTGATCGCCCTCGCCCGGCAGACGCTGCCACCGTCGGCCAAGCGCACGGTGGACGAGCTCCTCGGCGACCCCGAGCTCGACGGCGACCAGGTGCAGGCGCTGCAGGAGACCATCCGCGCGTCCGGTGCGATCGACGCGGTCGAGCGGATGATCACCATGAACGTGGAGCGGGCGCTCGACGCACTGGAGGACGCCCCGCTCACCGCCGACGCCCGCGACGCGCTCTCCTCGCTCGCCGACTCGGTGAGCGTCCGCACGGCGTAGCCGCTGCCTTTCGGCCTGAAGCCCCGTCCCGGCCGTAGGCATCCGTCCAGCATGTAGGCCGAATCACGCGTGTCGTCCCTACGCCCGGCACATCCCCCTACACGTGGGACCGACGCGCCCAGGCGGCCCCCACATCCCTCCCTGCCCACGCCCCTGCCACGAAGGCCCGCACCGGCATCCGCCGTGCACGCGCCTCAGCCGCCCGCCCCGGTCCCGGCCGTAGGCATCCGTCCAGCATGTACACCGAATCACGCGTGTCGCCCCTACGCCCGGCGCGATGCCCTACGGCCGGGACGCGATGCTAGAGCGCGAGCGCCTGCGCCACGCGCCGCACCTCGGCCTTGCGGCCGGCGCGGAGCGCGTCGATCGGCGCGGCGCCGAGGCTGTCCTCGGCGTCGAGCAGCCACGCGACCGCGCCGTCGTCGTCGAAGCCGCTGTCCCCGAGCAGGATCGCGGTGCCGCGCAGCTCGGGCATCGGCTCGCCGTCGCGGAGGAACACCTCCGGGATGCGGAGCACGCCGTCCCGGCGGGCGGCCAGCAGGTACTTGTCCTCGAGCAGGCGCCGCACCCGGGCCGGTGTGGTTCCGAGCCGCTCGGCGACATCCGGAACCGTCAACCAGACCCGCTCATCCGCACCGCTCATCCCCCCAGGATGCCAAACCGGTTCGGTTCGCAATTGTTTCCGACATGTAAACTCATTTCACACCGGCCACGTGCGTTGACTCGTTTCGCTTCTGCTGCAACAGTGCACCCAACGCCCCCTCGGGGGAAGGGGCGGGAGAAGGAAGGCGATGAGCTCGACACTGTCCGAGGGCGGACCGGTGGTCGCGCAGCCGATGACGCGGGGGCGTCACGCGGCGGTGCGGCCGAAACGCCGGTTGCGTGCTCTCGGCTCGATCGCCAGATCGATCCAGGTGCCGGTCCCGGCCCCGGTCTCGAGACGCTCGGATGAGCGTCGGACCGGGCCGGCACCGGATCGACCGTCCGCACCCGCGGTCACGCCGGCCGCGAAGGCCGACACGCTCGAGGTCGCCGTGCTCGCGGGCGAGACCGTCAGCGACGTCGCCGCGCGCCACGGCGTGAGCACCGCGTCCCTGATCGCGCTGAACGGGCTCAGCTGGCGATCCGACGTCGCCGAGGGCGACCTGCTGCTCGTCAAGGCAGCCCCGAAGCCCGCCGCGCAGCCGCTGCCGTCCGTGCGCACCCACGAGGTGCGTGCCGGCGAGACGGCCGCCGCCATCGCCGCCCGCCACGGCGTCGGCGTCGCCGCCCTGCTGCTCGCCAACGGGCTGTCCCGGGGCGCGGAGCCCCTGCCCGGGACCGTGCTCGTGCTGCCGGATGCCGCGCGGCGCCCCACCGGCGACGCACTGGCGCTCACCGGCGACATGCTCGCGAACGCCGAGGCGATCGCCGCGGTCGCCCGCGTGCTCGACGCGCCGCACGACGCCCTCGTGATCGCCCTCGCCGCCGCGATGCAGGACTCGTCGCTGCGCAACCTCGACTTCGGCGAGGACGACGGCGTCGGCCTCTTCCAGCAGCGGCCGAGCCGCGGATGGGGCGACGCCGCCGGCCTGCTCGACCCGCGCCGCGCCGCGCTCGCCTTCTTCCTCGGCGACGAGCACGGGGCCGTCGGCCTGCTCGGCACGCCGGGCTGGGAGCTCATGGGCGTCGGCGAGGCCGCCTGCACCGTGCAGCAGCTCTCGACGGCCGCCGCGTACGCGAAGTGGGAGCGCTGCGCCCGCGAGTGGGCCGCCCGGCTCATCCGAGCCTGATCCCGATCCGGGGCCACGCCGGGGCAGGGCGCCCTGTCCGACCGGTGATGCTCCATACACTGCTGGCGTGACCGCGGCGCCTCCCGATCCCATGGTCGGCCGCCTCCTCGACGGTCGGTACCAGGTGCGCGCCCGGATCGCCCGCGGCGGGATGGCGACGGTCTACCTCGCCACCGACCTGCGCCTCGACCGCCGCGTCGCGGTGAAGATCATGCATCCGCACCTCGCGGACGACGCGAACTTCCGCGACCGCTTCATCCAGGAGGCCCGCAGCGCCGCGCGCCTCGCCCACACCAACGTGGTCAACGTCTTCGACCAGGGCCAGGACGACGGCCTCGCCTACCTGGTGATGGAGTACCTGCAGGGCATCACGCTCCGCGACCTGCTCGGCGAGTACGGCCGGCTCACCGCCGACCAGACGATGGACATCCTCGAGGCGGTGCTCGCCGGGCTCGTCGCCGCGCACAAGGCCGGGATCATCCACCGCGACCTGAAGCCCGAGAACGTGCTCCTCGCGGACGACGGACGGATCAAGATCGGCGACTTCGGCCTCGCCCGCGCCGCCACGAGCCACACCGCCAGCGGCCAGGCGCTGCTCGGCACGATCGCGTACCTCTCCCCCGAGCTCGTCACCCGGGGCATCGCGGACACCCGCAGCGACATCTACGCGGTCGGGATCATGATGTACGAGATGCTCGTCGGCGAGCAGCCGTTCCGCGGCGAGCAGCCGGTGCAGATCGCCTACCAGCACGCGAACGACTCCGTGCCCGCGCCGAGCCTGAAGAACCCCGAGGTGCCGGCCGCGCTCGACGACCTGACGCTGTGGGCCACCGCGCGCGACCCCGAGCAGCGGCCGCGCGACGCCCGCGCCATGCTCGACCAGCTGTTCGAGACGCAGCACCTCATCCGCGAGGGCCGCGGCGGCACCGGCCCGCAGCAGCGCACGACCGTGCTGCCGGCCGCCACGACGCGGATCGCCCCGGTGGAGCCGAAGGCGCCCCGGCCACGGGAGCGCACCGCCGCCGTTCCCGTCGGCGCCCCCACCCGCCTCGCCCTCGCCGCGGCGCGCGCGAAGAAGCGCGGCACCTGGGCGTTCGTCGCCGTGCTCGTCGCGGGCCTGCTCGCCGGTGGGGCCGGATGGTATCTCGGGGGTCCCGGCAATCCCGCCGCGGGCCATGCGGCGGCTGACACCGCGCAGCCCGACGTGGCGCTCGCCGGAGCGACCGTGCCCACCGTGCCGGTGCCGGCCGTCGCCGGCGAGACGGCGTCCGCCGCGACACGGCTGCTCGAGTCCGCCGGGTTCCGGCTCGCGAGCGCCGAGCATGTGGCATCCCGCCGCCCCGCCGGCCGCGTCGTCCGGGTCGACGCCACCGACGGCACCGCACTCCCCCGGCTCGCCGCGCTCCCGCGGCACACCCGCGTGCGGCTGGTCGTCTCGGCCGGCCCCGCGGACTGACGCAGCCTCCCCACATCCGCCGTTTTCAGGACTTCCGGCACGCCACGCCGCGCTCGACGGCCGGACGTCCTGAATTCCGGCGGCGGATCCTGAAAACGTCGGATCCGCCGACGCCGCGCTACCGGCGGGTGAGCTCCTCGGCGACGAGGAACGCGAGCTCGAGCGACTGCATGTGGTTCAGCCGCGGGTCGCAGAGCGACTCGTAGCGGCTCGCGAGGTCGGCCTCGTCGATGTGCTCCGAGCCGCCGAGGCACTCGGTGACGTCGTCACCGGTGAGCTCGATGTGGATCCCGCCCGGCCAGGTGCCCGCGGCGCGGTGGGCGGCGAAGAAGCCCTGCACCTCGTCGACGACGTCGTCGAAGCGCCGCGTCTTGTACCCGGTCGGGGTCGTGATGCCGTTGCCGTGCATCGGGTCGGTGATCCAGAGCGGCGTCGACGCGAACCGCTTCGAGGCCTCGAGCAGCGGCGGCAGCGCGTCCCGGATGCGGCCGGCCCCCATCCGCGTGATGAGGGTCAGCCGGCCCGGCTCGCGGTCGGGGTCGAGCAGGTCGACGATGCGCTCGAGCTCGTCGGGCGTCACCGACGGGCCGAGCTTCACGCCGATCGGGTTCCGGATGCGGGAGACGAAGTCGAGGTGCGCGTGGCCGAGCGCGCGGGTGCGCTCCCCCACCCAGACGAAGTGCGCCGAGGTGTCGACGGGCGTGCCGTTGCGCGAGTCGATGCGGGTCATCGCCCGCTCGTACTCCATCAGCAGCGCCTCGTGGGCGGTGTAGAACTCCACGCGCTTCAGCTCGTCGAAGTCGGCGCCCGCCGCCTCCATGAAGCGCACCGCGCGGTCGATCTCGGAGGCGAAGACCTCGTACCGCTGGTTCGCCGGGTTCGCCGCGAAGCCGCGGTTCCAGCTGTGCACCTGGCGGAGGTCGGCGAAGCCGCCCTGCGTGAACGCCCGCACCAGGTTCAGGGTCGCTGCGGCCGTGTGGTAGCCGCGGACGAGGCGGCCGGGATCGGGGCGGCGCGACTCGGCGGTGAAGTCGTAGCCGTTGACGATGTCACCGCGGTAGGCCGGCAGGGTCGTGCCGTCGCGGGTCTCGGTCTCGCTCGAGCGGGGCTTGGCGAACTGACCCGCCATCCGGCCCATCTTCACGACCGGCACCGAGGCGCCGTAGGTGAGCACGACGGCCATCTGCAGGATCGTCTTCACCCGGGCGCGGATCTGGTCCGCGGTCGCGCCGGCGAACGTCTCGGCGCAGTCGCCGCCCTGGAGCACGAACGCCCGGCCCTCGGCCGCCGCCGCGAGGCGGGTGCGGAGCTGGTCGATCTCACCGGCGAACACGAGCGGCGGCATCGTGGCGATCTCCGCCGCGGCGGCACGCGCGCCCTCCGAATCCGGCCACGCGGGCTGCTGGTCGATGGGCAGCGTGCGCCAGTGGTCGAGGCCCGCGAGCACGCCGGGGCGCGCGGCGACCACGGGTTCGGTGGAGTCGATCACTCGGTTCCCCTCAGGTCACGCGGCCGGCGCGACGGTCTGCCGCACGGTGCTCGCGTACACGTCCACGTACTCCTGGCCGGACAGCCGGGCGATCTCGACCATGATCTCGTCGGTGATCGAGCGGAGGATGAAGCGGTCGGACTCGAACCCGGCGAAGCGTGAGAAGTCGAGCGGCTCCCCGATGACGACGCCGACCCGCTTGACGTTCGGGATCCGCTTGCCGATCGGCATCGCCTTCGCCGTGTCGATCATCGCGACCGGGATCACCGGCACGTGCCCCTGCAGGATCATCCGAGCGACGCCGGTGCGGCCGCGGTAGAGCTTGCCGTTCGGGCTGCGGGTGCCCTCGGGGTAGATGCCGAGCAGCTCGCCCCGGCCGAGCACCTCGAGGCCTGTCTCGAGCGACGCCTCCGACGCCTTGCCGCCCGACCGGTCGATCGACAGCTGCCCGAGCGAGCGCATCAGGTTGCGGATGACGAACCCGCGGAACCCGCGGCCGGTGAAGTAGTCGCTCTTCGCGAGGAAGAACACGGGGCGCTTCAGCACGAGCGGCAGGAAGATCGAGTCGATCACCGACATGTGGTTCGACGCGAGGATCGCCGCGCCCGTCGCCGGCACGTTCTCCAGCCCTGTGGTCCACGGGCGGAAGGTGCGGCGCACGTACGGGCCCGCGAAGACCTCTTTCATGAACCAGTAGAACATGGGCTCCGGGCCTCCTTTCCGCGCCTCGAAGGGTATCGGATGGCGGACGGAGGCCCTGCCGCGCCATCGCTCCTACGCCGGGAAGTGCGTCCTCGCGAGGTCCGCGGCGCCCACCACGCCCGCGTCGTTGCCGAGCTCCGCCACCGCGAACGCCGGCTCCGGGTGGTAGCCGCGGGCCGGGAGGTGGTCGAGGTACGCGGCGCGGATGGGCTGGAGCAGCTTCTCGCCGGTGGATGCGACGCCGCCACCGATCACGAAGAGCTGCGGGTCGAGGACCGCCGAGAGGCTCGCCATCGCCTGGCCGAGCCAGCTGCCGAGCTGGCGGAGGGCGCCGAGCGCGCCCGGGTCGTCCTCGTCGACGAGCCGCGCGATCGTGGCGCCGTCGAGCGTGCCGCCCGCCGCCTCCCGCGCGATCGCGAGGGGGATGCCGATCCCGCCAGCATCCGCGATCTCGTTCGCCATCCGCTGCAGCGCCCGGCCCGAGCCGTACTGCTCGATGCAGCCGTGCGCGCCGCAGCCGCACGGCAATCCGCCCGGCACGACCCGGAGGTGGCCGATCTCCCCGGCGACCCCGAAGCCGCCGCGCAGCAGCCGGTCGTCGGTGACGATCGCGCCGCCGACGCCCGTGCCGCTCGTCAGCATCACCATGTCGGAGACGAGGCGCCCCGCGCCGTAGCGGAACTCGGCCCAGCCGGCCGCGTTCGCGTCGTTCTCGACGATCACGGGCAGGTGGAGGCGGTCCTCGAGGTGCTGCCGGAACGGCTCGTTGCGCCAGCGGATGTTCGGCGCGTAGTAGACGACGGACCGGCTCGCGTCCACGAAGCCGGCGGCCGCGACACCGACGGGGAGGGTCCGGCCCTCGGCCAGCCGCGTCACCATGTCGACGACCGCGGTCTCGAGCGCCGCCGGATCCGTCGCATCCGTCGGCACCCGCGTGTATCCCGTGACGGCACCGAACTCGTCGACGACGCCGCCGGCGATCTTGGTGCCGCCGATGTCGATCCCGATCGCCTGCACGGCTCGAAAGCCTAGAGGTAGGCCCCCGGTAGGATCGGACCCTGCCCGGACCGAAGGAGCTCGACGAGTGCAGGAGTTCGAAGCGCGGGCGCTCATCCCCGCGGAGCCGGCCTTGAACGTGGCCGACCTGCTCGCCCAGCGGGTGCAGCGGGCGCCGGAGGCCCCGCTGTTCGCCCGACCCGACGGCGACGGCTGGCGCGACGTGTCCGGCGCGGCCTTCCTCGCCGAGGTGGTGGCGCTCGCGAAGGGCTTCGTCGCGGCCGGCATCGGCCCCGGGGAGCGGATCGGGCTGCTCGCCTCGACCCGCTACGAGTGGACGCTCGTCGACTTCGCCGCCTGGTACGCCGGCGCGTTCGTCGTGCCGATCTACGAGACGAGCGCGCCGGAGCAGGTGCGCTGGATCCTCGGCGACTCCGGCTGCTGCGCCGTGATCGTGGAGACCGCCGAGCACTTCACCCGGGTGGACGAGGTGCGCGCCGACCTCGACGACGTGCGCGAGGTGTGGCAGCTCGGGCTCGGTGACCTCGACAAGCTCGCGGAGGGCGGCCGCGACGTCTCGGACGAGGAGATCGAGCGCCGCCGGCAGCTCGCCACCGAGAGCGACATCGCGACGATCATCTACACCGCGGGCACGACCGGGCGGCCGAAGGGGTGCGTGCTCACCCACGGCAACTTCGTCGAGCTCGCCCGCAACACCACCCTCGCCATCCCCGAAGTCGTCAACGGCAACGCGTCGACGCTCCTCTTCATCACGCTCGCGCACGTGTTCGCCCGGTTCATCGCCGTGCTCGCCGTGCACGGCGGCGTGAAGGTCGGCCACCAGGCCGACACCTCGAAGCTGCTGCCCGCACTCGGTTCGTTCCGCCCGACCTTCCTGCTCGCCGTGCCGCGGGTGTTCGAGAAGGTCTACAACTCCGCCGAGCAGAAGGCGGAGGCGGGCGGCAAGGGGAAGATCTTCCGCTGGGCCGCGGACACCGGCATCGCGTACTCCGAGGCGCGGGACGCCGGCCATGTGCCGGTCGCCCTCTCGGCCCGGTTCGCCGTCGCGAACGCGCTGGTGTTCCGCACCCTCCGCAAGGCCCTCGGCGGTCGCGTCGAGTGGGCGGTCTCCGGATCCGCGCCGCTCGGCAAGCGGCTCGGCCACTTCTACCGGGCGATGGGCGTCACGATCCTCGAGGGCTACGGCCTCACCGAGACGACCGCGCCGGCGACGGTGAACCGGCCCTCGAAGTTCAAGATCGGGACCGTCGGGCCCGTGCTCCCGGGCATCTCCGTGCGGATCGCGGACGACGGCGAGATCGAGATCCGGGGCATCGACGTGTTCCGCGAGTACTGGCACAACGAGCAGGCCACCGCCGACGCGTTCGACGACGGCTGGTTCCGCACCGGCGACATCGGCACCTTCGACGAGGACGGCTACCTGACGATCACCGGGCGGAAGAAGGAGATCATCGTCACCGCCGGCGGCAAGAACGTCGCCCCTGCGGAGCTCGAGGACCCCATCCGCGCGAACCCGATCGTCAGCCAGGTGGTCGTCGTCGGCGACGGGCGGCCGTTCATCGCGGCGCTCGTGACCCTCGACGCCGACATGCTGCCGGCGTGGCTCGAGAACCACGGCCAGGACAGGACCCTCTCCCCCGCGAAGGCCGCGGAGCTGCCCCTCGTGCGGGACGAGATCCAGTCGGCCATCGACCACGCGAACACGCGGGTGTCGCGGGCCGAGGGCATCCGCGCCTTCGAGATCCTGCCCGACGACTTCACCGAGGCGGCAGGCCAGCTCACGCCGAAGCTCAGCGTGAAGCGGCACGTCGTGCTCGAGCAGTGCGCCGAGCGGATCGAGCGGCTCTACGCCGACGCGAAGGCGAAGCGCCAGGGCGCCTCCGCCCACTGACCGCCGGCAGTCCCGGGAGCCCCGTCCCTGCCTGGTTTGCCACTTCTCGCCCTCGAACGGGCGCTTCAAGGGCCAGAAGTGGCAACCCACCGCGTGAAGGTGGGTCCGGCAGGCGCGTCAGCGCGCGAGGAACCAGGAGGAGCGGCGCACCGCGGCCATCGCCTCGCGGCGCACGTCCGGCTCGAGCCGCTGCAGGTAGACCGTGCCGTCGAGGTGGTCCTGCTCGTGCTGGAGCGCTTCGGCGAGCACGCCCTCGCCGACCACCTCCACGGTCGAGCCGTCGAGCAGCCGACCGACGGACCGGGCCCACGGGTACCGCGCGGTCGGGAAGCTGAGACCGGGCACCGACAGGCAGCCCTCGTCGAAGGTCACGGGCTCGCCGCGCACCTCGACGAGCTCGGGGTCGAGCAGGTAGCCGATCGTGTCATCGACGTTGTAGCTGAACGCCCGGACCGCGACGCCGATCTGGTTCGCGGCGACCCCGGCGCGGCCGGGCACGGCCACGGTGTCGAGCAGGTCGCCGACCAGCGCCTCGACGCCGGCATCCACCGGTCCGACCGGCTCGGCGACGGTGCGGAGCACGGGGTCGCCGAAGAGCCGGATGTCGCGGACTGCCACGCCCTTACGCGTCGCGGCGCGCGGGCAGACCGTCGACGACGAGGGCCGCGAGGGTGCGGGCGGCGTCCTTCGTGACCTGCTTCAGGTCCTTGTAGGACACCACCGATCCGGCGGCGAGCATCGGGTCGTACGGGATCCGCACGATGTCGCGCACGCGCGAGGCGAAGTGCGACTCGATCTCGTCGAGCTTCACGAGCGAGGTGCCGTGCGTCGCCGTGTTGATCGCGACGATCGCGTTGTGCACCAGGTCGCCGTAGCCGTTCGCCTCGAGCCAGGTGAGGGTCTCGGAGGCGAGCCGCGCCTCGTCGACGCTGCCACCGGAGACGATCACGACGGAGTCGGCGCGCTGCAGCGTCGCTCGCATCACCGAGTGCACGATGCCGGTGCCGCAGTCGGTGAGGGCGATCGAGTAGAACCGGGCCGCGAGGTCGGCGACGACGTTGTAGTCGTTCTCGTCGAAGGCCTCGGAGAGCAGCGGATCCGTGTCCGATGCGAGGATGTCGAGGCGCGTCTCGTCACGGGAGACGAGGCTGGAGAAGTCGGTGAAGCCGCCGATCGTGTTCGCGCGGGTGACCACGTCGCGCACGGTGGCGCGGGTCTGCTTCGTGACGCGCTCCGAGAGCGTGCCGCGGTCCGGGTTCGCGTCGATCGCGATGATGCGGTCCTCGCGGATGGTGGCGAGGGTCATCCCGAGCAGCGTGGTGACCGTGGTCTTGCCGACGCCGCCCTTGCGGGTGAGCACGGGGACGAACCGCGTGCCGCCCTCGAACGCCTTGGCGATGCGCGCGGCCTGCTCCTTGCGGAGGCGCTCCTGCGGCGAGTCGCCGAGGTTGAGCTTCCGGAGCGTCGCCGCGTAGACGAAGCGGTTCCACCTCCCCGTCGGCGCCTGGCGGACACGGCCACCGCCCTCGATGAGGCGGTCGGGCGTGAGCATGGCCGCCGACTCGGGCTCGCCGGACGGAGCGCCTGCGCGGCGCTCGCGGCGGCTCGCGGTGCCGGCGCCGTCGAGGCGTGGGACCTCGCCGGTCGCACCCGGACGGTGACCGCCGAGCGGGCCGACGGGCGAGGGGCCGCCGAGCAGGGCGTCGTACGCGCTGCCGGTGCGGCGGGAGACGGGGGCGCCGCCGGTCGTGCGCGGCACGGGACCGGTGGTGCGGCTGATGGCGCCGGTGCTGCGGGACACGGATCCGGTCGTGGTGCTCGACCGGCCACCGCTCGGCGCCCACGGCGCCGGTCCGGTGTCCGTGTCGGCGAGGGACTCGGGGATGATCTCGACGCTCGAGGTGCCGGCGGCGGCGAACGATCCTGGGTCGACGGTGCTGTCGTCGATGCGGACGGCGGCCTCGTCCTCCGGCACCGCTCGCTTCGGCAGCGGAGGCAGGTCGATCTCGATCGACGGATGCCCGAGCAGCGGCCCGAGGTTCCCGGAATGGTTCACGCGGCCGAGGGCGGAGCGACGTCCGAGCTCGTCGCCGGCCGCCCGCGTGACGAGCGCCACCTGCAGCGGCTCGTCCGTGAACTCCGGCGCGTCGTCCATGCGGGTGCCGTCGAGCAGGCCGCCGGAGGAGTCCGGCTTGTTGCGCTTGTTCACCACGGGTTTCGCTCCCTCGACGGGGTCATTGGGTTCGACTCTAACTTGAGACTTCTGAAGACCCCGGCAGGCGCACGGCGTGCCAGCAGGGCCGATCGGAATCGGATCCGGTGGGTCCGGATGAGGCGCGCGGGGTGTCGCGCCGCCCCCATTGTGCGCCTGCGGCCTGCGACGCGCCGCATCCGCCCCGTTACTCGACGACGACCAGCAGGTCCTGCGCCTCGACCTGCGCCGTACCGGAGACGACCAGCCGGGCCACCTTGCCGCCCACGGGCGTGGTGATCGAGGCCTCCATCTTCATGGCCTCGATGGTCGCGATCGTCTGCCCCGGCTGCACCGCGGCACCCTGCTCGACCTTCACGGTGACGACCCCCGCGAACGGCGCGCCGATCTCGCCGGCCCGGTTCGGATCCGCCTTCTCGGCGGACCTGGTGCTCACCGTGATGCTGCGATCGCGCACGAACACGGGCCGCAGCTGGCCGTTCAGCGTCGTCATGACGGTGCGCATGCCCTTGTCGTCGGCCTCGCCGATCGCCTCGAGCGCGACGAAGAGCTGCACGCCACGGGCGATCTGCACGCTGTGCTCGCTGCCGGGCTGCAGCCCGTAGAGGTAGTCGGCCGTGTCGAGGATGGACAGGTCGCCGAAGAGCTCGTTCAGCTCGCCGAACTGCTTCGTCGGGCCGGGGAAGAGCAGGCGGTTCAGGGCGGCCCGCCGGGTCGGGGCGTCGCCGGCCAGGGCGGCGCGGTCCGCGTCGCCGATCGGCGTGATGCCCGTCTTCACGGTGCGGCCCGCGAGCACCTTGGTGCGGAACGGCTCCGGCCATCCGCCCGGCAGGTCGCCGAGCTCGCCGGCCATGAACCCGACGACGGAGTCGGGGATGTCGTAGCGCTCGGGGTGCTGCTCGAAGTCGTGCGGGTCGGCCTCGGTCGCCGCGAGCTGCAGGGCGAGGTCGCCGACGACCTTCGACGACGGCGTGACCTTGGGGATGCGGCCGAGGATGCGGTTCGAGGCGGCGTAGAGGTCCTCGATGAGCTCGAAGCGGTCGGCGAGGCCGAGCGCGATGGCCTGCTGACGGAGGTTCGACAGCTGGCCACCGGGGATCTCGTGGTGGTACACGCGGCCGGTGGGGCCGGGCAGCCCGGACTCGAACGGCCGGTAGAGCCGGCGGACCGCCTCCCAGTAGGGCTCGAGGTCCGACACGGCGGACAGCGGGATCCCGGTGTCGCGCTCGGTGTGGGCGAGCGCGGCGACCAGCGCCGAGAACGACGGCTGGCTCGTGGTGCCGGCCATCGGAGCTGCGGCGACGTCCACCGCATCGGCGCCCGCGTCGCTCGCGGCGAGCAGCGTCGCGAGCTGGCCGCCGGCGGTGTCGTGGGTGTGCACGTGCACGGGCAGCTCGAACTCGCGGCGGAACGCCTCGACGAGCTTCGCCGCCGCGGCCGGGCGCAGCAGGCCGGCCATGTCCTTGATCGCGAGCACGTGGGCGCCCGCAGCGACCATCCGCTCGGCCAGCCGCACGTAGTAGTCGAGGGTGTAGAGGTCCTCGGCCGGGTCCAGCAGGTCGGCGGTGTAGCAGACGCCGGCCTCGGCGACGGCGGTGCCCGTGGCCAGCACGGCGTCGATCGCCGGGCGCATCTGCTCGACGTCGTTCAGCGCGTCGAAGATGCGGAACACGTCGACGCCGGTGGCGGCGGCCTCGGCGACGAACGCGTCGGTCACCTCGGTCGGGTACGGGGTGTAGCCGACCGTGTTGCGACCGCGGAGCAGCATCTGGATCGCGACGTTCGGCAGCGCCTCGCGGAAGGTCGCGAGGCGCTCCCACGGGTCCTCACCGAGGAACCGGAGCGCGACGTCGTAGGTCGCGCCGCCCCAGGCCTCGACGGTGAGCAGCTGCGGGGTGAGCCGCGCGACGTGCGGCAGCACGGCGGCGAGGTCCTTCGTGCGCACCCGCGTCGCGAGCAGCGACTGATGCGCATCGCGGAAGGTCGTCTCGGTGACCGCGAGCGCGGTCTGCTCGCGGAGCGCCTTGGCCCAGCCGGCCGGGCCGAGCTCGAGCAGGCGCTGCCGGGAGCCGGCGGCCGGCGCGGCGGCGAGGTCGACCGGCGGCAGCTTGTCGACGGGCTTCGGCCCCGCGGGCTTCGGGCCGTTCGGCTGGTTCACCGTGACGTCCGCGAGCCAGTTCAGGATCTTCGTGCCCCGGTCCCGCGAGGGGTTCTGGCGGAAGAGCTGCGGCCGCTCCTCGATGAACGAGGTCGAGAGGTCGCCGGCGACGAACGCCGGGTCGTCGAGCACCGCCTGCAGGAACGGGATGTTCGTGGCGACCCCGCGGATCCGGAACTCGGCCAGCGCGCGCCGCTCGCGCGCGACGGCGGTGGCGAAGTCGCGGCCGCGGCAGGTGAGCTTCGCGAGCATCGAGTCGAAGTGCGGGCTGATGTTCGCGCCCGGGTTGATCGTGCCGCCGTCGAGGCGCACGCCCGCGCCGCCCGGCGAGCGGTAGGTGGTGATGCGGCCGGTGTCGGGCCGGAAGCCCTGGTTCGGGTCCTCGGTGGTGATGCGGCACTGCAGGGCGGCGCCGCGGATGACGAGGTCCTGCTGGCGGAGGCCGAGGTCCGACATCGTCTCCCCCGCCGCGATGCGCATCTGCGACTGCACGAGGTCGACGTCGGTGATCTCCTCGGTGACGGTGTGCTCCACCTGGATCCGCGGGTTCATCTCGATGAAGACGTGCTCGCCGGCGCGGTCCCCCGCGGTGTCGAGCAGGAACTCGACCGTGCCCGCGTTCACGTAGCCGATCGACTCCGCGAACGCGACGGCGTCGCGGTAGAGCGCCTGGCGGGTCTCCTCGGGGAGGTTCGGCGCCGGGGCGATCTCGACGACCTTCTGGTGGCGCCGCTGCACCGAGCAGTCCCGCTCGAACAGGTGCAGGGTCGTCCCCGCCGCATCCGCGAGGATCTGCACCTCGATGTGCCGCGGCCGGAGCACCGCCTGCTCGAGGAACATCGTCGGGTCGCCGAAGGCGCTGTCGGCCTCGCGCATCGCCGCGGAAAGCGCCGCCTCGAGGTCCTCGCGTCGCTCGACGCGCCGCATCCCCCGGCCGCCGCCGCCGGCGACGGCCTTCGCGAAGATCGGGAAGCCGATCTCGTCCGCCGCGGCGAGCAGCTCGGCGACGTCGCGGCTCGGCCGGGACGACTTCAGCACGGGCACGCCCGCGGCGATCGCCTGCTCCTTCGCGGTCACCTTGTTGCCGGCGGACCGGAGCACCCGCGCGGGCGGGCCGATGAAGGTGATGCCGTTCGCCTCGCAGGCCTCGGCGAGGTCGGGGTTCTCGGAGAGGAAGCCGTAGCCCGGGTAGATCGCGTCGGCGCCCGCCTCCTTCGCGACGCGGATGATCTCCGCGACGTCGAGGTAGGCACGGACCGGATGCCCGGGTTCGCCGATCTGGTAGGCCTCGTCCGCCTTCTGGCGGTGCAGCGAGTCGCGGTCCTCGTACGGGAAGACGGCGACGGTGCGGGCACCGAGCTCGTACGCCGCCCGGAACGCGCGGATGGCGATCTCGCCACGGTTGGCCACGAGGATCTTCTGGAACACGAGCGGACTCCTCGCTGTCGACGGCGGGGGGTGTCGTCCCCGGGGCTCCCCGGGTCCACGGCTAACCTAGTGGCCGTGCATGTGCTGAGCGTCAGCTCGCTCAAGGGCGGGGTCGGGAAGACCACCGTGACCCTCGGGCTCGCTTCGGCCGCCTTCGCGAAGGGCGTCCCCACTCTCGTCGTCGACCTCGATCCGCAGTCGGACGTGTCGACCGGGATGGACGTGCCGGTGTCGCCGGTGAACGTCGCGGACGTGCTGGCGAGCCCGAAGGAGAAGACGGTGCGCGCCGCGATCAGCCCGAGCGGCTGGACCCGCGGGCGCGGCGGTGTGGTCGACGTGATGGTCGGTTCGCCGTCCGCGATCAACTTCGACGGACCGCATCCGTCGGTGCGCGACATCTGGAAGCTCGAGGAGGCGCTCGCGCACGTCGAGGCCGAGTACGACCTCGTGCTCGTCGACTGCGCACCGAGCCTGAACGCGCTCACCCGCACGGCGTGGGCCGCGAGCGACCGGGTGTCGGTCGTCACGGAGCCGGGCCTGTTCTCGGTGGCCGCCGCCGACCGCGCGCTCCGGGCGATCGAGGAGATCCGCCGGGGCCTGTCGCCGCGGCTGCAGCCCCTCGGCATCATCGTGAACCGGGCGCGGATGCAGAGCCTCGAGCACCAGTTCCGGATCAAGGAGCTGCGCGACATGTTCGGCCCGCTCGTGCTGTCGCCGCAGCTGCCCGAGCGCACGTCGCTGCAGCAGGCGCAGGGCGCGGCGAAGCCGCTGCACGTCTGGCCGGGCGAGAGCGCGCAGGAGCTCGCCGGCATGTTCGACCAGCTGCTCGAGCGCGTGCTGCGCACGGGCCGCGTCGGCGAGTACGGCACCGGCGCCGTGCCCCAGCAGGTGGCCCGCGGCGCGTAGCCGCCGCACGCCGGCCGCACGAGTGCTGTCCGCACGGACAACTGCTGCCGCCGAAACGCCGACAGTTGTCCGCACGGACAGCAGACACCAGGTCGCGCCGGCGCTGAAGCCGGCGAACACCGCAGCGACCGGCGGAGCGCGCCGCAGCCTGCTCAGCAGTCCGCAGGGCGCTCGCGATGCTTCAGGCGCGCGCCACGAGCACGAGTGCTGTCCGCACGGACGACTGCTGCCGCTGAAACGCCGACAGCTGTCCGCACGGACAGCAGAAGCACGTGTGTTCGATCCGCGTGGCGTGAAGAGGACGCCGTGCGGATCCGCCGACGACCGGCGTCAGCTGACGGCGCGGGCCGCTCTGCGCTGCGCGAGCTCGTCCATGGGATCGGCCTGCTGCGCGTCGAGCTCGACGAGGTTCGACTCGACCTCGCGGAGCACCTTGCCCACCGCGATGCCGAAGACGCCCTGGCCGCGGCTGACGAGGTCGATGACCTCCTCCGACGAGGTGCACAGGTACACGCTCGCGCCGTCGCTCATGAGCGTCGTCTGCGCGAGATCCGTGATGCCCGAGTCCCGCAGCTGATCCACCGCTGTCCGGATCTGCTGCAGCGAGATCCCGGTGTCCAGAAGCCGTTTGACCAGCTTCAGCACCAGGATGTCGCGGAACCCGTACAACCGCTGCGAACCACTCCCCGCCGCCCCACGGATCGTCGGCTCGACCAGTCCGGTCCTCGCCCAATAGTCGAGCTGCCGGTACGTGATCCCCGCGGCACGCGCGGCGATGACGCCTCGGTACCCTGCGGAGTCGTCCAACTCCGGCATGCCGTCTGTGAACAGCAGGCCGAGGTCGTACCGGTCTTCGCTCCGATTCACCTCAGTCATGAAGGAACTGCCTTCCACCCCCCACACGCTCCCGTCAACGACGGGACCGCGTTCGGGGGTTCACGCTACCCATGGGATGCGCCCCCGGCAACGACATCCGGATTCCGGGTGGCGGCGTGTCGGGCGGCAGCATGCGGATCCGGCTACGAGGCGTGCTTCGCGAGGGCGGACTTCACCAGGGCGGAACGCACCGTGTCCAGGCGATTCGCGAGCTCGACGGCCCGCTCGTCGGCCTTCGCGCGGCTCGCCGCGTCGGGCCTGCGGCGCATCGGCAGCAGCGCGTTCGCGATCAGCTCGAGCTCCCGCTCGACGGCGATCCGCATGGCGCGGAGGTGCCGCGGCTCGATGCCGGCGCTGCGCAGGTCGACGAGGGCCTTCAGGGTGCTGAGGCCGGTGTCGTCGTAGCTGTCCGTCGCCGGAAGCAGCCCTGCGGCGACCGCGTCGTTCAGCAGGTCCGCGCTCGCCTCGGTCTCGGCCAGCAGCTCCTCACGGGTGTAGCGCCGCTCGGTGCCCAGGATCGACGGCGAGGCCGCCGAGGTGCCGGGCCAGGCCGGGTCGCGGCCCGCGTCGAGGTCCGCGAGGTACTTGCGGATGACCTTCAGCGGCAGGTAGTGGTCGCGCTGCATGAGCAGCACGAGCTTGATCCGCTCGATGTCCGCCGGCGAGAAGCTGCGGTACCCGGATGCGGTGCGCGCCGGGTGGATGAGCCCGCGGTCCTCGAGGAACCGCAGCTTCGACGGGCTGAGCTCGGGGAAGTCGTCCGCCAGCCTGCCGAGCACCTGCCCGATCGAGAGGGTGTTCGGCAGCGTCGCCGGTTCACGGCGCTGCGGCAGGGCGGCGCTCACCGCGACGCGAGCCGGGCGAGGTCGAGCCGGGATGCGTAGAACGTGAGGCGGAACTTGCCGATCTGCACCTCGGCGCCGTCGGACAGCAGGGCCGTCTCGATCCGGACGCCGTCGAAGAACGTGCCGTTCAGGCTGCCGAGGTCCTTGACCTCGAACGCGGTGCCGTGACGCAGGAACTGCGCGTGCCGGCGGGAGACCGTGACGTCGTCGAGGAAGATGTCCGCCGACGGGTGGCGACCGGCGACGGTCACGTCCGAGTCGAGCAGGAACCGGGCCCCCACGTTCGGCCCGCGGCGCACGACCAGCAGGGCGGACCCGGACGGGAGCGCGCCGACGGCGGCCTGCTCCTCCGTGGAGCGGCCTGCCATCTGGGCCAGCTGCGAGCCGAACTCGTAGCCGAACGACGCGGTCGTCTCCGGCCCCGAGTACGGGTCCTCGCGGCGCCCCTTGGGGCGGCCGTCGCGCTCATCGACCATCGGGCGACCTCCTCTGGCGGATCAGGTTAGCGGACGCCTCCGGCGTGTCGTTCCGCCGTTGGACGAAGGTCCTGCGGCTGGCCACCGCGTAGCCGATGCCGGCGACCCAGTAGAGCACCGCGCCGACCACGGCGACGACGAGTCCGATCGGCTCGAGGAGCCACGCGGTCGCGGGGAACGCGCCGGCCACGACGAGCAGCGGGAGGGAGGCGAGCAGCAGGAAGGTGGCGATCTTGCCCCGCCAGGTGACCGCGGGCGGCCCGATCCTGTTGCGGGCGAGCACGAGGCCGAGCACGAGCATGCAGACGTCGCGGCCGAGCACGACGAGCAGCAGCCAGAGCGGCAGGAAGTGCCGGTAGGTGAGCCCGATCGTCGCGGACAGGATCGTGAGCCGGTCGGCGATGGGGTCGAGCAGGGTGCCGAGCTTCGTCACCTGATGCAGCCGGCGGGCGAGGAAGCCGTCGAGGAAGTCGGTGACCGCACCGGCCACCAGCGTCACGAGCGCGAGCACGTCCTGGCCCGTGATCAGGAAGCCGAGGAACACCGGGATCAGCGCGAGGCGCAGCAGCGAGAGCAGGTTCGGGATGGTGAGCAGCTCGTCGCTCACCGGCTCGTCGCTCGGCATGGCGGTCGAGTCTACGGAACCGATCCGGACGTCGGAGACGGCCGGTACCGTGGCCGCCATGTCCTGCATCCGGTTCAACACCCCAGCGCAGCGGACGCAGATGCGCGACGCGGGCCCGGCGCTCGCCGCGGAGGACGTGGCGGTGCTGCACCTCGCGCCGCCGGTGACGGAGAGCAAGATCGCGCGCCTCCGGCTGCTCGCCCGGCACGAGAGCGGCGGCATCCGGCAGAGCGTCGCGTCGAACCGGCACGCGCCGGCGGATCTGCTCGCCGAGCTCGCCGCGGATCCGGATGCGGCCGTGCGCGGCGAGGTCGCCCGCAACGAGGCCGCCCCCGTCGCCCTCGTCGAGGCGCTCGCGCAGGACTGCGACGCGCGCGTGCGCTGCTGGGCCGTGCTGAACCCCGGGCTGCCCGCAGCAGCGGTGCCCGCACTGCTCGACGACCCGGACGACCAGGTGCGGCGGCTCGCCGGCTGGCGGCGGGAGCACGCCGCGGTCTGAGCGGCTAGTCGAGCTGCTCCAGCAGCCGTGAGGGCCCGAGCACCTCCACCGCGCCGACGGCGCGCACGCGCTCGGCCAGCGCCCGATCGGCGGTCACGACGCGGACCTGCCTGCCCCGTGCGGTGAGCGCTGCGGTCTGCGCGACGATCTCGTCGTCGCCGGAGCCGGATGCGGCGACGGCGGTCACCGCCTGCGGTGCGGCGGCGGCAGCGGGGCGCGCCTCGCCCTCGAGCACGGCGACGACCTCGGGCCAGTGCGCGACGACCGGCAGGGCGCCCTCGCCCTCGACCGGGAAGCCGCGCTCGGCACGGCGCGCGACGGCCTCCAGCAGGCGCGCGGCGGCACCCGCCCGGTCCTTCCACCAGCCGTCCGGCCGGGAGCCCACGACGTTCGCGACGTCGACGACGAGGGCGCGGCGGATCGCGAGGAGCGCCTTCAGGTGCGGCCACGCGTCTGCGAACCCGGGGTGCAGCGGCAGCTCGTCGACGGCGTCGAGCGGCACCCATTCGAGCGCGGTGCTCTCGGGGTCCGACACCGCGATCGGCAGCGCGGACGGGGCGTCCGCCGCGATGGTGGTGTAGGTCCAGACGTCCATGTCGAGCCGGACCGCGAAGCGGGGCCGCAGCAGCGCCGTGTCGATCCCGGTCTCCTCGCGCGCCTCGCGGAGCGCGCCGTCGACGGCGGACTCCCCCACGTTCCTGGCGCCGCCCGGCAGCCCCCAGGTGCCACCGAAGTGGCTCCAGGGCACGCGGTGCTGCAGCAGGATCGCGTCCTCCGGCGTGACCGCGAGCAGCCCGGAGGCGCCGGCGAGCCCCCAGAAGCGCCGACCGTCGGGCAGCTCGACCCAGCCGTCGCCGCTGCCGCGAGGGCGGTGCGGCGGCACGCTCGACATGCTGCTCACCGTAGGCGCAGCGGGCTGAGGAGGCGACGTGGACGGCGGCCCCGCCCGAGCACCATCGCGCCGTTCCGGAGTTCTCGCGCGACACGCCGCGCGGGCGCGCGAACGGGCGGCGTGTCGCTCAGTTTCTCCGGAACGACGCGATCAGGGACGGGCGGCGGTCACCAGGCGGTCGAAGGCGGCGTCGAGCTCGGCGTCGACCTGCTGGGCGTCCGGATGCGCGTCGTACCAGGCGAGCACCCGCCGGGCACCGACGGCGTACGGGATCGTCGTCGTGAACTCCGGCACGATCCGGCGGAGCTTCGTGGTGTCGAAGAGCATCGAGTGCGCCTTGTCGCCGATCAGCCCGTCGCCACGGTCGGGCAGCGCGGCGGCGATGGTCTCGGACGCGACATGCACGAGGTCCGCGGACGCCCCCGCCGCCTTCCCGAGCCAGGTGTAGACCTGGTCCCAGGTCGGGGCGGACTCCCCCGTGATCGTGTAGGCGTTCCCGATCGTCTCGGGGCGGTCGAGGAGCCCCACGAAGCCGACGGCGAAGTCGTCGGAGTGCGTCAGCGTCCACTGCGTCGTGCCGTCGCCGTGCACGACGACGGGCTTGCCGGCCCGCATCCGCGCGATGTCGGTCCACCCGCCGAGGGTCGGGAGCGTGGTGTCGTCGTAGGTGTGCGACGGCCGCACGATCACGGCCGGGAAGTCGGCGTCGCGGTAGGCGGCGACGAGCAGGTCCTCGCAGGCGATCTTGTCGCGGGAGTACTGCCAGAACGGGTTCTTCAGCGGCGTCGACTCGGTCACCGGCACCGAGGCGGGCGGCTTCTGGTACGCGGATGCGCTCGAGATGAAGACGTACTGGCCGGTGCGGCCGGCGAACCGCTGGATGTCGGGCTGCACGTGGTCGGTCGTGAAGGCGAGGAACTGGGCGACGGCGTCGAACTCGCGGTCGCCGAGCGCCTCGTCGACGGACTGCTGGTCGCGGACGTCGGCGACCAGCACCTCGACCCCCGACGGCAGCGGGCGGATGCTCGTCCGCCCTCGGTTCAGCACGGTCACGGTGTGGCCGAGCTCGACGGCGAGGCGGACGCTGGCGGCGCTGATGATGCCGGAGCCACCGATGAACAGGATGCGGGAGGTCACGTGTCGATCCTCGCGCACCCCGCCTGGACTCAGTCCCGGGATCCGGGCTTCGTCCGCGGCGCGTCCATCGGATGCTCCTCCGCCTCGGCGGCCGCCTCGTTCGCGTCGGGCTCCTCGAGCGTCTTCACGATGTCCTGCTCCGGCACCGGCGACAGCCGGTCCCAGATCAGGAAGAGCGCCCCGACCACGAGCATCGCGATCCCCGTCCAGAGGTTGATCGCGATCCCGCCCGTCTTCGCGACGTCCTGATCCGGCTGCACGATGCCGACGATCGTCGTCAGCACCCCGTACAGCAGGAAGAGGGCGCCGAGGATGCGGCGGAGGTCGAAGCGCCTCGTGGAGGCGATGAGGCGGCGCTTCTCCTCGTCGCCGACGGTGCGGTTCCCGGTGGACTGCTCGGTCATGCGCGGATCTCCTGTCGGAACCGGATCAGAGGAAGGGGAGGTACAGCACGACACACAGCACGAGCGCGACGGTGCCGAGCAGGGCGGGCGAGCGGTACCAGGCGGCGTCGCCGACGACGGCGTCGCTCTTCAGGTCGATCTTCCCGACCCCGTACACGAGGCCCTGCAGCTCGCGTTCGTGCTTCGCCTTCGTCACGAGACTGACGATCACCGCGACGATCGCCACGGTGCCGACGGAGATCATCGCGCCGTAGAGCGTCTCGGCGGTGGCGGTGGCGAAGATCGGCGCCTTGTTCGCGACGCTGATCTGGTAGGCCACGAAGACCGCGGTGGGCGCGAGGATGCCCGCGATGTAGGACCAGAGTGCGCCGGCGGTCGTCATCCGCTTCCACAGCAGGCCGATGATGAAGACGCCGAACAGCGGGGCGTTGAAGAACGAGAACAGCGTCTGCAGGTACGTCATCAGGTTCTGCGCGCCCGCGGCGAGGAACGCGGTCGCGATGCCGATGAGCACGCCGATGACGGTGACCCACCGGCCCACACGGAGGTAGTGCGCGTCGGAGCGGTCCCGCTTGATGTAGCGCTGCCAGATGTCGTAGGTGAAGACGGTGTTGAAGCTCGACACGTTCGCCGCCATACCCGCCATGAACGAGGCGAGCAGGCCCGTGACGGCGACGCCGAGCACGCCGCTCGGCAGGTACATCTGCATGAGCTTCGGGATGACGTCGTTGTAGGTCAGCCCGGATCCGCCGGCCCCGGAGAGCGCCTTGCCGAGCACCGCGGCGGCGATCAGGCCGGGGATCACGGTGATGATCGGGATGAAGAGCTTCGGCAGCGCACCGATCAGCGGGGTGCGGCGCGCGGCCGACATGTTCTTCGCGGAGAACGCACGCTGGACCTCGGTGAAGTTCGTGGTCCAGTAGCCGAACGACAGCACGAAGCCGAGGCCGAGCACGATGGCGAGCCAGTCGGCGCCGATCGGGTTCGTCACGTCGCCGATCGAGGTGCCCGCCCAGGCGTGCAGCAGCTTGCCGCTCTCGCTCCGCTCCAACGCCGCGGTGAGGCCGTTCCAGCCGTGCACCCGGTTGAGGCCGACGATCGTCAGCGGCACGAGACCGGCGACGATCACGAAGAACTGCATGACCTCGTTGTAGATCGCGGACGACAGGCCGCCCAGGGTGATGTAGGCGAGCACGAACGCGGCGGAGACGACGATGGCGAGCCATTGCGGCCAGCCGAGCATCGCCTCGATCACGATCGCCATCGCGAACAGGTTGATCCCGGCGATGAGCACGTTCGAGACGGCGAAGGCGAGCGCGTTGACGATGTGCGGCGCCTTGCCGAAGCGCCGGAGCATGAACTCCGGAACGCTGCGCACCTTCGACGCGTAGTAGAAGGGCATCATCACGAGCCCGAGGAAGACCATCGCCGGCACGGCGCCGATCAGGTAGTAGTGCAGGGTCGACATGCCGATCTGCGCCCCGTTGGCCGCCATGCCGAGGATCTCGGTCGCGCCGAGGTTGGCGGAGATGAACGCGAGGCCCGTGATCCACGCCGGCAGCGAGCGGCCGGACAGGAAGAAGTCCATGCTGCTCTTCACCCGGGATCTGGCGATGAAGCCGATCCCGATGACCACGCCGAAGTACACGATGATCATCAGGTAGTCGACCCAGGTGAGGTCGAGGCGGATGCCGTTGCTCGCCGCCTGGACGACGGCGCCTCTCGGCAGAAGGCCCACTGACACGGTGCTCTCGCTTCCGTCGCGTCGCGGTGCCTGCTCGTGCAGGCGTTCCTCCGCGAACGCTCGACGATCGATCACCCTCTCCTGGATGCTCGGACGAATCCTGGGTGGTTTCTTAGCGTGGCCTGGGTGGGTGGCGACGGTGCGGCGTGGCACGCGGATCGGCACGCCCGGATCCCTCGATACGCTCGCAGCGACGGAAGGGGGCCGCATGACCGCGCCCGCACTCGACCTCGGCGGCGTGGTCGTCGCCACCACGCTGCCCTTCACGCCGGATGACGCCGCCCCCGGCGGCCTCGCGGTCGACTACGACCGCTACGCCGCGCACTGCTCCTGGCTGATCGACAACGGCTGCCGCGGCGTCGGCCCGAACGGCTCGCTCGGCGAGTACTCGTCCCTCACGGACGAGGAGCGCCGCCGCGTCGTGCAGACCGCGGTCGAGGCCGTCGGCGGTCGCGGGCTCGTGATCGCCGGCGTGCACGGCGTCGGCTGGCACCAGGCGCGCCACTGGGCGGAGCTCGCAGCCGAGGACGGGGCGGACGGCGTCCTGCTGCTGCCGCCGACGCTCTACCGGGCGAACCGGCAGGAGGTGCTGACCCACTACGCGAAGGTGGACGAGGTCGGCCTGCCGATCATGATGTACAACAACCCGATCGACACGAAGGTCGACCTCGTGCCCGACCTCGTCGCGGAGCTCGCGCAGCTGCCGAACGTGGTGGCGATCAAGGAGTTCTCCCTCGACGCCCGCCGCGTGCGCGAGATCCGCGACCTCTGCGACATCGACGTCATCGCCGGTGCCGACGACCTGCTCTTCGAGGCGCTCGTCGCGGGCGCCACGGGCTGGTTCGCCGGCTACCCGAACGCCTTCCCCCGCGAGGCGGTGGAGCTCTACGACCTGCTGACCACGGGGCGGATCGATCAGGGGCGCACCCTGTTCGAGCAGATGGCGCCGGTCTTCGCCTGGGACTCGAAGACCGAGTTCGTGCAGGCGATCAAGTACTCGATCGACGTCGCGGGCGAGAGCACCGGCGGCCCCACCCGGCCGCCGCGCGGCCCGCTCAGCGAGGCGCAGCGCTCGATCGTGCGGCGGGACACCGAGCGCGCCCTCGCGTACAGCCGCTCGCGCGCCTGATGCGGATCTCGCGCCTCATCAGCGCGGTCGACTCCCACACCGAGGGGATGCCGACGCGCGTCGTCACCGGCGGGATCGGCGTCATCCCGGGCGACACGATGAACCTCAAGCGCCTGCATTTCATGGCGCACCTCGACCACCTCCGCCACCTCCTGATGGACGAGCCGCGCGGGCACGCGGCGATGAGCGGCGCGATCCTGCAGCCGCCGACGCGGCCCGATTGCGACTTCGGCGTCGTCTACATCGAGGTGTCCGGCTGCCTGCCGATGTGCGGTCACGGCACGATCGGGGTCGCGACGGTGCTCGTGGAGACCGGGATGGTCCCGGTCGTCGAGCCGGTGACGACCATCCGCCTCGACACCCCCGCGGGCCTCGTGGTCGCCCGGGTCGCGGTCTCGGACGGGCACGCGGATGCGGTCACGATCGAGAACGTGCCGAGCTACCCGGAGCGGCTCGACGCCGTCGTCGAGGTGCCCGGCTTCGGCGCGGTGCCCTACAGCCTCGCCTTCGGCGGCAACTTCTACGCGATGGTCGAGCTCGACGCCGTCGGCCTGCCCTTCGACCGCGCGGCGCAGCGCCCGATCGTCGAGGCGGGCCTCGCCATCATGCGCGAGATCAACGCGACGGCGGCGCCGCGGCATCCGGAGATCGAGGGCGTGGACCACTGCCACCACGTCGAGTTCCTCGCCCCGGGCTCGACCGCGGCGTACTCGCGGCACGCGATGGCGATCCACCCGGGCTGGTTCGACCGCTCCCCCTGCGGCACCGGCACCTCCGCCCGGATGGCGGAGCTCTGGGGCCGCGGAGAGCTCGCGCTCGACACCGACTTCGTGAACGAGTCCTTCATCGGGAGCCGGTTCACCGGCCGCCTCGTCGCGGAGACCCGGGTGGCCGGCATCCCCGCGGTCGTGCCGACGATCACCGGCCGCGCGTGGGTCACCGGCCGCGCGGACTACGTGCTCGACCCCAGCGACCCCTTCCCGACCGGCTTCACCTTCTGACATCAGGCGATGCGCGGATATGCGCGCACGATCACCCGAACCGGTCCGTGACCTCGTCCTCCTCGCACCGCTAGATTGGCGCCTCATCAGCCGTACCCGCGGCCGGAAGGATCGCACCATGGCGAAGAAGTCCAAGCAGTCCGGCTCGAAGCAGTCCGACTCCAAGAAGTCCTCGAAGAAGAGCGACGCGAAGAAGTCCTCGAAGAAGCAGGACGCGAAGGCCGCGCTCGCCGCTGACAAGCAGGCGAGGAAGGCGGCGAAGGCCGCCGCGAAGCAGGCGAAGGCCGACCAGCGGTCCGCCGCCGCGAAGGCGCCGGAGAAGCCCGATCAGGTCGAGGTGCTGAAGCTCGCGCTCCGCGACACCGAGGCGAAGCTCGTCGACGCGGAGCACCGCCTCCGCCAGGTGCAGCAGCAGCTCGACGACGAGCGCCGCGCGCTCACCCTCGCCGCGGAGGAGGCCGCGGCCGAAGCGATCGTCGACGCCGCGGTCGCCGAGACCGTCGCGGAGGCCGTCGCCGAGGCCGAGCTGATCGTCGGCGACGAGGAGGCCGCCGTCGTGGCCGAGGTGGTCGCCGAGACGCTCGACGCCGTGGCGGCCGAGGCCGACCCGGTGCCCGCCGAGCCGGACCACACGGGCGAGGCCGAGGAGGCCGCGGCCGTGTTCACCGAGGCGCTGCCCGACCCCGAGACGCTCACGCCGCCGCTGCCCGACGAGCCCGCGGCGGACGTGCCGAGCGAGGAGTGGACGCTCCTGCGGCTCCGCGAGGAGGCTCGCCGACGCGGCCTGACCGGCACGTCCAACCTGTCGAAGGCCAGGCTGGTGGAGCGGCTCACCGCGTCCTGACGTCACCCGCCGTCATCCGCACCTCCGGCACGGCTGCGGCTCCTACCCTGGAACGGATGACCCGTTCCGAGCTCCGCGACCCCCTCGCCGCCCCCACCCGCTCCATCCGCCCCGAGCTCCCCGGTGTCGCCGACTCGGTGCTCGACCTGATCGGGGGGACGCCGATGGTGCGGCTCGGGCGGATCGGGCGGGACCTCGCGGCCCAGGTCGTGGTGAAGCTCGAGGGCCGGAACCCGGGCGGCAGCGCGAAGGACCGGCCGGCCCTGCAGATGATCCGCACGGCCGAGGCGGCGGGCGAGCTGCTGCCCGGCGCGACCATCGTGGAGTCGACGTCCGGCAACACGGGCATCGGCCTCGCGCTCGTCGGCCGGCTCACCGGGCACCCCGTCGTGATCGTCCACGGCCCGGGCATGTCACCCGAGAAGCTCGCGCTGCTGCGCCTGTACGGCGCGGAGTTGGTCGAGGCGGACTGGGACGCCGGCCCGGACGATCCGGGCAACCCGAGGGCCGTGGCGGACCGGATCGCCAGGGAGCGGCCGCACGCCTGGCGGAGCGGCCAGTACGACAACGCCGCGAACCCGGCGGCGCACCTGCTGCACACGGGGCCGGAGCTCTGGCAGCAGACCGGCGGACGGATCACGCACCTCGTGGCGTCGATCGGCACGGGCGGCACGATCACCGGCACCGGGCGGTACCTGAAGGACGTGTCGGGCGGCGCGGTGCGCGTCATCGGCGCGAACCCGGCCGGCTCCACCTACGGAGGCGAGCAGGAGGGGCCGATCGGGATCGAAGGGGTGGGCACCCGCTGGCCGGTGAGCCACTGGCCCCGCAACTTCGACGCGTCCGTGCCCGACGAGATCCGCTCCGTCACCGACGACGTCGCCTTCGCGACCACCCGCCGCCTCGCCGCCGAGGAGGGCCTGCTGCTCGGCCCGTCGTCCGGGCTGGCCGTCGCGGTCGCCCTCGACGTCGCGAAGGACCTCGGGCCCGACGCGGTGGTCGTCGCGATGGCGCCGGACGGTGGCGGCAACTACCTGTCGGCCCTCGCGCCGGCGGAAGGGACGACCCGCGCATGACGCTGCGGCACTTCGGCTGGTTCCTCGGCGCCGGGTTCGGCGTGCAGGGCTGGGGCGACCCCACCTACGGCATCGGCTACGACTGGAAGCAGCCGACGATCTACCAGGACGCCGCGCGCCTCTTCGAGCGCAGCGGCCTCGACGCGCTCATCATCGAGGACGGCGTCGCCGTGCCCGACACCTACCGCGGCACCGCCGAGGTGAACCTCGCGGCCGCCCGCTTCGTGCCGAAGCACGACCCCATCCCGCTCGTGCCGTACCTGCTCGGCGCCACCGAGCGGATCGGCATCGTGCCGACGCTGTCGGCGAGCTTCACGGAGCCCTACACGGCCGCCCGGCTGCTCGCGACGCTGCAGCACTTCGCGCACGGCCGCCTCGGCTACAACGTCGTCACCTCCGGCAGCGACCTCGCCGCCCAGAACTACGGGCTCGAGAAGCAGACCGAGCACGACCTCCGCTACGACCGCGCCGACGAGTGGGTCGAGGTCGTGAAGGCGCTCTGGCGCAGCTGGGAGCCGGGCGCCGTGCTCGAGGACACCGAGCGCGGCGTCTACGCCGACTTCACGAAGGTGCACCGCATCGACCACGAGGGCCGCTTCTTCCGAGTCCGCGGCCCGCTGAACGCGCTGCCTCCGGCGGAGGAGCCGGTGATGGTGCAGGCCGGCGCCTCCGGCCGCGGCCGCACCTTCGCCGGCCGGCACGCCGACGTGATCCTCGCACTCGCCTCCACGCCGGAGCGCATGAAGGCGCACCGGGACGACATCCGCGCCGTCGCCGCCGAGCAGGGCCGCGACCCCGACGCCCTCACGGTGCTCTTCGTGGTGAACCCGATCCCGACCGCGAACGCGGAGGACACCGCCGCGGTGCGGGCGCGGCGCTCGGAGCTCACCCAGGCCGCGATCGACGAGCAGCTGCAGTCGATCTCCTACCTGACGAACCTCGACTTCGCCCGGTTCGACCTCGACGCCCCCCTGCCCGAGGTCGCCACGAACAGCAACCAGGGCACGCTCGACAACTTCGTGCGCAGCGCGCCGGCCGGCTCGACGCTGCGCGAGATCCTCGCCGCCCGGGCGAAGGCCGACGGCCTCGCGGTCATCGGCACGCCGGCCGAGATCGCGGACGCCCTCGGCACCCTCGGCGAGGCGAGCGGGGCGGACGGCTTCCTCTTCACCGGCCAGGTGCATCCGGCGCACGTGCACCGCACCCTCGATCCGCTCGTGCCGGCGCTCCGGGACGCCGGGCTGCTGCGCCGCGAGCTCGGTGACGGCGGCCTCCGCGCGAACCTCGCGGACTTCTGATGACCGTCGTGCTCGGCGCCGGTCCGATCACCGCCGAGGAGCTGCTCGCGATCGCGGACGGGGAGGGCGTCGCCCTCTCCCCCGCGGCCCGCACGCGGATGACCGTCGCCCGCAGCGTCCTGACGTCCGCCCTCGAGTCCGGCGAGGCGGTCTACGGCCTCACCCGGCGGCTCGGCGCCGGCGTCGGCGACCCCGTCGAGGACCAGGCCGCCTTCCAGCGCCAGGTGCTGCGCAACCACCGGGCCGACACGGGCGAACCGGTGCCGGCACCGGTCGTGCGGGCCGCGATGGCCGCCCGGCTCGCGCACCTGGCCGCCGGGGGCTCCGGCGCCCGTCCCGAGGTCGCCGACGCGCTCGCCGCGCTCCTGAACCACGACCTCGTGCCGCTCGTCCGTGACCGCGGATCCGTCGGCGCGGCCGACCTCGTGCAGAACGCCGCCGTGGCGGCCGTGCTCGTCGGCGAGGGCGCCGTGCTGCGGGAGGACGGCACCGTGGTGCCCGGCGCCGAGGCGCTCGCCGCGGCGGGGCTCACCCCGCTCGAGCCCGAGGCGCACGAGGCGCTGTCGCTGATCAACACGAACGCCTTCGCGCTCGCCTCCACCGCCGTGCTCGGGGCCCGGCTCGACGCCCTCACGGACGCGGCCGACCTCGCGGTCGCCTGCTCGCTGGAGGCGGCGGGCGCGCACCGCGCCTCCGGCGACCTCGGTCCCTTCTCCGCCGTCGTGCACGCCGACGCGGGCGAGGAGGGGCGCGCGACGTCGGCCGAGCGGGTGCGCGAGCTGCTCGACGGCTCCTTCCTGGCCGATCCGGCGCGGGAGCGCGCGGTGCAGGACGAGCTGAGCTTCCGGTGCGCCCCGCAGGTGCACGGGGCGCTCGCCGACACCGCAGCCGACCTGCTCGACGCGGTCGACGGCGAGCTCGCGGTGCGGCCGGAGAACCCGCTCGTCGACCCGGAGTCGGGCACGATCACGCCGAACGGGAGCTTCGCTCCGGTCGGGCTCGCGCTCGACCTCGAGCGGGCCCGCGTCGCGCTCGCCCACCTCGGCGGCATCGCGGAGCGGCGGATCGCGGTGCTCTCCGGCCTGTCCGCGCCGCTGCGGGCCGCGGACACCGCCGGCATCCCCGGCCTGCTCGCCTACACGGCGGCGGCGGACCTCGCCGCGCTGCGGGCGGCCGCCGCACCGGTGACGCTCGGCGCCGCGCCGCTGTCCGGCGTCGAGGACTACGCGACGTTCGCCTGGTCCGCCGCCGAGGCGGGCCAGAAGGCGTCGGACCTGCTGCTGGAGATCCTCGCGATCGAGGTGCTGCACGCCGCGTCCCTGCTCCGCGGACGCACCGAGGTGCTCGGCGCCGGCACCGGGCCCGTCGTCGCGCGCCTCGTCGAGCTGATCGGCGCCGACCTCTCCGCGGACGAGCTCGTGCTCAGCGCCGCGCTGGTGCTGGTCTCGTAGGTGCCCGTTTCGTCGGTGCTCCTTTCGTGAACCGCAGGTAGGAGACCGCCTCCCAGTCGTCGTCGAGGTCGAAGTCGGGCGTCCACCCGTGCCGCAGGTAGAGCGCGACGGCCTCCGGCTGGCGTGCGCCGGTCGTCAGCTCGAGTCCCGTGTAGCCGAGGTCGGCCGCGCGGTGCTCGAGCTCGGCGAGCACGCGCCCGGCGAGGCCCCGGCGCCGGTGCTCGGGTGACGTCCACATCCGCTTCAGCTCGCCGAGCGGCCGCCCCTCGGGTCCAGGCCTCCCCCGCTTCAGCGCGCCGCCGGCGAGGAGCCGGAGCGAACCGTCGCCGGCCACCTCCACCAGCGCGACGAACGCGCCGCCCTCCGCCGCGGTGAAGGCGCTCGCGGGGTACCGGGTGAGCTCCGCGCTCGAGGGCACGCCGTTCGTCGGCTCGTAGCGCTCGTCGTAGTCGCGGGCGAGGTCGGCGACGAGCGGCTCCAGCAGCGGATCGTCGGCGGCGACCCAGCGCACCTCGAGCCCGTCAGTCACGCGACAACGCTACGCAGCACTCAGCCGAGGATGCGCAGGATCCCGGGGACGACCTCGAGGGTGACGGGCAGCTCCCCCATCCGCTCGCCGTCGGCGTAGACGACCGGCGCCGGTGCGCGGCGGTCGGCGACGTCGATCGTGATCACCTTGCCGCGCACGATCGAGACGTGCTCGTCGCTGACGTGCGCGCCCGAGAACACCTTCGGCAGCAGCCGGACGAGGTGCCGGCGCGGCAGCGGCGTGGCGACGAGCACGTCGAGCAGGCCGTCGTCGGGCCGGGCGTCGGGCGTGAGGCGCATGCCGCCGCCGATGCTCGCGGTGTTGCCCACCGTGACGAGCACGGCGTCGACCTGGCGGGCGTCGCGGTCGATGGTGACGCGGTAGCGGTGGGGGGTGAGCCGCGCGAGCTCGAGCAGCACGGCGATGACGTAGCGGGAGCGGCCCCGCGGGCGGCGCATCCGGTTGGCGCGCTCGTTCACCGCCGCGTCGAAGCCGGCCGACAGCATGCCGGCGAACCAGCGGCCGGTGCTCGTGCGGACGGCGTCGACGCTGCGGACGCGGACCGGTTCGGCGGCGAGCGCATCGAGCAGCCGGGTCACCGCGGCCTCCGCCTCGTCCACGGGGAGCCCGAGGCAGCGTGCCACGTCGTTGCCGGTGCCCGCGGGGACGATGCCGAGCGGCACGCCCGAACGGGCGATCGCGTTGACGGCGATGGAGACCATCCCGTCGCCGCCGACGACCACGACGGCGTCGGGCCGATCGCGGGTGACGCGGGCACGGAGGGTGCGCTCGAGCGCCGCCGCGTCGCGCTCCTGGACCCGCTGCACGGCGTGCCCGGCGTCCGTGAAGCGGCGCTCCGCCGCCTCGGCGAGCGCCGGGGCCCGGCCCGAGCCCGCGGCGGGGTTCACCGCGATCAGGAGCCGCTTCGCCACGTGCCGAGTGTGGCAGGGCTGGACACCCGCCGTGCGCAGGCCAGGCGTTCGATCGGCGCCGACCCAGCAAGGAGGAAGGAGAATCCGTTCCATGCGTGCGATCGTCTACCGGGCCGCGGGCGGCCCCGAGGTGCTGGGGCTCGAGTCGGACCGGCCGGTGCCGGAGCCGGGCGACGGCGAGGTGCGGGTGCGCATCGTCGTCTCCGGCGTCAACCCGACCGACTGGAAGAGCCGCTCGGGCACGGCTCCGGACGGCGAGCAGGTGCCGAACCAGGACGGCGCCGGCGTCGTCGACGCGGTCGGGACGGGCGCGCCGTTCTCGGTGGGCGACCGCGTCTGGGTGTGGGACGCCGCCTACCAGCGGCCGAACGGCACGGCGCAGGAGCTCACGGTGCTCCCCGCCCGGCAGGTCGTGCCGCTGCCCGCCCCCGCCTCCTTCGACCTCGGCGCCGCGCTCGGCATCCCGGCGCTCACCGCCCACCTCGCGCTGCGCGCCGACGGGCCGGCGGAGCCGCTCGGCCCCGGCACGCTCGAGGGCCGCACGGTGCTCGTCGCCGGCGGCGCAGGCGCGGTGGGCCACGCGGCGATCGAGCTCGCCGTCTGGTCGGGCGCCCGCGTGATCACGACGATCTCGTCGGACGCGAAGGCGGCGCTCGCGCGAGCCGCCGGCGCCCACGAGGTGATCGACTACACGCAGGAGGACGTCTCGGCGCGGATCCGGGAGCTGGCGCCCAACGGCGTCGACCTCGTGGTCGAGGTGAACCCGCACGTGAACGCCGACCTGGACGCCGCGGTGCTCGCGCCGAACGGCACCGTGGCCGTCTACGCGACCGACCGTCAGGAGCCGATGGGCATCGACGTGCGCCCGTCGATGGGCAAGAACCTGACCTGGCGGTTCCTCCTCACGTACACCGCGCCCGACGACGCCAAGGACGCCGCGGTCGCGGGCGTCGCCGCCGCCGTCACGGCAGGCGCTCTGCGGATCGGCGAGGACGCGGGCCTGCCCGTGCACCGCTTCCCGCTCGAGCGGACCGCGGATGCGCACCGCGCCGTCGAGGAGGGCGTCACGGGCAAGGTGCTGATCGACGTGACGCCCGCTTGACCCTGCCGTTACGGCAGTCCCTACCGTCGGTCCCGCCGGAGGGTCCGGCACGGAAGGAGCGTCGACGGTGGCCGAGGTCGCGATCGGGGACGTCGCCCGCATGGCGGGCGTCACGGCCCGCACGCTGCGGCACTACGAGGCGATCGGGCTGCTGCTCCCGTCCTCGGTGGGCGCCAACGGGTATCGGCACTACGGCGACGAGGAGCTGCTGCGCTTGCAGCGCATCCTCGTGCTGAAGGCGCTGGGGCTCGGGCTGCCCGAGATCGGAGCGCTGCTCGACGAGCAGCGGGACGAGCTCGAGGCGCTGCGCGAGCACCACGGGCGCCTGCTGGCCGAGCAGGAGCGCCTCGGTCGCATCGCGGACACCGTCGCACGCACCATCCGGGAGCTGTCCGAGCAGGAAGGGAGCGGTCGGATGACGATCGAACGACCGGAGAACCTCTTCGAGGGGTTCGACACCAGCAGGTACGACGAGGAGGCGCGGGAGCGCTGGCCGGAGGAGCACGCCTCCTCGAAGCGGTTCACCGACACGCTGTCGCCGGCGGACGTCGAGCGGATGCAGCGGGAGACGACCGCCCAGATCGTCCGCATGGCGGAGCTGCAGGCGGCGGGCACGCCGGTCGACGCGCCGGCCGTGCAGGAGGAGATCGGCGGGCTGTATGCCTCGGTCAGCCGGATGTGGACGCCGAACGCGGCAGCGTTCACGAACCTCGGCCGGATGTACGTGGACGACGAGCGATTCCGGGCCACCTACGACCGGGTCGCGCCGGGCGTCGCCGCGTACTTCCGGGACGCGATGGCGGTCTACGCGACGCAGCGGCTCGCGTAGGCGGGGTCAGCCGCGGCGGGCGCGGTAGGCGTAGGTGATGTACGGCAGCTCGACCCGGTCGCGGCCCGCCGTCGCCGGATGCGTCGACAGCAGGTCCCGGATGGAGGCGAGCACGCCGGCGCGCTCGTCCTCGGGCAGCGCGATGACGTAGCTGCGCGATGACGCCATCGCGAGGATCTCGTCCGGCGTGCGTGTCGCCGTCCAGGGGAACCGGCGCTCCTCGAGCGGCCCGAACGGCGCGGCGACCCGCACCGCCGCGTCGCCGATCATCTGCTCGGCGTCGCTGCCGTGCATCCGCGCGCCGAGCTCGGCGACCCAGGGCTCGGACTCGTCGCGGATGTTCCAGATCAGCCCGAGCAAGCCGGCGGGTCGCACGACCCGGCCGAGCTCGGCCGACGCGGCGTCGGGATCGACCCAGTGCCAGGCCTGACCGAGCACCGCCGCGTCGACGGCGCCGTCCGGCAGCGGCACCGACTCGGCCGTGCCGACCAGCACCGGGACGCCCGGCACGTCGCGCTGCAGCGTCGCGAGCATCGCGGCGTCCGGGTCCACCGCTGCGACGACCTCGACGCCGGCGGCGGCGAGCCCCGCGGTGAGCTTGCCCGTGCCCGCTCCCACGTCGACGACGCGGGTCGCGCCCTCGACGAGCCAGGCCACCGCATCCGCCGGGTACGTCGGCCGGCCGGTCGAGTACGCGGCCGCGGCGCCGCCGAAGGAGGTCGCCCGCGCCGCGCGCTCCGCATCAGTCATCGAACGCACCCCAGCAGATGCTGCTGCGCTCCCGCTGATCGTCGAGCACGAGGTCCCGCACGGGTTCCGGCAGCCGCGCCCGCTGCCGGTCCCGCTCCGCGAGCCGCGCCGCCTCGCCGTCCTCCCCCGCCGCCAGGGCGGCGGCTCGAGCGGCGCGGATGGCGTACGCCGCAGCGCCCAGCTCGTGGGCCGCGACGTGCGGCACCGCGGCGGCCTGCCCGATCGCGAGCGCCGCGAGACGGGCCGGGTCGGGCTTCCCGCGCGCGGCCGCGTTGGCCCCGAACGCCGCCCGCCGCGCGTCGCTCATCCGCAGCTCGCCGCGGATCCAGGCCCTCCCGGCCTCGAGCGCGTCCCTGGGCCGCGCGTCGTCGGGCGCCACCGCCGTGAAGAGCGGGAGCACGTGCTCGGCGCAGTCGAGCGCCCACCCGGCGAGCAGGCGGTGGTGCTCGTCGGTGAGCGAGCCGCCGCGGCGGAGGGTGATCAGCCGCGGATCGCGCTCCTTCGGCAGGATCGGCATCCCACCAGTGTGGCCGAGCTCAGGGCACCGCGTTCCAGAGGTCGATCACGCGCTGCCCGTGCTCGAAGCCGAGCTCAGCCAGGGCCGCGGTCGAGAGCACGAGCCGGGCGCCCCCGTCGGGTGGCAGGCCGATCCAGGCCGCCCCGACAGCACGGAGCAGGTGGCCGTGCGCGACGAGCAGCACGTCGCGGCCCTCGTCGAGCACCGGCTGGGCGCGGGCGAGCACCCGCTCGACCCGCACGCGCACCTGACCGGCGGTCTCCCCGGGCGTCTCGCCGGGCGGCGTGCCGTCGCGCCACAGGTCCCACCCCGGCCGCTGATCCTGGATCTGCGGCGTCGTCAGCCCCTCGTAGGCGCCGTAGTCGAACTCCGCGAGGTCCTCGGTCGTCTCGATGCGGTCGCCGAAACCGGCGAGCTCGGCAGTCCGCATCGCGCGGCGGCGGGGGCTCGACAGCACCAGGCCGAAGTCGCGCTCCGCGATCACCGGGCCGACCGCCCGCGCCCGCCGCTCCCCCTCCTCGGTGAGCGGCAGATCGGTGATACCGGTGTGCCGGCCGTTCAGGCTCCACTCGGTCTCGCCGTGCCGGAGCAGCACGACCTGGGGCGGCTTGGCCGCCGGGTACGGATGGTGCGGTGCCATGGGACCTCCTCGCCCGCCGCACGTTATCGGCCGCCTCCTGGGGGCGGCCCAGGATCGTCTGGTGCAGTGGCTGCATGACCACCTGGCACCCCGCCGACCTCGTCCGTCTCACCGCAGGTGTGCTCGACCTCACCGCGCCCCGCGTCGTGGCCGCGACCGAGCTCGGATCCCCTCCGCGCACGACGGACGTCGTCGTCTACCGGGTGCTCGGCGCCCGCCAGGCCGGGCAGGCGTGGGTCACCGCCGCGACCGGCTGGAACGCCCTCGGCGCGGTCGTCGACGGCCTGCACCTCGCCTCGATGGTGCCGGTCGCGCTGCTGTCCCGCCGCTGGCGCCGCGCGGCGCTCGTGCAGATCGCCGTCGCCGGCACCCTGCTCGTGGTGGGGCTCCGCCGCTCCTAGTGGTGGTGCTCGTGCCCGGCGTGCTCGTGCGGCTCCTGCTCGTGGCCCGCGTCCGGTGATCCGCCCATCATCCGCAGCATCGGCCAGCTCCCGGAGCGCACGAACACGACCAGGAGCACCGCGGCGAGCACGAGGAACACGATGTTGAGCCAGGTCGTGTAGTTCCAGGTGATCCCGCCGTCGAGCACCTGCGCGTTCCGCTCGGTCGGCGCGAGGTGCAGCGCGCCGAACAGCAGCTCGATCACGTAGCCGGCGAGCGCCATCGCGAGGTAGAAGGTGCCGGTGATCACGAGCATCGCGCGGGTGCCGTAGTAGCGGCGGTAGATCAGCAGGATCGGCAGGATGATCAGGTCCGCGAAGAGGAACGACATCACGCCGCCGAAGCTGATCCCGCCGTTCCAGAGCACCGCGGCGAGCGGCACGTTGCCCACCGAGCAGACGAAGCTCACCACCGCGATCAGGGGGCCGATCAGCGGCCCGAGCACGAAGGCCGCAGCCGGGTCGTTCGTCAGGAAGACGGTGCGGAGCCACTCGCGCGGCACCCAGGCGTCGAAGGCGCCCGCGATGAGCAGCCCGATCACGATGTCCCGGAGCACGGCGGCCCAGTCCATGACGAAGTACTGGCTCGTCGAGACGATCCCGTCGCGGGAGAGGAGCCGGGCGAGGAATCCGCCCTCGCGCTGCACCGACATGTCCATGCCGGCGTGCCCCTCCATGCTGCCCGGTACGCCGCGCTCGGCCTGCTCCCTGGCAGCATCGACGATGCGGCGGCGCATCCAGAGGCGGAAGCCGAGCGCGACGAAGACGATCATCAGCGGGCCCGCGATGAACTCCGCGAGCGTGAACCGCCAGCCGAGGCTGATGGCGAGGATGATCCCGAGCTCGAGCACGAGGTTGGTCGAGGCGATCTCGAAGGTCATCGCGGACGAGAACGAGGCGCCCTTGCGGAACAGGGCCCGGGCGAGCGCGACCGCCGCGTAGGAGCACGACGAGGCGGCGGCGCCGAGCCCCGTCGCCACCGCCAGTGCGCGCGGCGACGCGCTGGACAGCATCCCGGCCACGCGCTCGCGGCGCACGACGGCCTGGATCACCGCGGACAGGGTGAAGCCGAGGATCAGCGGCCAGAGGATCTGCCAGCCCATCGATGCCGCCTTCGCGAGCGCGTCCCCGATCGCGGTCAGCAGGAAGGTCACGACGTCCACGCCCGGGAGCATACCCCCCGGGGGTACCATGGACCTGAACGGAGGCCGCCATGACCGACAGCGTCCAGGCACATCCCGGCTACATCGGGGAGAAGGACAAGGTCCTCGCCCGGTTGAAGCGCATCGAGGGCCAGGCCCGCGGACTGCAGCGCATGGTCGAGGACGAGCAGTACTGCATCGAGATCCTCACCCAGGTCAGCGCGATGACGAGCGCGCTCCGCTCCGTCGCGCTCACGCTCCTCGACGACCACCTCGCCCACTGCGTGCACGACGCCATCGCCGGTGGGGACGACGCCGCCGCGAGGCTCGCCGAGGCGTCCGCCGCCGTCGCGCGGCTGGTGCGGGCCTGATCGGCACGGGGAAGGATCGCCTTGCCTTGCTGGCGGGCGGATGGCGCGACGCGCACGATGGGGACATGACGCAGCTGACGGACGACGCCGCCGCGATCGACCCGACCTCCGAGGCGGACGACGGTGGGGCGGCCACTCGCCGCGCCAACTGGCTGCGCGCCGGCGTGCTCGGCGCCAACGACGGCATCGTCTCGGTCGCCGCGATCGTGGTCGGCGTCGCGGGTGCGACGAGCCGCGGCGGCCCCATCCTCGTGGCGGGCCTCGCCGCCCTGATCGGTGGCGCCGTCTCGATGGCGCTCGGCGAGTACGTCTCCGTGAGCAGCCAGCGCGACAGCCAGCGGGCCGCCCGCGGCCGCCGCCCGCACGAGGAGGCGAACCCGTGGAGCGCCGCATCCGCCTCGGCGGTCGCGTTCCTCTGCGGCGGGGTGCTGCCGCTGCTCGCGATCACGCTGCTCGGCGCGTCCATCCGGATCCCGGCCACGGTCGTCGTGGTGCTGATCGCCCTCGGCCTCACCGGCGCGATCGGCGCCCGCCTCGGCGGCGCCCGTCCCCTGCGGCCCACGCTGCGCACCGTCATCGGCGGCGGCCTCGCGCTGCTGCTCACCTTCCTCATCGGCCACCTGCTCGGCGCCACCGGCATCGCGTAGCGCTACGGCAGGATCGGGCTCGTGCCCGACTCCCATTCCCGCACCCTGCCGCTCGCCGCGGCCGTGTTCGCCGGCGGCACGGCCGGCACGTCGCTCCGCGCGGGCATCGGCCTGGTCGTCCCCTCGCTGCACGCCGTGCCCGTCGCGACCATCGCCATCAACGTGGTCGGGGCCTTCGCGCTCGGCCTCCTGCTCGCGACGCTCGGCCGGCGGGGATCCGACACCGGCGGCCGGCGCACCATCCGGCTGCTGCTCGGCACCGGCGTGCTCGGCGGATTCACGACCTTCAGCGCGCTCGCCGTCGACACCGCGGTGCTGGCCGGCCGGGGGCAGTCGCTCGAGGCGGTGCTCTACTGCGCCGGCACGGTCCTCGCCGGACTCGCCGCGGCCGCGGCGGGCTCACGGATCGGCGGCGCACGGTGACCGTCCCGGTGTTCGTGCTCGTCGCGCTCGCGGGCGGCGCCGGCGCGACGGTGCGCTTCCTGCTCGACCGGGCGATCCGCGCCCGCACGGGCGCCGCCTTCCCGCTCGGCACCGTGCTGATCAACTGCAGCGGCTCCCTGCTGCTCGGGGTCATCGCGGGCCTCGCCGCCAGAGCGGTGCTGCCCGAGGCCGTGCACCTCGTCGCCGGCACCGGGTTCCTCGGCGGCTACACCACGTTCAGCGCGGCGAGCGTGGAGACGGTCGCCCTGCTCGCGGGCCGCCGCGGCGCCCTCGCGGTCCTCAACGGCCTCGTCGTGCCGGTGGTCACGGTGCTGCTCGCCGCCGTCGGGCTGGGCATCGCCGCGATCGGGTGAACGGACCTGACGGGCGGCCATGAACCTCGCAGGCGCTCCGCGGCCCTCGCTATGGTGTGCCCATGGCGGCCCCCGCGACGCTCGGTGCCGAGGAGGAGCTCCACCTCATCGATACGGAGCGCTGGCAGCTGGCCGCCCGAGCCCCGCAGCTGCTCGCGAGGCTTCCGGCCGCCAACTACTCCGCAGAGATCCAGCGGACGACGGTCGAGACGAACACCGACGTCGTCACGACCCTCGACGGCCTCCGCCGCGAGATCACGCGGCTGCGCGCCGGCGTGATCGAGGTCGCCGCGCGTGAGGGGCTCGGCATCGCCGCGGTCGGGACCGCCGCGCGCAGCGAGTTCCGCGACTTCGAGCTCACCGCGACCGGCCGCTACGGGCGGATGCAGGAGCAGTACCGGGTCCTCGTCGACGAGCAGCTGATCTGCGGGACCCAGATCCACGTGGGCGTCGCGGACCGGGAGCTCGCGATCGACGTCGCCCAGCGGATCGCCCGCCACCTCCCCGTGCTCTGCGCGCTGTCCGCGAGCTCGCCCTACTGGAACGGGCAGGACACCGGCTACGCCTCGATCCGGACGATCATCTGGCAGCGCTGGCCGAGCGCCGGCGCCACCGGCCCGATCGAGAACATCGCCGAGTACGACCGGCTGCTGGCGGACCTCATCCGATCGGGCGTGATCGCCGACGCGAAGATGGCGTACTTCGACGTGCGGCCCTCCGCCCACGCCCCCACCCTCGAGCTGCGCGTCACCGACGCGTGCCCGCTCGTCGACGACGCGGTGCTGCTCGCCGGCCTGTTCCGCGCCATGGTCCGCACGGCCGAGGTGGAGGTCTCCTCCGGAGCGACGCGCCGGCTGCGCGCGCTCCCGCTGCACCGGGCCGCGCTCTGGCAGGCGGCTCGCGGCGGTCTCGCCGGCCGGCTGCTCGACGACACCGACCATCCGGCGCCGGTCCCGGCCGCGACCGCGGTGAGGGCGCTCATCGAGCGGGTGCGCGACGCGCTCGACGAGGCGGGCGACTACGACGAGGTCGTCGAGCTCGCCGAGTCGGTGCTCGCGCGGGGCAACTCCGCCGACCGTCAGCGGGCGGCCTTCTCCGCCCGCGGCGACCTGTCGGACGTCATGCGGCTCGTGGTCGCCGAGACCGAGGGCCCGGCGGACGGCGGCCTGCCGACCATCCCCGCCGTGCACCGCTACCGCTCCCGGGCGGGCGACGAGGGCGTCGGGCCGAACGCGGTGCCGCGCGCCGCCTACGAGGGGATCGTCGACTTCTTCACCCGGCTCGGCCCGGACGGCGTCGCCGAGCGCGAGGCGCGCCGCGACGCGTGGGCCGCGGAGCACGGGCTCGAGTTCGGCGTCGGCGGCACGAAGCAGCCCTTCGCGGTCGACCTCGTGCCGCGACTGCTGCACCGGCACGAGTGGGCGGAGCTCGAGGCGGGACTCGTGCAGCGCGCCAGGGCGCTCGAGGCCTTCCTCGACGACGTGTACGGGGAGTCCCGGATCGTGCAGGACGGGGTGCTGACGGAGGAGCAGGTCCGGCACGCCCCCGGCTGGCGGCCAGAGGCGGCGCGCCTGCCGTCCGGCGTCCTCCGCGTGCCGATCGCGGGCTTCGACGTCGTGCGCAACGAGTACGGCGGCTGGCGGGTGCTCGAGGACAACCTGCGCAACCCGTCGGGCATCGCGTACGCCGTCGCGGTGCGCCAGCTGCTCGACGAGGTGCTGCCCGACCTCCCACGGCCCGCACGGCTGATGGATCCCGCCGTCGTCTTCGAGCAGCTGCGCCGCACCGTGCTCGCCCAGGCGCGGCCGGGCACGCGGGGCGCGCTGCTGTCGAGCGGCCCCGACAGCGCGGCCTGGTTCGAGCACCGGCGGCTCGCCGAGGGCGCCGGCCTGCTGCTCGTGCAGGCGGACGACCTCGACGTGGTGGGCGGCGTGGTGGTCCAGCGCCGCGACCGCGCCCCGATCGGCGCCCTCTACCTGCGGCTCGACCCCGAGCTCGCCGACCTCGTCGACGGCACGGGCCGCCCGATCGGCGCCGAGATCCTCGAGGTCGCCTTCCGCGGCGGCGTCGGGCTCGTGAACCCGCCCGGTAACGGCGTCGCGGATGACAAGGGGATGTACCGGTCGGTGCCCGAGCTGATCGGCTACTACCTGGACGAGCGGCCGATCCTCGAGGGCGTGCCGACCTACCGCACCGGGGACGACCTGGAGCGGCAGGCGGTGCTCGAGCGGGTCGGCGAGCTCGTCACGAAGCCGGTGGACGGATCCGGCGGTCGGGGTGTGCTGATCGGTCCCGATGCGAGCGCGGTCGAGGTCGCGGCCCGCCGGGCGGAGATCGCGGCCGAACCGGCGAGGTGGGTGGCCCAGGAGGTCGTGCCGCTGTCGAGCGTGCCGTCGATCGGGCACGGGCTGCTGCAGCCACGGCACGTCGACCTCCGCGCCTTCGTCTACGCGACCGGGCGGCGGCGCCGCGACGTCGTGCTCACCCCGGTCGCGTTCACCCGCGTCGCGCCGGACGGCAGCCTCGTCGTCAACTCCTCGCGCGGCGGCGGCGCGAAGGACACCTGGCTCCTGCACGAACCCCACCTGGACCGGTAGCCGTTCATGTGCGGCATCGCCGGCGAGGTGCGGTTCGACGGCCGCCATCCCGACGTCGACGCGGTGCAGCGGATGACCGCCTGCCTCGTCCATCGTGGGCCCGACGGCGAGGGCCTCTGGCAGCACGGCAGCACGGCGCTCGGCCACCGGCGGCTCGCCATCATCGACCTCTCCCCCGGCGGCGCGCAGCCCATGGTCGACGAGGAGAGCCACGCGACCGTCGTCTTCAACGGCTGCATCTACAACTACGAGGCCCTGCGCGACGAGCTGCGCGCCGCCGGTCACCGCTTCGTCTCGACATCCGACACCGAGGTGGTGCTGAAGGCCTGGCGGGAGTGGGGCGAGGACTTCGTGCAGCACTTCCGGGGCATGTTCGCGCTCGCGATCGTCGAGCACGACAGCGGCCGCGTCGTGCTCGCCCGCGACCGCCTCGGCATCAAGCCGCTCTACCTCGACGAGCGTCAGGACCTGCTCCGCTTCGCCTCGACCCCGCAGGCGCTGATCGCCGGCGGCGGCGTCGACACGAGCCTCGACCGGGTCGGGCTCGCGCACTACCTCAGCTTCCACGCGGTCGTGCCGGCCCCGCGGACCGTGCTCACGGGCATCCGGAAGCTGCCGCCCGCGACCGTCCGCGTGATCGAGGCGGACGGCAGGAGCCGGGAGCACGTCTACTGGGCGCCGTCCTTCACCCGGGATCCCGGCCGCGCCGACTGGTCCGACGCCGACTGGCAGGAGGCTCTGCTCGAGGCGCTCCGCGGTGCGGTGCGCCGCCGCATGGTCGCCGACGTGCCGGTCGGCGTGCTGCTCTCCGGCGGCTTCGACTCCTCGCTCGTCGTCGCGCTGCTCGCCGAGGCGGGCCAGCGCGGCCTCGCCACGTTCAGCATCGGCTTCGAGGACGCGGGCGGCGAGTCCGGCGACGAGTTCGCCTACTCCGACCTCGTCGCGGGCGCCTTCGGCACCGACCACCACCGGATCCCCGTCGCCGCTGACCGCCTGCCGGCCGCGGTCGACGCGGCGATCGGCGCCATGGGCGAGCCGATGGTGAGCCACGACTGCGTCGCCTTCTTCCTCCTCGCCGAGCAGGTGGCGCGGTCGGTGAAGGTCGTGCAGTCGGGGCAGGGCGCCGACGAGGTGCTCGGCGGCTACGAGTGGTACCCGCCGCTGGCCGCCGTGGACCGCGACGACGCGCAGGACGCTTACGCGGCGGTCTTCGCCGACCGCACCCCGGCCGGGATGGCGGCGCTGCTGAACCCTGCGTGGCTGCACGCGGACGATCCGCCAGGCCGCTTCCTCGACGACCGGTTCGCCGCGGACGGCGCCGAGACCGCGGTCGACGCAGCGCTCCGCATCGACACGACCGTGATGCTCGTCGAGGACCCGGTGAAGCGCGTCGACCAGATGACCATGGCGTGGGGCCTCGAGGCCCGCGTGCCGTTCCTCGACCACGACTTCGTCGAGCTCGCCGCGGCCGTGCCGCCGGAGCTGAAGCTCGCCGACGGCGGCAAGGGCGTGCTGAAGCGGGCGTCGCGGGGTCTCGTGCCCGACGCGGTGCTGGACCGGCGGAAGGGTCACTTCCCCGTCCCGGCGATCCGGCAGCTCGACGGGCCGCTGCTCGCGCGGGTGCGCGACGCGCTCACCGACCCGGCAGCGGTGCGGCGCGGCCTGTTCCGGCCCGACCGGATCGAGCGGATGCTCGCGGACCCGAACGCCGAGCGCACCCCGCTCGGCAGCAACGCGCTCTGGCAGCTCGGGCTGCTGGAGCTGTGGCTGCAGCGGCACTCGGTCGGATGAGGCCGCGAGGATGGGGGCGATGATCCCCGACACCGCCGCCCGCGTCGACGCCGCCCTCACGACCGGGCTCGCGCTCGTCGACGCCTGGGGCAGCTGGGGCCCGAGCATGACGCGCGACGGCATGCGGATCGCGTTCATCAGCGACCGCTCCGGCGTGCCCGAGGTCTGGGTGCAGGACGTGGCGCGGGAGGGCGAGCCGCCCGCCGCGAGCCGGATCCCGCTGTCGGCGGATCCGGTGCTCCAGGTGTCCTGGTCGGCCGACGGCCGCTGGCTGGCCTGCGTCCTGGCGACCGACGGCGGCGTGCGCACGCAGGTGTGGGTCGTGCGGCCCGACGGCACGGAGGCGCGGCGGATCGCGGGCGACCGGGCGGTGCACGCCGAGCTCGGGCCGTGGGCGCGCAGCGGGCACCGCGTCGTCGTCACCCTCCCGTCACCCGGCGAGGGGCAGCCGTCGCGGTCGTACCTCGCGGATCCGCGGACGGGCCGGCTCGACGAGATCGCGGCCGGCGACCTCATCCACGTGCTCGATCTGTCGCTCGAGGAGCGGTTCATCGTCATGGCCGACGGCGAGCGCGGCCGCCGGTTCTGCGTCGTGGTCGACCGGCTCGAGGACCACCAGGTGCCCCTGCTGCCCGCCGGCACCGGCTCCACGGAGACCGCCCTCATCCGGCCGGCGCCCGAGGGCGACACCGGGCCGCTCTACGTCTACCTCGCCTCCGACGTGGGCCTGCCCCGCAAGGAGCTCATCGGGCTGCCGTTCGGGCCGAACGGCCACCGGGGCGAGCCGCGCACGCTGGCCCAGCGCGACGACGCCGAGCTCGAGGCGGTCGACGCCGACGACGCCGGCCGGCTGCTGCTGCTCGTCTGGAACGTCGCCGGCTCGAGCGAGCTCGAGCTGTTCGACACGACGACCCACGAGCGCACGACCGTGGGCGGCCTGCCCGGGCTCGTCGCCACGACGCCGGTGCTGTCCCGCGACGGGCAGAGCGTCGTGCTCGGCGTCGAGGGGCCCACCCGCCCCAGGGAGCTGTGGCAGCTCGACATCCGCTCCGCCCGCTGGCGGCGGGTGACCGCCGCTCCCGGCGAGGTGCTCGGCCTCGTGACGCCGACGCTCGAGCGGTTCGAGGGCGAGGACGGCCTGCCGCTCACCGGGTGGCTCTACCGGGCGGCGGATGCCGGCGTCGACGCGCCGGCGTTCGTCGTGCTGCACGGCGGTCCCGAGGCGCAGGAGCGGCCGACCTTCAACGCGCAGCACCAGGCGCTCGCCATGGCGGGGATCTCGGTGCTCGCGCCGAACGTGCGCGGCTCCTCGGGCTTCGGGCGGGAGTTCGTGCACGCCGACGACCTCGAGCGGCGCTGGGACGCCATCGCCGACGTGCGCGCCGCCGCCGACCATCTCGTGCGGGCGGGCATCGCTGCGGCCGACCGGATCGCGGTGGGCGGCCGGTCGTACGGCGGCTACCTCACCCTCGCCTCGCTCGTCTTCTCCCCCGGCCGGTTCGCCGCGGGCGTCGACGTCTGCGGGATGAGCGACCTCACGACCTTCTACCGCGACACCGAGCCGTGGATCGGCGCCGCCGCGGTGACGAAGTACGGCCATCCGGTGCGCGACCGGGCGCTGCTCGAGGCGATCTCGCCGCTGGCGCGCGCCGCCGAGATCGCCGTGCCCGTGCTGGTCGCCCACGGCGCGCTCGACACGAACGTGCCGCTGAACGAGGCGACCCAGGTGGTCGCCGCGCTGCGGGCCGCCGGCCGCGAGGTCGACTACCTCGAGCTCACGGGCGAGGGCCACGAGTACCGCCGGGCCGACTCCCGCAAGCGCCTGCTGACCGCGACGGTCCGCTTCCTCAGCACGCACCTCGGCCTCGTCTGACGGCGCTCCCGCCCTCTCTCCCCCTGGGGGTTGCCACTCGTGGCGACTTCTCCCGCAAAGAAGTCACCTTCAGTGGCAACTCCGCCCCTGCCACCTGTCGGGAGGCCGTCTACACTGCCTCGCGATGGCGGATCGGGTGCGGGTCGACGTGTGGCTGTGGGCCGTCCGCGTCTACAGGACCCGCTCCATGGCGACATCCGCCTGCAAGGCCGGTCACGTGTCCGTGAACGGCGAGAAGGTGAAGCCGTCGCACGTCGTGCGGATCGGCGATGAGGTGCGGGCGCAGGTCTCCCACGAGAAGATCCTCGGCGTCACCGGCCTGCTCGAGAAGCGCGGCAGTGCCGAGGTCGCCGCGACCGCGTTCGAGGACCGCACGCCACCGCCTCCGCCCCGTGTCGAGACGCCCGCGCAGGTGCTGCGCGACCTGGCCGCCGGTCGCCCCACGAAGCGCGACCGCCGCGCGATCACCCGCCTGCGCGGCTACTGACCGCTCAGTCGGGCTCGGCCGGGTCCTGCACCTCGTGCTCGTCGCGGTGCTCGGGGTCGCCGCCCTCCGCCTGGGACGGCCGGCCCTCGGGCGCGAGCACGATCTGCTGCTCCTGGTCGTCCGCCGGGTCCTCGCCCTCGGCCTGCGAGGGGTGGCCGAGGTCGTTCACGTCGTTGAGGTCGCTCATCGTGGCGCTCCTGCCTTCTCCGCCTCGACGCGGAAGTCGTGGCGCGGGTCCTCGAGGTCGTCCGTCGGCGTGAGGTCGATGCGCCCGAGCGCATCCGCCACCCAGCCGGCGAGGATGCGGATCTTGCGGTCCGTCGTCGGCATGGCGAGCAGGTGGTAGCCCCGGTGCGCGAGCCACGCCCACGTGTCCTTCAGCTGGATGCCGTGGATGTTCGCGGCGCCCTTCAGGATCCCGTAGGACGCGACGGTGCCGAGCGTGTAGTGCACATACGGGCGGGGCCGGCGGCGGCGGATGGCCTTCGGGATGCTCTCGCCGAGCAGCACCGCCTGCCGGAGCGCGTTCTGCGCGTTCGGCGGGTAGAACGCCGGCTGCTGCTTCTTGGTCGTGTCCGGGATCTGCGCGATGTCGCCGGCCGCCCAGGCGCCACGCACCCAGGAGCCGTCCTCGCGAACGACCTGCAGCCGCGAGTTCGCGACGACGTGGCCCTTCGGGCCGCGCGGCAGGTCCATGGCGTCGAGCGCCGGGTTGGGCTTCACACCCGCGGTCCACACGATCATCCCGAACGGGAACGACTCGCCGTCGGAGAGGACCGCGACGTCGTCCTCGCACGACTTCAGCGTGGTCTTGAGGCGCACGTCGATCCCGCGGTTCCGCAGCTCGCCGAGCGTCCACGTGGACAGCTCGGGCCCGACCTCGGGCGCGACGCGGTCGAGCGCCTCGATCAGCACCCAGCGCGGCTCCTCGCCGCGGAGCGCCGGCTGCGCGGCGATGGCCTTCTTCGAGAGGTCGGACAGCTCCGAGAGCGCCTCGACGCCCGTGTAGCCGCCGCCGACGAAGACGAAGGTGAGGTACTTCTGCCGCTCTGCGGGGTCGGTGGCGGCGGCCGCGCGCGCGACGTTCTCGAGCACCGTGTTGCGGGTGCCGACCGCCTCCTCGATGGTCTTGAAGCCGATGCCGCGCTCGGCGAGGCCCGGCGTCGGGAAGACGCGGCTCACCGCACCCATCCCGATGACGACGTGGTCGTACTCGAGGCGCTGCTCCTGCCCGTCGATCGTCTGCACGGTGGCGACGCGACGGCGTGAGTCCAGGCCCGTGACGGAACCGCGCACGACCTTCGCGTGCGAGAACGCCTGCCGCAGGTCGACGGTCACGTTGCGCGGTTCGACGTGGCCGCCGGCGACCTCGGGCAGCAGCGGCTGGTACGTCATGTAGGCGCGGGGCTCGACGACGGTGATGTCGAGGTCCACCTCGGTGTGCTTCTCGAGGGTCCACGTGACGTAGAGGCCGACGTAGCCGCCGCCGAGGACCAGGATCTTGGATCGCGCACGTGGCATGCGTGCACCGTCCCACCGCCACCTGGACGGTTGCTGGCGGTCAGCGGGGTGCGGTCACCAGCGGACGGATGCGGGCGAGCGCCGGGCCGAGGCCGATGTCCACGAGCCGCACGGTCCCGGCGAGCTCGCGGCCCGGCGACAGGAGCAGGCCGGCCTTCACCGCCCCGAACGTGACCGTGACATCCGCGGACAGCACGGGGCCGGGCGCCGCGCCGTCGTCCGCCCCGACGCCGCTCGGGAGGTCCACCGCGACGACCGCGGGACGGTCTGCCCGGACCACCGGCAGCAGCGCCGCGACGACCTCCTTCGCGGGCGACCGCAGCGCCGGATCCGCCGCCGCGCCGGTCCCGAGCACCCCGTCGAGCACGACGTCGACGGCGGCAGCGATGCGGGCGACCGCCGCCGGGTCGGCGTGCTCGAGCACCGTCGCGCCCGCCTCGACCGCCGCGGCGAGACCCGCCTCGTGGATCCGGCTGCCGAGCCGCACGACGACGGCGCTGCATCCGTCGGCGAGCAGCTCCGCGGCAGCGAAGAGGGCGTCGCCGCCGTTGCTTCCGCTCCCGGCGAGCACGAGCAGGCGGCCCTGCGCCTCCGGCCGCTCGGCCAGCACCTCGCGGACGACGTCCGCGAGCCCGGCGGCCGCGCGGGCCATCAGCGGCACCCCGGCCTCGAGCAGCGGCCGCTCGGCCTCGCGGATCTGGGCCGCGGAGTACCCGGAGGAGAGGTGACGTGGGGTCATGCGACCATCGTCCTCGACGCCCGTTCCACACGCCGGGCGAACGAGGAGGAGTCGCGATGCGCATCATCGTCACCGGAGGCAACGGGAAGCTCGGCCGCGCGGTCGTCGCCCACCTGAAGGAGCACGGCCACGACGTGTTCGTGTTCGACAAGGTGGCCGCCCGCGAGCCCGGCTACTTCCCCGTCGACCTCACCGACTACGGGCAGGTGCTCGACGCGGTGCTCGGCATCGAGGAGAACCACGACGGCGTGGACGCGATCGTGCACCTCGCCGCGATCCCGGCGCCCGGCATCGTGCCCGACGTCGCGACCTTCGACAACAACGTGCCGTCGACCTACCACGTGCTGCAGGCCGCGCGCCGGGCGGGCATCAAGAAGATCGTCGCCGCTTCGAGCGAGACGGTGCTCGGCCTGCCGTTCGACATCGATCCCCCCTACATCCCCGTCGACGAGGCCTACGACGCCCGCCCCGAGAGCACCTACTCGCTCGGCAAGCACCTCGAGGAGCAGCTGGAGATCCAGCTCTGCCGCTGGGACCCGGAGCTGTCGATCACCGCGATGCGCTTCTCGAACGTGATGGAGCCCGCCGACTACGCGGCCTTCCCCTCGTTCCAGGACGACCCGATGCTGCGCAAGTGGAACCTCTGGGGCTACATCGACGCCCGCGACGCCGCGGATGCGGTGCTGAAGGCCCTCGAGGTCCGCGGCCCCGGGTTCGAGCGGATGATCATCGCGAACGCCGACACGGTGATGGAGCGGCCGAGCGCCGAGCTCGCCGCCGAGGTGTTCCCGAACGTGCCGCTGAAGAAGGACGTCCAGGGCACCGAGACGCTGCTCTCGATCGACACCGCCCGCCGGCTGCTCGGCTGGGAGCCCACGCACTCCTGGCGCACCGAGGTGCAGGGCTGAGCCGGTCCCAGCATCCTCTCGAGCGGCTTCCAGATCCCGTGATCCGGCTGCCGCTACCGTCCGCTTCGACGGAGGGAGCACCATGCCCAAGGACGAGAAGGATCTGCCGTCGACCATCGAGCGGTCGGACCAGCACGCGCAGGACATCTACAGCGAGACGCTCGAGTCGGCGGAGGAGACCTACGGTGACGGCGAGCGCGCGCACCGCACGGCCTACGCGTCGTTGAAGCACGGCTACGAGAAGGTCGGCGACCACTGGGAGCCGAAGGAGCACACGGGTCCGTCGGACGAGGGCGCGGAGCAGGGCGGCCCCGGCCGCCACGAGACGAAGGGCGGCGTCGACGCGAACGCGTCGAAGGCGCACCTCGAGGACGTCGCCGAGCAGCTCGACATCTCGGGCCGGTCGACGATGAACAAGGACGAGCTGGTGGACGCCATCCAGAAGGCGAATGCGAAGGAGACCCGCAAGGCCCGCGAGTAGCGCTCTCCCGCCATACTCGAGCCCATGCCGAGCGCTCTCGTCACCGGGGTCAGCAGGCGGGCGGGCATCGCGTGGACGGTGGCGCACCGCCTCGCCGCGGACGGCTGGGACGTCACCGCCTCCGGCTGGCCCGGCCACGACCGCGAGCAGCCGTGGGGCGAGGACTCCGCAGCCGCTCCGGCGATGCCGTGGCTCGCGGCCGACCTGGCCGACCCCGAGGCCCCCGCCCGGCTCGTATCGGCGCACGTGGCTCGCGCCGGCGGCATCGACGCGCTCGTCGCCGTGCACGCGCGGTCGAGCGACCAGGACCTCGCAACCGTCACCGCGGCGGAGCTCGACGCCTCGTTCGCCGTGAACGCCCGCGCCACCGTGCTGCTCGTGCAGGCCGCCACTGCGGCAGGCGTCCGCAGCGTGGTCCTCTTCACGACCGGCGTGCACCAGCGGCCGATGCCGGACGAGCTCCCCTACGTGGTCTCGAAGGCCGCGATCCAAGGCGTCACGGCCACGCTCGCCGCCGCGCTCGCCTCCTCCGGCGCGACGGTGAACTGCGTGAACCCGGGCCCGAACGACACCGGCTGGCCCGACGACGCGACCCGCGCCGAGGTCGCCGCCGCCATGCCGCTGCGATCGCGCTGGGGCACGCCCGCCGACGCGGCCGACCTCGTCGCCTTCCTCGTGTCCGACGCGGCCCGGTGGATCACCGGCCAGACGATCGACTCCGACGGCGGATGGGGCGTCAGGAGCTAGCGCTGCTGCTCAACGGGCGGCGCACGTCGGTCGTGTACCAGAGCCGACCGGGCGCCGCGCAGCCGGGCACGGCGCCGAAGGCGCCCGGCGTGCCGAGGAACGAGGTGGAGACGCCCGCCTTCACGCGGGTCTGCCCGTAGGCGTCGAGGAGCCGGAGGTCGGCGTCGGCGCTCCAGCCGGGCGGGAGCACCAGGATCACGTGCCCCTGCAGGGCCTCGACCGTGAAGCAGGCACGGTTCCCGCTGCGCGCACCGTGCAGCACCCCCTGCACCACGCCGGTCGCCTTGCCGTCGCCGCTCCGCGCGGAGGTCGGCACGGCGAGCGATCCGCTGCGCCGATCCTGCGGCAGCAGCGCGACGATCACGAGCGCGACCGCGAGCACGCCGAGGACGATCACGAGGCGCCGCAGCCGGCGGGCGCGCAGGCGGCGCGCTCCCGCGCCCTCGAACATGGTCACGGTGCCAGACCGTACCGGGCGCATCCGAGGGTGCAGGCAGGCGCCCGGCCCTACGATCCGTGGAGGCGGCACGGGCATGATCCGGCCGATCGACCCACGGATGAACGGGAGCGGCATGGCCGACATCAAGAAGGGGCTCGCGGGCGTCGTCGTCGACACGACCGCGATCTCGAAGGTCAACCCCGAGACGAACTCGCTGCTCTACCGCGGCTACCCCGTCCAGGAGCTCGCCGCCTCGTGCTCCGTGGAGCAGGTCGCCTGGCTGCTCTGGCACGGCGAGCTGCCGACCGACGACGAGCTGACCGCCTTCGAGGCGGACGAGCGCACCCAGCGGGCGCTGCCGGCGGAGCTGAAGACGGTGATCGACGGGCTGCCGACGAGCGCGCATCCGATGGACGTGGTCCGCACCGCGGTCAGCGTGATCGGCGCCCTGGACCCGGATGCGGAGGACTCGAGCCGCGAGTCGAACCTCGCCAAGTCGGTGCGGCTGTTCGCGATGTTGCCCGCGGTCGTCGCCTACGACCAGCGGCGCCGGCACGGCGAGGATCTCGTCCCGCCGCGGGACGACCTCGACTACGCACGGAACTTCCTCTGGATGACCTTCGGCGAGGAGCCGGACGACGTCGACGCCGACGTGTTCCGGATCTCGATGGTGCTGTACGCGGAGCACTCGTTCAACGCGTCCACCTTCACCGCCCGGGTCGTCACGTCGACGCTCGCCGACCTCTACTCGGCGGTCACGGCCGCGGTCGGCGCGCTGAAGGGGCCGCTGCACGGCGGCGCGAACGAGGCCGTCATGCGCATCTTCGACGAGATCGGGAGCCCCGACGCCGTCGACGAGTGGCTCGACGACGCCCTTGCGCAGAAGCGCAAGATCATGGGCTTCGGCCACCGCGTCTACAAGCACGGCGACTCCCGCGTCCCGACGATGAAGGCGGCCCTCGACTGGCTCGTCGCCAAGCACGAGGCCCACGGCGTCGCCGAGCTCTACGAGCGCCTCGAGGCGGCGATGCTCGAGCGGAAGAACATCCGCCCGAACCTCGACTACCCGAGCGGCCCCGCCTACGCCCTGCTCGGCTTCGACACCTGGACCTTCACGCCGCTCTTCGTCGCGGCGCGGGTCGTCGGCTGGACGGCGCACGTGATGGAGCAGCTCGAGTCGAACGCCCTCATCCGCCCGCTCTCCGAGTACGTCGGACCGGACGAGCGCCACGTCGACGCGGCGCCGATCGGCCTCAGCGCGGCCTCGTGAGCGACGACCGCCGGCGCGAGCTCGGCAGCTCCGACGCGCCGATCGAGGACGAGGTCGCCGAAGGCTTCGACGCCACCGTCAGCGCCGGCGCGCAGCGGGTGAACCGCCGCCTGCGGGACGTGATCATCACGGGGCTCTTCGGCGGCCTCGAGGTGGGCACCGGGGTGATGGCCTACCTCGGCGTCCTGCACGAGACCGGCAGCCACCTGCTCGCCGGCATCGGGTTCAGCATCGGGTTCATCGCGCTGATGCTCGCCCACAGCGAGCTCTTCACCGAGAACTTCCTCATGCCGGTCGCCGCTGTCGCCGCGCACGAGGGCACGATCGCCCAGCTGCTGCGGCTCTGGGTCGGCACCCTGATCGCCAACCTCGTCGGCGGCTGGGTGGTCATGTGGCTGGTCGTGATCGCCTTCCCGCAGTGGCGTGACACGGTCCTCGAGGCGGGTCGCCACTTCACCGACGCCGGGTTCTCGGCGCAGACGGTCGTGCTGGCGGTGCTCGCCGGCAGCACGATCACGCTGATGACCCGGATGCAGGCGGGTACCGAGTCCGACGTCGCCAAGATCGTGGCCTCGGTCGCCGGCGGCTTCCTCCTCGCCGGCTTCTCGCTGTTCCACTCGATCCTGGACTCGCTGCTGATCTTCGGCGCGATCGACGAGGGCGCCGGCGTCACGTACGCGCAGTGGCTCGCCTGGTTCGGCCCGACGCTGCTCTTCAACGTGCTCGGCGGCGTGCTGCTCGTCACCGCGCTCCGCCTCGTCCGCACGAAGGAGCTCGTCCAGAACCGCCGCCGCGAGGCCGCGAGCGACTGACCGCGGCGCCCCGCCGCACCACCACGAGATCCGGGCGCCCTCCGTCGATCCGGGCGTCTTCTCACGCCCGGATCGTCGGAAGCGGCCCGGATTCGGGGGGAGGCTAGCGCGACGGCTCCGCCGGGCCGAAGGTCTGCGCCTGGATCGCGGCGGACAGCGCGGCGATGGGCTCGCGCGGCGCCGCCGGGTTCGCGAGCAGCCGGAAGTCGACCTCCGCGAGGTCGGGCAGGGAGAACCGGTTCGTCACCTTGCTCAGGTCGCCCGGGATCAGCGAGTGCGGGAAGACGGACACACCGAGCCCGGCCCGGACCGCGGCGAGCAGCGCGCCGACGTCGCGGACGGTGCAGACGATCCGCCACTTGCGGCCCTGCCGCTCCAGCGCCTCGATCGCCATCGCCCGGCTGAGGCTCGGCGCCCGGTACATGACGAGCGGCACCGGCTGGTCCTCCTCCACCGCGGTCGTCTCCTGGCCCACCCAGACGAAACGGTCGCGGAGCACGAGCGAGCCCTCCCCCAGCGCCTCGGCGGGCTCCTTCACGAAGACGAGGTCGAGCTGCCCGGCGGCGAGGCGCCGCACGAGCGGCCCGGACTGCCCGACCGTCAGCTCGAGGGTGATCTGCGGGTTCTGCTGCCGGAAGTGCCGGAGGATGCGGGGCAGCTGCGTGATGGCGAGGTCGTCAGCGGCGCCGAACCGCAGCCGCCCGCGCGCGGCCGGCCCGGCGAAGTACGCCTCGGCGGCGGCGTGCGCGGCGAGGATCGAGCGGGCGAACCCGGCCAGCGCGTCGCCGGCGTCGGTGAGCCGCACCTCCCGCGTGTCCCGCAGCACGAGGGCGCGGCCGACCGCCGTCTCGAGCTTCTTGATCTGCTGGCTGACCGTCGGCTGGCTGAGCCCGAGTCGCTGGCCCGCGCCGGTGAAGCTGCCCGCGTCGACGACGCCGAGGAAGGTACGGAGCAGCACCGGGTCGTACACGGGTCCCTCTCATTCGAAACACGGATGTCATTTATTGTCTGCATTGTGTTCGGTAATGGCGCGCTCTGCGTACCATTGATCGAGGCATGAGCGCAACGATCCACCCCACCGTCTCCACATCCGCCTCCTCGGCACCACCAGCACGCACCTGGCGGGACAGCTTCTCGTCGCTGTCGGTCCGCAACTTCCGCCTCTTCGCGGGCGCGAACATCCTCGCGATGACCGCGACCTGGATGCAGCGGGTCGCGCAGGACTGGCTCGTGCTGCAGCTGACGGGCAGCGTCGCGGACGTCGGCGTGACGGTGGCGATGCAGTTCGGCCCGATGCTCGTCTTCGGCCTCTACGGCGGCGTGATCGTCGACCGCTACTCGAAGCGCAAGCTGCTCATGATCTCGCAGAGCACCGTCGGCCTCCTCTCCGCGGTGATCGCGATCCTCGCCCTCACGGGCACCGCGACCGTCTGGGCGGTCTGGGCGACCGCGCTCGGAGTCGGGCTCGCCACCGTCGTGGACAACCCGGCCCGGCAGGTCTTCGTGAACGAGCTCGTCGGCCCCACGCACCTGCGCAACGCCATCACGATCAACTCCGGCGTCTTCCAGCTCGGCGGGCTGATCGGCCCCGCGGTGAGCGGCGCGCTGATCGCGGCGATCGGCGGCGGCTTCGCCTTCGCGGTCAACGCGCTCGCCTGCGCCGTGACGGTCTTCATGCTCACCCGCCTCGACGTCAGCGCGCTCACCCCGATCACCCCGGCGCCGCGGAGCAGAGGCCAGCTGAAGGAGGGCGTGCAGTACGCCGCCGCCCGGCCCGCGATCCGCTGGCCGATCGTGCTCGTCGGCTTCCTCGCGGTCTTCACGATCACCATGCCGGTGCTGCTCGCCTCCTACGCGAAGAACGTGTTCGACCAGGGCGCGGCCGGCTACGGCCTGTTCAACTCGCTGGTCGCCGGCGGCGCGCTCGTCGGCGCGCTCCTCACCACCCGGCGCACGGTCATCCGCCTCCGCACCGTGATCGTCTGCGGCGGCGTCTGGGCCGTCGTCCAGGCCATCGCGGCGCTGATGCCCTCGGAGGTCGCCTTCGGCGTCGCGCTCGTCGGCATCGGCATCGCCAACCAGTACTTCTTCATGGCGGCCAACCCGCTCATCCAGACCACGAGCAGCACCCGCGTGCGCGGCCGCGTGATGGCCGTGTGGATCCTCGTGCTGCTCGGCGGGCAGGGCATCGGCGGCCCCGTCATGGGCTGGATCGTGGATGCGATCGGCCCGCGCGACGCGATGTTCCTCTCCGGCGCGGTGCCGGCGCTCGCGGCCGTCGCGATCGCGGTGCTGATCGCCCGCCAGGGCGCCCTCACGCTGAAGATGCAGTGGCGGACGCCGCTGCACCCGGTCGCGATCCAGCAGCGCTGAGCGTCAGCGCACGACGAGGCGCGGCTTCACCAGCCGGTGCTGCGGGTCGTCGACGCCGTCGGTGCCACCCGCCTTGCCGCGGTGCGCGCCGATGAGCAGGTCGAGCACGCCCTCGGCCACCTCGTCGAGCTGCTGCGCGACGCTGCAGAGGCCGAGCGCCCGCGCCACGGGGGTGTCGTCGTACCCGACGATCGGCACGCGGTCGCCGAGCGCCAGCCGTGCCGCGAGGGCGAGCGAGTCGCTCGCGCAGACGACGGCGTCGGGGGTCGGATCGAGGGCAGCGACGAGCCGCGTGGCGACCGAGCTGTCGGTCGGATCCTCGTCGACGGTGAGGTCGAGGGCGGCGAGCTCCGCCTCGGTGAGGTCGGTGCGCGCCGTCATCGTGGCGCGCCAGCCCGCACGGCGGTCGTCGCCGGTACCCGAGCCGGCGGGCCAGCCGAGGAACGCCACGCGGTGGGCACCGCCGGCGAGCACGTGCTCGGTCGCGAGCGTCAGGCCGTGGCGCCCGTCGACATCGACCCAGAGGTGCTCCGGATCCGTCATGTCCGCGACGCCCCACGGGCGGCCGAAGGTGACGAACGGCACCTCGTGCTCGATCAGCCAGTCGATCCGCGTGTCGCCGTGGTGCGTCGAGGTGAGCACGAAGGCGTCGACGTCGGCGCCGTCGATCAGCCGGCCGAACTGCTCGATCTCCGCCGCCTCGTCGTCCGCCGTGTAGAGCAGCACCCGGAAGCCGGCCTTCGCCGTACGCTCCGCGAGCGCGTGCAGGAACCGGTCGAGCAGGGAGCCGGAGATCCCGTCCGTGACGGGGTCGAGGCGCACCCCGATCGTCTCGCTGAGGCGGGTGCGCAGCCGGCGGGCTGACGCGTGCGGCCGGTAGTGCAGCCGGGCGATCGCCTCCTCGACGCGCTCCCGCGTCTCGGCACGCACGATGTGCGGCGTGTTCAGCACGTTGGAGACCGTCTGGCGCGAGACGCCGGCCGCCGAGGCGACGTCCGTCACCGTGGGCTGCCGGCGCATGCGGCCTCCTTCAGCGGTCGGTCCTCGAATCGTAGAACACGCTGTGAATCGCCGCTGTGCCTATTTGATCGATCAAAGAAGTGCGGTTACGGTTCCGACGTGGCGATGAGGCAACCGTTCCTGCACGACGCGGAGGTCGTGCTCCGGGCTCCGGCGCAGCTCTGGTCCCGGCACGACGGGCGGCTCGAGACCGGCATCGACGGGCTCTACGTCTCCGACGTCCGCATCCTCTCCGGGCTCGACACCGCCGTCGCGGACTCCGTCGTCGAGCACGTGCGCACCGATCGTCCTCGGGCCGACCGGATGCGGCTCACCGCGCTGCTGCGAGGCCTGGACGGCGACGGGGCGGACCCGCGGGTCCGGCTCGAGAAGGATCGCCGCCTCACCGCAGACGGCATGACCGAGCGCCTACGGGTCGTCTCCGGCCGCGACGTGCCCGTCGAGGCCGTGCTGACCATCACCCTCGACTCGGACCTCCTCCCGATGCCCGAGGTGAAGTCCGGCGGCCGCGGCGCCCCGGCCGGCATCGTCGTCGACGGGGGCGCGGCCCACTGGTCAGCGGGCGGCGTGCACGCCACCCTCGTCGCCGACGGCTTCGAGCTCCGCGCCGCGGGCGGCGTGCTCACGCTCGCGTGGCGCGCCGTGGTCCCGCCGCACGGCTCGGCCACCGCGTCCTGGACCGTGCGGGCGCAGGACGACGCTGCGGTCGTGCGTGCCCCGGAGGACCGCATCCCCCTGCCCGTGCCGCCGTCCGGCCTGCCCGACCTCGACCGCTGGCTCGACACGGCGCGCGCCGACCTCGAGAGCCTGCAGCTCGCGCTCCCCGACGCGCCCGACACGGTGTTCCTGGCCGCCGGCGCGCCGTGGTTCTTCACGCTCTTCGGCCGCGACTCGATCTGGGCGGCCCGCATGCTGCTGCCCACCGGCGTGGACCTGGCGGCGGGCACGCTGAAGGTGCTGGCGCGGCTGCAGGGCGAGCGGACGGATCCGCAGACCGCCGAGCGGCCTGGCGCCATCATCCACGAGCTGCGGCGCGGCGAGAACCCGCTGCACCACGGCATGGTGCTGCCTCCCCGCTACTACGGCACGATCGACGCGACCCCGCTCTGGATCCTGCTGCTGCACGACGCCTGGCGCGCGGGCCTCGACGACGCGACGGTGCGGGAGCTGCTGCCGGCCCTCCGCCGGGCGCTCGCCTGGCTCGAGCACGCGGTGCCCGCCGGCGGCTTCCTCGCCTACCAGGACGAGAGCGGCCACGGACTCGCGAACCAGGGCTGGAAGGACTCCGGCGACAGCATCCGCTGGCACGACGGGCGGCTTGCGGAGGGCCCGATCGCGCTGTGCGAGGTGCAGGCGTACGCCCACGAGGCCGCGCAGGCCGCCGTCGTGCTGCTCACCGCGTTCGGCGCCGCCGACGAGGCCGGCCGCTGGGCCGAGTGGGCCGCGGCGCTGAAGGCGCGCTTCCGTGCCGCGTTCTGGATCGACGACGCGGACGGCGGGCATCCGGCCGTCGCGCTCGACGCCAACGGGGCGGCGGTCGACTCGCTGACGAGCAACATCGGGCACCTGCTCGGGACCGGCCTGCTCGACGCCGCCGACGAGGCGCGCGTCGCGGCCCTGCTGGTCGACCCGCGCCTCGACTCCGGCTACGGCCTGCGCACCATGGCGACCGACGACGGCGGCTACTGGCCGCTCAGCTACCACTGCGGCAGCGTCTGGGCGCACGACACCGCGATCGCCGTGCTCGGCCTGCTGCGCGCCGGGTACCGCGACGAGGCCGCCCAGCTCGCGCGGGGGCTCGTCGCCGCCGCCACCGCCTTCGACTACCGGATGCCCGAGCTGTACAGCGGCGACCCCGCGTCGGCCGGCGCTCCGGTCCCCTACCCGGCCGCGTGCCGGCCCCAGGCCTGGTCCGCGGCGGCGGCGGTCGTCGCCGCCGCGGCCCTCACCCCCGACTCGTCCGGCTCCACAGCACCGGCGGGCGCCGTCCCGGCGTCCGCCACCGAATAGAAGGAAGAGGCACTCATGCAACGACGCACGAAGCGGATCACGGCGGGCATCGCCGCCGCAGCGAGCGTGCTCGCCCTCACCGCCTGCGGCTCCGGCTTCAGCGGCGGATCGTCCGGCTCCTCCGGTGGCAGCAGCAGCGGCGCCGCCGGCGGGCTCACCTCGAGCAAGTCGGCGCTCACGGTCCTGATCGGCTCGTCCGGCGACGCCGAGACCGCGGCCGTGAAGTCGGCCGTCGCCGACTGGTCGAGCTCCTCCGGCACGAAGGCGACCGTGCAGGCCGCCAGCAACCTGCCGCAGCAGCTCTCGCAGGGCTTCGCGGCGAAGAAGCCGGCCGACGTGTTCTACCTCGGCTCCGACACCTTCGCCTCGTACGCGAAGCAGGGCGACCTGCTCGCCTACGGCGACCAGCTGAAGAACAAGAGCGACTACTACCCGTCCCTCGTCACGAACTTCACCTATCAGGGCAAGTTCTACTGCGCACCGAAGGACTTCTCGACGCTGCAGCTCGAGATCAACACCGACATGTGGAAGGCCGCAGGCCTCACCGACAGCGACATCCCGACCACGTGGGACCAGCTCGCGACGGTGGCCAAGAAGCTCACCAAGGGCAAGGTGGCCGGCCTCGTGACGAGCAACGAGTACCAGCGGCTCGGCGCCTTCATGGTGCAGGCGGGGGGCAACCTCACGAACGACGACAACACGAAGGCGACCGTCGACTCGGCCGCCAACCTGCAGGCGCTCACGTTCGCGCAGAACGGCCTGAAGGCCGGATGGTGGAAGCTCACGAAGGACGTCGGCGCCGGATGGGGCGGCGAGGCGTTCGGCAAGGGCCTCGCCGCGATGACGATCGAGGGCAACTGGATCGCCGGCGCGATGACCGTCGACTACCCGAAGGTGCACTACAAGGTCGTGCCGCTGCCCGCCGGCCCCGCCGGCAAGGGCACGCTGCAGTTCACCAACTGCTGGGGCATCGCCGCGGACAGCCCGAACCAGGCAGCGGCGCTGAAGCTCGTCGAGCAGCTCACCACGGCGAAGGACCAGCTGGCGTTCGCGAAGGCGTTCGGCGTCATGCCGTCCATCAAGTCCGCCGCGGCCGACTGGAAGAGCCAGTTCCCGCAGTTCGCGCCGTTCCTCGACGCGGCCGACTACGCGAAGGGCGTGCCGACCTCGGTCGGCAGCGCCGACGTGGTCACCGACCTGAACTCGAAGCTCGCCGCGCTGAAGACGCTCGACATCAAGTCGCTGCTCGCGACCGAGCAGAAGAACCTCTCGGCGGTCGTGACCGGCTGACCTGAGGACATCGGGATCACGAGGAGGCGAGCGATGACGACCGCAACCGCGCCCACGCCGGTCCGCCGGCACAGGGCGGGCATCCGCCGCGGGCAGACGGCCGCCGGCTACCTCTTCACGGCACCGGCGGTGATCGTCCTCGCCGTCTTCCTCGTGATCCCGATCTTCATGGCCCTCTGGGTCAGCTTCAGCGACTGGGGCGGCCACGGCTCGCCCTTCTCGCCCGACGTGCACTTCATCGGCCTGAAGAACTACGCCGGCATCACCTCCGGCGGGGGGCTCGCCGAGCAGGACTTCGGCACCTCGCTCCGCAACAACCTCTGGTTCGTGATCGTCGTGGTCCCGACCCAGACCGTGATCGCGCTGGCGCTCGCGGTGCTCGTGAACAACCGCATCCTGAAGGGGCGCGGCTTCTTCCGCACCGCCTTCTACTTCCCGTCGGTGACGAGCTCCGTGGCCATCACGGTGCTCTGGTTCTTCCTCTTCAACCCGACCGGGGCCGTGAACCAGCTCCTCGGCGCGATCGGCCTGCACGGACCGAACTGGCCGGCGGATGCGAACGGCGTGCTGCACAACCTGCTCGCGCTCGTCGGCGTGCAGAACGGCCCGGCGTTCCTGGTGAACGGGGGCTTCCTCGGCGTGAGCTGGTGGGACTGGCTGTCCGGTCCCTCCGTCGGGATGATGATCATCATCACGATGGTCGTCTTCACGACCAGCGGCACGTTCATGCTGCTGTTCATCGCGGCGCTGCAGAACCTCTCCCAGGAGGTCGAGGAGGCCGCCATGGTCGACGGGGCGAGCGCCTGGCAGCGGTTCCGGCTCGTCACGCTCCCGCAGCTGCGGACCACCCTCTTCACCGTGCTGACGCTCGGCCTGATCGGCACCTGGCAGGTCTTCGACCAGGTGTTCGTCGGCAGCCAGGGCGACCCGGGCAAGACCACCCTGACCCCGGCGTACCTCTCCTACGTCGCCGGCTTCGGGAACAACCAGTGGGGCGAGGCGGCCGCCATCGCCTTCATCCTCTTCGCGATCATCGTCGCCTTCACGCTGCTGCAGCGCTGGGTGCTCCGTGAGCGGGGCGTCTCGAACCGCCGGATGCGGCGCGAGGGCTTCGGCCGTGCAGGCGACGGCACGTACCGACCTGCCGGCGAACGCCTGCTCGACGCCGCGGCGATCGCCGCCCGACCCGGAGGGGGAGGCACCCTGTGACCGCCACCACCACGGCACCGGCGCGTGCCGTCGCGCCGGCCGAGACCGTCTCCGCCGCAGGACGGCCGCGCCGACGGCGCTTCCGCCTCGGCGGGGCCCTGCTCTACCTGGCGCTGATCGTCATCGCGATCATCTACATCTTCCCGTTCCTCATCGAGCTCTCCACCTCGTTCAAGACGGAGGCGGACGCGGCGAACGACCCGCTCGCCCTCATCCCCCCGACCTGGACGACCGCCGCCTACAGGTACCTGTTCGCGAACTCCGACTTCCCGATCTGGTTCGCGAACTCCGCGATCGTGACGGTCGCCGTGACGATCGGCCGCACGCTGTTCGACTCCGCCGCGGGCTACGCCCTCGCCCGGCTGCGGTTCGGCGGCCGGAACGCGCTCTACGCCGGCCTGATCGCCGTGATGGCCGTGCCCGGCGTGGTGCTGCTGATCCCGAAGTTCCTCGTCATCAACCAGCTCGGCATGTACGACTCCTACTCCGGCATGATCGTGCCGCTGATCGCGGACGCCGCCGGGGTCTTCATCATGAAGAACTTCTTCGAGTCGATCCCGGTCGCCGTCGAGGAGGCGGCGCGGATCGACGGGGCCGGCACGGTCCGCCTGTTCTGGTCGGTGATCCTGCCGATGGCGCGACCCGCGCTCGTCACGATCGTGATCCTGTCGTTCCAGGGCTCCTGGAACGAGCTCGCCCACTTCATCGTCTCCACCTCGAGCCCGAACCTCTTCACCCTCACGAAGGGCGTCGCGACGCTCTCGTCCGGCGCGGTGGGGTCGGCGAAGCGCTACCCCGTGCAGCTCGGGGCGGCGGCGATCATGACGATCCCGGTCGCGGTCCTGTTCATCGTCTTCCAGAAGCGGATCACCAACACCGCGACCGGCGCCGTCAAGGAGTAGCGACCGCCCGGCCCAGTCCTTCGACCACCATGGCGCCGGGCAGCCCGGCCAGCACGGCGCCGGGGAGGAGCAGCTTCGAGCCGCGGATCCCGGATCCGATCAGCACGAGCGGCTGCGGGACCACGTCGGCGTCGAGGAGGATCGGCCACTCGGCCGGCAGCCCGATCGGGGTGATCCCGCCGTACTCCATGCCGCTGCGGGCGACGGCGTCGTCCTGCGGAAGGAACGAGGCCTTCCGCACGTCGAGGCGCTTCCGCACGACGCCGTTGACGTCGGCGCGCTTCGTCGAGGGGACGAGGCAGGCCGCGACGCGCTCATCGCCCTCGCGCCGGCCGGCGACGACGACGCAGTTCACGAGGGTCGACGGGTCGAGCCCGAAGACCTCCTGGGTCGCGGCCGTCTCCGAGATCGCGGGGTCGATGGCGAACACGCCGATGGCGTCGGCGAGCCCGTGCGCGGCGACGAACGCCGCCACCGGGCCGCCGAGCAGGTCGGGCCGCTCCCCCGCGGGCACCGCCTCGACGGGGCCGAGCCGGAACACCGGCATCAGATGACCCAGTGGTGCTCGGAGACGTCGGAGGGCGAGCGCGGGCGTGAGGTCGCCGGCATGCCGAGCACGAGGGAGTGGGCGGGCGCATCGTGGACGACGACCGCTCCGGCTCCGACGACGCTGTCGGCGCCGACGGTGATGGGCCCGAGCAGGGTGGCGCCGGCACCGATCAGCACCCGGTCGCCGACGGTCGGGTGGCGCTTCACGTGCCGCCACGTCGTACCGCCGAGGGTGACGCCGTGGTACAGCGTCACGTCGTCGCCGATCTCGGCGGTCTCGCCGATCACGACGCCGGAGCCGTGGTCGATGAAGAGCCGGCGGCCGATCGTCGCGCCGGGATGGATCTCCACCCCGGTCAGGAACCGGGTGAGCTGCGACAGCAGGCGGGCGATGAACCGGTGCCCCGAGGTGTGGATCCGGTGCGCGATCCGGTAGGACCAGACCGCGTGCAGCCCCGGGTAGGTGAGGGCCGCCTCGATCCGCGATCGGGCCGCCGGATCTCGGTGCTTCGCGGCCTCGAGGTCCTCGCGGACGCCGATGAAGGAGCGACCGCTCACACGTCCAGGTCCTCGTACAGGACCGTCGAGAGGTACCGCTCGCCGTAGCTGGCGAGGATGACCACGATCGTCTTGCCGGCGTTCTCCGGCCGCTTCGCGAGCTGCACGGCGGCGTGCGCCGTCGCCCCGGACGAGATGCCGCCGAGGATGCCCTCCTCCTGACCGAGCCGCCGCGCCATGGCGACGGACTCCGCGATGTCGACGTCGATCACCTCGTCGTAGACGGACCGGTCGAGGACGTCGGGCACGAAGTTGGCGCCCAGGCCCTGGATCTTGTGCGGCCCCGGGGCGCCGCCGTTGAGGATGGCCGACTCCTTCGGCTCGACGGCCACGACCTGCAGGCCGGGCTTCTGCTCCTTCAGGTAGCCGCCCGCGCCGGTGATCGTGCCGCCGGTGCCGATGCCGGCCACGAAGACGTCCACGGCCCCGTCGGTGTCCGCCCAGATCTCGGGGCCGGTCGTGGCGCGGTGGATGGCGGGGTTCGCCTCGTTCTCGAACTGGCGGGCGAGCACGGCGCCCGGCCGCTCGGCGGCGATCTGCTCGGCTCGGGAGACCGCGCCCTTCATGCCCTCCGACGGCGGGGTGAGCACGAGCTCCGCACCGTAGGCACGCAGCAGCTTGCGGCGCTCGGTCGACATCGACTCGGGCATGGCGAGCACGACCTTGTAGCCGCGGGCGGCGCCCACCATCGCGAGCGCGATGCCGGTGTTGCCGCTCGTGCCCTCGACGATCGTGCCGCCGGGCTTCAGCTGGCCGGACGCCTCCGCGGCGTCGACGATCGCGATGCCGAGCCGGTCCTTCACGCTCGAGGACGGGTTGTAGAACTCGAGCTTGGCGAGCACGGTCGCGGGGGCGCCGTCGGTCACGCGGTTGAGCTGCACGAGCGGCGTCGAGCCGAAGGCCTCGGTGATGGACGAGTGGATACGAGCCATGCGCCCAGCCTAGAGCGGCCCGCCGTGGCCCCCGATGCTGCGAGACCCGTATGACGCTCAGCTCCCACGCATCCGGAGCCGGTAGCGCGCGTACCCTGGCGGCTTGAGGAAGAAGGTCCTGCCATGACGCACCGCGCCCTCCGCTGGCTGCCCGCCGTGATCGCCCCCGTCGTCGTCGCGGGCGCCGTCGCGCTGCCGCTGGCCGCCACCGCATCCACCGATCTCCCGGAGAAGTCCGCCGCGCAGGTGCTCGCGCTCGTCGCCCACGCCCGCTCGCTGCCCGGGTACACCGGCCAGATCAGTCAGAGCTCCGACCTCGGCCTGCCGCAGCTGCCGAGCACCGGCGCCGGCTCCGGATCGCAGACCGCCTCCACGCTGAACCTGCTCACCGGATCGCACCGCGCCTCGATCGAGGTCGACGGCACCAGCCGGAGCCGGATCGCGGTGCAGGACTCGATGGGCGAGCGGGACGCCGTGCGGAACGGGGACACCGTCTGGCTGTGGGACTCGGCCAAGAACGCCGCCAAGCAGGTCACCGTCTCCGGCAGCGGCACCGGCACCGCCCCCGGCGACACGGCCACCATGACGCCGCAGTCGGCTGCGGACGAGGCGATCGCCCGGATCACGCCGTCGACCGATGTGACGGTCGACACCACGACGAGCGTCGCCGGCCACGCCGCCTACACGCTCGTGCTCACCCCGAAGGCGTCGGACACGACCGTCGGGTCGGTCCGCATCGCGGTGGACGGCACGACCGGCCTGCCGCTGCGCGTGCAGCTCTTCGCGCAGGGCGCCGGGTCGCCCGCCTTCGAGGTGGCCTTCTCGCAGCTCGACTACACCGTGCCCGCGGCCTCCCGCTTCGACTTCACCGCGCCGTCCGGCGCGAAGGTCGAGCAGCACACCGTGACGCCCGGCGCGCAGCGACCCTCGACCGGCGCGCAGCCCGCGGCGAAGCCGACCGTGACCGGATCCGGCTGGGATGCGGTGGTCACCGTGCCCGCCGCGGACGTCCCCGCCTCGCTGGCCGGCAACGCCACCTTCACGCGGCTGACGACGGACGCCGGCAACGGGGCCCGCGCCCTCTCCACCTCGCTGGTGAACGTGCTGCGCACCTCCGACGGCCGGGTGCTCGCCGGCGCGGTGCCGCTCAGCCGCCTGCAGGCGCTCGCCGCCCAGGGCTGAGCCGCCGGTGGGAGAGGCCGCGCACGCCGTCCTGACGCACGGCCTCACGAAGCGGTTCGGGTCGAGGAACGCCGTCGACGGCATCGACCTCGCCGTGCCAACCGGCAGCGTGTTCGGGTTCCTCGGCCCGAACGGGTCCGGCAAGACCACGACCATCCGGCTGCTCCTCGGCCTGATCGGGGCGACGAGCGGATCCGTCGAGGTGCTCGGCGAGCCGATGCCCGACCGCTGGGCATCCGTGCTGCCGCGGGTCGGCGCGCTGGTCGAGGGCCCCGGCTTCGCGCCGTACCTGTCCGGCGCCGCGAACCTCCGCCGCCTCGACGCCGCCGACCGCCGCGCAGACGGCCGCACCCGCTCGAGCCGGATCGCGGACGCGCTCGACCGGGTCGGCCTGAGCGCGGCGGCGGGCAAGAAGGTGAAGGCCTACTCCCTCGGCATGAAGCAGCGGCTCGGCCTCGCGAACGCCCTGCTGCGGCCGCGGGAGCTGCTCGTGCTCGACGAGCCGACGAACGGCCTCGACCCGCAGGGCACGCGGGAGGTGCGCTCCCTCGTGCGCACGCTCGCGGGCGACGGCACGACGGTCTTCGTCTCGAGCCACCTGCTCGCGGAGATCGAGCAGCTCTGCAGCCACGTCGGCGTGATGCGGGCCGGCCGGATCGTGGGGCAGGGCACGCTCGACGAGCTGCGCGGCCACGGGACGGCGACGGTGCGGGTGACGACGCCCGACCCCGGCGCCGCCGCGCGCGTGCTCGCCGACCGCGGCATGGCGCCGGCGCTGCCCGACGGCCCCACCGGCGACGTGCGGGGCGTGCTCCCCGACGGCCTCTCCCCCGACGCGCTCGTCGCCGCGCTCGTCGGCGCCGGGGTGCGGGTGCGCGGCTTCACCGTCGACGAGCCGAGCCTCGAGGACCGCTTCGTCGCGCTCACCGGGGAGGGCTTCGATGTGGAGGGCTGACCTGCTCGGCAGCGAGCTGTCCGTGCTGTTCCGGCGCCGACGCACCTGGGCGATGCTCATCGCGCTCGCCGCCGTGCCGGTGCTCGTGGCGGTCGCGGTGCGCATCTCCGAGGGGCGCGGCAACGACGGCCGCGGCCCCGCCCTGATCGGCGCGATCGCGGGGAACGGGCTGTTCGTGGGGGTCGCGTCCCTCGTGCTCGCGATCCCGCTGTTCCTGCCGCTCACGATCGGGGTGGTCGCGGGTGACACGATCGCCGGCGAGGCGAGTCAGGGCACGCTCCGCTACCTGCTCGTGGTGCCCGCCGGTCGCACGCGGCTGCTCGTCGTGAAGTTCCTCGGCGCCGCCGCCTTCGCGATCGCGGCACCGCTCGCGATCGTGCTCGCCGGCACGCTGATCGGCTGGGCCCTCTTCCCCATCGGCCCCGTCACCCTGCTGTCCGGGGACCAGGTCCCGGTGGCCGAAGGCCTCCTGCGGCTGCTGCTGATCGGCCTCTACGTGGCGGTCGCGATGCTCGGGATGACCGCGATCGGCCTGTTCGTCTCGACGGTCACCGACGTGCCCGTCGGCGCGATGGCCGCGACGGTCGTGGTGGCCGTCGCCTCCGAGGTCCTCGACCAGCTGCCGCAGATCGCCTGGCTGCATCCGTGGCTCTTCACCGACTCGTGGCTCGGCCTGATCGACCTGCTGCGCCAGCCGCCGCTCTGGTCGACCTTCGGCACGAACGCGCTCCTGCAGGGCGCCTACGTGCTCGTCTTCGGCGCCCTCGCCTACGGCCGCTTCACCACGCGCGACGTCCTGTCCTGACGGTTGCCCGCACCGTTCCGAAGTAGGGTCGATCCGCAGCCGCGGCCGGAGGGCAGACCGACGAAGATCATCAGCTACAACCTGCGCGAGCACACCGCGAGCGGCGAGCTCGCAGGGATCGCAGACGAGTACGACGCGGATGTCCTCTGCCTCCAGGAGTGCGACTCCACCGACATGCCGGAGCACCTCGGATCGATGACGCTCGTCGACCAGACGAAGGGCAACCGGCTCGGCCTCGCGATGTACCTCCGCAAGGACCGCTTCGAGGTGCACCGCACCAAGGTGTTCGCCCTGCGCAAGTCGCTGCACGACCGGGTGATGGCGCCGGCCCACGAGCGCCTCCTCGCCGCGCACCTCACCGACCGCGTGACCGGCTGCGAGGTGCTCGTCGGCGACTTCCACGCCGCGCCGCTGACCGCTTCGAACTCGCTGCGCCGCAAGCAGATCGCGGCCGCCCATGAGGGCATGCGGACCATGAAGGCGGGCATCCCGGCCGTGATGGTCGGCGACTTCAACTACCCGTGGTTCGTCCGCGGCCTCGAGCGGCGCCTGTCGACCACCGGCTACCAGCTGACCCGCACGAACGCGCCGACCTACGTGCGCTACCGCTACTTCAGCGGCTACTTCGACTTCGTCACCTCGACCGGCTTCGAGATCGACGACATCGATGTGCTCCCGCAGGGCGCCTCGGACCACCTGCCGATCAGCCTCACCGCGCGGATCGCGGCCTAGCCGGTCGACTCCTCGGCCGGCCACCGGCCGTCCGCCTGGGCCCGCTCCACCTGGAGCAGGCCGGCGGGCCGCATCCGTCCCTCGGCGATGAGGCGGAGCGCGACGCCGCGGTTGCGCGGCGACCACGAGCTCCGCGGCCGCCGCGGCGTGAAGACCGCGGCGCTGAACCGCTCGTCGACGCGGCTGAGGCGCGAGTCGACCCAGCCGAAGCACATCGCCACCTCGATCGCCTCGACGAGCGACGGCCCCGGCGCGCCGCTGCCCTTCTTCGGGATCGCGAGCAGCACGCGGTCGGCTGCGGCGTGCTCGGCCTCGAGCCACGCCTCCCAGGCGGCCGCGTCGGCGACGACGAGGAGGTCCGCTTCCATGCCGCATCCGACCACGGCGCACGTCCGGCTCGCAACCTGGAAGCGCTCTGCGAACCCGCCGAAGACTTTCAGGATCGCTCCCTAGCGTCCTGTCGTCCGGCAGCGGAGCCGGGCGGAGATGGAGCAGTGGTGACAGCGACGAGCGAGCGATCGACCGGATCGATGAAGAGCCTCATCCCCGCCCGCATGGACCGCTTGCCGTGGACGAGGTTCCACTGGACCGTGGTCCTCGGCCTCGGGACGGCCTGGATCCTCGACGGGCTCGAGATCCAGATGGTCTCCGAGAACGGCTACGCCAAGCACCTCGGGATGAACTCCGCGGAGGTCGGGCTGACCGGCTCCATCTACCTGCTCGGCGAGGTGGTGGGTGCGCTCGTCTTCGGCCGGCTGTCCGACCGGCTCGGCCGGAAGCGGTTCTTCATCCTCACCCTCTTCATCTACCTGATCGGCTCGGGCATCGCGGGGTTCGCCTTCGCCCCGTGGTTCCTCTGGGTCTTCCGCTTCATCGCCGGCATGGGCATCGGCGGCGAGTACACCGCCATCAACTCCGCGATCGACGAGATCATCCCGTCGAAGTTCCGGGGCCGTGTCGACCTCGCCATCAACGGCACCTACTGGGGTGGCGCGGCGCTCGGTGCCGCCGCGAACCTGTTCCTCCTCGCCCCGGGATCGTTCCTCGAGTCGAGCGGATGGGGCTGGCGCATCGGCTTCTGGCTCGGCCCGGTGCTCGGCCTGTTCATCATCTTCCTGCGGCGCAACATCCCGGAGAGCCCCCGGTGGCAGATCACGCACGGGCAGGAGGACGAGGCCGAGCGCAACGTCCGCCGCATCGAGCAGGAGGTCGAGGCCGAGTCCGGGACGCAGCTCGGCGAGCTGCCGGAGGACAAGGCGATCGAGGTCACGCAGAGCGAGAGCGTCCCGTTCAAGAAGGTCGCCTACGTCTTCCTGAAGCTCTACCCGAAGCGCACGATCGTCGCGTTCACGATGATGGTGACGCAGTCGTTCCTCTACAACGCGATCTTCTTCAGCTACGCGCTCGTCCTGTCGAACTTCTACGGCATCCCCGGCGGCACGGTGGGGCTCTACTTCTTCCCCTTCGCCATCGGGAACCTGCTCGGGCCGATCGTGCTCGGGCCCTTGTTCGACTCGATCGGCCGCAGGCAGATGATCTTCGCCACGTACGGCATCGCCGGTGTCGTGCTCGCGATCTCCGGTGCGCTGTTCCAGGCCGGGGTGCTGAACGCGGTCACCCAGACGATCTTCTGGTGCGTGTCGTTCTTCTTCGCCTCGGCCGGTGCGTCATCGGCGTACCTGACGGTGAGCGAGACCTTCCCGCTGCAGGTCCGGGGGCAGGCGATCTCCTACTTCTTCTCCATCGGCCAGCTCGTCGGAGCCTTCGCGCCGACGATCTTCGGCATCCTGGTCGGCTCGGGCAAGGACCGGAACCCGCTGGCGGTCGGGTACTACTTCGGCGCCGGGATGATGATCGTGGGCGGCATCGTCGCGCTCATCTTCGGCGTCAGCGCTGAACGCAAGAGCCTCGAGGAGGTGAGCGACGTGAACTTCATGTCGGACGCGCGATGAGCGACGAGCAGCAGAACCACGCCGGCAGGGTGGTGGTCGGGGTCAGCCCGACGAGTGGCTCCCCCGCCGCCCTGCGCTGGGGCGCGGCCGAGGCCGGGCGACTCGGTGCGCCGCTGGTCGCCCTGAGCGCGTGGCGTCCCCCTCGGGCGCCGATCGCGCCGGGCGGCCGGCCCCCGGCGATCACGTTCGACGCCCGGCAGGCCGCCGACGAGGCCCGCCGCCGGCTCGCCGACCAGGTGCGGAACGCGCTCGGCGACGAGACGGACGTCGTGACGGAGCTGGTCCACGGCAGCACCTTCCGGGTGCTCCTGCAGGCGTCCGAGACCGCCGAGCTGCTCGTGCTCGACGCCCCGTCGCGGCTCGAGCTGCCCGAGGGCCCGACGCTCGCGCGCCGGCTGATCTACAACGCGGAGTGCCCGGTGGTGCTCATGCCGCCCGCGATCCTCGGCTGAGCCTCAGTCGAGCAGACCGACCAGCCGGTAGACCGCGCCGGCCGGGCCGACCGTGCCGCGGAGCGGCTGCCGCCCGTCGCACACGAAGATGCGGCGCAGCAGCGCCTCGACCTCGACGCCGACCTGCGGCCGCTCCGCGGTCCACACGCCCCACACGTCCGCGGCCCACGCTCGCGTGGCGGTCGCGTGGCCGGTGCTCGAACCGATCCGCACGCCCTGCTCGGCGACGTCGTGCACGGTGATCCGTGCGCGGCCCGCGGGCGGCTCGAAGTCGGGCCACCACGCCTCCGCGTGCCCCATCGAGTGGTGGATGACCCGCACCTCGTCACCCGAGAAGCCGTGCTCCAGCGCGAGCCAGAGGCCCGCGAGCGCGTAGCCGAGGCGGATCGGCGTGGTCGGCCGCCCTGCGTGCTGGGCGCCGTACGCGTCGACCGAGAGCTGGTGGTAGCGGAGCATCACCGGGTGCTGGAACTCGAAGCCCGAGACCTCGGCGTAGACCGCCGCGCACTCCGGTGAGGCGTTCATCGGGATCGCAGGCGCCCCCGCCTCGACGGGCAGCACGAGCCCGCAGCCCGTGCATTCCGTCGTGCGCCGCACGCCCTCAGCCTGCCACCCGGCGGCTGGGACCGCGGTTCACCCGTGGCTCCGCGACGTCCCGAGCGCCGCCTCCAGGCGCTCGACCTTCCCCGTCAGCTCGCCGCTGCGCCCCGGCCGGAGGTCCGCCTTCAGCACGAGGGACACGCGCGGCCCGAACGCCTGGACCGCCAGCGTCGCCTGCTTCACGACGGCGAAGACCTCGTCCCACTCCCCCTCGAGGGTCGTGAACATCGCGTCCGTGCGGTTCGGGAGCCCCGAGTCCCGGACGACCCGCACCGCGGCCGCCACCGCGTCGTGGACGGAGCCGTCCGCCCCGTCGCCACCTGTCGGACTCACCGAGAACGCCACCAGCATGGACGGACGGTACCGGATGCCGCTTCCAGCCGTCCCCCTCGGAGTTTGACAGGATCGATGCCGTGATCTCAGCCCACACCCTCTCCCGCGTCCTCGCCCCCGCCCTCACCACCGCCGGCCTCCTCGCGGGCTACGGCACCGCCAGGGCGACCGGCGTCCGCGCGCTCGGCGGCGTCGTGCTCGCCGCCTTCGGCGCCGGCACCTTCGTCGTCGTGAACCGTGCGGTGGGCCCGATCCGCGCGGGGGCCGTCACCGTCGCGTACCTCGGTGCGTTCGGCGGCTCCCATCCGCTCGCGAAGCGGCTCGGGGCCTGGGAGTCCGTGTTCGCCGTCGCCGCGGGTGCCGCGGTCGTCGCCGCCGTGGCCGGCTGACCCCGTGACCTACTCGATCGTCGCGCGGGACCCCGCGACCGGCGCCATGGGCGTCGCCGTGCAGTCTCACTGGTTCGGTGTCGGCTCGGTCGTGTGCGCCGCATCCGCGGGGCTCGGCGCGATCGCCACCCAGGCGATGCCGCAGGTGCAGCACAAGCCCCGTGCGCTCGCGATGCTCCGCGAGGGCCGCTCGGCGGCGGACATCGTGGCCGCCCTGGTCGAGGGCGACGCCGCCTCGGCCCACCGACAGTTCGCCGTCGTCGACGCGTCCGGCCTCGCCGTCGCCCACACGGGGGCGTCGTGCGTCGCGGCGGCCGGGCAGGCGACCGGTGACGGCTACGCCTGCCAGGCGAACATGATGCGCTCGGCCGACGTCTGGCCGGCCATGGCGGAGGCGTACGAGGCGACGATCGGGCAGGGCCTCACCGCCGCGCTGCTCGCCGCGCTCGACGCCGCCGAGCTGGCCGGCGGCGACCTCCGCGGCCGGCAGGCCGCGGCCATCCTCGTCGTGCCCGCCGAGGGGACGGATGCCGACCGCCTCCTCGACGTGCGGGTCGAGGACTCCCCCGAGCCGCTCCAGGAGCTGCACCGGCTCGTGGCGCTGAACGGCGCGTACCTGCTCGCCGACCAGGGCGACCAGCTGCTCGCGAACGGGGACTTCGCGGCGGCCGCCGACCGGTACGTCGCCGCCTACGAGTCGGCACCCGACACCGTCGAGCTGAAGTTCTGGGCCGGCCTCGGCCTGCTCACCGCGGGGCTGCCCGAGCGCGGCCTGGTGCTGCTGAAGGAGACCATCGACGCGGACGCGAGCTGGCACGAGATGCTCCGCCGCCTCTCCCCCGAGATCGTGCCCTCCGCTCCGGAGGCGCTGCGCCTGCTCGGCTCCTGACCGCCAGCAAGACCTGAGCCGAGTCGGCTCAGATTCCTCCCTCGACCGGGAATGCCTGCTCGCCTCCTGCGTTGGATTGAGTCGTAGGCACTCAAGTTCCCTGGAGGTCTCTTGCCTGAGTACTTCGGCTCCGCTGCCGGTGACGGCTCGTTCGACGAGTTCCTCGCCCGGTTGCTCCAGAGCCAGCGGTCCGCTTCGACGGGCCGCCCCATCGACATCACCCGGTTGCTGAGCCGGCGCACGCACGAGGTGGTCGGCGCCGCCGTCCGCTTCGCCGTGGAGCACGGGCACGCGGACGTCGACGCGCTCCACCTGCTGCACGCCCTCGTGGCCGGCGAGCAGGGCCGCACGGCGCTGTCCCGCGCCGGCATCGACGTGGACGCGCTGCTGTCCGCCATCGAGGAGCGGATGCCCGCCGGCGGCGAGCAGGTCGGCGGCACCCCCGCGATGACCCCGTACGCCCAGCGCGCCCTCCTCGAGGCCGTGCAGGTCGCCCGCGCATTCGGCTCGACCTACGTCGACCCCGAGCACCTGTTCTTCGCCTTCGTGGCGAACGAGCACGCGGCCGCCGGCCAGCTGCTCGCCGCCTTCGGCGTGACCCCCGAATCCTTGCAGCGCATCGCCCAGGGCGGCACCGCCACGGGCGGGGCGCAGGGCGACACCCCCCGGAGCGACACCCCGATGCTCGAGCAGTTCGGCATGGACCTCACGGCCCGCGCGCGCGAGCACGGTCTCGACCCCGTCATCGGCCGCACCCTCGAGGTCGAGCAGGTCGTCGAGATCCTGCTGCGCCGCACGAAGAACAACCCCGTACTGATCGGTGAGCCCGGCGTCGGCAAGACCGCGATCGTCGAGGGTCTCGCCCAGGCGATCGCGGACGGCTCCGTCCCCGAGTCGCTGCGCGACAAGCGCGTCGTGGCGCTCGACCTCGCCGGCATGGTGGCGGGCACCCGCTACCGCGGCGACTTCGAGGAGCGCCTCACGAAGCTGGTGGATGAGATCGTCGCGCACCAGGACGAGCTGATCGTCTTCCTCGACGAGCTGCACACCGTCGTCGGCGCCGGCAGCGGCGGCGGCGAGGGCGGCATGGACGCGGGCAACATCCTGAAGCCCCGGCTCGCGCGGGGCGAGCTGCACCTCGTCGGCGCGACCACGCTGAAGGAGTACCGCCGGATCGAGAAGGACGCCGCACTCGAGCGCCGCTTCCAGCCCGTGACGGTCGGCGAGCCCTCGATCGAGGACGCGGTGCGCATCATCGCGGGCCTCAAGGACCGGTACGAGCAGCACCACGGTGTGCGCTACACCGACGAGGCGGTCGCCGCGTCGGTGGAGCTCTCCGCCCGGTACATCACCGACCGGTTCCTGCCGGACAAGGCGATCGACCTCATCGACCAGGCGGGCGCGCGCACGCGCCTCGCCCTCGGTGGCCGCGTCGACGTCACGTCGCTCACGGCCCGTCTCGAGTCCCTCGAGGCCGACAAGGCGACCGCGGTCGCCGAGGAGCGGTACGAGGACGCGTCGCGGCTCCGCGACGAGATCGAGTCGCTCCAGCAGCGGATCGCGCAGGGCGCCCCGGTCGACCCCGCGGAGGGCGAGATCGGCCGTGCCGAGATCGCCGAGATGATCGAGCGCGCGACCGGCATCCCCGCCTCCCGTCTCACCGAGGGTGACCGCACCCGTCTGGCGAAGCTCGAGTCGGAGCTGCACACGCGGGTCATCGGGCAGGACGACGCCGTCGCGGCGATCGCGAAGGCCGTGCGCCGCAACCGCACCGGTATGGGCGACCCCCGTCGTCCGGTCGGCAGCTTCCTGTTCCTCGGCCCGACCGGCGTCGGCAAGACCGAGCTGGCCAAGGCGCTCGCCTCGAGCCTGTTCGGCGACGAGAGCGCGATGCTGCGGTTCGACATGAGCGAGTTCGGCGAGCGGCACACCGTCAGCCGACTGGTCGGTGCCCCTCCCGGGTACGTCGGCTACGACGAGGCGGGCCAGCTCACCGAGCGCGTGCGGCGCAACCCGTACTCGGTCGTGCTGCTCGACGAGATCGAGAAGGCGCACCCGGACGTGTTCAACCTGCTGCTGCAGGTGCTCGACGACGGCCGCCTCACCGACGGCCAGGGCCGCACGGTGGACTTCCGCAACACGGTCGTGATCATGACGTCGAACATCGGCGGCGAGGTCCTCGCCAGCCGCAGCGGAGCCCTCGGCTTCGTGGCGCCGGGTGACGACGGATCGGGCTTCGGTTCCGAGAAGGCCGTGCGCGACCGCGTGCTCGGGCGGCTCCGCGAGGCGATGCGTCCCGAGTTCCTGAACCGGATCGACGAGATCGTCCTGTTCCGCAAGCTCGACACGGAGCAGCTGCGCCGGATCGTGCGCCTGCTCCTCACCGACACCGCGGCCCGGCTCGCGAGCCGGCACACCGACCTGACGGTGTCGGAGGGGGCGGTGGACCTCATCGCCGAGCGCGGCTACCAGCCGGAGTACGGGGCGCGGCCCCTGCGCCGGGTGATCCAGCGCGACGTCGAGGACGCGATCGCGGACCTGATGGTCATGCGGGACCTCGAGGACGGTGACACGGTGGCCGTCGACGCGGTCGACGGCGAGATCGTCGCCACCCTCGAGCACCACGGGGCCGCGCTCGCGGCCTAGGCGCTCCCCAGGGACCGTGCTCGCCGCTCAGCGGCGAGCACGGTCTGCTCGAGCAGCACCGCCACGGTCATCGGGCCCACGCCGCCGGGCACCGGCGTGATCAGGCGGGCGCGCTCCCGGGCGACGTCGAACTCGACGTCGCCGACCCCACCCGGGCTGTAGCCGGCGTCGATGACGACGGCGCCCTCCTTGATCCACTCCCCGCGGATGAGGCCCGGCAGGCCCACCGCCGCGACCACCAGATCGGCTCGAGCGACGTGCTCGCCGAGCTCCCGGGTGTGCACGTGGCACATCGTCACCGTGGCGTCGCGGGCGAGCAGCAGCACGCTGAGCGGCCGCCCGAGGATCGGCCCCTGGCCGACCACGACCGCCTCCGTGCCCTGCAGGGGCACGTCGTAGGCGTCGAGCAGCCGCAGGATCCCGCCCGGCGTCGCGGACGCGAACCCGGGCTCACCGAACGCCATCGTGGCGAACGACCGGTGGGTCACCCCGTCCACGTCCTTCGCGACGTCGATCGCCTCGAACGCCGCGCGCTCGTCGATGTGCGGCGGCACCGGATGCTGCAGCAGGATCCCGTCGACCCCGTCGTCCGCGGAGAGCGCGTCGATCTCGGCGACGAGCGCTGCGGTGTCGATCGACGCGGGAAGGTCGAGCCGCCGGGGCTCCATCCCGACCGAGACCGCCCGGTTCACCTTCATCCGGACGTAGGAGTGCGATGCGGGGTCGTCGCCGACGAGCACGGTCGCGATGCAGGGCGCCCGGTGCCCGTCCGCCCGCAACCGGGCGACGCGCTCGGCGACGCCCTCCAGCGTGCGCGCCGCGAGGGCGCGACCGTCGATCAGGTCAGCAGGCATGCCGTCTCCTCCTGCGAGGAGCACCCAGGCGGGCGATGCTCCGACTCCACTCCCCGGTAGTCCCCTACCCACGCCAGTCGTCTGCGGTCCACGCTAGCCGACGGGCGACTGACGCCGAGCGGCCGGGTGCCGATAGTGCCTGCGGTGAGCGACAGCACCCTGCCGATCCCGCGCCAGGCTCCGCCTCGGACGCCCCGCGCCGTCCCGCGCGCCGTCGCTCCCGCAGGGCGTCGGCCGGTCGAGGCGCGGTCGCTCGCCCGGCGCCGCTTGGGGTTCGTCGCAGCGGTCGTGCTGATGCTCGCGACCCTGCCGGTGCACCTGCTCGGGCTGGCGCTCGTCGCGCTCGAGGTGCTGTCGCCCTCGGTCGACGGCACCGCACCGCTCTTCTTCGGTGGGGTCGGGCTCGCGCAGCTGCTGCTGCTCGCCGGGGTGGCGACCGTCGGTCAGCTGATCGGCGGCGGCACGGACGTCTGGCGGCGCCGGATGGCGTTCGCGTGCCTCAACGGCCTCCTCGTCGTCCTCGCCGCCGCCGTGGGGTGGGTGCTGCTGCTGCGCTAGTGCTTCGGCGGCGGGGTGTGCACCGGCTTCGGCGACGGGCCGGGATTCGGCGCGGGCGCGGGTGCGGGCGTCGTCACCGGCTTCGGCTTCGGCTTCGGCGCGGGCGCCACGTGCGGGCGCGCGTCGGCGTGCAGGATCGCCGCGCCCCCGTAGAGGTACTGGGAGTCGGGAGCGGCCCAGCCGGTCGCGCCGCCGTAGATCCGGTTCGCCGCGGTCTGGATGCCGTTCCACACGCAGTGCCGCTCGATCGCGGACTGGGTGCTGCCCTGCGACAGCCCGCAGTAGGGGAAGCCGTACACCTGGCGCAGGTTCGCGAAGCCGTTGGCGTTCCCCACCCAGACGGCGGTGGTGACCTTCGAGGTGCTGCCGATCGCCCAGGTGTCCTTGGCGTTGTCCGTCGTCCCGGTCTTGCCGAACTCGTAGAGCCCGTCGGCCGTCTGGTCGCCGGACATGGTGCCGCCGGCGATCACGCCGTGGAGCGCGTAGGCGACGGCGGTGGCCACGGCTGCCGGAACGGTCCTGCGGCAGTTCGCCTTCGGCACAGGCATCGGGTGGCCGTCCGGATCGACGATGGAGTCGATCGCGATCGGGTCGCAGGTCACCCCGTGGTTCGCGATCGTCGCGTACGCGGTGGCCATGTCGATCGGAGCGATGGAGCTCGCGCCGCCGATCACCATCGCCGGCACGGTGGAGAGCCTGCCTCCCCTGGCGTTCGTCGCGTCCATCGACTGCGCCAAGTCGCGGATGCGGCAGAGGTCGCTCTCCTCGCCGAGCGATGCGAAGACGCCGTTCACGGACCCGGCGGTGCCGGCCATGACCGTGTAGTTGCCCTTCTCGGTCGGCACGTCGTTGCCGACGGACCACGCCTTGTCGTCGTAGTCCGGGGAGCCGCACTTCGCGAACGTCGATGCGGGGATGGTCCGCGGGTTCCCGTTGACCGTCTGGTAGAGCGTGTGCCCGGTCTTCAGCCAGTCGATCAGGGGGAAGAGCTTGAACGTCGATCCCGGCTGCGGGCCGCCGCCGGCGCCGAGCGCCATGTCGACGTTGTAGTTCACCGCGGAGTAGCGCGAGCTCGTGCCGCCACGGGAGCCGCTCGCGTCGTAGTCCTTGTTCTGGACCATCGACACGACGCGACCCGACCCGGGCTGCACCGAGACCGCCGCGCCGCCGACGTCGAACAGCTTCGTCGACTTCGGCACGTAGGTGTTCATGACCTTCTGCGCGGTGCGCTGCAGGTCGAGGTTCAGGGTCGTGGTGACCTTCCAGCCCATCGTCTGCAGGTTCGCCTCGCGGACCTGCCGTGTCGCGCCGAACGTCGGATCCGTCTCGAGCACGTTCTTGACGTAGTCGCAGAAGAACCCGGCGACACCGGCCGCGTCGCAGCCGGTCGGCGGCGCCGTGATGTGCGTCGTGATCGGCGCGGCCACCGCCTCGCGGTAGGCGGCGGCCGAGATCATCCCCTGCTCCCGCTCGACAGCGAGGATGTGGTCGCGGCGATCGGTCGCGGCCGGCAGGTTGGCCTTCACGTCGAGCCGGAAGTGCTCCGGGTTGTTCACGATCGCGATCAGCGCCGCCGCCTGCGGCACGGTGAGCTGCTTCGCCTGGACGCCGAAGTAGTACTGGGCGGCGGCCTCGATGCCGTACACGCGGCCGCCGAAGCCGGCGATGTTGAGGTAGCCGAGCAGGATCTCGTTCTTCGTGTACTTCTTCTCGAGCCCGATGGCGAGCCGCATCTCCCGCACCTTGCGCCCGGCGGACGGATCGATGCACTCCGCGTACGCCGTCTGCGCCTTCTTCACGTCGGTGATCGCCTCGGCCTGCTGCACGCACACGTTCTTCACGTACTGCTGCGTGATCGTCGAGGCGCCCTGCAGCGACTTGCCGAGCACGTCGGCCACCGCGGCCCGCGCGATGGCGTTCGCGTCGACCCCGCCGTGGTGGTAGAACCGCACGTCCTCGCCGGCGATCGCGGCGTCCTGGACGCTGAGCGGCACCGCATCCCAGGGGATGACGACGCGGTTCTGCGCGTAGAAGGAGGCGAGCAGCACCGGCTTGCCGTGCGAGGTGGCGTAGATGGAGGTCCGCTGCTGGAGCGCGCCGATCTTCAGGTCGCCGGGCAGCGACTCGAAGAGGCCGATGCCCTGCTTCGCGCCTGCGCCGGAGAGCGCGACAGCGGGCGTCAGGAGGACGGCGACGAGCACGCCGGCGATGCCGGCGACGGCGAAGAACGCGAGGAGGGAGGACAGCATCGTCCCGATCCGGCGCCCCGAGGGGGTATTGGGCACCCGGGAATGGTACAGAACGCAAGCCGCCACGCCGAGTTCCTGCAGATTCTTCCCTGAATCTGCGCTCGACCCGCGACCGACGGGGTTGACTCGCGGCATGGCATCCGACCTCGTCCGCCCCCGTTCCGGCCGCGTCATCGCGGGCGTCTGCGCCGGCCTCGCGCGCCGTTTCGGGCTGTCGCCCTGGCTCGTCCGCGTGCTGTTCCTCGCGTCCCTGCTGCTGCCGGGGCCGCAGGCCGTGATCTACCTCGTGCTCTGGATCCTCGTCCCCGCCGAACGGGCCTGACCGCCGCGCCGCCCGCTCAGTCGCGCAGGTGCGGATGGAACGCGGTGGCACCGGGCGCCGAGACCGCGTTGTGGACGAGCTCGATCCCGAGCGCCGCGAACGGTGCCGCGTCGAGCACGATCGAGACGGCGCGGGCGAGCGCGGCATGGTCGCCGTCGTCGCCGACGTAGACCTCGCCGTCCTCGTTCACGTGCGGAAGCGCGACGCGCGCCCTCAGTCCGAGCGGATCCGCCACCCGGACGCGGATCGCGGCCGTCACCGTGATGGACCCGTCCTCGTGCACCGTCGGCTGCTGCACCCGATCGACCATCCCTCGACGCTGACGCGCTCCCGAAGCGGCGATTCCGATAGAACGACGCACTTTGTTTTCGAAACTTTCGAGGCCCTTCCTCCCCGGAACGGCGGGGAAGAGGCCCAGGAAGGCCGTCCGCAGTGCTCGAATCGCAACCTTCGTGGGCGCGTGGTTCGTTGACACCGGGCGGTCGGGGACAGAGACTGTCCACGCAGGAGGACGACCGTGGACGTTCGCGCCCCGACCCTTCGAAACTTTCTATTCGACGACGAATGCGATGGATCGGCAGAGGCGCGGCCATCGGAGAGGATCCTGTAATGGCTTCACAGCCCAACGGCGCCGGTTTCACCCGGCGCACCCTGCTCGCGGGTGCAGGCGGAGTCGCTGCGGCGACACTGCTCGCCGCGTGCAGCACCGGAGGAAGCAAGAGCGGCAGCAGCGGAAACGCATCGAAGCCGCTGAAGTTCTGGAACATGCCGTGGGGCCCGGCGGCCTTCCTCACCGAGGACAAGCGGATCGTGGCGGCGTACAAGCCGAAGAGCGGCTTCGGGAACGTCACCTACCAGCAGATCCAGTGGGCGAACTTCACGCAGACGTTCTCCACCGCGGTCGCGGCGAACAACGGCCCGGCCGTCAGCTCCGGCGGCGGCACGACGGCGTTCGAGTTCGAGTCCCAGGGCAAGATCGCGTACGCGGACAACCTGCTCAACAGCTGGAAGAGCAACGGCATCTACGACGACTTCCTCCCGGGCCTCGTCGACACGCTGAAGACCAGCAACGGGTACGCCGCGGTCCCCTACAACCTCGACATGCGTCTCCTCTGGTACCGCAAGGACCTCATGGACAAGGCCGGGGCGACGGTCCCCACCGACTGGACGTCCTTCGAGGCGGCCTGCGCCAAGCTGAAGAAGATCGGCGTCTACGGCTACGGCACCCGCTCCGGTGCCGGCGCCTTCACGGGATTCCACGTGCTCGTGTCGCACATGATCAACAACGGTGGCGGTCTGTACGGGCCCGACCAGAAGCCGAACTGCGTCACCCCCGAGAACATCGAGGCGATCGACTGGGTGCTCGGCCTCGTCAAGAACGGCTACGTCGACCCGCGAAGCGCCACGTACACGTCGCAGAACTTCTACGACCAGATCAGCGCGAACAAGTTCGGCATGGCGTGGGACGGTGCCGGTGCTCCCGCGAGCGTCAGCGCGACTGCGGCGCCGCAGCTCCAGGTCGCCAGCCCGCTGACCGGGCCGAGCGGCAAGAAGGGTGCGCTCTACTTCCCGAACAACATCATGATGTACAAGAACACGCCGAGCCAGGCGGCGTCCGAGGCGTTCATGACGTACTACTACCAGAACATGAAGACGCTCTGGACGAAGAAGACCGGCATCGGCCTTCCTCCCCTGAAGTCGATCGCGACCGCGGCCTATGCCAACGACCCGATCTCGACGAAGATCATCAACGAGTGGCAGCCCATCTCGAAGACGTGGGGCGCCCCTGGCAGCAACACGGTGTTCCTGGGAGTGACGAAGGTCGACGGCACGCAGCCGGGGATCGACTTCACGCAGGCGGTCCTGGCCGGCAAGACGACGGCGAAGGCCGCGCTCGAGAAGCTGCAGAAGTCGCTCGAGTCCGCATGATCCGGTCGCCTCATCCTCTGGATGCGGCACCTGAGAAGGAGTCCTGAATGGCAGTCGACACGGTCGTCGGCCGGCTTGACAAGGCGAAGCGTGGCGTGGGGGTGTCCGGCCGTGGGCCGGGCACCCCCGGTGCGCATCGCAGTCGGTCGCCGCTGGGGCGCGCAGGACTGACGCTGGTGCTGTTCGCACTGCCGTCGCTCGTCCTGCTTCTCCTGCTGAATCTCTTCCCCGTCATCTACTCGTTCATCCAGTCCTTCCAGGACGGAACGCCGTCGACGCTGCCGACCGAGGCGAACTTCGTCGGACTGCAGAACTACGTGAGCGTCCTGACGTCCGACCAGTTCCTCCAGTCCACGCTCTTCACGGTCATCTTCACGATCGTCGGTGTGTTCGGTTCCTGGATCGTCGGACTCGCGCTCGCTCTGCTGCTGCGCACCCGGATCCCGGCCGGCGGCCTCTTCAAGGTGCTGCTGCTGCTGCCCTGGATCGTGCCCGTCGTCGTCTCGGCGACCTCCTGGAACTGGCTCGTGGCGACGCCGCAGAGCCCGATCCCCATGATCCTCGCCAACTTCGGGCTCGGGGACGTGAACTTCCTGGGTGACCCGGTCCTGGCGAAGATCCTGGTCTGCATCTTCAAGGTGTGGATCAGCTTCCCGTTCATGATGATGATGATGGCGTCCGCGCTCGCCAGCGTGGACAACAACGTCTACGAGGCCGCGCGGATGGACGGTGCCAGCTCCTGGCAGGCGTTCACCGGCGTGACGTTGCCGATCATCTCGAGGACCACCTACATCAGCTGGGTCCTCATGACGATCTTCTGCGTCAACGACTTCCCGACGATCTTCCTGCTCACGCAGGGCGGTCCGAGCGGCGCGACCACGTCGCTCATCATCCTGTCGTACCAGTACGCGTTCCAGAACCTGCAGACCGGGCCTGCGACCGCGGTCGCGTTCATGATGACGGCGGTCCTCGTGATCATCTCGACCCTGCTCTACCAGCGGATCAAGAAGGCGGACATCGAATGAGCGGTCAGCCCATCGCCATCGGCGGCGCGCCCTCGGCCACCCTCGGCAGGGTCAAGCGCACGAGCGCGAAGTCGCGGGAGCAGAAGGGCCAGTGGTGGCGCTTCCTGCTCATCCTGGTCGTGACGCTCGTCGTGATCACCCCGATCCTCGCCGTCTTCTACCTGTCCACGCAGCCCGGGCAGAACAGCAAGGTCACCGGGTTCACGTTCGAGAACTTCGTTCGGATCTTCGGCGGCACGGACGTGCTCCTCTGGCTCGGCAACAGCCTGATCGTCGCGCTGGTGACCGTGCTCTTCTCGGTCTCCATCGCCGCGCCGGCCGGCTACGTGCTCTCTCGCCTGCGGAACCGGCTCGTGTCCGGGTACTCACTGGTGCTCTTCGTGGTCCAGGCACTGCCGGTCGTGACGGCGGCGATCCCGCTGTTCATCACCTTCTCGGTGCTCGGCCTCGTGAACACGCTGCCGGGTGTCGCGATCGTCTACATCGGCTCGACCATGTCGGTGGCGATCTGGATGATGGCGGCCTACTTCGACTCCATCCCGATCTCCCTCGAGGAGGCCGCCTGGATGGACGGCGCGAGCGTGTTCGGCGGCTTCCGCCGGATCGTGCTCCGCAACTCGCTGCCGGGCATCCTGTCGACGGCGATCTTCTCGTTCCTGCTCGCCTGGAACGACTACCTGATCGCCCTGCTCTTCCTGCAGGACTCCACGAAGTACACGATGCCCATCGGTCTGCAGACGTTCTTCCAGCAGAACGCCGCCGACTGGGGCTCGGTCATGGCCGTCGCCGTCGTCATGATGGTGCCGCCCGTGCTGCTGTTCGCCGTGCTGAACAAGTACTTCAGTGTCGGAGGCATCGGCGGCTCGCTTGCCGGACGCTGACGGGTCCGCTGCCCTCGTCGTCCCACCCGCGGTCCGCGCCGCGGTCGACCGGATCATCCCGGTCGACCGCTGGCCGGGCGGGTGGGACGGCGGCGTCTCGGCCTACCTCACGCACGCCGGCGCGGAGCTCGACTGGGCTCGGCCCGCGGTCTCGGCGCTCGCCGACCGGCTCGGTCCCGGTTTCGTCGAGCTGACCGCCGACGAGCAGGACCGGACGCTCCTCGAGATCTCGCGCGACCCCGTCGGGGCACAGGAGTTCGCCGCGCTCCGCCGGCTGTGCTGGGAGGGCTACTACGCCGCATCCGGCGGGCGCGTGCCTGCCGGCATCGACATGGTGGGCTTCCGCGCCGTACCGGAGGGAGTCACGCCGGTCGAACCGGACCTCGTGCCCGACATCGGGGTCGCCGGCGTACGCGCCTCGTACGACGCGATCGTCGTCGGCAGCGGACCGGGCGGTGGCGTGGCCGCCGAAGTGCTCACCCGTGCCGGCAAGCACGTCCTCGTGCTCGAGCGCGCGCAGCGGCTGCCGAACGCCGCGCTCCGCGGCGATCATCTCCACGGCAAGCGGAACGCCGTCTACTTCCCGACGGTCGGTCCCGGCCCCGGGCATCCGCGGGTCGCGCAGCTGCCCGACGGCGACCGGGTGCTCGACGGCACCGACGACGCATGGCTCTACGGCCTGAACGCCGACGCCATGGGCGGCGGCACCCGGATCTGGCAGGGCATGGCCTGGCGGTTCATGCCCGAGGACTTCCGGATGCGCACCGAGTACGGCAGCCCCGAGGGCGCGAGCCTGGCCGACTGGCCCGTGGACTACGCCGAGATGGAGCCGTACTACTCCCGCGCGGAGCAGCAGCTCGGCGTCGCCGGCGAGGAGGGCGGGCTCACCTCCCGCACACCACGCTCCGCCCGCTACCCGATGCCCCCGTTCGGCACCGAGCCCGCCCGCGAGCTGCTGGGCAGCGCCGCGGACCGGCTCGGCTGGGGCTGGGGACCGATCCCGCTCGCG
>NZ_DATBTU010000054.1:0-2291 GCF_036559085.1 Amnibacterium sp.
CGGAGACGCGAGCCGAGTTGCCGCCCGGTCCCATGCAATTGCCGAGTACGACGTCGCCGAGGACGACGTCGCCGAGCGAGCCATCGCCGAGGGTGCCATCGCCGAGCACCGCGTTCCCGAGGGTGCCATCGCCGAGCGCGACCTTGCCGAGCGCGGCCATCCCGTCCTCGAGGTTCGCCCTCAGCACCGGTGCCGCCAACTGGTCGACGGTGAGCGTGGCGAGCCCCCGCCCGCGTGTGCCGATGGGGGTGCGCCTGGCGGCCACGATCACGGCTTCACTTGGCAACGTGATCAACCTCCCCTGCGAGCACGCGGCGCACGATCTCCGTGCGCGCCGGCTTGCCCGTGACGGTGCGCGGCAGTTCTGCGACCTCGAACCAGCGGCGCGGGATGTGCGCGGGCGCGAGGGTCAGAGCGGCGAGCCGCCGCAATTCGGTCGATGAGGGCAGCGGATGCGCGGCCTCCGGCTCGACGACAGCCGACACGAGCGCTCCGACTCCCTCAGCCGGATATCCGAAGACAACGGCGTCGGCGACCCCGGCGATTCCGCGCAGCGCCGCTTCCACCTCGGCCGGAATGACCGTGGCAGCCGCGGTGAGGATGGCGTCGTCCGCCCGGCCTCGCAGCTCAAGACGGCCGTCCACCCACTCCGCGCGGTCGCCGACCGTGGCCCAGCCCGCCTCGTCCCGCCGGAAGGGTCCGCCGGGCGACAGGGAGTGGGACGCCAAATATGGCGAAGAGACCCAGAGTTCGCCGTCACGCAGAGCAACCTCGACGCCGGGGAAGCCGCGCAGGCCGTCGCCCGCATCCGCCGCCACGAACGAGAGCTCAGCGGCCCCGTAGTAAGAGACGACGCGGATCCCGAGGTCCTCCGCCCGGCGACGGAGTCGCGGATCGAGGTCGGCGCCGCCGACGAGTGCCGCGCGCAGGCGGGGTCCGCCTCCTGCTTCGACGATGGAGCGCAGAGCGCTCGGCGTGCCATGGAAGACGGTCGCGTCCGCAAGATCTGAGGCCGACACCGTGTGTCCACGCGGCAGGACGAGGGAGAATCCGGCAGCGAAGGCGTGCGCGACCGAGAAGAGGCTGAGCGAGGAGGCGGCAGGCGCCGGAAGATAGACGGAGTCCTCAGGGGTCAGCTCGAGCAGGCCGGTGATCGCCGCGAACGAGGCCGCCCACGAGGCGGCCTCGCGCAGCAGGATGCGCGGCGCACCGGTGCTGCCCGATGTCATGGTCGCCCACGCCTGCCCGGGTTGCGGACCCGCTTCGGCTGCGACCCGGCGCACGTTCGCACTGTGCTCGGCACTCCAGCGGTCGTCGCCCACGAGCGGGATGCCGCCGCGCTCGCGGATTGCGAGGGCGGCGACGATCCGCTCGACCGGGTCGCCGTCGAGCACCGGGCAGACCCGCTCGGGGAGAACCGGTGTTCGAGAGTTCGCCACCGCCGCGACGAGCTCCGGATGCGTCAGCAGGGTCACGGAACGCGCGGCCCCGCCTCGCGCTCGCCGGCGGGGGCCGAGACGGAGTCGGTTGCCGCCGTCGCGGGAGCGGCCAGCGCGGGTGCCGCCGGCGCGGGTGCCGCCGGCGCGGGTGCCGTCTCGATGGCGGCCGTGCGACCCGCGAACCGGAACGCCCGCGGATACGCCCGAACCAGCGTGAGGGTGATCGCCGTCGCGATGACCGACTTGATCAGATCGCCCGGCAGGAAGGCCGTGCTCAGAACTGTGGTCTCGGTGATCGGAAGCCGGGTCACGAAAGCCTGGACCGGGATCCCGAAGGCGTAGACCACGAGGACGCCACCGACCAGCACGCCCACGAAAGTGCGCACCAGAGAGGGCTTGCGGCCGCCGGCGTGGACGATCGCACCGATGACGAGCGCCCCGAAGATCCAGCCGATCAGGTAGCCGGCCGAAGGCCCGGCAAACGCGGCGATCCCGCCACGGCCTCCCGAGAGTAACGGCAGGCCGAGGGCGACGAGGGCGAGGAAGACGACCATCGAGAGCGCTCCGCGCCACGGCCCGAGAACGGCTCCGGCCAGCATCACGCCCAAAGTCTGGGCGGTGATCGGAACACCGCCGAAGACGGAGATCCCGCCGGGCAGGCCGAGGACGGCGACGATGGCGGCGAATACCGCGATCCTGGCGATATCGGTGGCGTCGAGGCGGAGGCGGGTACGCATGGGGATCCTGTCGGTCGATGGCATGAACGGCGTTCACCTGAACACTGTTCACCTGAACTGCGTTCACTATACTTGCGACATGGCCGGATCGGAAAGCGCGAACTCCAGATATGTG
>NZ_DATBTU010000055.1:0-80387 GCF_036559085.1 Amnibacterium sp.
CCCACATCTCGTTCACCTGGCTCGGGAACTCCACGAAGTCGCGCGGGACGTTCGTGCCGGCGGTCTTCGGGTACCGCGTCGCGGCGAACAGGCCGTGGAGCGCGTGCCCGAACTCGTGGAAGAGCGTCTCGGTCGAGTCGAGCGTGAGGAGCGCCGGCTCGCCCGCGGGCGGCTTCAGCACGTTCAGGTTGTTGACCACCACCGCCTGGTCCTGATCGAGCACGCCGACGCGGTCGACGATCGAGTTCATCCACGCGCCGCCGCGCTTCGTGTCCCGGGTGAAGAGGTCGAGCAGGTAGAGGCCGAGCACCCCGTCCTCATCGGCGACCTCGAAGACGCGCACCTCGGGGTGATAGCCGGCCAGGTCGGTCCGCTCGGTGAAGCGCAGTCCGTAGAGGCGGCCCGCCGCGGCGAACACCCCGTCGCGCAGCACCCGGTCGGCCTCGAGGTACGGCTTCAGCCGCTCGGTGTCGAGATCGAACCGGGCCGCGCGCTCGCGCTCGGCGGCCCAGGCCCAATCGGACGCCGGAAGCGGCCCGTCCCTGCCCGTCTCCTGCCGCATCCGGTCGGCCAGCGCCGCCGCCTCGGCGCGGGCGTTGCGCGCGGCCGCCGGCACGAGCCGGTCGAGCATCGCCGACACCGCCTCGGGCGTGCGGGCGGTCTCGTCCGCGAGGACCGAAGCGGCGTGGTTCGGGAAGCCGAGCAGGTGCGCGCGGCGGGCGCGCAGCCGGACGATCTCGAGCACGAGCGGCCGGTTGTCGTGCTCGCCGGCGCGGGAGCCGCGGGCCAGTGACGCCTCGAGCAGCCGCGCCCGGACCGCCGGCCGGGCGAGGCTCGCCAGCGCCGGCTGGCTCGTCGGCAGCACCAGGGTCAGCAGCCACCCGTCGAGGCCGCGCTCGTCCGCCGCGGCCCGCGCCGTCGCGCGCTCGTCCGGCGCGAGCCCCTCGAGGTCCGCCGGGTCCGTGAGGTGCACGGCGAGGTCGTTCGAATCAGCGACGAGGTTGGCGTCGAAGCGGGTCGTCAGCTCCGACAGCCGCTCGTTCAGCATCCGCAGCTCGTCCTTGCTCGCCGTGGGGAGCGCGGCCCCGGCGAGGACGAACTCGGTGTGGTAGCGCTCGGTGAGGTAGCGCTGCTCGGGTTCCAGCGACTCGCGGTCCGTGTGCACCGCCTCGATACGGGTGAACAGGCGGCTGTTGAGGTGGATGGCGTCCTCGTGGGCGGCGAGGCGCGGCGCCATGCGGGCCTCGAGGTCCCGGATGGCCGGACGTCCGTCCGCCGCGCTGATGGTGAAGAACGCGGCGCTCACGCGACCGAGGAGCCCGGCCGCCATCTCGAGCGCCTCGATGGTGTTCTCGAAGGTCGGCGCCTCAGGGTTCTCCGCCACCTTCGCGACGGCGACCAGGTGCTCGGACATGCCGCGCTCGAACGCCGGCTCGTAGTCATCGTCCCGGATGGAGGCGAACGGGGGCAGCCCTGCGGGCAGCGGACTCGGCTCGAGGAACGGGTTGGCGGCCATGTCCGCAGTGTAGGTCGGGCACCCCGAACGGGGGACCGCAAAGGAAATGATGCAAAGATCTGCTTGCAAAGAAGCCTTTGGGGTGGCAGAATGGCCTCATGAGCGATGAGGGGACCCCTGGCACCCGCCAGGTGAGCCTGGACGCGCTGCGGGCGCTCGCGCACCCGCTCCGCGTGCAGCTCTTCAGCGCGCTCACCAGCTTCGGACCCGCCACCGCGAGCGCGCTCGCGGCACGGCTGGGCGAGTCGAGCGGATCCACCAGCTACCACCTGCGCCAGCTCGAGAAGCACGGCTTCGTCCGCGAGGACACGAGCCGCGGCAACGGACGGGACCGCTGGTGGGAGCGCACGCCGGGGCAGATCGAGGTGCTCGGCCCCGACCTCGTGGACAGCGAGGCGGCCCGGGCCGCCGGCGAGCTCGTCGAGTCCGAGTTCCAGCGGCTCGAGGAGGAACGCTTCGGCGCCTTCTGGCGGGCGCGCCACACGCTGCCCGCCGCGTGGCGCGACAACGCGGACATCTTCTCGATCAACCTCGCCCTCTCCGCGGAGGAGCTCGCCCGCTTCGGCGAGGACTTCGAAGCGCTCGTGAACCGTTACCGCGGCCTCGGCGCCGACGATCCGGAGCGCCGCAGGGTGGACATCCATCTCCGCGCGTTCCCCGTCATCGACCCCACCACCACCACACAGCAACCGATCTCTCCGGACGATCCGGAAGGAGCACAGCGATGACCACCACCGCCACCATCCCCACGATTTCCACCACTCCTGCCACCGCGGCAGCCGCATCCGACGTCCGGCTCGTCCCCGTGCCGACCGGCGCCGGCGTCCCGCTCGCCGACCGGATCCTCATGCACGTCGGCCTCGCCCTGCTGCTCGCGAGCAGCAGGCACGCCAACCGGCCGGTCCGCGAGGCCCGCCCCGCCCGCGTCGTGCAGCCGGGTCACCCCGCCGCGGAGACCGTGCGCCCGTTCTGCTGATCCGCCCGTCCTGACGTCCGACACGCCCGAGAGGCGTTGCGGGCCGGGAAGGCGCTGCGCTACGGTCGGGTGCTCGCCGGAACAGGAAGGAGGCGCAGCATGACGATCCACATCACGCCGAAGCGCCACCTCTCCGGCATCGTTCTCGCGTAGCGGTTCGACCACCGGTCCCGCTCGCCACCGACCCTCTCAGGGTCGGTCCCTCTTCGCGCTGCTGCAGCCGAGGAGCCTCTCGCCGCCTGCCGTGCAGGCATCTGCTTCGCACACCCCTGTGCGGAGAACCGGGCGCGTCCGCGCGCCCGGCGCCCATCCGGGCACGTCACGAAGGACACCACCATGAACACGACACTGCTCGAGGAGCGGGTTGCCGGGGCGGAGTGGGCCGAGCCCACGCTGCCGCGACTGCCGCTCGCCGACCGCGTCGCGCTCCGCGTGGGCGTCGCCCTGATCCTCTGGGGTCAGGAGCACGCCCTGCGGGCCGACCGCCGGGAGCAGGCTCGTCGCGCAGGAGCGGCACGCTCCGTGGACGAGGCCCGCTCCGCGGTCTTCGTGCAGCGGGCCGGCTCCGGCCCCGTGCGATGAGGCTGCGGCCGGCATCTCCGATGCGGCGCGTCCCTCCGGTCCTGCCGGTCGGGCGCGCCGCATCGCCGTCTCAGGCGGAGTCGTCCGTGGTGTCCAGGTCCACGCTCGTGATCAGCGCAGCGTTCTCGCCGGGGACGAGGCGGATTCGGGTGCCGTCGTCGAGATCGACGATCGGGCGCCCCTCGAGGTAGGTGAGGGTCCACGCCCATCCGTCGGTGGGCTGCCCAGCGGCGGACAGTTCCTCCTCGACGGATGCGAGCGCAGCGCGGACCGGGTCCGGCAGGGACGCGGGCGGCGTCGCGCCGACCGGCCACCTGGTGCCGAGCTGCACCGGCTAGCCGACCGGCAGGTCGTGCAGCACCCAGCCGCCTGCGGACGCGGCGAACTTGTCGTGCAGCGCCTTCGCGGCCGGGTCGTCGGGTCGGGAGACCCAGCGCACGGCGGCGCGACCCTCGTCCTCGGCACGGGTGCGCACGTGCTCCACCAGTGCGGTGGCGACGCCCGCGCGGCGGGCGTGCTCGGCGACGTAGAGATCCTCGATGAGGACGGTCGAGTCGCCCTGGAGCAGTCGGTCGAGGACGACGAAGTGCACGAGGCCGACCGTGTCGCCTCCCTCGTCCGTCGCGACGACCGCGTGGGCGTCATCGCTCTGCAGCTTCGTCCACACGCGCATGGCGTGCTCGTCGGTGAGCTGGATGTCGGCCGAGGTCGCGTACTCGGTGAAGAGCGCGTACCAGGCGAAGAAGTCCCGCTCGGCGAGCGGTTTGATGGTGACGGTCACGGCCGGCCCCTTCAGAACGATTCGGTCGGTTGGAACACGACGTCGGCGACCTCGACGGTCTCGCCGCCGGGATCGAGCGACAGGGATCCGATGCGGCCCGCTGCCCCCACGTCGCCGGCCACGAGTCCGATGCGGTGCACGGTCTGCTCTGGGCCGGTGATGCGAGCCGATGCTACCGGCGTGCGCTGCGACACCTTGGCATCGGTCTTGGCGCGTCGGATCCCGATCAGGGCCTCGCCCGCGGCGGCGAGGAGCTCCGGATCGCCGCCGAGCGCCGTCGGCTCGGGCCAGCTCGAGGCGTGCAGGGAGCCGTCGTGCGACCAGCTCCACGCCTCCTCGGTCGCGAACGGCAGCACCGGCGCGAGCAGCGCGAGCAGGGTGTCGAGCGCGATGCGGAGCGCGGCGACGGCCGAGTCGCGGCCGGGTCCGGTGCCGTAGGCGCGGTCCTTCACGAGCTCGAGGTGGTCGTCGCAGAAGGTCCAGAAGAAGGGCTCGACGACCTCGAGGGCCCGTGCGTGGTCCTCCGCCTCGTAGGCGCGGGTCGCGTCGTCGACCACCCGGTCGAGCGCGGCGAGCATCCCGAGGTCGAGCGGCTCGGTGACGGCGGCCGCCTCGAGGGTGGACGCCTCGAGGCCGAGGATGAACTTCGCCGCGTTCAGCACCTTGATCGCGAGCTTGCGTCCCTTGCGCATCTGCGTCGGGTTCTGCATGTCGAGCGCCGCGTCCGTGCCGAGCCGGCTCGTCGCCGCCCAGTACCGCACCGCATCCGATCCGTGCTGCGCGAGCACGTCCGCGGGGGTGACGACGTTGCCCTTCGACTTCGACATCTTCTTGCGGTCGGGGTCGACGATGAAGCCGCTCAGGGTCGCGGTGCGCCACGGCAGGGTGTGGTGCGCGAGCTCGGAGCGCAGCAGCGTCGAGAAGAGCCAGGTGCGGATGATGTCCTGCCCCTGCGGTCGCAGGTCGAACGGGAAGACCGCCTCCCAGAGGCCGTCGCCGCGGGAGCGGCCGCCGGCGAGCTCTGGCGTGAGCGACGAGGTCGCCCAGGTGTCCATCACGTCGACCTCGCCGACGAAGCCGCCGGCGCGCCCTCGGTCGGCCTCGGTGAAGCCGGGCGGCACGTCGGTCGAGGGATCCACGGGCAGGGCCGAGCGCTCGGGCACGAGCACCTGGTCGAAGTCGGGGTCGCCCTCCTCGTCCAGCCGGTACCAGACGGGCAGCGGGACGCCGAAGAAGCGCTGGCGGGAGACCAGCCAGTCGCCGTTCAGGCCGCTGACCCAGTTCTCGTAGCGGACCCGCATGAAGTCGGGCACGAAGCGCAGCTCGCGGCCGCGCTCCAGCAGGCGCTCGCGCAGCCGTTCGTCGCGGGCGCCGTTCACGAGGTACCACTGCCGGGTCGGCACGATCTCGAGCGGGCGGTCGCCCTTCTCGAAGAACTTCACCGGATGCGTGACCGGCCGCGGCTCGCCCAGGAGGGCGCCGGATGCACGGAGCTGGTCGACGACGGCTGCTCGGGCGCTGAAGACCGTCTTGCCGGCGAGCTCCGCGTAGGCCGCGCGGCCCGCGTCGGAGTCCATGCCGTCCGGGGCATCCGACACGAAGCGGCCGTCGAAGCCGATCACCGTGCGGGTCGGCAGGTCGAGCTCGCGCCACCAGACCACATCCGTCAGGTCGCCGAAGGTGCAGATCATCGCGATGCCGGTGCCCTTGTCGGGCTGCGCGAGGTGGTGCGCCAGCACCGGCACCTCGACGCCGAAGACGGGGGAGCGCACCGTGCTGCCGAAGAGGTCGCGGTAGCGCTCGTCGTCCGGATGCGCCACGAGCGCCACGCACGCCGGGAGCAGCTCGGGCCGGGTCGACTCGATCACGACGTCGTGGGCGCCGTCCGACCGGGCGAACGCGATCGCATGGTACGCGCCGGGCTGGTCGCGGTCCTCGAGCTCGGCCTGGGCGACAGCGGTGCGGAACGTCACGTCCCAGAGGCTCGGCGCCTGCGCCTGGTAGGCCTCACCGCGCGCCAGGTTGTCGAGGAACGCCTGCTGCGAGATCGCGCGGGCCTCGTCGCCGATGGTGCGGTAGGTCTGCGTCCAGTCCACGGAGAGGCCGAGGGAGCGCCAGACCGCCTCGAACTGGCGCTCGTCCTCCTGGGTGAGGCGCTCGCAGAGCTCGATGAAGTTGCGGCGCGAGATCGGCCGCTGGTCGGCCGCCCTCGTCGACTTCGCGGTGCCGTCGGCCGGCGGCGTGAACGCGGGGTCGTAGGGCAGCGACGGGTCGCAGCGGACGCCGTAGTAGTTCTGCACCCGGCGCTCGGTGGGCAGCCCGTTGTCGTCCCAGCCCATCGGGTAGAACACGCGCTGGCCGCGCATCCGATGGAACCGGGCGAGCAGGTCGGTGTGGGTGTAGCTGAAGACGTGCCCGATGTGCAGCGACCCGGACGCGGTCGGCGGCGGCGTGTCGATGGAGTAGACGCCCTCGCGGCCGACTTCGGGGACCGAGAAGCGGTAGACCCCCCGCTCCTCCCAGACCCGCGCCCACTTGTCCTCGAGTCCCTCGAGGGCGGGCTTGTCGGGAACCTGTGCGGCGCCGGGCGTCGTCGTCATGACTGCTCCATCGATATGTGCGGCACCGCGTCCGCCGGAGGTCCGGCTGGTGCCTGAGTTGAGGCCCCGAAGGGTCGCGCCAAGCGTACCGGGCGCACCCGGCGGCGAGGGCGGACGGGGGCGGTACCGTTCGACCGTGCGGGGAGGGGCGTGGCTGCGGGTCGCCCCCGCGATCCTCATGCTCGCCTACGGCGGCAACCACTTCAGCGTGCTGCTGCTGCTCTACCGCGCGCGGGAGGGCTACACCTCGGTCCAGGTCGACCTCCTGTTCGCCCTCTACATCGTCGGGATCATCCCGGGCCTGCTCGTCGTCGGTCCGCTCTCCGACCGGTACGGCCGCAAGCCCCTGCTCGTCGCCGGCGTCCTGCTCGGCTGCCTCGGCTCGAGCGTGCTCGCGGCGGGCGCGGGATCGGTGGGGGTGCTCGGCGTCGGGCGCCTCGTCTCCGGGATCAGCGTGGCGATCGCGATGGTGGTCGGCAGCAGCTGGGTGAAGGAGCTCTCCACCGACGTGCCCGGGCCGGTCGCGGCGCGGCGGGCGTCCCTGTCGCTCACCGCCGGCTTCGGGCTCGGCCCGCTCGTGTCCGGCCTGCTCGCGCAGGTCGCCCCGGCGCCCACCGTGCTTCCCTATCTGGTGCACGTCGTGCTGACCCTCGCCGCAGGCGCCGCGCTGCTCGGCGCGGAGGAGACGCGGGCGCCGTCCGGGGTGCCGCGGACGTCGCTGCTCGCCGACCTCGGCGTTCCGAGGGACGTCCGGCGGCGGTTCCTCTGGGTGATCGTGCCCGGAGCGCCGTGGGTGTTCGGCTGCGCGGGACTCGCATTCGCCATCACGCCGGCGCTCGTCGCCGAGCAGATCGGGGCCTCGGCGGTGCTCTACGCCACGTTGCTCGCCGTCGTGGCGCTCGGTTGCGGCGCCGCCATCCAGCCGTTCGCGGTGCGGATCGGGGCCGCGACGGGCGGCCGGCAGTTGCTCGTCGGCATGGGGCTCGTGCTCGTCGGGCTGCTGCTCGTGGCGCTCGAGTCCGTCGTGCGGCTCCCGGCGCTCGGGGTGGCGATCGCGGCCGTGCTCGGCCTCGCGTACGGGCTCTCCCTCGTGTCCGGCCTCACCGAGGTGCAGCGGATGGCACGGCCGGACGACCTCGCCGGCATCACGGCGGTCTACTACAGCGTCACCTACGTCGGATTCACCTTCCCGGTCGTGCTGGCGGCACTCACGCCGTTCGCCCCGGAGCCGGTGCTGCTGCTCGCCCTCGCGGTGCTCGCGGCCGGCTGCCTCGGGGTCATGGCCGCCCGCATCCGCATCTCCTGACGCCGCCCCACCCGCGTCTGCTGTCCGCAGGGACAACTGCTGCCCGTGAATCGCGAGCAGTTGTCCGTGCGGACAGCAGTCACTGTGGGCCACTGTGGGGCCGTCGCCGACCACGGGCGCAAGAACCACTTGTTCTAGTGTGAATAGAAGAATAGAGTGACCCTGTGCTCCTCCGCATCGATCCCGCCTCGGCCGCGCCGCTCTTCGAGCAGCTGGCCGCGTCCGTGCGCACGGAGCTCGTGCGCGGCGGGATCCGCGCCGGCGACCGGCTGCCGTCGGCGAAGGAGGTCGCGGCCGCCCTCGACGTCAACCTGCACACCGTGCTCCGCGCCTACCAGTCGCTGCGCGACGAGGGCGTCGTCGATCTGCGGCGCGGCCGTGGGGCCGTCGTCACCGACCGGGCGTCCGGCTACGCCGACCTGCACCGGGAGATCCCCCGACTCGTCGAGCACGCCAAGGCGCTCGGCATCGGCCCCGCGGCGCTCGCCGCGATGATCAAGGAGGTCTACTGACATGGCTGCCGACTACTCGCGCCGCCTCCCGCTGCTCGCCGTCGGCGTGCCGACGCTGATCGCGGTGGCCTCGGCCGCCTGGCTGCTCGCAGCCCTGCCGACGCTGCCCGCGGAGGTGACCGTCCATTGGTCGGTCACCGGCGTGCCCGACAAGACCGCACCGGCCGCCCTCGCGCTGATCGCCCTGCCTGCCTCGATCGGCTTCGGGCTGCTCGTCTGGTCGGTGCTCCGGCGTCCGGCGAACGTGCGCGGCGCCACCGCCCCGCGCATCCTCACCGCTGCCGCCGTCCTGTTCGCCACCGTCGTGAGCGGCGGCGTCACGTCGACCCTCATCGTCGCGGCGCGCTCGGGCGGTGCGTTCCCCTGGCTGCTGCTCGCCGGCACGTTCGTGCTCGGGGCGGTCCTCGGCGCGCTCCCCGCCCTGCTGCTGCCGGCTCCGCCCGTCACGGGGCCGCGCGAGTCGGTCGCCGTCGCACCGCTGCCGCTGAGTGGCTCGGAGCGCGTGGTCTGGGTCGGCAGGGCCGCGCCGTCGGCCGTCGTCACCGGCGTGCTCCTCGTCGTCGCGGGCCTGATCGCCGCGCTCGCCGTGCTGCTCGCCGTGTTCGTCACGCCGGTGCTGCTCGTGCTGCTGATCCCGGCCCTCGCGGCAGCCGCCGGGTCGAGCGGCTGGCGGGTCCGCCTCGACGAGCACGGCGCGCTCATCCGCGGCGCGCTGCCGCCGATGGTGCTGCGGGTCGCGCTCGCCGACCTGGCGGCGGCCCGCGTCACGACCGTCGCGCCCGTCGGCGACTTCGGCGGATGGGGTGCCCGCTACCGCCACGGCGTCACGGGGATCGTCACCCGGGCCGGGGAGGCGCTCGAGCTCGAGCGCACCGACGGGCACCGCCTCCTCGTCACCATGGAGCACGCCGCCGAGGCGGCGGCCGTGCTCACCGCGCTCCTCGCCCGGGCTCACGGCACGGTGCCGCACGTCGGCTGACCGGGCCTTGGCCTTGGCCTCGGCCTCGGCCCGGCGGCGGGCCAGGATGGCGGCACCGACGGCAGCGCGGCCGGAGGGGGAGGGATCGGGATGCGGATCGGCCTGACCAGCGTCTTCGTCGACGACCAGCAGAAGGCCCTGCGGTTCTACACCGAGGTGCTCGGCTTCCGGCCGAAGCGGGACGTGCCGCTCGGCACCTACCGCTGGCTCACCGTCGTGTCGCCCGAGGACCCGGACGGAGTGGAGCTGCTCCTCGAGCCCGACGCGCATCCGGCCACCCGGCCCTTCACGCAGGCGCTCGTCGCCGACGGCATCCCGTTCGCCTCCTTCGCCGTCGACGACGTGCACGCGGAGTTCGAGCGGCTGCGCGGGCTCGGGGTGCGCTTCACCCAGGAGCCGACCCCGATGGGGCCGGTCGTCACGGCGGTGCTCGACGACACCTGCGGCAACCTGATCCAGCTGACGAGCCCCGCCGCCTGATCCCGCACCGGTCGCCCGACCCCTCGTCCCGGTCGCGCTTCCATCGGCGGTTGCCACTGCTTGCGACCTTGGCGGCCTCGAGGTCGCGAGAAGTGGCAACAGCCGGGGGCCTCATGGGTCGGGGCGGGCGGCGGTAGGATCGGCGCAACGACATCGATCCGGCCATCACCGGGGAGTCTCCGGAAGAACGTCGCGCGAGCGGCAAGTAGAACCGGACGGGGCGGCCCGTCATCGCCGGCAACGAGAGGGCGTCGCACGTCGTGCGACGTCAAGCGGGGTGGTACCGCGTCGGGAACGGCGTCCCCGTGCTGACCAGCACGGAGGACGAACGGTGTATCCGAAAGACGGCGGCGAGCCCGTCAGCCCCAGCCCGCGCTTCCCCGATGTGGAGCGGGAGATCCTCGCCTTCTGGGCCGCCGACGGCACCTTCCAGGCGTCGATCGACCAGCGCGAGGGCGCGCCCGAGTGGGTCTTCTACGACGGCCCGCCGTTCGCCAACGGCCTCCCGCACTACGGCCACCTGCTGACCGGGTACGCGAAGGACGCCTTCCCGCGCTACCAGACGATGCGCGGCAAGCAGGTCCACCGGCGCTTCGGCTGGGACACCCACGGCCTGCCCGCCGAGCTCGAGGCGATGCGCCAGCTCGGCATCACGACCAAGGACGAGATCGAGTCCATGGGCGTCGGGCGCTTCAACGGCGAGGCCCGCGCATCCGTCCTCCGCTACACCGCCGAGTGGCAGGACTACGTGACGCGGCAGGCGCGTTGGGTCGACTTCGACGACGACTACAAGACGCTCGACCCGAACTACATGGAGAGCGTGCTCTGGGCCTTCAAGCGCCTGCACGACCAGGGCCTCGCCTACGAGGGCGTGCGGGTGCTGCCGTACTGCTGGAACGACGAGACGCCGCTGTCGAACCACGAGCTGCGGATGGACGACGACGTCTACAAGCGACGGCAGGACCCGTCCGTCACGGTCACCTTCCCGCTGGTGGGGGAGAAGGCCGAGGTGCTCGGCCTCACCGGGGTGCGGGCGCTCGCCTGGACGACCACGCCGTGGACGCTGCCGACCAACGCGGCGCTCGCCGTCGGGCCGGAGATCGAGTACGCCGTCGTGCCGAGCGGCCCCGCCGGCACCACGGACTCCGAGGCGCCCGACAGCACCGGCGCGACGCCTGCGGCGTCGAGCACCGAGGTGTTCGGGGAGTATCTGATCGCCACCGCGCGGGTCGGCGACTACGCCAAGGAGCTCGGCTACGTGTCGGCCGACGAGGCGCGCGCTGCGGTGTCCCGCACCGTGGTCGGCCGCGACCTCGACGGCGTGCAGTACGACCGGCTCTGGGACTTCTACGCGGATGATGCCGTCTGGGGCATGCAGAACGCCTGGCGCATCGTCGTCGCCGACTACGTCTCCACCGAGGAGGGCACGGGCCTCGTCCACCAGGCGCCCGCCTACGGCGAGGACGACCAGCTGGTCTGTGCCGCCGCCGGCATCCCCACGATCACGTCGGTGGACGCGGGCGCCCGGTTCCTGCCGATGTTCGCCGAGACCGACCTGCCCGACATCGCCGGTGTGCACGTCTTCGAGGCGAACCGGACGATCATCCGCGCGCTGCGGGCGAAGGGCCGGCTGCTGCGCGAGCAGTCCTACGAGCACCCCTACCCGCATTGCTGGCGCTGCCGCAACCCGCTCATCTACAAGGCGGTGACGAGCTGGTTCGTGCGCGTCACGCAGTACCGCGACCGCATGGTCGAGCTGAACAAGCTGATCACCTGGGTGCCGGAGAACGTGAAGGACGGCCAGTTCGGCAAGTGGCTGGCCGGCGCCCGCGACTGGTCGATCAGCCGCAACCGCTACTGGGGCACGCCGATCCCCGTCTGGCGCAGCGACGACCCCGCGCATCCGCGGATCGACGTCTACGGCTCCCTCGCGGAGCTCGAGCGCGACTTCGGGCGCCTGCCGCGGAACGCGGACGGCGAGGTGGACCTGCACCGGCCGTACATCGACGAGCTGACGCGCCCGAACCCCGACGACCCGTCGGGCCGCAGCACCATGCGCCGGATCGAGGACGTGCTCGACGTCTGGTTCGACTCGGGCTCGATGCCGTTCGCGCAGGTGCACCACCCGTTCGAGAACGCCGACTGGTTCGACTCGCACAGTCCCGCCGACTTCATCGTCGAGTACATCGGGCAGACGCGCGGCTGGTTCTACCTGCTGCACGCGCTCTCGACGGCGCTGTTCGACCGGCCCGCGTTCTCCACCGTCGTCAGCCACGGCATCGTGCTCGGGAACGACGGGCAGAAGATGTCGAAGTCGCTGCGCAACTACCCCGACGTGTCCGAGGTCTTCGACCGCGACGGCTCGGACGCGATGCGCTGGTTCCTGCTCGCGAGCCCCGTGCTCCGCGGCGGGAACCTCACCGTGACGGAGGAGGGCATCCGGGAGGGCGTGCGGCAGGTGCTCCTGCCGCTGTGGAGCACCTACTACTTCTTCACGCTCTACGCCGGCGCGGAGGACTACGACGCGCAGCGGCGCACCGATTCGGCGGATCCTCTGGACCGGTACCTCCTCGCCGCCACCGGCGATCTCGTGCGCGGCGTGACGGCCGACCTCGACGGGTTCGACACGAGCGGGGCGACCAACCGCCTGCGGGAGTTCGCCGACGTGCTGACCAACTGGTACGTCCGGCGCAGCCGCGACCGGTTCTGGGCGGTTCGCACGGTCCCCACCCGCACGGCCGCCACGTCGCTTCGCGACGCGTCGGAACCGGCGGGCGTGGGCCCAGGCGGCCTCACGAACGACAGCAGGGCTGCGTTCGACACCCTCTTCACCGTGCTCGAGACCGTGACGCGGCTCGCGGCGCCCCTGCTGCCGCTCGTGTCCGACAAGATCTGGCGGGGCCTCACCGGGGGGCGCAGCGTGCACCTCACCGACTGGCCGGACGCGGGGGAGTTCCCGGTCGAGCCCGAGCTCGTCGCGCGGATGGACCGGCTGCGGGAGATCACCTCCGTCGCCCTGTCACTGCGCAAGCAGGCAGGGCTCCGGGTGCGGCTGCCGCTCGCGTCGCTGACCGTGGTCGCCGCCGACGCCGAGGGCCTGTCCGGGCTCGGCGCGGAGATCCTCGCGGACGAGCTGAACGTGAAGGCCGTCGACTTCGTGGTCGAGGACGCCGAGAGCGCCGCCAAGTACGGCGTGACCGAGCGGCTCGCGGTCAACGCGCGGGCGCTCGGCCCGCGGATCGGACGGCAGGTGCAGGCGGTCATCGCCGCCGCGAAGGCCGGCGACTGGAGCCACCGGGGCGGGGCGGTCGTGGTCGGCGACGTCGAGCTCTTCGCGGGTGAGTACGAGCTCGTCCTCGAGCGCGCCGGCGGCGGCGACGGCGAGGCGCTCGGCCTCGTGCCGTCCGGCGGCTTCGTGCTGCTCGCCACCGACGTCACGCCCGAGCTGGAGCTCGAGGGGCGCGCGCGGGACTTCATCCGGGACGTGCAGCAGGCGAGGCGGACCGGCGGCCTCGACGTGACCGACCGGATCGAGCTCGCCGTGGAGGGCGACGCCGACCTGCTGCGGATGCTCGAGGTGCACGGCGACCTCGTGCGGCGGGAGACGCTGACCGAGTCGATCGACGTCGCGCCGGCGACCGCCGGCTCGACGGATCGCGTGCAGCGCTGGCCGGACGGCACCCTCACCCGCATCCCGGCCGGGAACTGGGGCGCGACGGACGGCGCCCGGTTCGAGCTGCGGAAGACTGGAGCGGTGGTGCTCGATGTCTGACCGGTCCGCCCTCGACGGGATGCTCGACGCGATCTACGCGAGGGTCGGCGAGGTGGCGCCGCAGCCCCGGCTGTCGGCCACGCGCCGAGCGCTCGAGCTGCTCGGCGACCCGCACCGCGCGTATCCGATCGTCCACATCACCGGCACGAACGGGAAGACCTCGACGAGCCGGATCATCGAGAGCATCCTCCGCGCGCAGAACCTGCGCACGGGGCTGTTCACGAGCCCCGACCTCGGCCGCCTGAACGAGCGGATCGTCGTGGACGGCGAGCCGATCGACGACGAGACGCTGCTGCGCAACTGGCACGACATCGAGCCGTTCCTCGGCCTCGCCGACGCCGAGCTCGAGGCCGCGGGCGAGGCGCCGCTGACGTTCTTCGAGGCGCTCACCGTGCTCGCCTACGCGACCTTCGCCGACGCCCCCATCGACGTCGGGGTGATCGAGGTGGGGATGGGCGGCGAGTGGGACTCGACGAACGTCGCCGACGGGCAGGTGGCCGTGTTCACCCCCATCGACCTCGACCACCAGGACCGGCTCGGCAGCACGATCGCCGCGATCGCCCGCACGAAGGCCGGGATCATCAAGCCGGGCCGCAGCGTGGTCTCCGCGCTGCAGGCGCCGGAGGCGCAGGAGCAGCTCGAGCGAGCGGCGGAGCTGTCCGAGGCGACCATGGCGGTCGAGGGCCGGGACTTCCGGGTGCTCGGCAGGACGCCGGCGGTCGGTGGCCAGCTCGTCGACGTGCAGGGCCGCGCGGGCCGCTACGAGGGCCTCTTCGTGCCGCTGCTCGGCGCCCACCAGGCGCAGAACACCGCCGTCGCGATCGCCGCCGTCGAGACCTTCGTGGGCGACGGCTCGCTGGCGATCGACCGGCAGGTGCTCGACGAGGGCCTCGCGCTCGCGACCTCGCCCGGCCGTCTCCAGGTGGCCGCGACCGCGCCGACCGTGGTCGTCGACGCCGCGCACAACCCGCACGGCGCCGCGGCCATGGCCGCAGGCCTGAAGGAGTCGTTCCGGTTCTCGAAGCTGATCGCGGTGGTCGCGGTGCTGTCCGACAAGGACGCGGCCGGGATCTTCAAGGCGGTCGCGGATGAGGTCGACGAGTTCGTCGTCACGACGGCGCCCTCCGCCCGTGCGACGGATGCGGACGACCTCGCTCGCGTCGCCGTGGAGGTCCTGGGTGCGGACCGGGTCGTGGTCGAGCCCGACCTCGAGCGGGCCCTCGAGCTCGCCCGCGAGGAGGCCGCCGACGCGCCCGAGGGCGACGACGGCGCGGCCGGCGGGGTCGTCGCGTTCGGGTCGATCACCCTCGTGGCCCGCGTGCTGCAGATCGCGCGCGAGAGCGGCTGGTCGGCGACGTGAGCACGCCCCGGGTGCGCCGGCCCCGGACCCTCACCGCGAGCCTCGCAGCGATCGTGCTCGCCACCGAGTTCCTCGTCGTCGTGCTGGCGGCGCTGGTCGTCTTCGGTCTGAAGTCGCTGCCCGCGCCCGTCGCGCTCGGCGGCGGCGCCGCGCTGCTCGTCGTCATGGCGATCGCCGCCGCGCTCTCGCGCTCCCGCGTCGGCATCGCGCTCGGCTGGCTGGTGCAGCTCGTGCTCATCGCGGCGTTCGTGGTGCAGCCGGCTGTCGGCGTCGTCGGGCTCTTCTTCGGCGCACTGTGGACCTACTGCATGATCATCGGTGGCCGGATCGACCGCCGGACCACGAACCAGAGCGAGAGGACGGCACCCTGATGGCAGGAACGATCGAGGAGACCCTGGTGCTCGTGAAGCCCGACGGCGTCGCGCGCAACCTGACCGGTGAGATCCTCCGCCGCATCGAGGCCAAGGGCTACGCGCTCGTCGACATCCGCATGGTCGAGGCCGACCGGGCGCTGCTCGCCGTGCACTACGCCGAGCACGAGGGCAAGCCGTTCTACGAACCCCTCGTCGAGTTCATGGAGTCCGGCCCGATCGTCGCCATCCGCATCGCGGGGGAGCGCGTCATCGAGGGCTTCCGCTCGCTTGCCGGCACGACGGATCCGACGACGGCCGCCCCCGGCACCATCCGCGGCGACCTCGGCCGCGACTGGGGCGTCAAGGTGCAGCAGAACCTCGTGCACGGCAGCGACTCGCCCGAGTCCGCCGCCCGCGAGCTCGCCCTCTGGTTCGGCTGACGCCGGGCGGGCTAGAGGTAGTTGAGGACGTTCAGCCGCAGCTGCGCCACCACCGCGACGGCGAGGTAGGCGAGCAGGCAGATCAGCGGCGTCCAGCCGTAGAGCGCCGCCCCGACGCGGCGGACCGAGCGGCCGACCGGGAGAGCGCCCTCGCCGAGGTTGTAGAGCGTCGTCGCGACGAACATCGGGATGACCACGCTCCACACGAGCATGCACCAGGGGCAGAGCGTGCCCAGGTGGAAGATGCTGACGCTCATCAGCCAGATCACGAACGCGATCGCGCCGAGCAGCCCGAGGTTGAACAGCGCCCAGAACCAGCGGGCGAACCGGGCTCCGGCGAGGACCGCGACGCCGACGATGATCGGCGCCGGGAACGCCATCAGCCCGATCAGCGGATTCGGGAAGCCGAACGCGCTGCCCTCGGGCGAGCTGAGGTTCTTGCCGCACTGCACGATCAGGCTGAAGTTGCAGCTGAGGTGCGCGTTCGCGTTCTCGAGCACCTGGAACTTGTCGAGGGTCAGCTGGAACGCGGCGAGCAGCCCCAGCGCGCCGCCCACGATCAGCAGGATCGCGAGCGCGACGGGCCTTCTGGTCTCCTGCTCGAGCGCTACGGACGGTTTCGTCTCCTGCTCGATCACGGGAGGGAGTATTCCACCGTCCGGCACCCGTCCCGGGGGCGGACGCTCCGGAGCATGGCGTGCGATAATGCCAGCAGGTCGCCGTGCACCCGCATCGGAGGCCGAATGCTTCGACAGGCCCGCACCGAGCGGACCGAGACCCCGGGGGGACCCGGGACGGCGCTTGTCCCGCCGCGTGCGTCCGAACGAACGGACGTGCGGACTACGGATTTGCGCCGGTCCCGACGGCGCGGCGCACGCGCCGGCGAGCGGGATCGGCCTTGGAGCCCGGAGGGTGGCGCTCAGCGCCGCCGCATCCGCGTGAGGAGTGCACCCGCGATGGTGGAGTACGACGACAACCGCACGATCGACGAGCAGGCCGCCGCAGCGGCACCGGAGGAGGCGCCGAAGCGCCGCCGCCGGGTCTCGCTCCCGCGACGTGCGAGCAGCGCGGTCTCCGCACGCGGCGAGGCGCTCCCGCAGCAGGACGGATCCGCGGAGCAGCCGGTTCCCGCCGGCACCGACGCGCCTGCACCGCAGGAGACCGGCCCGCAGGAGACCGGCCCTCATCAGACGGGCGCCGACGAGCAGGTCGAGTCTGACCTGATCGTGCCCGAGGACCCGGCGACCACGGAGCCGGCCGCGGAGCCCGGGCAGGAGCCCGAGTACGTGGATTCGACGCCGGGCGACGCCACCGAGGACCCCGCGGAGCAGCCGCAGGCGGGCCCCGCCCGTCCGCCGCTCGCCGTGCTGTTCCAGGCGCCGCCCGCGCTGCCCGCCGCCGCGCCGGGGCTCGCCCCCGACGTCGAGGAGGAGGACGACGAGGACCAGGACGCCGCCGACGACGAGTCCGGCACGGGATCCCGCCGCTCGCGCCGTCGCACCCGTCGCCGCACCGGTGGTCAGCAGCAGCAGCAGAGCCAGGAGGGTGCCGTCACCGAGGTCGTGCCGAAGGCGCGCCCGGTCAAGGAGCCCATCACCGAGCCGCAGAAGCTGAAGGGCTCCACCCGGCTCGAGGCCAAGCGTCAGCGCCGCCGCGACGGCCGCGACGCCGGCCGCCGCCGCACGGTCGTGACCGAGGCGGAGTTCCTCGCCCGCCGTGAGGCCGTGGACCGCCGCATGATCGTCCGCAACGCGGGCGACCGGATCGAGATCGGCGTGCTCGAGGACGGCATCCTCGCCGAGCACTACGTCGCGAAGTCGCAGAACGTCTCGCTGATCGGCAACGTCTACCTCGGCCGCGTGCAGAACGTGCTGCCGAGCATGGAGGCGGCCTTCGTCGACATCGGCCGCGGCCGTAACGCGGTGCTCTACTCCGGTGAGGTCGACTGGGACGCCGCGAGCGAGCGGCTCGGGGAGAAGGGCAACCAGGCCCGCCGCATCGAGCTGGCGCTGAAGTCCGGCGACACGGTGCTCGTGCAGGTGACGAAGGACCCGATCGGCCACAAGGGCGCGCGGCTCACCAGCGCCGTCTCGCTGCCCGGCCGATACCTGGTCTACGTGCCGAACGGCTCCATGAACGGGATCTCCCGCAAGCTGCCCGACACCGAGCGCGCGCGGCTCAAGCGCATCCTGAAGGACGCGCTGCCCGACTCCGCCGGCGTCATCGTGCGCACCGCGGCGGAGGGCGCGACCGAGGAGCAGCTCACCGTCGACGTGCAGCGGCTCGCGAACCAGTGGGCCGAGATCCAGCGCCTCGTCGAGACCGCGAGCGCGCCGACGCTGCTGCACGGCGAACCCGACCTGCTCGTGAAGATCGTCCGCGACGTCTTCAACGAGGACTTCACGAAGCTGATCATCGAGGGCGACGACGCCCGCGCGACGATCGAGCGCTACCTGCAGCAGGTCGCGCCCGACCTGCTCGATCGCCTCGAGCGCTGGGAGGGCGACACCGACGTCTTCAGCGCCCACCGCGTGCACGAGCAGATCGAGAAGGCGCTCGACCGCAAGGTGTGGCTGCCCTCGGGCGGCTCCCTCGTCATCGACCGCACCGAGGCGATGACCGTCATCGACGTGAACACCGGCAAGTTCGTCGGCTCCGGCGGCAACCTCGAGGAGACCGTCACCAAGAACAACCTCGAGGCCGCGGAGGAGATCGTCCGCCAGCTCCGGCTGCGCGACATCGGCGGCATCATCGTCATCGACTTCATCGACATGGTCCTCGAGAGCAACCGCGACCTCGTGCTCCGGCGTCTCGTCGAGTGCCTCAGCCGCGACCGCACCAAGCACCAGGTCGCCGAGGTCACCTCGCTCGGGCTCGTGCAGATGACCCGCAAGCGCCTCGGCGTCGGGCTCGCCGAGTCCGTCACCGAGAACCCGTCCGGCGCCGAGCCGAAGCAGGAGCAGGGCCGCCGCCGTCGCGGATCCTCCGGTGGCGGGGCCACGCCGCCCGCGGCCCCCAAGGCGTCGACCACGCACGCGATCACGGACGGGATGAAGAACGCCCTCGCGCAGATCGCCGGAGCGACCATCGCGCCGGCGAAGCCGCTGCTCGATCCGACCGCGGGCCACCGGCCACCGGAGCGTCCGGCGGCGAGCGAGCAGCCCGCCGCTCCGGCCGCCGAGCCCCAGCCGGCCGCCGAGCAGGCGCCCGTCCAGGAGGCGCCCGCCGCCGCGCAGCCGGCCGCCCCCCTGATCGAGCTGCCCGAGCCGCACGTCGAGGCCCAGTCGCACCGCGTGCCCAAGGAGGTCGCGGTCGATCTGCTCGACTCCGTGCTCGAGGCGCTGCCCGCGCCGAAGCAGCCCGGTGAGGGGCGCCGCCGCTCGCGCCGCGTCTCCACCCCGGCCCTCACGCCCGGCAAGGACGAGTAGCCGGTCCCTGCTGCATGCGGATGTGCCGAGCGCGGTCCCGATCGGGGCGGATGCGCGAGGCGCGAGGCGCATCCGCATGCGCCCGGCGCGACTCAGTGCCGGTCGCGCCCCTTCACCCGCAGGCCGCTGGCGATCAGCCGCCGCGTGAGCTCACCGGCGGTCACCCGCTCGGCGCCCGCCGCGACGAGCTCGTCGATCCGCTCGGCCGGCACGTCGTAGTGGTCGAGGTCGAAACCGCGGGACGGGATGCCGTTCGCTGCCGCGAACGCGTGCAGCTCCTCGAGCGACGCGTCGCTGACCAGATGCGCCCACATCCGGCCGTGCGCCGGCCACATCGCGGCGTCCACGAGCACGGCCATACCGGCATCGTCCCACCCGGAGGCGACCGGCGCTGGTGGAGGACCCGGTCGCAGTGGGCTATGATTGACGGTCGGTGCGCGGGCGACTTCTTGAGTCGCAGTCCGGTGACGCACCGGTCAGACGTTCCGTCACCTGCCGCGCGAATCCGCGTCCGGCCCCCGGTGGCACTGCAGAAGAGGTTGAGGCTCGAAGTGGTCTATGCGATCGTGCGCGCCGGTGGGCGCCAGGAGAAGGTCGAGGTCGGCACCGTGGTGACGCTCGACCGCATCGCCGCGGGCGAGGACGGCACCATCCGTCTCGCGCCGGTGCTGCTCGTCGACGGCGACACCGTCACCCACGAGGCGGCCAAGCTCGCCGACGTGACGGTCACCGCGGAGGTCCTCGGCGACCTGCGCGGCAAGAAGATCGTCATCCAGAAGTTCAAGAACAAGACCGGGTACAAGAAGCGTCAGGGCCACCGCCAGGAGCTCACCCGCGTCCGCGTCACCGCGATCGGCTGAGGGGAGCACAGCAATGGCACACAAGAAGGGCGCGAGCTCGACCCGCAACGGTCGTGACTCCAACGCGCAGCGCCTCGGCGTCAAGCGCTTCGGCGGCGAGGTCGTCAAGGCCGGCGAGATCATCGTCCGCCAGCGCGGCACGCACTTCCACCCCGGCATCAACGTGGGTCGCGGCGGGGACGACACCCTGTTCGCCCTCGCGCCCGGCTCGGTGCGCTTCGGCGCCCGCGGTGGCCGCAAGGTCATCGACATCGAGGTGGCCGCGGTCGCGGAGTGACCTCGGATCCCCGAAAGCGGGGATCCTCAACAGCATCGGTGACGGGCGGGTCGAGTACCCGCCCTTCGCCGTATCCGGACCCGGAAGGAGGGCGGAGCCCATGGCGACCTTCGTCGACTCGGTGACCCTGCATCTCACGGCCGGACACGGCGGCAACGGCTGCGTCTCCATCCGCCGTGAGAAGTTCAAGCCCCTCGCGGGCCCCGATGGCGGCAACGGCGGCAACGGCGGCGACATCACGCTCGTCGCGGACCCGCAGGTGACGACGCTGCTCGGCTACCACCGGGCGCCGCATCGGACCTCCGGCAACGGCACGCCCGGCGCGGGCGACAACCGGTACGGCTCCAACGGCGAGTCGCTCGAGCTGCCCGTGCCTGTCGGCACGGTCGTGCGCGACCCCGACGGCACGGTCGTCGCCGACCTCGCCGAGCCGGGGATGCGCTTCGTCGCGGCCTCCGGCGGTCATGGCGGCCTCGGCAACGCGGCGCTGGCCAGCACGAAGCGCAAGGCGCCCGGCTTCGCGCTGCTCGGCGAGCCCGGCGAGACGATCGACGTGCGCCTCGACCTCAAGACGGTGGCGGATGTGGCCCTCGTCGGATTCCCGTCGGCCGGCAAGTCGAGCCTCATCGCGGCCATGTCGGCCGCGCGGCCGAAGATCGCCGACTATCCGTTCACCACCCTGCAGCCGAACCTCGGCGTCGTCGAGGCGGGCCGCACCCGGTACACGATCGCCGACGTGCCGGGCCTCATCGAGGGCGCCAGCGAGGGCCGCGGCCTCGGCCTGGACTTCCTGAAGCACATCGAGCGGTGCAGCGTGATCGTGCACGTGCTCGACGCCGCCACGGTCGACCCCGGGCGTGATCCGCTCACCGACCTCGACGTCATCCGCCGCGAGCTCGGCGCCTACCCGGTGCCCGCCGGCCAGAAGCCGCTGCTCGAGCGGCCCCAGGTCGTCGCCCTGAACAAGATCGACTCGCCGGATGCGCGCGAGCTCGCCGAGCTCGTCCGCCCCGACCTCGAGGCCCGCGGCTTCCGCGTCTTCGCCGTCTCCGCGGCGAGCCACGAGGGCCTGCAGCCCCTGTCGTTCGCCCTCGCGCAGCTCGTCGAGATCGACCGGGCCGAGCGCGCCGCCGAGGCCCGGCCCGCGCGCATCGTGCTGCGACCCGAGCCCGTCGACCAGAAGGACTTCGTCGTCAAGGTCGAGGGCGGCACCGAGCCCGTCTACCGCGTGCTCGGCAGCAAGCCGCAGCGCTGGGTCGCCCAGACGGACTTCACGAACGACGAGGCCGTCGGCTACCTCGCCGACCGGCTCGCCAAGCTCGGCGTCGAGGACGGGCTCTTCGAGGCCGGCGCGGTCCCCGGCTCCACCGTCGTGATCGGCCCCGGCGACGGCGTCGTGTTCGACTGGGAGCCGACCCTCATGTCGACCGCGGAGCTGATCACCGCCCCGCGCGGCAGCGACGTCCGCTTCAACCAGTCCGGTCGCCGCACGACCGAGGAGCGCCGCACCGGCTACCGCGAGCGGATGGACGCGAAGGCGGCCGCCCGCGCGGATCTCGAGACCGAGCGGCGCGCGGAGCGCGAGCAGGACCGGGTGCTCGGCGAGACGCGGGAATGACCGCACCCGCCCTGCCGGAGCAGACCCCCGACGCAGCGCGCATCGTCGTGAAGGTCGGGTCCTCGTCGATCTCCGGGGACAAGGCCGGACAGGTGGTCCCGCTCGTCGCCGCGCTCGCCGCCGCCCACGCTCGGGGCACCGAGGTCGTGCTCGTCTCCTCCGGCGCGATCGCGACCGGCATGCCGCACCTGCGGCTGCGCGACCGTCCGACGGACCTCGCGGTGCAGCAGGCCGCGGCGGCGGTCGGCCAGAACCTCCTCATCAAGCGCTACCAGGAGCAGCTCGACGGCTTCGGCATCGTCGCCGGCCAGGTGCTCCTCACCGCGGGCGACCTCGAGAACCCGAAGCACCGCGAGAACGCGGAGCGCGCGCTCGACACCCTGCTCGCGCTGCGGATCCTGCCGATCGTCAACGAGAACGACACCGTTGCGACCCATGAGATCCGCTTCGGCGACAACGACCGGCTCGCCGCGCTCGTGGCGGAGCTGATCGGCGCCGACCTGCTCGTGCTGCTCTCGGACGTCGAGGCGCTCTACACGCGGCCGCCGGGGGAGCCCGGCGCGGAGCCGATCCCGTTCGTGGCCGCGGGCGACCCGCTGGCCGGCGTGATCGTGGGGGAGAGCGACACCGGGGTGGGCACCGGCGGGGCGGCCACGAAGGTCGCCGCGGCCCGGCACGCGGCCGCCGCCGGCATCGCCGTGCTGCTCACCGCCACCGAGCACGTCGCGCGCGCCCTCGAGGGCGACACCGTCGGCACCTGGTTCGAGCCGGCCGCAGACGCCGAGGCGGCCGCCGGATAGACTCCCGCGCCATGACGGACACCCTCGTGGCTCCTGCCGACACCGACGCCACGCCCCGGTTCGCGGCGGCGAAGGCCGCGTCCCGTCGCCTCGCCGTCGTCTCCGGCGCCGAGCGCGACCGCGGGCTCGAGGCCATCGCGGCGGCGCTGCTCACCGCATCCGACCGCGTGTTGACTGCCAACGTCCGCGACCTCGACGCAGCGCGAGCGGCCGGCATGGCGGAGGGGCTGCAGGACCGCCTGCGCCTCGATGCCGCCCGCGTGGCGCGCCTCGCCGACGCCGTGCTGCAGATCGCGGCGCTGCCGGATCCGGTGGGCGAGATCGTCCGCGGCCGCACCCTGCCGAACGGGCTGCGCCTCAGCGAGGTGCGCGTGCCCTTCGGCGTCGTCGGCGCGATCTACGAGGCGCGCCCCAACGTCACCGTCGACATCACCGCGCTCGCGCTGAAGAGCGGCAACGCGGTCGTGCTCCGCGGCGGCACGGCGGCGCAGCACACCAACGCCGTGCTCGTGGAGGTGGTGCGCGGCGCGCTCGCCGACGCCGGACTCCCCGCCGACGCCGTGCAGTCCGTCGACGACCTCGGCCGCGACGGGGCCGCGCAGCTGATGCGCGCCCGCGGGCTCGTCGACGTGCTCGTGCCGCGCGGCAGCGCGTCGCTCATCGAGACCGTGGTGCGCGAGTCGTCCGTCCCGGTGATCGAGACCGGTGCCGGCGTCGTGCACGTGTTCCTCGACGCAACCGCGGATGAGCGGATGGCGACCGAGATCGTGGTGAACGCGAAGACGCAGCGCGTCGGGGTCTGCAACGCGCTCGAGACGCTGCTCGTGCACCGGGACGCGGCCGAGCGGCTGCTGCCGCCGGTCGCCGCCGCGCTGCAGGACGCGGGCGTCGTGCTGCACGCCGACGACACGGTCCGCGCCGTCGTGCCCGGCCTCGAGCCCGCGACGGAGGCGGACTGGGGCACCGAGTACGGCTCGCTCGACCTCACCGTCGGCGTCGTCGACGACCTGGACGCCGCCGTCGCGCACATCGAGCGGTGGTCGACTCGGCACACCGAGTCGATCGTGACGAACGACCTCGCCAACGCCGAGCGGTTCCTCGCGGAGGTGGACTCGGCGGTCGTCATGGTGAACGCGTCGCCGCGCTTCTCCGACGGCGGCGAGTTCGGCTTCGGCGCCGAGGTCGGCATCTCCACGCAGAAGCTCCACGCGCGCGGCCCCATGGGCCTGCCGGAGCTCACGAGCACGAAGTGGCTCGTGCGCGGCTCGGGCCAGACGCGCCCGTAGAGCGCCGCGCGCTCTGACCTGGCGTGGCTCGGCGGTGGCCGCGGACCCGACGGGCGGTTTCGGACACTTCCGGGCGTCATCGGACGCCCGATACGCCCGAAGTGGCCCGTCGGCGGCCGAGGCGGGGTCGTGCCGCGACTCATGAGCTCCGATTCGGGGAGCCCTAGAATCGTCGGGTCCCGGAAGACCGTTCCGGGCGGGAGGAGGATCCGGGTGACGCTCTCGTCCCTCGTGCCGCTCGTGATCGCCGCGGAGGCGGCGAATCCGCTGCCCGTGCCGAACTTCGTGTTCCCGCTCATCGCCGCGAGCGTCTTCACGCTCCTCGGCTTCGTCGCCTGGTCGTACCGCGACGTCGCGAACCGTCACGCCGGCAAGTCGATGCGCGGTGGCGACCACCACGGTCCGAGCGTCTAGGCCGGAGCCGTCAGCGCCGCATCCGCCACCCGGCCGCCCGGCAGCACCCGCCGCCGTCTCGGCGTGATGGGTGGCACCTTCGATCCGATCCACCACGGCCACCTCGTCGCCGCGAGCGAGGTCCAGCGCGTCTTCGAGCTCGACGAGGTCATCTTCGTCCCGACCGGGCTGCCCTGGCACAAGACGGCGGTCACCGAACCGGAGCACCGGTATCTGATGACGGTGGTCGCAACCGCGTCGAACCCCAGCTTCACGGTCTCCCGCGTCGACATCGACCGCGGCGGCGTCACGTACACCGTGGACACGCTCCGGGACCTCAAGGAGCAGCATCCGGACGCCGATCTGTTCTTCATCTCGGGCGCCGACGCGATCGCCCAGATCTTCAGCTGGAAGGACCTCGACGAGCTGTGGGACCTCGCCCACTTCGTCGCGGTGACACGCCCGGGGCATGTGATGTCGGTCGCGGGGCTGCCCCACGACGACGTCAGCGTGCTCGAGGTGCCCGCTCTGGCGATCTCCTCGACGGATTGCCGAGCGCGTGTGCGACACGGCGCACCGGTTTGGTACCTGGTCCCGGATGGTGTGGTTCAGTACATCAGCAAGCACCGTCTGTACAGGAGCGCACCATGACCTTGTGGCAGGACCAGTCTTCGCGGGGGGGCCGTAACGGCGCCGCCGTGGACACCGCCCGAGTGGGGGAGACCCTCGAGGACGGACAGCCGATCAGCCGGCGGGAGGCCCGCGAGCGCGAGCGTCAGGCCGCCGAGGCTCTCGCCGCCGGGCGAGCGCACCCCTCCGGAGTCGTCGACTTCGACGGGCACGACTTCAGCAGTGAATTCGGTTCGGACCAGGAGTTCCCTGTTCCCGACACGACGGATATCTGGGCGGCGCTCTCGCGGCGTGCGGATGTCCCTGCGGCCCCCGAGACCGAGGGGCCCCGCACGGGCGACCTCGCCCGGTTCCGCTCCGGCGTCCCCGAGGCCCCGGCGCGCAGCAGCGGCCCCGTGTCCTCGTCGCCGATGACCGGCGAGCTGCTCGACCGCGTTCGCGACGCCGTGCTCCGTGAGCACGTCGCCGAGCCGCTGCCGACCCTGCGCACCCCGGTGCAGCAGCCGCTGACCCGCAAGGAGCTGCGCCGCCGCCAGGCCGAGCAGACCACCGACGACGGCATGCCCGCCGCCTGGTTCAGCGACGGCGCTCCCGCCGCCCGGCCCGACGTGCCCGCCGCGTTCGCCGGCTACGAGGAGACCCCGACGGTCGCGATGCCGGCACTCGACCGCGCCGAGCTCGAGGCGCAGTCGCCGATGACGGCGCCTGTGAACCTGCCGCAGTTCTTCGCCGCGCCCAAGGGGAACGACGCGCTCACCTTCTCGAGCCCGGTTCCCATCGTCGACCCCGACCCGCAGTACGAGGCGGAGCCGGAGCCCGAGTTCATCGAGCCGCAGCCCTACCGCGGGCGCGCGTGGAGCCAGGTGACGGACGAGCCCGTCCTGCCCGCCTTCGCCGAGCCGAACCCCTGGGGCGAGCCGGCGGCCTACGCCGAGCCCGCCGCGTACGCGGAGCCGGCCGCCGCCTTCGGGCCGGAGCAGGTCGGCCCGCCCTCCGAGGTGACCGACCTCGCCGGCTTCGAGGCCCTCATCCGCCGTGCCCGCTCGGGGCAGGCCCAGCCGCCCGCACCGGAGCCCGCGTTCCGCCAGCCGGAGCAGCCCCGCCAGGCCCTCCCGTGGGCCGACGAGGACGAGGACGACGCCCAGGACTACACCGGGCTCCTCGGCCGCAACGTGCAGGGCGGCAACGGCTCCGCGAACGCGCTCATCCTCTCGAACGACCCGCAGCCCGACCTCACGCAGGCGGTCAACAGCACCGGCGACATCTTCATCACCGGCTCGCTGAACCTGCCGCGCAGCCTCGCGCAGACCGGCGCCACGGGGGAGTACGACTCCCTCGAGATCGACCGGCTCTTCGAGGCGTCGCAGGACGAGGCGGCCGCCGGGGTCGCTCCTGTGCGGGCGAGCCGCGCGGTGAGCGGCACCGGCTCCACCCGGGCGATCATCGGCGGCCGGCGCGCGCACGGCAACATCCTGCCCACCGTGCTGGCGATCATCGCCGGTGCGATGGCTGTGGGTGTGGTGACCCTGCTCATCGGCAGCTGGGTCCTCAAGCTATTCTGATCGGGACGTGAAGACGGAAGCTGCGCACACCCAGGTCCAGCAGGCGGCCGAGGCCGCCTGGTCGAAGAACGCGGCTGACGTCGTGGCCATCGACGTGTCGTCGCGGCTGCCCCTGACCGACGCGTTCCTGCTCGTGTCCGGCAGCAGCGAGCGGAACGTGGTCGCGATCGCGGATGCGGTCGACGACCGCCTGGCCGCCGAGGGCGTGGGGCTGAAGCGCCGCGAGGGCCGCGGGCAGGGACGTTGGGAGCTGCTCGACTTCGGTGACGTCGTCGTGCACGTCTTCCATCAGGAGGACCGCGCCTACTACGGCCTCGAGCGACTCTGGCGCGACTGCCCGGCCATCCCGCTCGACCTCTCCGACGATGCGGGCCGGGCCGCCGCCTCCTGACGTCGGTCGGGCGTCGCGCCGCCGTGCCTGCAGCCGTGCAGCTCCGTCCCGCGCGCCTCGACGAGGCGGTGCGGATGATCCGCGCCCGCGGCGCCGTCGCGCAGCTCGTCGTGCTGCACCGCGGGCGGCCGGTGCTCGACCGCGCGTTCGGCTGCCGCCCCGACGCCCTCTTCTGGACCTTCTCCGCGGGCAAGCCCGTGACCGCGATGACCGTGCACGTCCTCGCCGAGCGGCGGCTGCTCGACCTCGACGCGCCCGTCGCGAGCGTCTGGCCCGACTTCGCCGCCCGCGGCAAGGCGGCCGTCACCGTCCGGCAGGTGCTCGAGCACCGGGCAGGGCTCGGTGCCGCGCGCATCGCCGGGGACGCCCTCGTGCTCGCGGACCGCGAGCGGGCGACCGCGCGGGTGGCCGCCGCGCCGCTCGTCCGCGAGCCGGGCACCGCGGCCGGCTACAGCCCTCTCGCCGCCGGCTTCGTGCTCGGCGAGCTCATCCGCCGGGTGACCGGCAGCCCGGAGCGTGAGGTCGTGCAGCAGCTGCTGCTCGACCCCGCGGGCCTCGGCGACACCCACCTCGGGCTGCCCGGCTCGCTGCTGCCCCGGGCGGTCCCAGTGCGGGGCGCGAGCGCGCTCGGCCGCCTCGTCGCCGCACGAGTGAACCGGCCGGCCGTGCGACGCGCGGTGATCCCGTCGGCCGGGCTGTCGACGACCGCCCGCGATCTCGCGGCCTTCTACCGGATGCTGCTCGCCGGCGGGCGCGTCGGCCGTCGCCGGGTGCTCGCGGCGAGCACGGTCGCGGAAGCGGTCGCGCCGTCCGGCGACGACGGCTTCGACCGGGTCGCGCGGTACCCCATCCGCTGGAGCGCGGGCTTCCAGCTGGGCGGCCCCCGAGCCGTGCCCGGTACGGTGAGCCCGATGGGGGCGAGCAGCAGCCCGCGGGCGTTCGGCCACAACGGCAGCAACTGCTGCATCGCGTGGGCCGACCCGGACCGCGACCTCGTCGTGGTGCACCTCACGAACCGCATCGGCTGGCCGCTGCCCGATCTGCGGTTCCACGCCGCGGTCGCCGACCGGATCCTCGCGGCGGTGCCATCCGAACCGGCGACGTCGCCGAACACGTAGGGAGGAGGCGGGATGCCTGGATCGGAAGGCCGTGCGATGTGGCGTGCGGCGGTGCTCGGACTGCTCGTCGGGGCCCTCGCCGTGGTCGTCGGGGCGCTGCCGGCGACGGCCCATGACTACCTCGTCAGCAGCGACCCGGCCAATGGCAGCACGGTCACCACCGCACCGACGGCGGTGACCCTCACGTTCGACGCCGCGGTGCTCGGCACGGGGAACGGCGCGACCGTGCTCGCCGTCACCGGCCCGGGTGGCAAGCACTACGAGACCGGCTGCCCCGTCGTGAAGAACGACGACCTCAGCGCGCCCGTGCGGCTCGGACCGGCCGGCACCTACACGGCGACCTGGCGGATCGTCTCGTCCGACGGGCACCCCGTCTCCGACTCCATCAGCTTCCGCTACGCCCCTGCCGCCGGCGCGGCAGCATCCGCGGGAGCCGCGAACGGGCCGTCCTGCGGATCCGTCGTCACGCCGGGTGCCTCGCCGGCCGCATCCTCGTCCTCCTCATCCGGGGTGGCGGCGCTCATCGCGGTGGTCGTCGGCGTGCTCGTGGTGCTCGTCGCCGGCGTCGCGGTGGTCGCCGTGGTGGTCACCCGTCGCCGGACCTGATCGGCGCACACGATGCTCGTCACCGGCGTCCTGGGCCTCGTGATCGTCGTGCTGGCGCTCACCGCGTTCGTCGCCGAGCGTCGCGCTGCCGCGCGTCAGGGCCGGCGGATGCGTCCGGCCTACGTCGCGACGGACGTCATCGGCGGCGCCTTCGGGCTCGTCGTCGCCGTGATCTCGTTCACGGCCTGACCCTCAAGCGAACCGGTGTGGCCCCACCGGTGGGTTGCCACTTCTCGCCCTCGAGGCGCGGCTTCCGGGGCCAGAAGTGGCAACCCACGGGATCGCGGTCCGCGTCGCTGCGACTCCGGCGCTCAGGCGCGGGCGGCGAGCTCCCGCAGCAGCTGCTCGGGGCTGATGCCCGCCCGGCGCGCGCGCCGCTCCAGGCGGGCCCACTCGTCCTCGGGCAGCTCGACGGTGACGCTCCTGGAGCCGGGCGTACCGCTCGCCGCGTCCGCGATGTCGAACAGCGAGGGGGGCGCGACGCGCGGAGCCGCATCGACCGGGGTCGCAAGCGCGGGCTGCGCGGGCCGGGGTGACGGCGCGACGCCGAAGCCGGGGCCCGACGGGATCGCCGCGCCGCGCTGGTAGGCGGTGGCCACCGCGCGGGCGCGCTCGTCGGCCGCCTCGTTCAGCTCGTGGCCGACGTGACCCTTCACCCACTCGAACCGGTACCGCCGGCCGGCGATGGCCTCGTCGAGCTCCTTCAGCAGCTCGACGTTCATCACCGGCTTGCCGTCGGCCTTTCGCCATCCCTTGCGCTTCCAGCCCGGCATCCACTTCGTCACCGAGTTGATGACGTACTGGCTGTCGCAGAGGACGAGCAGGTCATCGTCGACGCCGCTGGTCGCGTGGAAGAGCTCGAGGACCGCCTTCAGCTCGCCCATGTTGTTCGTGCCGTGCTTCCAGCCGCCCGCGTCCCAGCGGTCCTCGTCGATGTACCAGGCCCAGCCGGCCGGACCGGGGTTGCCGAGCGCGGATCCGTCGGCGGCAGCGGTGATCGTCACCGGATCATCGTAGGAAGCCGAGGGGGAGCGACCCGCTCACCCCGCGGGCGTGAACCAGGGCGGGTGCACCACGATGCGCGGCGCCGAGCCCTCGACCGCGTCGAACATGCGCCGCACGCGCGTGCGCATCGGCTCGTTCGGCACACCGATCATCGTGACGGCCGTCATCGGCACGGGCCCGGGCAGCAGCACCTCCACCCCCGCGAGCTCGGGGTCCTCGCGGCTCGCCTTCGCGACGGCGCGCGCCGGGTCGCCGATGGAGAAGCCCGTCGCGGGAGCGGATGCGTCGCCGAGGGCGACGACCGCGTCGGCGCCCGCGACCGTGGCGGGCACGACGAGCATCACGTACTCGGTGGGGGAGCTGAGGCGCGCGGCGGTCGAGAACTGGGCGCCGATACCGCCCTCGCGCAGCTCCGCCCAGCGCTCGGCGTCGGGCGTCAGCGCGAACGGCACGTACGTGTCGACCTTCGTCCCGTCGCCCACATCGGCCGCAGCCCGGAGCTCCCGGACGAGCGGGGCGGCGATGTCGACGTCGGGGTCGGCGCCGCCGGCGATCGACTTCACGACGCCGTCGAGCAGGATCGCCTCGAGGTTGCGCGCGTGCGTCCAGTGGTAGAGCCGGCGGCTCGCGAACGGCGGCCCGGTGGGGGCAGCCACGCCGACGCCGGCGATGCGCCGTGAGGCCGTGATGCGGGACGCGGTCGCCCGCGTCGGCTTCCTGGCCGGCCGGGCACGCGTCGTGGTGGTCGCCGATGCCGCGACGGTCGGCGGCGCCTCCGGCGCGACCCGCGGGAAGCAGATGTCGCACAGGCCTTCATCGAATCCGTGGATGCATTCAGCCACTGTCACCCCTCCATCCGCGCGTCGATCCCCGGAGTCAACGCTACGCGCTTCCAGCGCCTTCTCTGTCGGCGGGGTCGGCGGCTCGCGCCGAGATCGCTCAGGGCGGATGGCCTCAGGCGGCGGTGTCCGACCAGTCGAGCACGCGGAGCGCGTGCAGGGTCAGCCACTTCGACGGCTCGCCCGGCCCGACGCCGACCTCGAGCCAGACCTCGCCCGCATGCCGGAGGTCCTGCCGCCACCGGCCCTGCTCGTCCTGTCCGGCGCGGACGACCTGGATGGCCTCCGCAAGGCGGCGCGGATGCGGCCGTGAACCGCCGTGCATCGCCGCAAGACGGACGTGGTCGGTCGCCTTCAGGGCGCTGGAGACCCAGCGGAGGGGTAGGCGAAGTGCGTGGCCCAAGGCGCGACGGTCTCGCCGCGCTCGACCTGCCATCGGAGCGCCGGATCGCTGTCGAGCAGCCGGTCGCCGAGGGCGTGATCGAGCTCCATCGCCGCAGGCCGGCGAGCGGCACCGACGCGCGGGCATCATCGGGGAACGACAGAAGGCCCCGTCCTGGCGGACGGGGCGTCTTCTCGTTCGGTGGATCCGAGGGGACTCGATCCCACTCGAGCCGCCCCCACATCGCCTACGGCGCTGCGCCGGACTGCTCGAGCGGGGCCCACCCTGGAAGCAGCTTCTCGATCCCTCGAGGCCGACCAACGAGAAGACGCCCCGTCCTGGCGGACGGGGCGTCTTCTCGTTCGGTGGATCTGAGGGGACTCGAACCCCTGACCCCCTGCATGCCATGCAGGTGCGCTACCAGCTGCGCCACAGACCCGTGCACCGCCTGAAGCGGCCTGTCGAGTGTACACCGACACCCGGGCCGACATCGGCTTCAGCCGCTCGCCTGCGGTTCGGCGAGCATCGGGGTGACCCGCTTGCTCGTGCGGGTCGCCCAATCCGTGTTGCTGACGGATGCGATCACGACGATCGCGGCGCCGGCCGCCATGATCGTCCACCAGAGCGGATGCGCGTCCACGACGAACGACGGCCCCACCTTCGCGCTCCCCGATGCGCCCGTGACCGTGCCCGCCAGCGCGATGCCGAGGGCGGTGCCCACCTGACGGCCCGTCGAGGTGATCGCCGCCGCAGCCCCGCCCTGCGAGTTCGGCATCCCGCTCACGGCCGTGTTCGTGATCGGCGCGTTCACCAGCCCGAACCCGGCGCCGAACATCGCGAAGATCACGAGGATCAGCGCGATCGGCGACGTCGCCGTCGTGAAGGTCAGCAGCACCGCAGCGGCGGCGATGATGAGGCCAGAGAGCGTCATCGGCAGCCGCGTGCCGCGCGTCCCCACCAGGCGCCCCGAGATCGGCGAGGTCAGCAGGATGAGTACGCCCGCCGGCATGAACAGCAGCCCCGTCATCACCGGTGAGAGGTGTCGGGCGTCCTGCAGCGCGAGCGTGTTCGTGAACAGGAACGCGCCCCACGAGCCGAAGGCCGCGATCGCCGCGAGGATCGCCGACGAGAACGGGATGCTCGCGAAGAAGCGGGGGTCGATCAGCGGATCGTCGTGGTGCAGCTCGTACGGCACGAACGCGAGAAGGGCCGCCAGCCCGACCACGAACGCGCCGATCGTCAGCGGCGACCCCCACCCGAGCTGCGGCCCCTCGATGATCGCGAACACGATCCCTGCGAGCCCGACGATGATGAGCAGCTGCCCGACCGGATCGAAGCGCCGCACCCGGTCCGACTTCGACTCCGGCACGAAGAGCGCGGTGAGCGCGACGGCCGCGATCACGATCGGCACGTTGACGTAGAAGATCGACCGCCATCCGATCGTGTCGACGAGGATCCCGCCGACGAGCGGCCCGAAGCCGAGGGAGACCCCGCTGATCGCGCCCCAGACGCCGAGCGCCCGGGCGCGTCTGCGCTTGTCGGTGAAGGTGTTCGTCACGATCGACAGCGAGACCGGGTTGAGCATCGAGCCGCCGATCGCCTGCAGCACCCGCGAGCCGATCAGCATGCCGTCCGACACGGCGAGGCTGCAGAGGATCGAGCCGACGCCGAAGATCACGAGCCCGGTCTGGAACACCCGGCGCCGGCCGAACCGGTCGCCGCTCGAGCCTGCCAGGACGAGGAAGCTGGCGATGGTCAGCGTGTACGCGTCGAGGGTCCACTGCAGGCTCGCGACGCCCGCGTGCAGGTCCTTGCCGATGGAGGGCAGGGCCACGTTCGTCACCGTCGCGTCGAGCGTCACGATGAAGAGGCTCAGGCAGCAGATCACGAGGATCAGCTGCGGGTGCCGGTAGCGGGACGGCACGTCGGAGCTCACCGCACGATGCTAGGTCGCTCCCGCTCCGCGCTCAGTGGAGGTTCAGGACGCGGGAGTGGACACCGGACCGAGCACGGCGGTCGCGATGGTGCTGAGCGCGGAGTCGGCGCTCGAGGGGTTGAAGGCGCCGGCGAGCACGTCCCGGTACAGGCGCGCCAGCTCGCTCGACGCCGCGTACCCGCTGCCGCCGCCCACGAGGATCGCCTGGTCGACCGCCGCTTTCGCCTGCTCCGTCACCCGCACCTTCAGTCCCGAGGCCTTCGCGAACCAGGTGCGGCCGTGGTCGGCCTGCGTGTCGAGGTCACGGGCGAGGCCGCGGATCTGCGGGTCCAGCCCGTCGTCGATCAGGGCGGCGGATGCGATCCGCCGGCGGATGTCCGGGTCGTCCGAGCGCGGCGCCCCGTCGAGCTTCAGGGACGTGCGGCGGGTCGCGGCCTCGGCGGCCAGCGCGACGGCGCGGTGCGCGATGCCCGCGTAGACGGAGGCGAGCAGCACCTCGAAGTTCACGAACACGCCGAAGACGAGCGGATCCGGGTTCGGTCCTGGCGGCAGGCGCCGCACGATCCGGTCAGCCGCGACGACGGCGTCCGACAGGCGCGTGGTGTGGCTCTGGGTGGCGCGCTGCCCGAGCGTGTCCCAGTCGGGCACGATCTCGATGCCGGCCGCGCTGCGGTCGAGGAAGCCCCAGACGATCTTCGGGGCGTCCTCGCTGGTGCTGTCGAGCCCGAAGGTGCCGAGCCGTGTCCAGACCGGCGACAGCGAGGTGAAGGTCTTCGTGCCGGTGTAGGCGTAGCCGCCGTCGGGCCGGGGCGCCGCGTCGACGGTCGAGCCGAACAGCACGAGGTCGTTGCCCGCTTCGCTCACGCCGAAGGCGAAGACCTCCCCGGCTGCCGCCTCGCGCAGCACGAACTCGAGCGAGTCGTCGCCGCGGTCGAGCAGGGTCTTCGCGACCGCGGTCCAGACGAGGTGCATGTTCACGGCGAGCGCGGTCGCCGGCGCCGCGGCGGCCAGGCGCGACTGCTCAGCCGTGAGCTCCTCGAGGGAGAGGCCGGCCCCACCGAGCCGCTCGGGCACGAGGGCGGCGAGGTAGCCGGCCGCGCGCAGCTCGGCGAAGTCCTCGTCGGGGAAGCGGTTGTCGCGGTCGTACCCGGCCGCGCGGTCGTGGATGCGGGCGAGCAGGTCGTCGCCGAGCAGGGACGTCATGAGCCGAAGATCCTCTCGAGGAAGGCGTTGCCGAACTTCCGCTCCGGGTCCCGCGCGTCGCGCAGCGCCTCGAAGTCGGTCCAGCGCGGGTAGTGGTCGCGCAGGCACAGGCCGGACGCGGCGAAGAGCTTGCCCCAGTGCGGCCGTGCGCCGAGCGGCAGCAGCCGCTCCTCGAGCCGGGGGAGCAGCGGGAGCACGAGGTCGGGCAGGTCTCGCCAGGTGAACTGGATGGAGACGGCGTCCGTGCCGTACGCGCCGCTCAGCCAGAGGTCGTCGGCGGCCATGGTGCGCAGCTCGGTGACGTGGAGGGCCGGATCGAGGTCGTCCGCGAGCTCCCGCACCGTCGCGATCGCCTGCAGGGCGGTGGCCCTGGGGACCAGGTACTCGCTCTGCAGCTCCTCGCCGACGCTCGGCGTCGCCGCCATCCGGAAGTGCGGCAGCCGGTCCCACCAGGGCCCGGGCACGCCGCCCTGCTCGGTGTTCTTCGTCGCGACGCCGATCTCCGCGACGCCCATCCGGCCACCGGCGGGCCGTGCGCCGAACAGGTCCTCCGGCGGCACGGTGCCCCGCGACTTCACGAGCACCCGCTCGACCGGGTCGCGCCAGCGCGTGAACATGCTGACGCTGTAGCCGGCCGAGGTGATCGCGTCGAACGACGCCTCGAGGCTCGACCAGGGCAGGTCGAGGTACGCGTCCTGGCGGATCTCGTAGGTCGGCTGGATCGCGACGGTCAGGCGCGTCACGACGCCGAGCGCGCCGAGCGCCACGACGGAGCCGGCCACCTCGTCGCCGGTCACCTGCCGGAGCCGGCCGTCGGCGTCGATCAGCTCGAGGGCACGGACCTCGCTCGACATGGTGCCGAGCCGGTCGCCGGAGCCGTGCGTGCCGGTCGCGACCGCGCCGCCGATCGAGATGTGGGGGAGCGACGGCAGGTTCGCGAGCGCCCAGCCGCGCTCGTCGAGCGCCTGGCCGACGTCACCCATCCGCTCCGCGGCGCTCACGGTCGCGGTGCGGGCCGCCTCGTCGATCTCGACCTCGACGGGCAACCGGTCGAGCGCGACGAGCACGCCGTCGCCGTCGGCGCAGTCGCTGAAGGAGTGCCGGGTGCCGAGCGCGTGCACGCGACGGGATGTGGCGACGAGCTCGCAGACCGCCTCGACGGATCCCGGATGCGCGATGGGCGCCGAGTAGGTGAGGTTGCGGGCCCAGTTGCGTTCGGTCGCCACAGCCGCAACCTAGCAACCGCGGCAGGGGCCGTTGCGCGGGTCAGAGCGCCGACCCGGCCGCAAGCAGGGCGACGACGAGCAGCAGCGCGGCCGCCATGACGGCGCGGAACGCCGTGCGGGTCGGCCGTGCGCTGAGTGCGGCGACGAGCCCGACCACCGCCGCGAGCACCGTGAGCAGGAGGGCGATCAGCCCGACCGGGCCCGGCCGGGCGCCGACCGCGATCAGCACCGCGGCGCCGAGCACGACGAGGGCCGCCAGTGCTCCCGCGACCCGGGCCCCGAGCAGCTGGGGCAGCCCGCGGGAGCCCTCGGCACGATCCGCCTCGACGTCCGGCACGACGTTCGCGAAGTGCGCCGCGATGCCGAGTGCCGCGCCGGCGGCGGTGGCCCAGAACGGCGGCCACATCGGCGGGGACAGCAGCAGCGTCGCGAGCGCGGGCAGGCTGCCGAAGCTCACGATGTAGGGGAGCACCGAGACGGGGGTGCGCTTCAGGCCCAGGTTGTAGGTCCAGGCGGAGGCGACGAACACGACGTGGAGCAGGGCGGCCGGCGGCGAGGCGGGCAGCGGCAGCAGGAGGCCCGGCACGAGCGCGACGAACGCGGCCGTCCGGAGCAGGGCGGGGTCGATCCGCCCATCAGCCGCCGGCTTGTCGGTGCGCCCGGCGGCCCGGTCCGCGCCGGCGTCGAGCCAGTCGTTCGACCAGCCGACCGACAGCTGGCCGAGCAGCATCCCGGCCGTGAGCAGCGCCACCCGCCAGGCGTCGGCGCCGACCGCGATGCCGAGCCCCAGCGTGACCCCGGTGACGACGAGCGTCGGACCGAGGTGGGCGCTGCGGGCGAGCGCGGCGGCGGTGCCGCGGGAGGTCACGTGGTCATTCTTGCCGAGGGGGCGGCGGGCCGGGTGACTTCGAGGGGAGGCGGTCACCCGGCGTCGCCGGTGTCGGGGAGGCGCGGATGGACGCCCCGGGGATCCCGAAGGAGGTCAGCGACCGATGGGGACGGTCGCCGTGGTCGGCGCGAGGGGAGGCGCTTGGATGGACGTCGCGATGAGCCCGGTCGTGCAGAGGACCAGCAGCGCACCCGTCATCGCCAGGCTGCCGAGCCGCTCGCGGCGGCCGGTCGCGGAGCCGTCGGGGGCGACGGTGGCGGTGAAGGGGGACACGGGTTCCTCGGATCGGGTTCGTTCGGTTCGGACATGAGGAACGGTACGCATCCGGATGGGGGGACTCCAGGCCCCACTCCAGGTGATACAGACCGGTCGGTACACCCTGGAGAGGCCGCTTCCTGTACCCCGGATGTCCTCATCCGCCGTACCCCTCTGCTGCGTCCGGGCGACCGCGCACCGGGCCTCCAGCGGTCCTCCCTACAGTTCGGACCGTGACGAACGCGACGCTGATCATCCTCGGAGCCACCGGCGACCTGACGAAGCGGCTGCTGCTGCCCGGCATCGGGAGCCTCATCGCCGGCGGCGAGCAGGCCGACCTCGACCTCGTGGAGGGGCTGACCGTGATCGGCTCCGGGCGCTCGGAGCTCGGCGACGGCGAGTGGCGCGACACCGTCACGACGGCGTTCGACGGGGTGAAGGCGTCGGGCGCCGCCGCCGACGCCATCCTCGAGCGCACCAAGTACCTGCAGGCCGACTCCACCAGCGCCGACGACTGGAAGCGGCTGCTGAAGGAGGTCGACGGCGACGAGCTCGTCGTCTACTTCGCGCTGCCGCCGGCCGTCGTCTTCAAGGTCGCCGAGGTGCTGAAGGACCTCGATCTGCCGAAGCGCACCGTGCTGGCGGTCGAGAAGCCGTTCGGCACGGATGCGGACAGCGCCGCCGAGCTGAACGAGACGCTGCGGTCCGTGGTCCCCGAGGACCAGATCCACCGCGTCGACCACTTCCTCGGGCAGCGGGCGACGCTCGCGATGCTGGCGCTCCGCTTCGACAACCGGCTCTTCAACCCGATCTGGAACGCCGACGACGTCGAGCGGGTCGAGATCGTCTACGACGAGCGGCTCGGACTCGAGGGTCGCGCCGGCTACTACGACTCCGCAGGCGCGCTGAAGGACATGCTCCAGTCGCACCTGCTGCAGGTGCTCTCGGTCGTGGCGACCGAGGCGCCCTCGGCCGTGGACGCGGTCGACCTCCGCGAGGCGACCGCCGCCGCGCTGCGCGCCACGCGCGTGTGGGAGCACGGGCCGGTGTTCCCGAACACGGATGCGCCGTCCCGCCGCGCCCGCTACACCGCGGGCGACGTGGGCGACAAGCACCTGCCGTCGTACGTGGAGGAGGACGGCGTGGATCCGGAACGGAAGACCGAGACCCTCGCCGAGGTCGCCCTCGAGGTGCGCACCGCGCGGTGGGCGGGCGTGCCGTTCGTGCTGCGGTCGGGCAAGGCGGTCGGCGCCCCGCGGGACGAGATCGTGCTCAGGCTCCGGCCCGTGCGGCATCGCCCCGACGGGCAGACCGGCGACGCCGGCCGGGAGCGCATCGTGATCGGCTTCAAGCCTCCGCGGCTCTCGCTCGAGCTCACCGCCGGCGGCGGCTCGATGCCGTTCGGCCTCGAGTCCGGCGACGTCAGCGCCACCCTGCCGAAGAGCCCGGTCACGGAGTACGGCGAGGTGATGCGCGGGGTGCTCGGCAACGATCCGACGCTCTCGGTCCGGGGCGACGTGGCGGAGCAGTGCTGGCGGATCGTGCAGCCGATCCTCGACGCGTGGGGCAAGGACGAGGTCCCGCTCGAGGACTACCCCGCGGGCAGCGACGGCCCGGCGAGCTGGAGCGCCTGACAACTCACCCGCATGCGGTGGGTTGCCACTTCTGGCCCTTGAAGCGCGCCCTCGAGGGCGGAGAGTGGCAACTCACCTGAACTCGCAGGGAGTGCCAGGACTTACAGGAACCCGGCCTTCGCCAGCTCCTCGGCCAGGCCCTTGCCGTCGGAGGCGTAGATCCAGTGCACGCCCGGCGTGGTCGCCTGGCCGCCCTCGCGTGAGCGGCCACCGGCCAGCACCGCCTCACCGGGGGAGAGGCGGCGGATGCAGATCGCGGCCACGTTCTCCGGATGGTCCTCCGCGAACCCGCGGTAGGTCTCCTCGTCGTGCTGCCCGTCGTCGCCGATCAGGAGCCAGCGCATCTCGGGGAACTCCTCCGCGATGCGCTCCAGCTCGTCGATCTTGTGCTGCCGGCCGGAGCGGAAGACGCGGTCGGGCGTCGGGCCCCAGTCGGTGAGCAGCAGCGGCCCGGGCGGGTAGAGGTTGCGGCTGAGGAACCGCGTGAGCGTCGGGGCGACGTTCCACGCACCCGTCGAGAGGTAGACGACCGGGGACTTCGGATGCGTGCGGTGCAGGCGGTCGTACAGCACGGCCATCCCGGGCGTCGCGGCGCGCGCGTGCTCGTCGAGCACGAACGTGTTCCAGGCGGCGAGCAGCGGCCGCGGCAGGGCGGTGATCATCACCGTGTCGTCGATGTCGGAGATGACGCCGAACGGGGCGTCCGGATCGAGCACGAACACGGGCGCCTCGACCGGCGGCGCGTTGCGGCCCTCGCCCTCGGTCTCGAGCACGACCCGGTGCCATCCGGGCTCCAGGTGCGCCTCCAGCCGCACGTCGATGACCCCGCCGCGGTCGGCGACCACGTGGTGCACGACGTCGCCGATCGTCACCTTCACGGGCTGGTTCTCGACGGCCACGCTGGTGAAGCTCCGCCAGCCGCGCAGCGACTCGATCCGCGCCGCGCGCCCCGGCCGGCCGGCGAGCAGCACGCGGCCGAGCACCCGGACCCAGTCCGGAGACCCGTACCCGGTGTAGGGGATGACGGTCGGCACGAAGCCGCGTCGGCGCGCCCGCCGCTCGCGGAGCTCCCGGATCGCGTCGTCCACGCGCATCGCGCGCCCGACCGCCTGCTCCACCGCCGGCGGGGGTGTGCGGCGCCGGAAACGAGGTCGTCCCGGCGCGGCCATGGCCCGAGTCTTGCAGAACGCACCGAGTCGGATCGTTACGGCCGTTTCCGGATGCGCACATATCGGCGTCCCACCCCGTGCTTAGACTTCCCGGATGTGCGCCTTCGAGGCGCAGGTTCGAGAGGGACGGAGGCGGTCCATGGCCATCGAGTTCCGCCACGTGTCGAAGACGTTCCCCGACGGCACGACGGCCGTCGAGGACTTCTCGCTGACGATCCCGTCCCACGAGACGACGGTCTTGGTCGGATCGTCCGGCTGCGGCAAGACGACGCTGCTGCGGATGATCAACCGGATGGTGGATCCGAGCAGCGGCTCGATCCTCATCGACGGCAAGGACATCGCCGAGATCCCGCCGGTCGGGCTGCGGCGCAGCATCGGCTACGTGATGCAGAACTCCGGCCTGCTGCCGCACCGTACCGTCGCGGACAACGTCGCGACGGTGCCGATGCTCACCGGCGTCCCGAAGCGCAAGGCGCGTGAGGACGCGCTCGGCCTGCTCGACCGCGTCGGGCTCGACCGCGCTCTCGCCGGCCGCTATCCGGCCCAACTCTCGGGCGGCCAGCAGCAGCGCGTGGGGGTCGCCCGCGGCCTCGCGGTCGACCCGAACATCCTCCTGATGGACGAGCCGTTCGGCGCCGTCGACCCGATCGTCCGCGACGAGCTGCAGCAGGAGCTGCTGCGGCTGCAGGGCACGCTCGGCAAGACCGTCGTCTTCGTCACCCACGACATCGACGAGGCGTTCCTGCTCGGCAACCAGGTCGTCATCCTGCAGCGCGGCGGCCGAATCGCGCAGGTGGGCACCCCCAAGGAGATCCTCGCGAACCCGGCGAACGAGTTCGTGGCCGACTTCATCGGGGCCAAGCGCGGCAAGCGCCGCCTCACGGCCGAGCCCGGCACCGGCGACGAGGTGCTCCTCGTCGACGCGGCCGGCTACGCGGCCGGCGTCATCACCGCACCCGGCGGCCGGCTCGAGCTGGTCGGCACCGGGCCCAAGTCCCGAAGCGTCTCCAACAAGACGGATCAGGCGGGGGACGCCTGATGGACTGGGTATGGACCCATCTCGCCGACATCGGTGGGCTGACGCTCGATCACATCGCGCTCGCCGTCCCGCCGATCGTCCTCGGGTTCCTGGTGTCCATACCCCTCGGCTACTGGGCCAGCCGCTCGCCCGCGGCGCGCGGCGTGCTGCTCACCGTCGGCAACGTCCTCTACACGATCCCGGCCCTCGCCCTGGTCGTGCTCGTGCCCGTGCTGCTCGGGCTGAGCCTGCTCAACCCGCTGAACGTCATCGTGGCGCTGCTGATCTACGCGGTCGCGATCATGGTGCGCTCCGCCGCTGACGCCTTCGCGGCGGTCTCGGAGGATGTGCGGCAGTCCGCGGTCGCGCAGGGCTACTCGGGGTCCCAGCGCTTCTTCCGGGTCGAGCTCCCGCTCGCCGGACCGGTGCTGCTCGCCGGCATCCGGGTGGTCTCGGTCAGCACGATCAGCCTCGTGACCATCGGAGCGCTCGTCGGCATCCCCAGCCTCGGCAGCCTCTTCACGGACGCGTACCAGCGGGCCTTCCTGCTCGAGGCGGCGGTCGGGTTCGTCATGGTGCTCGTGCTCGCGGCGGTGTTCGACCTCATCCTGGCGCTGGTCGGGCGGCTGCTGATGCCCTGGAACCGGGGCAAGTCGGTCCGGGGTGGGGACCGGGCTCGCCTCGAGGCGCTGCCGGTGAAGGTCACGGGGAGCATCTGATGCTGCTCCTGCAGGGGATCGCCTGGATCTTCACGCCGGGGAACTGGGTCTCCGTGAACAGCGGGCTCGGGATCGGCGGCGAGATCGCCGCCCACCTCCTGCTCACGTTCCAGAGCCTGCTCGTCGCGATCGTCGTCGCCGTCCCGATCGGCCTGGCGATCGGGCACACGGGCCGCGGGCGCGGCATCGCGATCCTCGCCGGCAACGTGGTGCGCGCGTTCCCCACGCTCGGCCTGCTGTCCATCCTGCTCATCGGGCTCGGGGCCGGCGTGCTGGTGCCGGTCGCGGTGTTCTCCCTGCTCGGCATCCCGCCGCTGCTCGCGGGGGCCTACGCGGGGCTCGAGTCGATCGACCGGCAGACCATCGACGCGGCGAGGGCCACCGGCATGACCGAATGGCAGATCCTCCGGAAGGTCGAGATCCCGCTCGCCGCCCCGCTGCTGCTCGGCGGCCTCCGCAGCTCGACGCTCCAGATCATCGCCACCGTGGCGCTCGTCTCCGAGTTCGGGTACGACAGCCTCGGGCAGTTCATCATCGCCGGCGCCGCGACCCAGGACTACGTGCAGATGGTGGGCGGCTCCATCCTCGTGACGGCGCTCGCCCTCCTCGCGGACGCGATCCTCGCGCTCGCCCAACGACTCACCGTGCCGCGCGGGGTGCCCCGCGGCCTCGGCGGAAGATCCACAGCACGCGGCAGGCGAGTCCTGACCGCACCCAGTGGGGCACCCATCTCCGAAGGGAACTGAACGACCACCATGTCCATCACACGCAGAGGCCTGCTCGGCACCGCCACGGTGCTGACCGCGGCCACCCTCGCGCTCGCGGGCTGCTCCAGCTCGAACTCCCTCGCCGGCTCCTCCTCGAGCGCGTCGGCCTCGTCCTCCGCCTCGAGCAGCGGATCCGCCGGCGCCGGGACGGTCACCGTCGGTTCGGCGAACTTCCCCGAGAACGTCGTCCTCGCCTACATCTACGGCGGCGCGCTGAAGAAGGCCGGCGTCGACGTGGCCTACAAGGTGAACATCGGCGCCCGCGCCGCCTACATCGCCTCGCTCGAGAAGGGCGACATCAACCTCGTCCCCGAGTACGCGGGCAGCATCCTGTCGTACCTCGACAAGAGCGCGAACGCGAAGTCGGGCCCTGCCGTCAAGACGGCGCTCGACAGCGACCTCGCGAAGGTGAACCTGAAGGCGGCGGACTTGTCCCAGGCGGCCGACTCCGACTCGCTGAACGTCACGCCGGGCTACGCGAGCAAGAACAAGCTCACCTCGATCGCCGACCTGAAGAACGTCGGGTCGTTCACCGTCGCCGCGAACCCCGAGTTCGCGACGCGACCGGACGGCATCCCCGGCCTCAAGTCGGTCTACGGGCTGACCAACGTGAAGTTCAAGTCGATCAACGACAGCGGCGGCAACTCGACGCTGCAGGCGCTGCTCGGCAACCAGGTGCAGGTCGCGGACATCTACTCGACCACCCCGTCGATCCTCGCGAAGAAGCTCGTCACCCTGAAGGACCCCAAGAACCTCTTCGCGTCGCAGCAGGTCGTGCCGATCTACTCGGCCTCGAAGGACTCCTCCACGATCACCGACACGCTGAACAAGGTGTCGGCGGCGCTCACCACGCAGGACCTCCTGGCGCTGAACACGAAGGTGTCGGGCGCCGCGAAGGAGGACCCGCAGCAGGCGGCCCAGGAGTGGCTGAGCAGCAAGGGTCTCGGCTGAGCCGAGGGGACCGGCCCTAGGGACGAGGCGGGCGCCGATCGGCGCCCGCCTCGTTCGTCGTTCCGGCCTCGGCCGCCTCGACGCGCGTCTTGTCGACGCGAGTCTCGTGGTGCTCGAAGCGGTGCAGCAGCCGCTTGCCGAAGGCGACGGCCAGCAGGAACACGAGCATCACCCCGAGCAGGATCCAGCTCGCGAAGTGCAGGGTGCCGGACAGGGCCCGGTAGCTCGTGCCCGCCACGGTGCCGACCGACACGTAGATGAGCGCCCAGAGCGTGCAGGCGGGTGCCGTCCAGGCGAGGAAGCGCCGGTACGGCATCTCGCCGGCGCCGACCGTGACCGGCACGACCGCGTGCAGCACCGGCAGGAAGCGGCTGACGAAGATCGCGACGCCGCCCCGCTGATCGAGCCAGCGCTCCGCCCGCAGCCAGTGCTCCTCGCCGATCCGCTGCCCCAGCCGGCCGGCCCGCAGCCGGTCCCCGAACCAGGCGCCGAGCGCGTAGCCGACGCTCTCGCCGGCGAGCGAGCCGGCGATCACGGAGAGCAGCAGGAGCAGCCACTCGACCCCGTCCTTGTTCGCGGTGGCGGTGATCAGCACGATCGTGTCGCCCGGCACGATGAGGCCGATGAGCAGCGACGTCTCGCAGAACATCCCGACGAACGCGACCAGGTACCGCCATGCGCCGATGGCCTCGAGGCTCGCGAGCGCCGCGGTGAGCCACTGGTCCACGAGGTGCTCCTTCGCGTCCGCCACGGGCCGGAGCCGCCGTGGTCCGTCCGCCGGATCAGCGTAGGCGCAGATGCCTCTAGGGTTGAAGGCTGTTCCGCCGCCTCCTCAAGAGCCAAGGACCCGATGATGGCCGACGCCGACCCCGATGGCCTGCCGACCGCCCAGCAGCTGCAGGAGAAGTGGCTGCCGCGCTGGGACGAGCTGCAGCTCTTCCGCTCCTCCGACCCCGGGGACAAGCGGCCCCGCAAGTACATCCTCGACATGTTCCCGTACCCCTCGGGCGACCTGCACGTGGGGCACTCGGAGCAGTACATGCTCGGCGACTTCCTCGCCCGCTACTGGCGGCAGCGGGGCTTCAACGTGCTGCATCCGATCGGCTGGGACTCCTTCGGGCTCCCGGCGGAGAACGCGGCGATCAAGCGCGGCGCGGATCCCCGGCAATGGACGTACGACAACATCGCGCAGCAGCGGAAGACCTTCCATCGCTTCGGCGTGAGCTTCGACTGGGACCGGGTGCTGCACACCTCGGACCCCGAGTACTACAAGTGGAACCAGTGGCTGTTCCTGCAGCTCTACAAGCGCGGGCTCGCGTACCGGAAGGACAGCTGGGTCAACTGGGACCCGGTGGACCAGACGGTGCTCGCGAACGAGCAGGTGCTGCCCGACGGCACATCGGACCGCTCCGGCGCCGTGGTCGAGAAGAAGAAGCTCACGCAGTGGTACTTCCGCATCACGGACTACGCGGACCGGCTGCTCGACGACCTGAAGCAGCTCGAGGGCACCTGGCCGGCCAAGGTGCTGGCGATGCAGCGCAACTGGATCGGGCGGTCGAACGGCGCCGAGGTCGACTTCCGGGTCGAGGGGCGCGAGAAGCCGATCACGGTCTTCACCACCCGGCCCGACACCCTGTACGGCGCGACCTTCATGGTCGTGGCGCCGGATGCGGACCTCGCGTCGGAGCTCGTCGAGGGGGCACCGGCGGAGATCGCCGAGTCCTTCGCCGCGTACCTCGCGAAGGTGCGCTCGACGACCGAGGTCGAGCGGATGAACGCCGACCGCGCGAAGACGGGCGTCTTCCTCGGCCGGTACGCGATCAACCCGCTGAACGGCGAGCGGCTGCCGATCTGGGCGGCCGACTACGTGCTCGCGGAGTACGGCACAGGCGCGATCATGGCCGTGCCCGCGCACGACCAGCGCGACCTCGACTTCGCGCGGGAGTTCGACCTGCCCGTGCGGGTCGTCGTCGACACGACGCAGCCGGCGACGGGCGTCGTGCCCACCCTCAAGCCGGGTGAGCCGCTGCCCGACCTCGAGTCGCTCGATCCGGTCGTCACCGGCGTGGCGCTCGCGGGGGAGGGCCGGCTCGTCGCATCCGGTTCCCTGAACGGCCTCTCGAAGGTGAACGCGATCTCGCGCGTCATCAAGGAGCTCGAGGCGGCCGGCACCGGCCGGGCCGCGAAGAACTACCGCCTGCGCGACTGGCTGATCTCGCGGCAGCGCTTCTGGGGCACGCCGATCCCGATCATCCACGCGGCCGACGGCACCGAGATCCCGGTGCCGGAGGACCAGCTGCCCGTGCTGCTGCCCGACACCGAGGGGCTCGACCTGAAGCCGAAGGGCACCTCGCCCCTCGGCGCGGCCGAGGCCTGGGTCAACGTGCCGAACCCGGTGGACGGCAGCCCCGCCCGCCGCGACGCGGACACGATGGACACGTTCGTCGACAGCTCCTGGTACTTCCTCCGCTTCCTGTCGCCGCACGACGAGGAGCGCCCCTTCGACCCCGCCGAGGCGGAGCGCTGGGCGCCGGTCGACCAGTACGTCGGCGGCGTCGAGCACGCGATCCTGCACCTGCTCTACGCGCGGTTCATCACCAAGGTGCTCTACGACATGGGCCTGGTGTCGTTCACCGAGCCGTTCAGCGCGCTGCTGAACCAGGGCATGGTGCTCTCCGGCGGCCACAAGATGTCGAAGAGCCGCGGCGGCGTCGACCTCGGCGTCGCGATCGACACCTGGGGCGTCGACGCGATCCGAGTCAGCATGGCCTTCGCTGGGCCGCCCGAGGACGCGATCAACTGGGAGGACGTGCATCCGGCCGGCTCCATGAAGTTCCTCGCGCGGGCCCTGCGCCTCGCCGAGGACGTCACGAGCAGCCCCGACGTGGTCTGGGCGACGGGCGACGAGTCGCTGCGGCGCGTCACCCATCGCCTGCTGGCGGACGCGCCGGGGCTCGTCGAGTCGTTCAAGTTCAACGTGCTCATCGCCCGCGTGATGGAGCTCACGAACGCGACGCGCAAGGCCATCGACTCCGGCGCGGGACCGGCGGATGCGGCCGTGCGCGAGGCGACGGAGACCGTCGCGCTCGTGCTCAGCCTCGTCGCCCCGTTCACCGCGGAGGAGATGTGGGAGCGGCTCGGCTACCCGCCGTCCGTCGCCGTGTACGGCTGGCGGAAGGCCGACCCGACCCTCCTCGTCGAGGAGTCCGTGACCGCGATCGTGCAGGTCGACGGCAAGGTGCGCGCGCGCCTCGAGGTGTCGCCGACGATCACGTCGGAGGACCTCGAACGGCTCGCGACCTCGAACGACGTCGTCCGCCGTGCAGTGGGGGACAAGCGCGTCGGCCGGGTCGTCGTTCGGGCGCCCAAGGTCGTGAGCATCGCCACCGAGTAGCGTCCGCTCCTCCACAGGCTCGGGCTCGGCCCCGAGCGCCGTCTCGGCTGCACGACGGCGCACGGGTCGGCGGCCGCGTTCCTAGCCTCCCGCCGTGGAACCGCTGCTCGCCGACCTGATCGCCCGAGCCGGGGCCGCGCGGCGCCGCCTGCTGATCGGCGGTGGGCTCGCGCTGGCCCTGGTGGTCCTCGTCGTCGCGGTGGCCCTGTCCGCCGCCTCCGGCGGTGGTGGCACCGTGCGGGTGAGCGCGGGCCCGGCCCGCTCCTCGTCCGTGCCGACCCCGACCGCGCTGCTCGTGCAGGTCACCGGCGCCGTACGGCATCCCGGCCTCGTGGCGGTGCCCGACGGCTCGCGGGCCGTCGACGCGATCGCAGCCGCGGGCGGGGCGACGACGGCCGCCGACGAGAGCTCCGTGAACCTCGCCGCCCGGGTCGTCGACGGCCAGCAGCTCGCGGTGCCCGTGCGCGGCGCGGCACCAGCGGCCGGCCCATCGGGCGGCGCGGCATCGGGAGCAGCGACGGGGCCGGTCAGCCTCAGCGCCGGGACGGAGGCGGAGCTCGAGACGCTGCCGCGGATCGGGCCCGCGATGGCGGCGCGGATCATCGCCTGGCGGACCGCCAACGGCCCCTTCCGCTCACTGAACGACCTCCTGAAGGTCGGCGGCATCGGCCCGAAGACCCTCGCCGGTCTGCAGGGCGTCGCCACCCCGTGAGGACCGCAGTCGCCCGGACGGGACTGCTGCTTCCCGCGCTCCTCGCGGAAGCCCTGGCCGCCGCGCTGACCCTCGCGCCCGCGCTCTGGCCGCTGGCGGCGGCCGCCTCCGCCGTCGCGGCCGGCGCGCTGCTGCTGGTCGCCGCCCTCCGCCCTCGACTCCGGCGACGGCGCACGCTGCGGCTGCTCGTCGCGACCGCCGTCTGCGCCGGTGCTGTCGGGGTCGCGGTCGGCCTGCAGGAACCGGCGCGGGCCCCGGCGTGGTTGCCGATCGGATCCGCCGTCCCGGCCGTGCTGCGGATCGAGTCCGTCGCACCGGTGTCCCTGAACGACCGGGCCGGCGCGCTCACCCGGCGGCTCCTCGTGCAGGCGGTCCTCGTCCGTGCGACCGTGAGCGGGGTCGCCCGTCCCGCCGCGGCGCCGCTCGTCGTCTTCGCCGATCGGCTCCCGACGGCCGCGCAGGCACCCGGTACCACGGTCGCCGTCGATCTCGTGCTGCACCGTGCGCCGCCGTCCGACGCCGTGGCCTTCACGGCCTCGACCTCCGGCGGCGTGCGCGTCGTCGGTCGCGCCGATGCCGTCCAGCAGGCCGCGCAGGGGCTGCGTGCGGGGCTGGCACGACGGACCGCGCGGCTGCCCGGCGACGGCGGCGCGCTGCTCCCCGGACTCTCGATCGGGGACACGAGCCGGGTGAGCCGGTCGCTCGACCAGGCGATGAAGGATGCGTCGCTCAGCCACCTCACCGCGGTGTCCGGGGCGAACTGCGCCGTCGTGACGGTCGCCGTGCTCGGGCTCGCGGCGCTCGCGCGCCTGCCACGCTGGGCGAGGGGCCTCGCGGCGGGCGCTGCGCTGGCCGGCTTCGTGGTGCTGGTCACGCCGCAGCCGAGCGTGCTGCGAGCCGCGGTGATGGCGGCCGTCGCGCTCGCCTGCCTCGTCTCCGGACGACGGGCCGCCGGCGTCCCGGCGCTCGCTGTGGCGGTCCTCGTGCTCGTGATCGGCGACCCATGGCTCGCCCGCAGCCCAGGGTTCCTGCTCAGCGCCCTCGCCACAGGCGGGCTGCTGCTGCTCACGCGGCCGATCGCGGACCGCCTCGGGCGCGTCCTGCCGCGGCGCCTGGCGCTGGCGCTGGCGGTCCCGATCGCGGCGCAGCTCGCGTGCGAGCCGGTGCTCGTGCTGCTGCAGCCCGCGGTGCCGCTCGCCGGCGTGCTCGCGAACCTCCTCGCGGAACCCGCCGCGCCGATCGCGACGGTGCTCGGGCTGGTCGCCTGCCTGCTCCTGCCCGTCGTGCCCCTGCTCGGCGGGGGCATCACGGTGCTCGCCTGGGTCCCCGCCGCCTGGATCGCGGCCGTCGCCCGGCTCGGCGCGGCGGCACCGAGCATCCCATGGCCCGCGGGTGTGGCCGGGGGCCTGCTGGCCGTCGCGCTGCTGCTGCTCGCCGTGGTCGCCGCCGCCCGGTCCCTCTCCCGGCGGACGCGGGCGATCGCGGCCGTGCTCGCCGGGCTCGTGCTGATCGCCGGCGCCGGTGTGCTCGCCGGGGGAGCGGTGGCGCGGGTGGTCGCGCCGCCCACCGACTGGGAGATCGCGGGCTGCGACGTCGGCCAGGGCGACGCGTTCGTGCTGAACGGCGGCGCCGGCCACTACGCGCTCGTCGACACCGGGCGGCAGCCGGCGCCGATCCTCGCCTGCCTCTCCCGGCTCGGGATCCGCCGCATCGACCTGATGGTGCTCACCCACTGGGACGCCGATCACGTCGGGGCGAGCCGCTCCGTCGCCGACCGGGTCGGCACGGCCTTCGTCGGCCCGACCGACCGCGGCGCCGCGGACTCGTTGCGATCCGCGATCGCGCAGGCGGGTGCGCACGTCGTGCAGGTGCGCAGGGGGGAGCAGACCCGGGTCGGACGGCTGCGGATCGACGTGCTCTGGCCCGAGGACCCGCCGTCCGCGGTCCTCGGCACCGGTAACCCCGCGAGCATCACGCTGCTCGTGACCGGTCGCCTCCGGTCCCTCTTCACCGGCGACCTCGGCGAGGACGCGCAGAACGCGCTGCTCGACGACGGAGCGCTGCCACCGGTCGACGTCGTCAAGGTCGCCCATCACGGCTCCGCCGACCAGAGCCCGGCCTTCTACGCGGCATCCGGCGCGGCGGTCGGCCTGATGGGCGTCGGGGCGCACAACGACTACCACCACCCGACGGCGCGGCTGCTCCGGATCCTCCGCGCGGACGGCATCGCGCCCTTCCGCACCGACCAGGACGGGCTGCTCCTCGTCGCACGCGGGACGGACGGCGGCGTCACCGTCTGGACCGAGCACCCGGTCACCGCGGCCGTGTGGTCACCGGCACCCTAGACGGTGTGTCGCCGACACCCTGGATACTGGAGGCACCATGGCAGCCCGCGCCGCCGCGCCCGCACGATCGGGCGCCGCCAAGATCCCCGTGCTCGCCTGGGACCAGGCGCGGCCCGCGCCCGTCGTGCTCGTCTCGGGTCCGGAGGAGCTGCTCGCCGAGCGCGCGATCCGCGCCATCCGCGCCACGCTCACCGCCGCGGACCCGAGCCTCGAGGTCACCGACCTCGACGCCACGTCGGCCGCCCTCGGCGACCTCACGACCCTCGCCAGCCCGTCGCTGTTCGGCGAGCCGCGCCTCATCCGGGTCGGCGGCGTCGAGCGGCTGTCGGAGGCGTTCCTCACCGAGGCGCTGCGCTACCTCGAGCACCCGGCGGACGAGACGACCGTGGTGCTCCGGCATGCAGGCGGGGTGCGCGGCAAGAAGCTGCTCGACGCGGTGCGCAACGGCCTCGGCGGCGGCGTCGAGGTCTCCTGCGCGGAGCTGAAGCGCGACGCGGACCGGTCGGCCTTCGCCTCCGCCGAGTTCCGGACGGCGGGCAAGCGGATCGCACCCGGCGCCCTCCGGCTGCTCGTCTCCGCGTTCCAGGAGGACCTCGCCGAGCTCGCCTCGGCCTGCCAGCAGCTCATCGCGGACACCAGGGGCGACATCACCGAGTCGACCGTCGAGACGTACTACGCCGGCCGCGTGGAGACGAACGCGTTCGCTGTCGCGGATGCGGCCATCGCCGGCCGGCGCGGCGACGCCCTCGTGCTGCTGCGGCACGCGATCGCCACAGGAGCCGATCCCGTGCCGATCGTCGCGGCGATCGCCATGAAGCTGCGCACCATGGCCCGCGTCTTCGACGTGCGCGGCAGCGGCGGCCAGGTCGCCTCGGAGCTGGGGCTCGCGCCGTGGCAGGTCGACCGGGCGCGCCGTGACGCGCAGGGCTGGCAGCCGGAGGGCCTCGGCCGGGCGATCGTGATGCTCGCCGAGACCGACGAGCGGGTGAAGGGGGCCGCACGCGACCCCGAGTTCGCGGTCGAGCGGCTCGTCGCTTTCGTCGCCGCGAGGGGCGAGACCGAGCGCTGAACGAGCGTTCCGGTGACGGTCGACTTCGGACATCTCCGGGCGTCATCGGACGCCCGTTCAGCCCGAAACGGCCCGTCGGGTCGACGTGCCGGTTCCAGCAGCGTCAGCGACTCCCGCGCTGACGACCGGGGTCAGAGGCTCGCGACCGACTTCGCGATGGCCGACTTGCGGTTCGCGGCCTGGTTCTTGTGGATGACGCCCTTCGAGGCGGCCTTGTCGAGCTTCTTGCTCGCGAAGACGAGGGCGGTCGACGCCTTGTCCTTGTCGCCGGTGGTGACGGCGGTGCGGACGGCGCGGATGGCCGTCTTCAGCTCGCTCTTCACGGCCTTGTTGCGGTCGTGAGCCTTCTTGTTGGTGCCGATGCGCTTGAGCTGCGACTTGATGTTCGCCACGTGGAGATGCCTTTCGAAAGACGGTGTCGGTGGGGCGGGATGTCCGCCGTCGTCGGGCCGGGCCGCGTGGTGCTGCGGGCGCCCGAAAGCCGTCCGGAAGTCTACCAGGTCGACCGTCGGCCGTGGATGCCGGCCCGGTGCCGTCCCGGGCGGTTGAATGGCCCGATGCCGTCGTTCTCCCGCACCGCGTTCCGCGTGCCCGGCTCGGGCATCCGCCGCATCCACGAGATCGCGATCCGGATGCCGGACGTCCTGGCCCTCGCCGTCGGGGAGCCCGACCAGCCGGTCGCCCCGCACGTGCTCGCGGCCGCCAGCGCCGCGTGGCTCGCCGACGACACCGACTACACCGGCAACGCCGGGATCCCGCCCCTGCGCGAGGCGCTCGCGGCGAAGCTCCGGGCGGTCAACGGGATCGATGTCGAGGCGGACCAGGTCTGGGTCACGACCGGCGGCACCGAGGCGCTCTATCTCGCGCTGTCGCTGGTGCTCGAGCCGGGCGACGAGGTGCTCGTGCCGGATCCCGGCTACACCACCTTCCAGATGGCCCCGCCGATGCTGTCGGCCGTCGCCGTGGGGTACCGGCTCGAGCCGGACCGCGGCTTCCTGCCCGACCTCGCGGGCCTCGAGGCGCAGGTGACGCCGCGCACGCGGGCGATCATCGTGAACTCGCCCTCGAACCCGCTCGGGGTCGTCTTCCCCGAGCCCGTGCTGCGCGAGCTGCTCGCCTTCGCGTCCCGGCACGACCTCTGGCTGATCAGCGACGAGGTCTACGAGGCCTTCACCTGGGGCGTGCCGCACGTGAGCCCGGCCTCGTTCGACACCGAGCAGCGGGTGCTGACGGTGCACTCGTTCTCGAAGACCTACGCCTTGACCGGCGCCCGCGTCGGCAGCCTCGTCGTGCCGCCGGGGCTCGGCGACGTGCTCCGCACCTACCAGGAGGCGCTCGTCTCCTGCGTGAACACGCCCGCGCAGCAGGCCGCGCTCGCGGCGCTCACCGGCCCGCAGGACGCGGTCGGGACGGCGGCGGAGCACTACCGGGGCAACCTCGCCGCGGCCACGGCGCTGCTCGACACCATGGGCATCCGATACCTCGACCCGCAGGGCGCCTTCTACCTCTGGATCGACGTGTCCCACGCGAGCGAGGGCGACGTCGCGCACTGGGCCGAGCGGTTCCTGCTCGAGCAGCGGGTCTCCGTCGCGCCGGGCAGCGCCTTCGGGGCCGGTGGCGAGGGCTGGATCCGGGTGTGCGCCGCGGCGTCCCGCGAGACACTTCTCGAGGGTCTCGGCCGCCTGCCGCAGCCGGCAGCGGCGTCCGAGCCCCCGGCCGACGCCGGGGTCGTGGCGCCGGCCTGACCGGTCCTCAGGCCCGCAGCGCGAGCGCGAAGGGCAGGACCGCATCCGCTCCCGCCTGCCGGAGCAGGCGGGCGGCGACGGTGGCGGTCCAGCGGCTGTCCGCGGCGTCGTCGACGAGCAGCACGGGCCCGCGGGTCTCGGTGAGCCGCGCCCGCAGGTCGTCGGGCACGCGGAAGGCCGACCACACAGCGGCCAGCCGGGCGAGGCTCGCGCCGCCACCCTCCGGCGGCACCGAGGTCGTCGACTCGAGCGTGCCGAGCAGCGGGAGCCGTCCGATCTCGGACAGCGCCCGGGCCGCTGAACCCACGAGCAGCGGATGCGCGTGCGACGGCATGGCGACGACGCCCACCGGGCGCTCGGCCCAGTCCCACTCGCGGAGCACAGCCACCGCTGCATCGACGACGCCGCGGGGCACCTCCTGGTCGGGCGCGCCGGGCGCGAGCAGCCGCCGCAGGGAGCCACCCCACCCGAGATCGGTCAGCCGGGCGATGGCCCGGCCCTCCTCTGGGCGCTCTCCGACCGCGATGTTCCCCCGTACCGGCAGGCCACGGGAGTCGGCACCGGTCGGCCACTGCTTGCGGGCCTCGATCGCCACGCCGACCCGCCCGAGCGCCGCGCCCGCGGTGCCGGCGGCGTCGGCGGACACGTCGGTCGGGAACCAGGCGCCGGCGCAGCTGTCGCAGCGCCCGCAGGGCGCGGCCGTCGGGTCGTCGAGCACGCGCTGCAGGTACTGCATCCGGCACCCCTCCGGCCCGGCGGGCAGCGCCTCGTAGTCGAGCATGTGCTGCTGCTCAGCGATCCGCGCGGCGCTGATCCGCTCGTAGCGCTCCGCGTCGTACGTCCACGGCACCCCGGTGGACACCCATCCGCCGCGGACCCGCTGCACCGCGCCGTCGACGTCGAGCACCTTGAGCAGCAGCTCGAGGCGGCTGCGCTTGACGTCGACGAGCGCCTCGAGCGCCGGCGTGGAGAGCGGCCGCTCGGGCTCCAGCTCGCGGAGCACCGCCTCCGCCTTCTCCTGCGTGGGCATGCTCGCCGTCGCGAAGTAGGTCCAGATGGCCTCGTCCTCGGCGCCGGGCAGCAGGAGGACGTCGGCGGACGCGGTCGCCCGCCCCGCCCGGCCCACCTGCTGGTAGTAGGCGACGGGCGAGGACGGGGCGCCGAGGTGCACGACGAACCCGAGGTCGGGCTTGTCGAAGCCCATCCCGAGCGCGCTCGTGGCGACGAGCGCCTTCACCCGGTTCTCCTTGAGCGCCTGCTCGGCGGACTCGCGCTCGGCGTTCTCCGTGCGCCCCGTGTAGGCGAGCACGTCGTAGCCGGCCTCACGCAGCAGCCGCGCGGTGTCCTCGGCCGCCGCCACCGTGAGCGCGTAGACGATCCCGGATCCGGGCAGGTCTCGCAGGTGCTCGACGAGCCAGCCGAGCCGGGCGGCCTGATCGCGGGTCCGCAGCACGCCGAGGCGGAGCGAGGCGCGGGCGAGCGGCCCGCGGATGGTGAGCACCTCGTCCGGCGCGCCGAGCTGGGCGACGACGTCGTCGACGACCCGCCGGTTGGCGGTCGCCGTGGTCGCGAGCACGGGCGCGCCGCCGGCCGTGGCCACGACGTCGCGCAGCCGCCGGTAGTCGGGGCGGAAGTCGTGGCCCCAGTCGGAGATGCAGTGCGCCTCGTCGATGACGAGCAGGCCGGTGCGCTCGATCAGGGTCGGCAGCTGGGTGTCGCGGAAGTCGGGGTTGTTCAGCCGCTCGGGGGAGACGAGCAGGACGTCGATCTCGTCGGCGGCGAGCCGCGCCCGCACGTCGTCCCAGAGATGCGGGTTCGCGGAGTCGATGGATGCGGCCCGGATGCCCGCGCGGGCGGCCGCGGCCACCTGGTCCCGCATCAGCGCGAGCAGCGGCGACACGAGCAGCGTGGGGCCGGCGCCGCGGTCCCGCAGCAGCTTGGTCGCGACGAAGTAGACCGCGGACTTGCCCCATCCGGTGCGCTGCACGACGAGGGCCCGCCGCGCGTCGTCGACGATCGCGGAGATGGCGTCGTACTGGCCGTCGTGGAAGTCGGCGTCGGGCCGCCCGACGAGCGTGCGGAGCACGGCGAGCGCGGCGGTGCGGGTGTCGGTCACCCGCGACACCGTGCCAGGTGCCGGTGACAGCCGCCGTCGACGAGGGGCGCCGGCGTCACGACTCGGGTCCGCGCTCCAGCACGGTGTCCGTCCGATCCTCGAGCGCGCGGCGGATGCGGTTCAGGTAGCGCTCCGGCACCTCCGGCATCGCGTCGATCGGGAACCAGCCGACGTCCACGGACTCGTCGTCGCCGACCGCCGCCTCGCCGGAGACGTAGCGCAGCCGGTAGGTGTGGTCGGTGAACCGGCTGCGGTCACCGTTCGGATACGCGTACTCCTTCGTGACCCCGACGGCGGCGAGGCGCTCGACGACGGCGTGCACGCGCGCCTCCTCCCAGACCTCCCGCTCCGCGGCGTCGGCCGAGTGCTCACCCGGCTCGACGATGCCCGCGACGGGCGTCCACTCGCCGGTGTCCGCGCGCTGCACGAGGAGCAGCCGGTCGCCGTCGACGACGACCGCGGTGGTCCCGACGAGCCACAGCGGCTCGGTCCCGATCCGCTCGCGGAGGCGCAGGATGAAGTCGGGCGTCGGCACGGCCCGACGCTACCTCGCGCCGTGATGAGGGAGACTGTCGGCGCCATGCCTCGCGCCACCACGCCCCTCGAGCCCGCCGCGACGCCGCCCGAGTCGATCCGCAACTTCTGCATCATCGCGCACATCGACCACGGCAAGTCGACGCTGGCGGACCGGATGCTCGGCATCACCGGGATCGTCTCCGACCGCGACGCGCGGGCCCAGTACCTCGACCGGATGGACATCGAGCGCGAGCGCGGCATCACGATCAAGAGCCAGGCCGTGCGGATGCCGTGGGCCGTCGGCGGCGCCACCTACGCCCTCAACATGATCGACACCCCGGGACACGTCGACTTCACCTACGAGGTCTCCCGCTCGCTCGCCGCCTGCGAGGGCGCCATCCTGCTCGTCGACGCCGCCCAGGGCATCGAGGCGCAGACCCTCGCGAACCTCTACCTGGCGCTCGAGAACGACCTCGAGATCATCCCGGTGCTGAACAAGATCGACCTGCCGGCCGCGGAGCCCGAGAAGTACGCGGCCGAGCTCGCGAACCTCATCGGCGGCGACCCGGCGGACGTGCTCCGCGTCTCCGGCAAGACCGGGATGGGCGTCGAGGCGCTGCTCGACCGCGTCGTCGAGCGGATCCCCGCCCCGGTCGGTGACCCGAACGCCTCCGCCCGCGCGGCCATCTTCGACTCCGTCTACGACTCCTACCGCGGCGTCATCACCTACGTGCGGATGGTGGACGGCAGCCTTCGCTCCCGCGAGCGGATCCAGATGATGTCCACCCGCGCGGCCCACGACATCCTCGAGATCGGGGTGTCCTCCCCGGAGCCGACGCCCACGACCGGGCTCGGGGTCGGCGAGGTCGGCTACCTGATCACCGGCGTGAAGGACGTCCGTCAGTCGAAGGTCGGCGACACCGTGACGACCGCGGTGAAGCCCGCGACCGAGCCGCTCGCCGGGTACACCGAGCCGAAGCCGATGGTCTTCTCCGGCCTCTATCCGATCGACGGCGCCGACTACCCCGACCTGCGGGAGGCGCTCGACAAGCTGAAGCTCTCGGACGCGGCGCTCGTCTACGAGCCCGAGACGTCGGTGGCGCTCGGCTTCGGGTTCCGCTGCGGCTTCCTCGGCCTGCTGCACCTCGAGATCGTCAGCGAGCGGCTGGAGCGCGAGTTCGACCTCGACCTCATCGCGACCGCCCCGTCCGTCATCTACGAGGTCGACACCGACGACGGCAAGCAGGTCACGGTGACGAACCCGAGCGAGTTCCCGATCGGCAAGGTCGCCGAGGTGCGCGAGCCGATGGTGAAGGCCGCCATCCTCACGCCGAAGGACTACGTCGGCACCGTGATGGAGCTCTGCCAGAGCCGCCGCGGCTCCCTCGAGGGCATGGAGTACCTGTCGGAGGAGCGGGTCGAGATCACCTACACGATCCCGCTCGGCGAGATCGTCTTCGACTTCTTCGACCAGCTGAAGAGCCGCACCGCCGGCTACGCGAGCCTCGACTACGAGCCGGCGGGGGAGCAGGCGGCGGACCTCGTGAAGGTCGACATCCTGCTGCAGGGCGACCGCGTCGACGCCTTCAGCGCGATCGTGCACCGCGACAAGGCCTACGCCTACGGCGTGCTCATGACCGAGCGGCTGAAGAAGCTGATCCCGCGCCAGCAGTTCGAGGTCCCCATCCAGGCCGCGATCGGCGCCAGGATCATCGCCCGCGAGTCCATCCGCGCGATGCGGAAGGACGTGCTCGCCAAGTGCTACGGCGGTGACATCACCCGCAAGCGCAAGCTGCTCGAGAAGCAGAAGGAGGGCAAGAAGCGGATGAAGATGGTCGGCCGCGTCGAGGTGCCCCAGGAGGCGTTCATCGCCGCGCTGTCGGGCGACACGGAGCAGGCGAAGAAGTGACGACCGGCCCGCGCCGGCGCACGGCCGTCCACGCCCCCGAGATGGGCTTGAACTACACCGCCATCGGCGCCACCGCGAGCCCCGAGGTCGTCGCCTTCCCGCCGCCCGGATTCCGCGCCGCGGAGCTGCGGCACCGCATCGGCAGCGGCGAGCGCCGCTTCGACCTCGCCGGGCGCGCGCTGATGACGTGGGGCGCCCTCCGCGGCGCCGGCTTCGACGTGGCCGAGATCCATGCGGAGCCGCGGGCGGTCTCGCCGCGCGGCACCGGCCCGCTGTTCCTCGAGGACGGCACGCCCTGGATCACGCCCGGCATGACCGCGACCATCTCGGGGGCCCACGAGGTCGCGGGGCCCGTGAAGGTGGTCTCGGTGATCGACGAGCCGGGACGCATCGGCTACGTCTACGGCTCCCGGCCGGGCTCGCCGGCGTGCGCGGAGCGGCTGCTGCTGCTCGAGCACGAGCCGGACGACGCCGTCTGGCTCACGGTCCGCTCGATCTGGCAGCAGGCCGGCCGCAGCTGGAGCGTCGCCGCCCGCGCGCTCGACGCCCGCCAGCGGCGGCTCGACGAGCGCCTCGTGAAGTCGCTGCACCCGTCGAACGCCGCCTGAGCCCCTCCCACCCATCGCGCCGTTCCGGAGAAACGGGGCGACACGCCGTGGAAGGCGCGCCGGATGCGGCGTGTCGCGCAGGAACTCCGGAACGGCGCGATGTCAGCGGAGCAGGCCGGCGAGGTCGGAGAGCGCGGTGAGCAGCTCGGGGAGACCGGTCTCCAGGTCGGCGACGACGAGCACCGCGCCTGTCCCGCGCAGCGCGGCGACGTCGAAGGCGCCCGTCGCGACCGCGAGGAACGGGATGCCCGCCGCAGCCGCCGCGCTGTCATCGCTCGGGGTGTCGCCGACGATGACCGCGGAGGCGTCGCCGAGCTCGGCGACGGCGCGGCGCGCCAGGTCGGACCGCACCGTGGTGGCCTCGCCGGTGAACCAGAGGTCCGGGTCGAAGCGATCGGGATCGAGCCCCGCACTCGCGAACTTCGCGCGGATGCGCGCGGGGGAGTTGCCGGTGAGCAGGCCGTTGCGCCATCCCGCCGCCTCGACGGCGGTGAGCGCGGCATCGACGCCGGGCGCGCGGTGCCGGGCCGCGTCGCCGACGTAGGCGTCCGCCGAGAGGGCGTCGAGGCGTTCGCGGACCGCCGGCAGCAGCTCCGCACCGAGTCCCTGGTCGGCGAGCCGCTCGACGATGATCTGCGCGTCCGTCTTGCCGTGCTCGTTCGGCCGGCGACCGCTCGGCTCCGTGCCGACGACCTCGGCGATGGCCCGGTCGTAGAGCCGCCCGGCGCTGGCCGAGTTGAGCAGCAGGGTCCCGTCGACGTCCCAGAGCACCGCGTCCATGCCCCGAGACTCGCAGGCGGCGCGGGCAAGGACGAAATCCGGGTCAGGATGGGACGCCATGCCCTCCGCTCTCCCGATCGCCGATCCTGCGCCCGACGACGGGCTGCTGCCCGCATCCGTCGCCGGCGGGGCCGCCGACCGCCGCCTCGGGATGTACCTGCACGTGCCGTTCTGCCGGGTGCGCTGCGGCTACTGCGACTTCAACACCTACACGGGTGACGAGCTGCGAGGCGCCAAGCGGACGGACTTCGCCGGCCAGGCGATCGAGGAGGTGCGGCTCGCGGGCCGCATCCTCGCCGCGGCGGGACTGCCGGAGCGCCCGGCGTCGACCGTCTTCTTCGGCGGCGGGACGCCGACGATGCTGCCCGTCGCCGATCTCGCCGCGATGCTCGCGGCGGTGCGCGACACCGTCGGGCTCGCCGAGGGCGCCGAGGTGACCACCGAGGCGAACCCCGACTCGGTCGACGAGGCCGACCTGGCCGCGCTCGCCGCCGCCGGCTTCACCCGGGTCTCGTTCGGGATGCAGTCGGCGGTGCCGCACGTGCTCGCGACCCTCGACCGCACGCACGACCCCGAGCGCGTGCCGCTCGTCGTGCGGTGGGCGAGGGCCGCCGGGCTGCAGGTCAGCCTCGACCTCATCTACGGCACGCCGGGGGAGTCCCTTGAGGACTGGCGGACGAGCCTGACCGCCGCGATCGCCGAGCAGCCGGACCACGTCTCCGCGTACGCCCTCATCGTCGAGGACGGCACCGCGCTGGCCCGGCGCATCCGTGCGGGCCTCGTGCCGGATCCCGACGACGACCTGCAGGCCGAGCAGTACGACCTCGCCGACGAGCTGCTCGAGGCCGCCGGATACCGCTGGTACGAGGTGAGCAACTGGGCGCGGTCGGACGCGTACCGCTCGCGGCACAACCTCGCCTACTGGACCGGCGAGGACTGGTGGGGCGTCGGCCCCGGGGCGCACAGCCACGTCGGCGGGGTGCGCTGGTGGAACGTGAAGCACCCCGCCGCGTACGGCGCCAGGATCACGGCGGGGCACTCGCCGGCGGCGGGCCGGGAGGTGCTCGACGCCGAGACGCGCGCCCTCGAGCGGGTCCTGCTCGAGACGCGCCTCGCGGACGGGATGGCGATCGACCGGCTCGCCGCATCCGGCCGTGCCGAGGTGGCCGGCCTCATCGCCGACGGGCTCGTGGACGGACGGGCGGCGCTCGCCGGCCGCGTGGTGCTCACGCGGCCGGGGCGCCTGCTGGCGGACGCGGTCGTCCGCCGACTGACACCGGCCTGACGGCCGGCGTCCTCGCTGCGTCCGGTCCCGCTACTTCACGAACTGGATCGTCAGCGGGTACTTGTACATCTCGCCCTTGTTCGCGGCGATCGCGGCGATGATCGAGAACACGATGTTCACGACCGCGACCGCGAGGATCACGAGCAGGCCGATGAGGAAGAACGTCAGGATCCAGCCGACCGCGTAGGCGATCGCGAGCGTGATCTGGAAGTTCAGCGCCTGGCGGGCGTGCTCCTTCACGAACGAGCTGCGGTCCTTCAGCACGAGATAGCCGACCAGCGGGGCGATGAAGCCGATGATGATCCCGCCGATGTGGATGAGGGTGGCCCACAGCCGCTCGTCGCTCTGGCTGAGCGGCTGCGGCGGCACGTAGGCGGGAGGGGTCTGTTGAGTCATGTCGGGCGCTCCTGGTTTCGGTTGCGGGTGTTCACTTCACGAGCTCGAGCTTGAGGGGGTAGCGGAAGCCGCCGCCGTTCCGGGTGCGGATCGCGGCGAGCACCGAGACGACCAGGTCGAAGAGCGCGATCACCGACTGGATCAGCAGGAAGACGGCGAACAGGCCGAGCGCGAGGGTGCCCTGGTGCGCGCCGACGAGCAGGACGGCGGCGAGCACGGCGATGCCCTGGATCAGCAGCGTGGCGGCGACCCAGGTGATCTGGAAGTTCAGCGCGTTGCGCGCCTCCTCGCGTCGCCACGGGTGGTCCGTGCGGGACGTGAGCAGCAGCACGATCGCGGGCACCAGTGCGGCCAGCACCCAGAGGTTGTGGTACAGCCCGATGACGGCGAGCACGCCGCCGAGCACGTGCACCACGAGGGCCCACGTGATGTCGCTGCTGGGGACGGGCCGGGGCGGAAGGACGATCCCGTACGCCGGCCGGAGACGCTCGTCTCGGTCGCTCATGTCGGAGGTTCGCACCCCTTCCGGGTCCTGCCGATCCCGCTGGAGCGCGCCGTGGCGCGCCGGTCCGCCCCTTTGCCGGATCGCGCTCAGGTTATCAACAGGTCGGTGTGGCACTCAAGGGTCCCGCGTGGCGCGCCGCGCCGTCGATCCGCCCCTGATCGGCGGTACGATTAGCAGTCAATCCGATCGAGTGCCAGCGGCGTGAGGAGGCGGGATGGTCTCGGAACGAGGGCTCGAGGTGCTCCGCGTCATCGTCCAGGACTACGTCGCGTCCCGGGAGCCGGTCGGCTCGAAGTCGATCGTCGACCGATACGGCTTCGGCGTCTCCGCCGCGACCATCCGCAACGATATGGCCGCGCTCGAGGAGGACGGCCTCATCGCGGCCCCGCACACCTCCTCCGGCCGGGTGCCCACGGACAAGGGCTACCGGATGTTCGTCGACCACCTCGCGGAGATCCGGCCGATGACCCCCGCCCAACGGCAGGCGATCCAGACCTTCCTCGGCGAGAGCGCCGACCTCGACGACGTGCTGACCCGCACCGTGCGGATGCTGTCGCAGCTCACCAACCAGGTGGCGCTCGTGCAGGTGCCGGTGCTGCCGCGCTCCCGGGTGCGGCACGTGGAGCTCGTGCCGCTGTCGCCGACGCGCCTGCTCGTGGTGCTCATCACGGACGCCGGGCACGTCGACCAGCGCACGGTCGAGGTGCCGCACGAGGCCGCGCCGCTCGACGAGGAGGCGCTCGCCGACCTCCGGGCCCGACTGAACACCGTGCTCGTCGGCAGGCTGCTGTCGGAGACGCCGCCGCTGCTCACCGACCTCGCCGCCACCGTCCCGCCGGCGCGTCGCCCCGTGCTCGAGCGCGTGACCGACGTGATCGCCGCCCAGGTCGACGACCGGCGGCAGGACCGGCTCGTGATCTCGGGCGCCGCGAACCTGGCGCGGACCGAGAAGGACTTCCCCGGCAGCATCCTCCCGGTGCTCGAGGCGATCGAGGAGCAGGTGGTGCTGCTGCGCCTGTTCAGCGAGATGGAGCTCGACAGCCGCGGCGTCTCCGTGTCGATCGGGCGGGAGAACGCCTCGCTCGGTCTCGGTGAGGCGTCCATCCTCGCGGGCGGCTACCGTTCCCCGGCAGGCACCCTCGGGCACGTGGGGGTCCTCGGGCCGACGAGAATGGACTACTCCGGCAACATCGCCGCCGTCCGCGCCGTCGCCCGGTACCTCTCGAAGCTCCTCGGGGACGACTGACCGCCGTCCGGTTCGCCCGGACCAGAACGCAACGACCGCCGCATGCGCGGCATCGGAAGGGCCATGGTGGCTGACCACTACGAAGTGCTGGGTGTCGATCGCGACGCCTCGCCCGACGAGATCAAGCGCGCCTACCGACGCCTCGCTCGCCAGCTGCACCCCGACGTGAACCCCGGCGGGGATGCCGCCGAGCGGTTCAAGGAGGTCACCCACGCCTACGACGTGCTCTCCGACCCGCGCCAGCGGCAGGAGTACGACCTGGGCGGCCAGGGGCAGGCGGGTGGCTTCGGCTTCGGCGACATCTTCGAGACGTTCTTCGGCCAGGGCGGCCGAACCGGCCCGAAGTCGCGGCAGGAGCGGGGCCAGGACGCCCTGCTCCGCGTCGAGGTCGACCTCGAGGACGTCGTCTTCGGCACGCACCGCGACCTCGAGATCGACACCGCGGTGCTCTGCGACGTCTGCCACGGCGCATGCACGCAGCCGGGCACGTCGCTCGCCACCTGCGACATCTGCCACGGCACCGGCCAGATCCAGCGCGCGGTCCGCTCGCTGCTCGGCAACGTCATGACCTCGACGCCGTGCACCGTCTGCCGCGGCTACGGCACCGTCATCCCGCACCCGTGCGTGAACTGCGCCGGGCAGGGCCGGGTGCGTGCGCGCACGACGATCCCGGTGGACATCCCCGCCGGCGTCGAGACGGGCCTGCGGCTGCAGTTGGCCGGCATGGGCGAGGTCGGCCCCGCCGGCGGCCCGAACGGCGACCTCTACCTCGAGGTCAAGGTGCGCCACCACGAGACCTTCAGCCGGGCGGGCGACGACCTGCTCGCGACGCTCGAGGTGCAGATGTCGGATGCGATCCTCGGCACGACCGCGACCCTCGAGTCGCTCGACGGCCCGGTCGACATCGATGTGCGGCCCGGCGTGCAGAGCGCCGAGGTGCTGACGATCCCGGGGCGCGGCATCACGCGCCTGCGCGGCTCCGGCCGCGGTGACCTGCGGATCGGCGTGCAGGTCGTCACCCCGACCAAGCTCGACGGCAAGGAGCGGGAGCTCATCCGTCAGTTCGCGAGCCACAAGAAGCCGAAGCCACCGCAGTTCGCGCACTTCCAGCAGGGGCTCTTCACGAAGCTGCGCGACCGGTTCCTCGGCGTCTGACCCGGCGGTGGCGCACTTCTACCTGAGCGATCAGGTCACCGGCGCGAGCGCCGGCGACCGGCTGGTGCTCGCGGGGGACGAGGGCCGGCACGCCGCGCTCGTCTCGCGGATGCGGGTGGGGGAGCGCACCACGGTCGGCGACGGCCGGGGGCGGGTGGCGACGGCGGAGGCCGTGGCGGTCGCGAAGGACTCCGTGGAGCTCGACGTGGTCGAGCTCGTCGAGGTGCCCGAGCCGCGGCCCGCGATCACGCTCGTGCAGGCGCTCGCGAAGGGCGGCCGCGACGAGCTCGCGATCCAGGCGGCGACCGAGCTCGGGGTCGCGGCGGTCGCGCCGTGGCAGGCGGCCCGCAGCGTGACCCGGTGGGAGGGCCGCAAGGCCGACAGCGGTGTCGCGCGCTGGGCCGGCATCGTCCGCGAGGCGAGCAAGCAGGCGATGCGGCCCTGGTCGGCGGCGGTGCTGCCGCTCCACTCGACGGCGGATGTGGTGGCGCTCGCCGGGCGGACGTGCACGATCGTGCTCGACCCGGACTCGCCGGTCCGGCTCGCGGATGCGGTCCGGCCGGTTCTCGAGGCGCTCGTGCTCGTCGTCGGCCCTGAAGGCGGCATCGCACCGGAGGAGCTCGAGCGGCTGACCGCGGCGGGCGCGACGACCGCCCGCATGGGCCCGACGGTGCTCCGCACCTCGACCGCGGGCCCGGCGGCGCTCGCGGCACTGGCGATCGCCCTCGACCTCTGGCCCTGACCCGTCCCTGCCGACCACCCAGCGGACTCCCGCATGACCTCCGCGTGTGGGCAACTCACGAGTGACGGTGATCTGCGCGACGACAACGCCACCCGCACCCGCTGCACGGTCTCGTCCGGCCGGTCCTGCAGGTCGTCAGCGGTGATCCGGACGACGCGATAGCCCGCGTCCTGCATCCGCTCGTACCGCACCACGTCGCTGCGCCACTTCGCCTTGTCGGTGCGGTGGTAGTCGCCCTCGTACTCGATGACCACCCACTTCGAGCGGTACAGGAGGTCCACCTCGCCGAGGAAGCGGCCCTGATCGTCGAGCAGCGCGGCGTTCATCTCGGGCTCGGGAAGGCCGGCTTCGACGAGCAGACGCCGCAGCCGCCTCTCGCCCGGTGACCTCGAACCCACCCGAACGGCTGCCGCCGCCGTGAAGAGCCGTTTTGTGAACGGCCGGTCCGCATCGGCCGCCGCTGACCGAAGCGCGCCGAGCATGAGGTCGGGATGCGGGCGTCCTTTCTGGACGAGGCTGTCGCCGGCGACGACGAGCGAGACCGTCGACAGCATGCTCGCGAGCTGGCACCACGTTTCGACCGCGGAGGAGATCGGCAGACCGTCGTGCAGGACCACGAGCCCCGGCCGCCGGACGAGGTGATGACCGATCACGCGGCGATCCCGCGGAGCGCGTGCGGGCTTGACGACCGCGACGTCGAGCAGCAGGCGCTGCTCCACCTCCAGCGGCAGCCCCATGCCGTGGAGGACCGCCGCGGTGCCTTGGCTGAAGAACTCGCCGGGGGCCAGCTTTGGGGGATACGCGGCACAGAGCGAGCGCACGTCGGTGGGTGCCTCCGTGCTGCGGACCCCGACGAAGGGCCTCGTGAGGTCCCGCGATCGGAGCCGCTTCTCGCTCACGCCCGCCTGCCCGGCCGAAGCGGTGCGGAACGCGCTCCCGTCGAACTCCTTCGGCAGCGGCGTCAGCCGCCCCTTCCGTCTCGTCATGGCAGGAGGGTGCCGATCCGCCGGCGTCGGGGTCGGCCCTTCGCGCCTCGTCCGGTCGTCCACGAGGTTCGCTGAGCCTTGTGGAGGAGCGGATGCCGGCCGGGCGCGCGGAAGGCCGTCCAGCGACCGGGCGGTGGGTTGCCACTTCCGGCGCCTTGAAGGGCGCCTTCGAGGGCGAGAAGTGGCAACCCACCAGGTCGAAACCCGCCGCGCGACGTGCTCCGGTGCTCGTGATCGCGCGGGTTGCCGCTTCTGGCCCCTGAAGGGCGCCTTCGAGGGCGAGAAGTGGCAACTCACCAGCGGAAAGGCGCTCACGCACGCGGAGGGATCCCTCGGCGTCCTTCCACCCCGCCGTCGCCGCGGCGCGCCCGTAGAATGGGCGGTCATGGCTGAGCGCGCGGGCACCGAACCCTCGGTCTTCACGCGCATCCTGCGCGGGGAGATCCCGGGCGAGATCGTGCTGCAGACCGACGACGTGTTCGTGCTGAAGGACATCGCCCCCAAGGCGCCGGTGCACCTGCTCGTCATCCCGAAGACGGATGCGTACCGCGATGTCACCGAGCTCGCGGCCGGCGATCCGAGGCTGCTCGCCCACCTGGTCGAGGTCGCGGAGACGGTCGCCGCTCAGGCCGGCCTCGACTCGTTCCGACTGATCTTCAACACCGGCCTCGCCGCCGGCCAGACCGTCTTCCATGTCCATGCGCACGTGTTGGGCGCCGGCGCGGGAGGAACGCTCGACGAGGCCTCGATGACCGCCGGCATGCCCGGCGAGGGAAGGGATACGTGACGGACGTCGACGAGGGGACCCCGCAGGCCGCACGCCGCACCGCGAGCGCCGTGGCCAGGAGGTACCCGGCCGCGGCCGCCGAGACCCGGACCATGGCGGTCGACGGCATCGCGATGGTGCGGCTGCTCGGTCCGCAGGACCGGCTGCTCAGCCAGATCGAGAAGCAGTTCCCGCTGATCGAGGTGCTGGTGCGCGGCAACGAGATCACCCTCGTCGGGGAGCCCGCGCAGGTGCAGGCCGCGGAGCGGCTCATCGAGGAGCTGCTGCAGATGGTCCGCAACGGCCAGGACCTCGGTCCGGTCGACGTGTCCTCGAGCGCGCACATCCTCGCCGACGACCGCACGTCCTCGCCCGCGGAGCTGCTGAGCCAGGCCATCCTCACCGCCCGCGGCAAGGCCATCCGGGCGAAGACCCTCGGCCAGAAGTCCTACGTCGAGGCCATCGACGACAACACGATCACCTTCGGGATCGGCCCCGCCGGGACCGGCAAGACGTACCTCGCCATGGCGAAGGCGGTGCAGGCCCTCCAGCGCAAGCAGGTCAACCGGATCATCCTGACCCGGCCGGCGGTCGAGGCGGGGGAGCGGCTCGGCTACCTCCCGGGCACGCTCACCGACAAGATCGACCCCTACCTTCGGCCGCTCTACGACGCGCTCAACGAGATGATGGACCCGGAGCTCGTCCCGAAGCTCATGGCCTCCTCGACGATCGAGGTCGCGCCGCTCGCCTACATGCGCGGCCGCACCCTGAACGACTCCTTCGTCGTGCTCGACGAGGCGCAGAACACGACGCCGGAGCAGATGAAGATGTTCCTCACCCGCCTCGGCTTCGGCTCGAAGATGGTGATCACCGGCGACATCACCCAGGTGGACCTGCCCAACGGCATCTCCGGGCTGCAGACCGCGACTCGCGTGCTCCCGCGGATCGACGACATCAACTTCTCCTACCTCACCAGCGAGGACGTCGTCCGGCACTCGCTCGTCGGCCGGATCGTGGACGCCTACACGCGCTTCGACGCGGAGCGGCAGGCGGCCCAGGCCGCGAGGCGCCCCGAGCGGCAGGAGGGACCGGCCGACACGCGTCCGCCGGCCGACTTCCGGCCGCCGCTGAACCGCGCCGAGCGGCGCGCGGACGGAGAGGGCCGGCACCGATGAGCGTCGAGGTCAACAACGAGTCGGGGATGCCCGTCGACGAGTCCGTCGTGCAGCGGCTCGTGACCTTCGGGCTCGACCTGCTGCACGTGCATCCGGATGCGGACGTCGCGATCCTCTTCGTCGACGAGGCAGCGATGGAGCAGCTGCACGTGCAGTGGATGGACGAGCCGGGCCCCACCGACGTGCTCAGCTTCCCGATGGACGAGCTGCGCCCCGGCACGGACGACGCCCCGACGCCCGCAGGGCTGCTCGGCGACATCGTGGTCTGCCCGCAGGTGGCGGAGGCCCAGGCGAAGAGCGCCGGCCACTCCACCCTCGAGGAGATCAAGCTGCTCACCGCCCACGGACTCCTGCACCTGCTCGGCTTCGACCACGCGGAGGCGGAGGAGGAGCGGGAGATGTTCCAGGTGCAGCGCGACATGCTCGTCGGCTTCTCCGTGCAGGAGAAGCAGCGCCGGTGAGGCGATGGCCACCCTCTTCCTGATCGTCGCGGTCGTCCTCGTCGCCTTCGGCGGCCTGCTCGCCGCCTGCGACGCCGCCATGGCGACCCTGTCGCGCGCCGAGACGCAGGAGCTGGCGCTCCGCTCCCGGTTCCGCCGCTCGCTGCTCGCGATCGCCGCGGATGCCGGCGCGCACATCAACGCCGTCAACTTCCTTCGCGTGCTCGCCGAGACGAGCGCCGCAGTGCTCGTCACCCTCGCCGTCGCCGGGCTCGTCCCGAACCCGTGGCTGGTGCTGCTGATCGCGGCCGTGATCATGACGGCGGTCTCGTTCGTGCTCGTCGGCGCGAGCCCACGCAGCGTCGGCCGTGTGCACGCGCGGGTCGTGCTCCGGGTCTCGGCGCCCGTCATCCGTGGCGCCCGGCTGCTGCTCGGGCCGCTCGCGGACGTGCTCGCCTGGCTCGGCAACACGGTCACCCCCGGCCGTCCCCGGGCCTCCACGTTCACCTCGGAGGAGCAGCTGCTCAGCATGGTCGACGAGGCGACCGAGCTCGATGTGCTCGAGCAGGACGACCGCGAGCTCATCCACTCGATCTTCGAGTGGGGCGACACGGTGGCCCGCGAGGTGATGATCCCGCGCACCGACATGGTCACGATCGACGCCAACGCGACGATGGAGGAGGCGATGCGGCTCTTCCTCGGCCGTGCCCTCTCCCGCGTGCCGGTGCAGGCGCGCGACGCGGACGAGATCGTCGGCGTGCTGCACCTCCGCGACGTCGCCCGGATCGTCTTCGAGCGGCCCGAGGCCGCCGCCACCACCTCGGCCGCGGATCTCGCCCGGCCGCCCCTGTTCGTGCCGGACTCGAAGAAGGCCGACGACACGCTGCGGCAGATGCAGCTCGAGTCGAACCACCTCGCCATGGTCGTCGACGAGTACGGCGGCATCGCCGGCCTCGTGACGCTCGAGGACCTCATCGAGGAGCTGGTCGGCGACATCTCGGACGAGTCGGATCGCGGCGGCCCCGAGGTCGAGCAGGTGCGGGACCACGTGTGGCTCGTCGCCGCGCGGCTGCCGCTCGACGAGCTCGGCGACCTCGTCGGCATCGAGATCGAGGACGAGGACGTCGACTCCGTCGGCGGGCTGCTCACGAAGCGGATCGGGCGCCTGCCGAAGGTGGGCGACGTGGTGCACGTGGCCGGCCTCGTGCTCACCGCCGACCGCACGGACGGGCGCCGGGCACGCCTCACCCGGGTGCTCGTGGAGCGCGACCCGGAGGCGGGCGAGCCCGAGGACGAGGAGGCGACGACGAAGGTGATGGGCGCATGACGGACGACACCGCTCGATCGGGCGACAGCCCCTCCCCAGCGTGGGGCGGGCCGCACCGCGCCGGGTTCCTGACCTTCGTCGGGCGCCCGAACGTCGGCAAGTCGACCCTCATGAACGCGCTGGTCGGCGAGAAGGTCGCGATCACCTCGCAGAAGCCGCAGACCACGCGCCGCGCCATCCGCGGCATCCTCACGCGTCCCGACGGCCAGCTCGTGATCGTCGACACCCCGGGGATGCACCGGCCGCGCACGCTGCTCGGCGAGCGGTTGAACGACGTGGTGGCCACGACCCTCGCGGATGTCGACGTCGTCGGGTTCTGCGTGCCCGCAGGCGAGCCGATCGGCCCGGGCGACCGGTACCTGCACGGCCGGCTCGACGCCGCGAAGCGGGCCAAGCGCATCGCGATCGTGACGAAGATCGACGCGGTGCCGAAGCAGCGCGTGGCGGAGCAGCTGCTCGCCGTCAGCGAGCTCGGCGACTGGGCCGCAGTCGTGCCGGTGTCCGCGGTGAACCGGCTCCAGCTCGACGTGCTGGCCGACGAGGCCCTCGCCCTCATGCCGGAGTCGCCCCAGCTGTACCCGGATGAGGAGGTCACCGACGAGTCGCTCGAGCAGCGGATCGCCGAGCTCATCCGCGAGGCCGCGCTCGAGGGGGCCCGCGAGGAGCTCCCGCACTCGTTGGCCGTCACCATCGACGACATGGAGACCGAGGACGGCCTCCTCCGCATCTACGCGAACGTGTGGGTGGAGCGCGACAGCCAGCGGATCATCATGATCGGCAAGGGCGGCTCCCGCCTGAAGCAGGTGGGAACCACGGCGCGAGCGGACATCGAGCCGCTCGTGGGCTCCAAGGTGTACCTGTCGCTGCACGTGAAGGTCGCGAAGGAGTGGCAGCGCGATCCGCGGGCGCTGAACCGGCTCGGATTCTGAGCGACGCCCCGCGTTTCTTAGTGTCGGCTTCGGTGGAGCGTCTCATCCTGGAGGGTCGAGGGGTAGGGGGCGTGATGCGGCAAGGGTTGCGGTGCAGGGCCGGGGGATCGCGGTGACCGGCGGTCTCCTCGCGCTGCCCATCGAGGCGAGCCGGGTGCTCGTGCCCGTCTACGTGGTCGCCGCCGTCCTGGTCGTGGCGCTGCTGCTGCCCCTCCCGGGCGTGCGCGCGCGGCTGCGCGTGTGGTGGCCGATCGCGCTCGCCGCCGCCGGCGTCGGGGCGCTCGTCGGCTCCCTGCTCGTCTGGCTCGTGCTCGACGTGCAGGATGCTTTCGGCGTACCGGCCTCGACCGTGATCCGGGGAGCGGCCGCGGCCGCGGGTGCCGGCGTCGGGCTCGCGGTCGGCAACCTCGTCCGCACCCGCTGGTGGCGGAAGGTCGTCGCCGTCGTGGCCATCCCGGTCGTCCTGATCGCGGGTGGCCTCATGATCAACCGCGACGTCGCCTACTTCCCGAGGCTCGGGGACGCCCTCGGCCTCACCGGGGTGTCGAAGCTCTCGCTCGCGCACGCGAGTGCCGGGGGCGTGCCGCTGCGCGACTGGACGCCGCCGGCCGGGATGCCGAGCTCGGGCACGGTGGGGACCGTCGACATCCCCGGGCTGCAGTCCCACTGGAACGGCCGCCCCGCCTGGGTGTACGAGCCGCCGGCCGCCCACACCGCGCACCCGCCGAGGCTGCCCGTCGTGATCGCGTTCTCGGGGGAGCCCGGGGGACCGTCCGACGTGTTCATCGCGGGCGGTCTGCAGGCGAAGCTCGACGCCATCGCGAAGGCCCACAAGGGTGTCGCCCCGATCGTGGTCGTGCCCGACCAGCTCGGCTCGTTCCGCAACAACCCGATGTGCCTGGACTCGCCGCTCGGGCACGTCGCCACCTACGTCACCTCGGACGTCCGCACCTGGGTCGAGCGGCATCTGCCCGTGTCGACCGACCGCCGGGACTGGACGGTCGCCGGCTTCTCCGAGGGGGCGACCTGCGCCGTGCAGTTCGCGTCCGCGCATCCCGAGCTCTTCGGGTCCTTCCTCGCGATCTCGCCCGAGCTGGGGCCCATCGATCACGGCGTCGCGCACACGGTGAAGGAGGCCTTCCACGGCAGCCTCGCCGCGTTCAGAGCCGCGCAGCCGATCGCGATCATGCAGCGGCACGCTCCCTACGCGGCGATGACCGCGCTCTACTGCGTCGGAGGGCGGGACAAGCGGTACGGCGCCATCCTCCCGAAGCTCGTCACCGCATCCGAGCGCGCCGGGATGCGCACCCAGACGAAGACCCTCCCCGGGGTGGCCCACAACTGGAACACCGGCGCGGACGGGTTCGCCTGGGGGCTCCCGAGGCTCGTGTCGGTCTGGGGACTCCCATGAGCGTCACCGCCTCGACGAGGGTGACGGCGGTTCGGCGGCGGCTGGCCCCGGCGCTGCGGTTCCTGCGTCGCAGCCCGGCGTCGGTCACCCTCGCCGCGTTCGTCCTCGTCGTCGCGATCGCGGACGGATCCATCGTGCGCGTGCCCGTCCTGGCGCAGGTGCCTCCGTCGTCCGCGCCCCACCATCCGCTCGAGATCTTCCGGCTCTGGGCGGGCGTCTTCGTGACGCGGAGCGCCCCCGGCCTCCTGCTCGGGCTGGCCGCGCTGCTGATCCTCCTGGCGGTCGTCGAGCGCGTCATGGGCACGGCCTGGACGGTGCTCGCCTTCGTCGTGACGTCGCTCGTCGGCGTCACGACGGGCGTCGCCCTCCAGTCGCTCGGGGTGCTCACCCACCCGTTCTGGACCACCCCGGAGGACGGCGCCCCCGCCGCGGGTCTGTCGACACCGATCGTCGGCGCGCTGCTCGCCGCGAGCGCGTTCACCGGGCCCCTCTGGCGGCGCCGGATCCGGCTGCTCGGCCTCTCCGGCTGCGTGATCGTCCTCCTCTACTCGGGCCAGCCCGGCGACCTCTACCGACTGCTCGCGGCGCTCTGCGGCCTCGTGCTCGGCCTGCTCCTCGCCCGTCGGCGACCGGTGCTCGAGTGGCCGCGCAGCTCGCACCACGAGGCCCGCAGCCTGCTGGCCGCGCTCGTCGCGGTGAGCGCGCTCGGACCGTTCGTCGCGGTGCTCGTGCCGCGCGGATACGGGCTGCTCCGGCCGCTCGGACTGCTCTTCCGGGATCCTCTCCCGCGGCTCGGCGCGCTCCGGGCCGCCTGCCGCCTGCTGCATCCGGCGGCGAGCTGCGCCCGCGACATCGCGCTCGCCCGGCTGAACGGGCCCGGCGCAGTCCTGCTGAGCGTGCTGCCGCTGCTCGTGCTGCTCGCCGCCGCGATCGGGATGTGGCGGGGCCGGCGCCTCGCGGCGCTGGTCGCGATCGCGGTGAACGTCCTGCTCGCGGTGCTGGCCGGTCTGTACTACGGCTTCCTGCCCGCCCTCCTCGATCCGGATGAGCTGCTCACCCGCACGGGCAGCACGGGCCCCGACACCCGCACGTTCCTCGCGGTCGGCGTGCCCGCGGCGGTCGCCGTCGCGGTCCTCGTGCAGCTGCGGCACTTCGACGTGCTCCCCACGCGCCGCGCGGCACGGCGGTTCCTCGTCGCGACAGTAGGCGCCCTCGTCGCCACGGCGGTCCTCTACCTCGCGCTCGGGCTGCTGCTGCGCGCGCAGTTCTCGCCCCACGTCGGCCTCCCCGACCTGTTGGGCGACCTCCCCGAGCGCTACGTGCCGGTCGGCTTCCTCCGGTTCCGGCGGCTCGACTTCCAGCCGACGACGGCGGCGTCGAAGGGCCTCTACGACTGGATCGGGCCCGTCGCCTGGCTCGTCGTGCTCGTCGGCGTCGTCCTGACCGGCGTCTCCCGCGCGGACGCCCACACCGCCGATCGGGTGGAACGGCTTCGGGTCGTCCTGCACCGCGGATCGAGCGGATCGCTCGGCCACATGGGCCTCTGGCCGGGCAACCGGGTCTGGTTCTCGGCCGACGGGCGGCACGCCGTCGCCTACCGCGAGGTGAACGCCGTGGCACTCACCGTCGGCGAGCCGGCCGGCCCCCCGGAGGGCGCCCTCGAGGCGGCGCGGGCGTTCGCGCTCTACTGCGACGACGAGGGTCTCACGCCTGCCTTCTACGCGGTGCGGCCTTCGTTCGCCGACGCCCTCGGGAACGGGCCGGAGTGGGCGTCGATGCCGATCGGCGAGGACACGGTCCTGCATCCCGCCTCCTTCTCGATGAAGGGAAAGCGCTGGCAGGACGTGCGCAGCTCGATCAATCGGGCCGAGCGGGCCGGGGTGTCGGCCCTCTGGACCACCTGGGACGAGTGCTCGCTCCCGATCCGCTCCCAGATCACCGCGATCTCCGAGGCGTGGGTCGCGGAGCGCCGACTGCCGGAGCTCGGCTTCACCCTCGGCGGCCTCGACGAGTTGCGCGATCCCGAGGTGCGGCTCCTGCTCGCCGTCGGCCCTGAGGACCGGGTCGAAGCCGCCACCAGCTGGCTGCCGACGTACCGGGACGGCGCCGTCATCGGGTGGACGCTCGAGTTCATGCGCCGCCGCCCCGACGGGATGAACGGCGTCATGGAGTTCCTCATCGCCTCGATGGCGCTGCGCAGCCAGGAGGAAGGCGTGGAGTTCGTCAGCCTCTCGGTCGCACCGCTCGCCGTCTCGGGGGACGAGGAGACGGCGGAGGAGCTGCCGGCGGTGCTCGCGTCCCTCGCGCGCATCCTGGAGCCGGCGTACGGATTCCGGTCCCTGGCCGCGTTCAAGGAGAAGTTCCAGCCGACGCTGCAGCCGCTCGTGCTCGCCTACCCCGACCCGATCAGCCTGCCGGCCATCGGCGTCGCCGTCGCGCGGGCGTACCTGCCCGACCTGTCGCTGCCCGACGTGGTGCGCCTCGCCGGTGCCCTGCGGTGATCCCGTGGCCGGACGTGGCAGCCCCGGCCAGGGCGATCCGCGGAGTGGTCTGGTAATCTCTGGCCGTGCTGAGCGGACTGCTCCTTCTTCGTCGCCGCGACGAGGCCTAGACCCGGGCCTTCCTCGTCGCGGGGTTTCCTGTTGGCCGGGATCCGTGACGAGACCAAGGACGACCGCACCATGAAGAACACCCAGCAGCCCTCTCCGATGCCGACCCACCGGTATCGCCCCTACCTCGACCAGTTCCGCGTCGAGCTGCCCGACCGCACCTGGCCCACGAAGCGCATCGCGCAGGCGCCGCGCTGGTGCGCGGTCGACCTCCGCGACGGCAACCAGGCCCTCATCGATCCGATGAGCCCCGAGCGCAAGCGGATCATGTTCGACCTCCTCGTCCGCATGGGCTACAAGGAGATCGAGGTCGGCTTCCCCTCGGCCAGCCAGACCGACTTCGACTTCGTGCGTAGCCTCATCGATGAGGACGCGATCCCGGAGGACGTCACCATCCAGGTGCTCACCCAGGCCAGGGAGCACCTCATCGCCCGCACCTACGAGTCGATCAAGGGGGCGAAGCAGGCGATCGTGCACCTCTACAACTCGACGAGCATCCTGCAGCGCGACGTCGTCTTCCGCACCGACCGGCAGGGCATCATCGACCTCGCCCTCGAGGGCGCCCGGATCTGCAAGCGGTACGAGGAGACGGTGCCCGGCACGACCGTCTACTACGAGTACTCGCCCGAGTCGTACACGGGCACCGAGCTCGAGTTCGCCGCCGAGATCTGCAACCGGGTGCTCGAGGTGCTCGAGCCCACCGCCGAGCGCAACGTGATCATCAACCTGCCGGCCACCGTGGAGATGGCGACGCCGAACGTCTACGCCGACTCCATCGAGTGGATGAACCGGCACCTCGACCACCGCGAGCACGTCATCCTGTCGCTGCACCCGCACAACGACCGCGGTACCGCGATCGCCGCCGCGGAGCTCGGCTACCTGGCGGGCGCCGACCGCATCGAGGGCTGCCTGTTCGGCAACGGCGAGCGCACCGGCAACGTCGACCTCGTCGCGCTCGGGCTCAACCTGTTCACGCAGGGCATCGATCCGCAGATCGACTTCCGCGACCTGGACCGCATCCGCGCCACGGCCGAGCACTGCAACCAGCTGAAGGTGCACGAGCGCAGCCCCTGGGCCGGCGACCTCGTCTACACCGCCTTCAGCGGCAGCCACCAGGACGCGATCAAGAAGGGCTTCGAGGCGATGGCCGCCACCGCCGAGCGCACCGGCACGCCTGTCGAGCAGCTCGAATGGGCGGTGCCCTACCTGCCGGTCGACCCGAAGGACCTCGGCCGCAGCTACGAGGCGGTCATCCGCGTCAACTCGCAGTCCGGCAAGGGCGGCGTCGCGTACCTGCTGAAGACCGACCACGCCCTCGACCTGCCGCGCAAGCTGCAGATCGAGTTCTCCCACGTCGTGCAGGCGAAGTCGGAGGAGGAGGGAGGCGAGGTCACGAGCGACGAGATCTGGGCCATCTTCAGCGACGAGTACCTGCCGGCAGCGGAGGCGGAGGCGAAGTGGGGGCGGTTCGAGGTGCTCGGCACCCGCACCGCGAGCGACCTCTCCGGCGAGGTCGTGCTCGGTGTGCGGCTCCGCGTCGACGACCAGGTCAAGGAGGTCGAGGCCAAGGGCAACGGCCCCATCGACGGCTTCCTGAAGATCATGGAGGGCGAGGGCTACCGGATCTCGCTCTACGACTACGTCGAGCATGCGATGAGCGCCGGCGGCGACGCCCGGGCCGCCGCCTACGTCGACCTCGACGTCAACGGCACCCGGCTCTGGGGCGTCGGCATCGACGCCGACATCGCGACGGCGTCGCTGCGCGCGATCGTCTCCTCGGTCAACCGCGCGGTCCGCGCCGAGGTGCCGGCGCTGCTGCCCGCCTGATCGGCGCTCACCCGCCGCGGCGGGCCGAGCCGTGCAGGGGTCGTTCCGAGCGACCCGTCCTGTGCGGAGCGGCCCGCCGTTCGCCGTCTCCTCCGGAGGGATCGAGAGCGCGCCCGGGATCCGCCCGGAACCGCGCCGACCGGGGTGACATCGGTCCCGACCACTGCCTCCCGGCGTCGACACGCCGCGGTTCCGTGTCATCCCGCCTCGCAGGGATGTGATCTGTTCGTTATCCGCGAACATCCCTCGGGGAATCGAGAACATTCCGTGAACGCTCCTGGCGTGCCCCAGCGGGGTGGTGCATCCTTCCCCCATGACGCTCACGACTTCGACCCTCGATTCCGTCATCGTCATCTGGCACGTCGCGGTGAACAACGGGGACGGGGCGACTGCGGCCGCCGCGTGCACCGAGGACGTGGTGCTGGGCGATCTCGAAGGCGAGGTCGCCGGCCGTGCCGTGATGCAGCGATGGGTGGAGAGCGCGGGGGTGCGGCTCATGCCGCGGGACTGCTACGACGTGCCGGGCGGCATCGTCGTGGCCCAGGACGCGGTGCCGAAGGACCAGGGCGTGGCCGCGGCGGCCACGATCTTCTCCACCTTCGGCCTGCGCAACGGCTCGATCTCGAGCATCCACCGGTTCTCGACCCTGGAGGAGGCCCGCGCCTTCCCGCTCGCCGCGTAGTCGGACACCGGTCGACGTCCGCCCCAGGGGCGACAATGAGGTGTGCCGACCTACCGTGACGAAGCCGTCGTGCTCCGCACCCACTCGCTGGGTGAGGCCGACCGCATCGTCACGATGCTCGGCCGTCACCGCGGCAAGATCCGCGCAGTGGCGAAGGGCGTCCGCCGCACCACCAGCCGCTTCGGCTCCCGCCTCGAGCCGTTCATGGTCGTGGACCTGCAGTGCTACGAGGGCCGCAGCCTCGACGTGATCCAGCAGGCGGAGTCGCTCGGCGCCTACGGTGCGCCGATCGCCGCGGACTACGCCACCTTCACGGCCGCGAACGTGATCGTCGAGACCGCCGACCGCCTCACGGACGACGCGTCGCTGCAGCAGTACCTGCTGCTCGTCGGTGCGCTCCGGTCGCTCGCGCGCGGCGAGCACGGCCCCTCCCTGACGCTGGACTCCTACCTGCTGCGCGCGCTGTCGATCGCCGGATGGGCGCCGAGCTTCGGCGACTGCGCGGTCACCGGCGAGCCGGGGCCGCACACCGCCTTCGTGGCGCAGCTCGGCGGCATGGTCGCCGACGAGGTCGCGCCGCCCGGCGCACCCCGGCTCACCCCCGAGACGATCGGGCTGCTCGGGGCGCTGCTCACGGGCGACTGGCAGGCCGTCGAGGAGAGCGGCGCGTCGACGCGGGCGCAGGCCTCCGGCGTCATCGCCGCCTACACGCAGTGGCACCTCGAGCGTGGGCTGCGGTCGCTGCCGCACGTCGACCGCGGCGCGGTCCCCGCCTGATGGCGAAGGTGCAGCTCGACCCCATCCGGCCGGTGAACTGGACGGGGGAGGAGCCCCCCTCGTTCAGCCGGGTGCCGGCGCACATCGCGATGGTGATGGACGGCAACGGCCGCTGGGCGAACCGGCAGGGGCTGCCGCGCATCGAGGGCCATCGCGCGGGTGAGGCGGCGCTGCTCGACGTGGTCGCCGGCGCGCTCCAGGCCGGGGTCAGCCACCTGTCCGCCTACGCGTTCTCCACCGAGAACTGGTCGCGCTCGCCGGACGAGGTGCGGTTCATCCTCGGCTTCAACCGCGAGGTGCTCCGCCGCCGGCGGGAGCAGCTGAACGAGTGGGGCGTCCGCATCCGCTGGGCCGGCCGCACGCCGCGCCTCTGGCGCACGGTGATCGGTGACCTCCGCGCGGCGGAGGAGCTCACCCGCGACAACCGCACGCTCACGCTCACGATGTGCATCAACTACGGCGGCCGGGTCGAGATCCAGGATGCCGTGCGCCAGGTCGCGCAGGAGGTGGCCGCGGGCCGGCTCAAGCCCAACGCGATCACCGAGCGGACGATCGAGCGCCACCTCTACCTGCCCGACATGCCCGACGTCGACCTCTTCGTGCGGTCGTCGGGCGAGCAGCGCACCTCGAACTTCCTGCTCTGGCAGTCGGCGTACGCGGAGCTGGTGTTCCAGGACACCCTCTGGCCGGACTACCGGCGGACGCACCTCTGGGAGGCGATCGGCCAGTACGCGGACCGCGACCGCCGCTTCGGCGGCGCGGTCGACGCCCCGAAGGCCGAGTAGCGCGCTTGGGCCGGGTGGCGGTCTGGGGGTGCTGTGCGGGCCGCTCGAGGATCGTCGGCCCATGCGGAGGCGGACGCGGCCATACTTCCTCCCAGGAACGGGGCCGCGCTGCAGGTGTCCGGCCGGGACGCCACGCGACCTCGAGAGGACGGGGTGCGCTGTGGAGACGAAGACGGCCGACATGATGAAGTCGATGCCGATGCCCGCGGGCATGGAGATGTCGATGATGCAGCCCTGCATCGACGCCTGCTCGATGTGCATGCAGGCCTGCACGATGTGCGCGGATCAGATGGCGGGCATGGCCGACATGGGCCGGTGCGCGGCGATGAGCGCGATGTGCGCGGACGTCTGCGACACGACGATGCGGATGATGCTGCGGCCCATGGGCATGGACATGGGGGCGATGGAGTCGATGCTGAAGGCCTGTCTGGCCATGTGCGAGGCCACCATGGCCGAGTGCCGGATGCACGCCGGGGACAGCGCCGCCTGCGCCATGTGCGCCGACGCGTGCGAGGCGTGCATGAGCGCCTGCCGCACGATGATGGGCTCGACGACGGCGGCCTGATCAGCGGCCGGCCGAGCAGCGCTCAGACGGTGGCCACGTTGTAGCGGTGGTCGCCGGCGGCGAGCAGGCCGTAGGCCGCGTGCAGCGCGACGAGCGATCCGGCGGGCAGCGCCGCGCTGAGGTCGGCGTGGTTCCAGATCCGCAGCGCCGCGCCGTCGGACCACCGCTCGAGCTCGAGCACGCCGTCGGGGCGGATGTCGAGCACGCGTGCGTCGATCCAGCCGTGCGGCGCGAGGTGTGCGAGGCGGGTGCGGAGCAGGGTGACGGCGTGGCCGGGGCGGTCGTCCACGCACATGACGCCGCGCTCGCAGACGGTGTGCACCGTGTGCGGTCGTGGCGTGCGCAGGGTCATGGCTCCGGTCCCTCTCCTGTCGGAGACGCCACAGTAGGACGGCGGGACGCGCCGGTCGACCGTCCAGGTCACGGGACGAAACATCTCATCCGCCGAGCCGGGCCAGCAGACGCTCGGCGTCGGCGGAGGAGCGGAGGTGCACGAGCCGCAGGTCGGGGTTCGCGGCGAGTGCGGCGCGCACGCGTGGTCCGTGCAGCGTGAGCGTGCTCGCCGCCCAGCGGATGACGTGCTCGTCGTCGGTGAAGAAGGTGCGGAGCGGCGGCTCCACGTTGCCGTTCCAGAGCGTGGTGCGTCGCAGCCGCCGCACCACGGTCCTCGACGTGACGCGCCACAGGATGAGGGCGGGCAGCGGATCGAGCCAGACGAGCACGTCCGCCCGTTCGGTGAGCAGCGGCCGGACGTCCGGGTAGAAGCCGTCGACGACCCATCCGGGACCGGCGGTCATGGCGGAGACGTCCTCGACGAACGTGGGGTTCGCCGCCCAGCCCGCCTGCCAATGGAGTGCGTCGAGCTCCACGTGCGGCACGGCGAGCGTCGCCGCGATTCGCGTCGCGAGGGTGGTCTTGCCGCTGCCCGAGTTGCCGATCACGAGCCAGCGGCGCGCATCCGTCAGCAGCACCCCAGCACGGTAGCGGCCGTCGGACGCCCATCGGCCGGCCGGTAGGCTCGGCGGACGACATCAGAGGCCGGACAGCCAGTCCCGGCCCAGAACGGGAGCTCCGTGGCCGCCAACTCGCTCGACGCCGTCATCGCCCTCGCCAAGCGCCGGGGCTTCGTCTTCCAGGCGGGTGAGATCTACGGCGGGACCCGCTCGAGCTGGGACTACGGTCCCCTCGGCGTCGAGCTGAAGGAGAACATCAAGCGCCAGTGGTGGCGCACGATGGTCCGCGGCCGCGACGACGTCGTCGGCCTCGACTCGTCCGTGATCCTGCCCCGCCAGGTGTGGGAGGCGTCCGGCCACGTCGAGGTGTTCACCGATCCGCTCGTCGAGAGCCTGCACACCCACAAGCGCTACCGCGCGGACCACCTCATCGAGGCGTACGAGGCGAAGCACGGGCATCCGCCGGAGAACGGCCTCGCCGACATCAACGACCCGGAGACCGGGCAGAAGGGCGCGTGGACCGAGCCGCGCGCGTTCTCGGGCCTCATGAAGACCTTCCTCGGGCCCGTCGACGACGAGCAGGGGATGCACTACCTGCGCCCCGAGACCGCGCAGGGCATCTTCGTGAACTTCGCGAACGTGCTGAACTCGGCGCGCATGAAGCCGCCGTTCGGCATCGGCCAGATCGGCAAGAGCTTCCGCAACGAGATCACCCCGGGGAACTTCATCTTCCGCACGCGCGAGTTCGAGCAGATGGAGATGGAGTTCTTCGTACCGCCCGACCAGGCGCCGAGCTGGTTCGAGCACTGGCTCGAGCAGCGGATGAACTGGTATCTCGAGCTCGGCATCCGCCCCGATCACCTCCGGCTCCGGCCCCACGACGCCGACGAGCTCTCGCACTATTCGAGCGGCACCAGCGACGTCGAGTATCTCTTTCCGATCGGATGGTCAGAGCTCGAGGGGATCGCCAACCGCGGCAACTTCGACCTCACCCAGCACGCCGAGTACTCCGGCCAGAAGCTCGAGTACGTCGACACGGCGACCAAGGAGCGCTACGTCCCGCACGTGATCGAGCCGGCCGCCGGCGCCGACCGCGCGATGCTCGCGTTCCTCGTCGACGCCTACGACGAGGACGAGATCGACGGCGAGCAGCGGACGGTGCTCCGGCTGCATCCGGTGCTGGCGCCGGTCAAGGTTGCGGTGCTGCCGCTCGTGCGCAAGGACGGGCAGCCCGAGCTCGCGCACGAGGTCTACCGGGCACTTCGCGATCGCGTCCAGGCCGAGTACGACGAAGGCGGCGCGATCGGCCGGCGCTACCGCCGCCAGGACGAGATCGGCACGCCGTGGGCGGTGACGATCGACCACCGGTCACTCGAGGACCGCACGGTCACGCTGCGCGACCGCGACAGCCTCGAGCAGATCCGGATCGCGATCGACGAGCTCGGCGAAGAGATCGAGCGGCGGCTTCGCCAGCCGTGGACCTCGCCGAAGCTCGGCTCATAACCGCCCGAGATAGTCGATCCGCAGAGCGCGGATCTGCCCGGCGTCGATCGCGCGCTGCTCGTCTGCTTGCGTCGTGCCGGTGAGCTCGGTGAACAGATACGGCCCACGCCGGCTGTCCACGCGCTCAAAACGCTGATCGAGCTCGGCGACCAGCGCCCGGACGCCATGCAGGCCATGTTCGACCGCCCACCCCTGGAAGCAGTCCTCCCACGGCTGCCCGTCGTCGGCCCAGGCGTCGAGGCGTCGTTGCAGCCATCCGTCCGGCTGCACGCCGCGCTCGAGGCACCAGCGGGCGGCGACTTCGTCAAACCGCTCCCAGTCCCACTCGACGACGATCACCGACCCGCCGGGACTGAGGCTGTCTGCGACCCTGTCGAGCACCACGCCGGGATCGGCCACATGATGCAGCGACGTGCTCGCCACGACCGCGTCCACCTTTGCCGGGAGGTCGGCGCGCTCGAACTCGATACGCCGGTAGGCCGGCCCTTCGGGCGCCGCGGGATCCACACC
>NZ_DATBTU010000056.1:0-26908 GCF_036559085.1 Amnibacterium sp.
GGAGTGGCGCCGGATCGCAGAAGCTTGAGCTCAACCCGGGCCAGGCCAAGACTGTTGTGATGCAGACTCAGGGCGGCTGGTACGACCTCAAGCTCACCGCTGCGGCGGATCCGAAGCTCCTTCGGATCCTGGCAGGACGGCTCGACGACGGCCGGGCGCTCACGTCCGACCCCCGGCTTTAGCCCCCGGCGCCCCGATAGTGCTCGGCCAGCCGTGCCAGTCCCTCATCAAGGGAGACCGCGGGCGTCCAGTCGAGGAGTTCCCGGGTCTCGCGCTGGTCGAACCAGTGGGCGGTGGAGAGCTGCTCGGCGAGGAACCGGGTCATCGGCGGCTCGTCCTCCCCTGGACGGATGCGCCACACCAGCTCCGCGACGGCGCCGACCGCGACGGCCAGCGCCGTCGGCACGTGCAGCCAGGGCGGCGGCACCTGCGCGGCGGCGCAGAACGCCGCGAACAGCTCGCCGATCGGCCGCGGCTCGCCCGAGGTGAGCACGTACGCGTTGCCGTGCGCGACGTCGATCCGGTCGAGGGCCGCCACAATGCCGGCGACCGCGTCGTCGATGTAGCAGGTGTCGACGAGGGCGGCGCCGGTGCCGACGATGGGCAGGCGGCCCTGCCGCGCCCGCTCCTGCACCCGGGCGACGAGCTGCGGGTCCCCCGGACCCCAGACGATGTGCGGCCGCACGGCGGTCACGGCGAAGCCCGGCGCATCGGCCGCGAGGGCGAGCAGCTCGGCCGCCGCCTTGGTGCGGGCGTAGTCGCCGCGGGCGCGCTCGGGCTCGGCCGGCGCGGCGCCGTCGCCCATGATCGAGCTGCCGGTGTGGGCCACCGAGGGCGAGGAGACGAAGACGAACCGGGTCGCCCCCGCCGCTCGCGCGTCCGCGAGCAGGTGCCGGGTGCCCTCCACGTTCACGGCGACGAAGTCGGCGGGGTCACCGGTGAAGGTGACCTTCGCCGCGAGGTGCACGACGGCGTCGGCGCCCTCGAGCGCGCGGCGCCGGGCATCCGCGTCGGTCACGGTGCCGAGCACGTCGGTGACGCCGGGCACGCCCGACGACCGGCGCTGGAGCGTGCGCACGTCGTGGCCCGCGGCGACCAGCGCTGCGGCGACCGCACCGCCGAGGTAGCCGCTCGCGCCCGTGACGAGCACCGCGCTCACAGCGGCCTCGCGCGCCCGCCGCCGAGCACGTCGGTCGCCCACGCGGCCAGCAGCGCGCGGTCGATCTTCGAGTTGTGGCGGATGTCGGTGGGCAGCGCCGGCATGCCGAGCACGGCGGCGACCGGCACGCCGACGGCGGCACGGACGGCATCCGCCCGCTCGAGCGGCAGCACACCTGCGGGCTCACCCTCGGCGATCACGACGAGCTGCTGCGTGCCGCGCGGACCGACGCCGACCGCCGCGGCGCGCGGGATCCCGGTCGTCTCCGCACGCTGCTCGATGCCCACCGGGGTGAGGACGCCGGAGGCCGTCACGATGATGTGCGGCAGTCGGCCCTCGACCCAGAGGCGCCCCTCGTCGTCGAAGTGGCCGACGTCGCCGGTGCGGTGCCAGGGCTCCGCCGCCGTGCCGGCCTTCGCTCGGCGATCCGTGAGCCAGAGCCGGTCGTACCCCTCGAGCATGTGCGGTGCACTGATCTCGATCTCGCCCGTGACGCCCGCTTCGGTCGTCCGCGTGCCGCCGGGAACGCCGTCCGCGTCGAGCGGGGCGATGCGCACCCGGGCGCCGGCCGCTGGGCGCCCCACGCAGACGCCGTCGCCCGTCCCGGCCTCGCGGATGTCCTGCAGCGTCACGTCGGTGACGAACAGGCACTCGGTCATGCCGTACGGGGTATGGATCGTCGCTTCGGGGAAGAGCTTCGCGGCGCGCTCGAGGAGCGGACCGCCGAGCGGTGAGCCCGCGGACAGCAGCAGGCGGATGTGCATGAAGGCGTCGCCCTGCTCCCCCGCGGTGGCGACGACGTTCGTCATCGCGGCGGGCGACAGGAAGATCGAGTCCGCGTCGACGGCCTTCACTGCCGCGGCGAGCCGCTCCGCGGTCAGGGTGGCGGGGCGCGTCACGTCCATCTCGGGCGTCGCGGTGCGGCAGCCGAGCGCAGGACCGAGCAGCGCGAACGGCGCGAAGCCGGCGACGAGGCCGCTGTCGGGACCGAGGCCGCACTCGCGGCGGAGCGCGTCGCGCACGCCGCCGAGCCGGCGGTAGGTGTACCGCACGCCCTTGGCGGGTCCGGTGGAGCCCGAGGTGAACAGCACGGCTGCCAGGTCGTCGGGCGAGGGCGGCTCAGGGAGGACGGAGTCCTCACCGAGGGCCGCGAGCTCCCCGAGCGTGTGCCGAGCACCGAGCGCCGCCTTGGCCGCGGGGGTGATCGGGCCGGCGGCGATCCGGACCCCGGGCCAGCGCAGGGCCCGGGCGATGCCGAGCGCGGCCGGCACACCGATGATCCAGTCGGGCCGCGCGCCGTTCACGGCGCGGGTCATGCCGCGCAGGCCGAGACCCGCATCCGCAACCACGACCACCGCGCCGATGCGGAGGCACGCGTAGAGGGCGGCGGTGAGGTCGGCGCCGGGCGGGACGAGCAGGGACACCCGCTGGCCGCGCCGCACGCCGACGTCGAGCAGGCCGGCGGCGATCGACTCGACGCGGCGGGTGAGGAGGCGCCAGGAGACGCGACGAACGGCGGTCCTGCGGTTCGGCCGCATCTCGACCAGCGCCGTCGACGTCTCGTCGCGGCGCGCCTCGAGCGCGCTCCACAGCGGCTCGTACCCGGCCGGCGGCTCGGCCGCGGGCTCAGGACCAGTGCCACCCGTCGCGATCTCGTGGGCGTCGAGCCAGGCGAGCACGGCGGAGGCGATGTCGGCGTCCTCGGGCACGAGGTGGCCCGCGCCCTCGAAGCGGTGCACGTCCGCGTGCGGCATCCGCAGCATCAGGTCGGCGAGGTAGCGCTCCTGGAACACCGGGTCGGCCGGGCCCCAGATCAGCAGCACCGGCACGGTCAGGCGTCCGGCGCCGTCGGCGATGCGACGCAGCTCGGCAGCGGAGGGGTCCTCGCCGTGCGCAGGGATGTCGCGGACGAACTGCTCGATCCCGCCACGGCGAGCGGCCGAGGTGTAGGGCGCCCGGTAGGCCGCCTTCACCTCCGCGGAGAGCGACGGATGGGCGATGGCGAGCGTGGTGTCGAGGAACGCGGTGGTGGACGAGGTGCCGGCCCGCGTCACGGCCGGCGCGAGCGCCAGCCGGAGCAGCAGCGGCAGCGCGTCGAGGTCCGCGTCGTGCAGGGCCGTGTTGGTGAGCACGACGCCGGCCGTCAGCGACGGATGGTCGACGGCCCAGCCGAGCGAGATGATCCCGCCCCAGTCGTGGCCGAGCGTCACGACGGGGCCGGTGAGCCCGAGCTCGTCGGTGAGCAGGCCGAGGTCGGCGACGCGGTCCGCGACGGTGCGCGGCACCGCGGTGCGCTCCGACCAGCCCATCTCGAGCTGGTCGACGGCGACGACCCGCCACGGCCGCTCGGCGGCGGCCGCTGCGGCGACGACATCGCGCCAGAGGTAGCTCCAGGTGGGGTTGCCGTGCACCGCGAGGATCGTGCCGACGGGCGTGACGCCCGCTGCGGCGAGCGCCTCCCCGCTGTCGAGCAGGTGCCAGGTGCGGCGCTCACCGTCGCTGGACGGCGCCTGAACGAGGCGCGACCACGCCGGGTCGAGCCCGGTCAGGCCCTCCGGCGGTCGTGTCGCGGCAGCGGCTCGGCTCACCACGCCAGTTCGAGCATCGAGGTGTTGATGCCGCTGCCGATGCCGCAGAGCAGCACGCGGTCGCCCTTGTGCAGCTTCGAGGACTCCTGCGCGAGCGTGATCGGGATCGAGGCGGGGCCCACGTTGCCGTAGACCGGGTAGGTGACCGGGACGCGGCTCCGGTCGAGGCCCGCCGCCTTGACGAAGGCGTCCGTGTGGACGCTGGACACCTGATGCATGATGTAGCGGTCCATGTCGGACCAGTTCCAGTCGCGCTTCGCCTCGGTCCAGGCGGCCGTGACGAGCTCCATCCCCCGGCGCAGCAGCGCCTTGGAGTTGGTGAGCATCCCCTCCATCGTGCCGATGCAGAGGTCGTTGAACTCCGTCGCGGCCCGCGTGATGCCGCCGATCATGCGGTGGCCCTCCGGGTGGCGGTCGGCGCGGCCGAGCACCGCGGCGGCGACGCCGCAGCCGAGCGTGAGGCTCGCGAACTCGCTCATGAACTGCGCGCGGTCGAGGCCCTCCTCGGACAGCCGCTTGATCGTGTTGACCTGGATGTCGCTGACGTCCTCGCCGTCGATGACCATCGCGTAGTCGATCTGGCCGGACTCGATGAGGCTGGCCGCGAGGTTCATCCCGTTCACGAAGCCGAGGCACGCGTTCGAGATGTCGAAGTTGATCGCGTTCGACCCGAGGCCGAGTCCGTGGTGCAGCCGCACGGCGACGCTCGGCTCGATGTGCCGCTTCGTCACCGACGTGTTGATGAGCAGGCCGATGTCGCCGGGCTTCACGCCTGCCTCCTGCAAGGCCTTGTTGCCCGCCTGCAGCGACGCCTCGTCGAGCGAGAGGTCCGCGCTCCAGTTCCGCCGCTCGATCACGCCGGCGACCCGCTCCAGCAGCCCGGTGGGCAGGCGGAGCCGCTTCAGGATCGGCTCCAGGCGGCGCTCGATCTCGAAGGAGGTCGTGACGATGGGAGCGAGCACGCTCGCCACCGAGAGCAGGGCGACATTGCGGTACGTCGACGTCGCGTTTCCGTCCAAGGGGGGACTCCAAGTCGTGCAAGCGGCGCGAAATGCGCAGCATCCTTCAGTCTGCCGTGTTTCTGACATGTCATCAGCCGGATGAGGCGGACTCACTGCCGGATGCACCGCCACCTGCCAGGATCGTCGGATGGTGATCGACTTCGCCCGCTCGGAGCGCTCGACGCTCGGCCTCGAGTGGGAGCTGGCCCTCGTGGACCAGCAGACCGGCGATCTGGTCGGCGCCGCGCCCGAGCTGCTCGCCGCGGTCGCCCGCGACCACGAGCACCTGGCGCCGCACATCACCAGCGAGCTGCTGACGAACACCGTCGAGGTCGTGTCCGGCGTGAACCGTACCGTCAGCGCGGGCGTGGCGGACCTCACCCGCACGATCGAGGCCGTCACCGAGGCGGCCGAGGCACGCGGGTTCGAGGTGATCTGCTCCGGCACGCATCCGTTCGCGCACTGGTCGGAGCAGCAGGTGACCGCGAAGGAGCGGTACGCGACCCTGATCGATCGCACGCAGATCTGGGGGCGGCAGCTGCTCATCTGGGGCGTGCACATGCACGTCGGCATCGACCACCCGGACAAGGCGCTGCCGATCCTCGACGCGCTCCTCACCTACTACCCGCATTTCCAGGCCCTCAGCGCCTCCAGCCCGTTCTCGAACGGCGAGGCGACCGGCTACGCGTCGAGCAGGGCGATGCTCTTCCAGCAGCTGCCCACCGCCGGCCTGCCGCCGAAGCTCACGAAGTGGAGCGAGTACGAGGCGCTCGTCGACGACCTCGTGCACGTCGGCGTCATCGACTCGTGGGACGAGATCCGCTGGGACATCCGCCCGTCGCCGAAGTGGGGCACCGTCGAGGTGCGCGCCTGCGACGGGCTGCCGACCACGCTCGAGGTCGGCGCGCTCGCGGCGCTCGTGCAGTGCCTCGTCGACGACTTCTCGCAGCGGCTCGACGACGGCGAGACCCTGCCGACGATGCAGCCGTGGTTCACGCGCGAGAACAAGTGGCGGGCCGCCCGCTACGGCATGGACGCGATCGTCATCGTGAACGCCGCGGGCGACGAGCGGCACGTCGAGGACGACACCCGTGATCTGATCACGCGGCTCGAGCCGGTCGCGGACCGGCTCGGCTGCGTCACCGAGCTGCACGACCTCGAGCGGATCATCGACACGGGCGCCTCGTACGAGCGCCAGGCGGTCGCGGCGGCGAAGGCGGGCGGCGACCTGCGGGCGGTGGTCCGCTCCCTGATCTCTGAGCTCAGGGACGGCTTCCCGGGGGCTTGACGCCGCCCATCCCGGTCCGGCTGTTGCCACTTTCTGCGGTCTTGAGGCGCTCAAGACCGCAGAAAGTGGAAACAGCCGAGGAGGACTTCGGTCAGCCGTTCTTCGCGTCGCGCCAGCGCAGCCAGCGCTGCACCGCGGCGAAGTCGAAGTCCGGGCCGCTGATGCCGACGGTGAAGAGGCGCACGCCGGCGTCGAAGAGGGCGTCCGCCTCCGAGTCCCCGCGGCCGCCGAGCTCGTTCGCGATCTCGATCTCGGCGACGTCGCGGCCGACCTCGTCCGCGTGGCGCTGCAGCACGTCGAGCTTGTGGCCGAGCTCGTCCGGCCCGGTGAAGCCGTGCCAGATGTCCGCGTGCTCGGCGACGATGCGGAGGGTCTTCCGCTCCCCCGCGCCGCCGATCAGGATCGGGATGCGGCGCACGGGCGGCGGGTTCAGCTGCTCCCAGCGCGCCCGCACGATCGGCAGGTCGCGCGCGAGCGCGTCGAGCCGGGTGCCCGGCGTACCGAACTCGTAGCCGTACTCGTCGTAGTCCTTCTGCTTCCAGCCGGCGCCGGTCCCGAAGACGAAGCGGCCGCCGGAGATGTGGTCGATCGTCCTGGCCATGTCGGCCTGCAGGTTCGGGTTGCGGTAGCTGTTGCAGTTCACGAGCGGCCCGAGCTCGATGCGCTCGGTCTGCTCGGCCCACGCGGCGAGCTCGGTCCACGCCTCGAAGTGCAGCCCGTCGGGCTCGCCGGAGAGCGGATAGAAGTGGTCCCAGTTCAGCGCCATGTCCGCGCCGAGCTCCTCGGCGCGGGCGACCGCGTCCCGGTGCTGCTGGTACTGGGCGTGCTGCGGGGCGATCTGCACCGCGATCCGGACGGGCCGGTCCTCCGCCTTGAACGCGCCGCTGCTCACGCGCCGGCTCCGCCGAACTCGCCGGTGCCGACGAGGATCGCCCGGCCGAGGGTGTGGAAGTGCAGGTTGAAGCCGAGCACCGCGGGCGTGGCGTCGGCGCCGAGCTCCAGGCGGTCGGTGTCCACCGCGTGCACGACGACGAAGTAGCGGTGCACGCCGGTGCCCTGGGGCGGGGTCGCGCCGATGAAGTGGGGCAGCCGCATCTCGTTCAGCACGGGGGTCGCCCCTTCGGGCAGGCTGCCGCCCTCGGATCCGGCGCCGGAGTCGAGCGAGGTGACGCTCGCCGGGATGTTCGCGACGGCCCAGTGCCAGAAGCCCGACCCGGTGGGCGCATCCGGGTCGTAGACGGTGACGGCGTAGCCCTTCGTGCCCTCCGGCGCACCGGACCACGACAGCTGCGGCGAGACGTCGCCGCCGCCCGCGTCCGCGCCGTACTGGGCGGCCTTCAGCGGCTGCCCGTCGGTCACGTCGGTGCTGGTGAGGGAGAAGGAGGGCACCGGGTCGAGCCGGTCGTAGGGGTGGTAGTCGCGATCACTCATGGCTGAACGTTAGGCAGGATCCGGTGAACGGCGGCTGGGACGCCACACGTATGGGGTGGTGGTCGTCACGGCGACGAAGCCGAGCCGCTCGAGCACCGGCCGGGAGTCCGGTGAGGCATCCACCTGGAGGTACTCGATGCCGCGCTCGAGCGCGGCGCGCGCCCGCGCGGCGACGAGCGAGCGGTAGATGCCGCGATGCCGCCAGGCCTCGAGCGTGGAGCCGCCCCACAGGCCACCGAACCCGGTGCCGGGCTTCGCGGCGAGCCAGGCGGCCGAGACGACCTCGCCGCCGGCCTCCGCCACGAGCACGGTGAAGTGGTCCGGATCGTGGGCCGACTCCCGGGCGAGGTCGTCGCCGAGCCAGGCCCAGTCCTCCCCCCACACCGCCGACTCCATCTCGGCGATCCGGGCGAAGTCGTCGGGGTCGGCGGTGCGCCGGATGCGGACCCCGTCGGGCGGCTCCCCCGCCCCGATCATGTCGGCGGCGAGGCCGATCACGACGGTCTCGGGGTCCTCCGGCTCGAAGCCCGCGGCGATCAGCCGCTCGGTCAGGTCCGCCGGGCGGTCGTGCGCGCGGGTCTTCCACTCGACCTCCTCTCCCCGGGCGGCGAAGTGGTCGCGATGACGGGCGATCTCAGCGTCGAGCGCCGCGCCTGCGAGCCCGACGTCCGGGCCGCTCTCGACGAAGCCCTGCTCGCGCCCGGTCACCCGGACGAGGTTCCCGAACCGCTCGAAGACGACCCCGGGCGGCGGATCGGGCTCGACCCACGGTCGCAGGCGGGCGTCGTAGAGGTCGCGGAGCTGGATCGGCGTCACGCCGTCAGCGTGCCACGGCGACCCGGCGGTGACGGGCCGATCCGGACAGGGGTGGGCGTCATCGGACGCCCCGCGCGCCCGAAGTGGCCCGTCGGGGGTCCGCGGCTCGCGCAGCAGCCCGCGCGGGCGCTGCGAGGATGACGCGGGTGGACGAGGACGCCTTGGACGAGCAGCGACTCGCCGCGTTCACGGCGCGCTACCGCGGCTCCCTCGACCCGCACGACGCGCTGCGCTGGGCGCTGGATCCGCTCGCGCCCTCGTCCGACGGGTCCGAGTCACCGGCGGTGCGGCTCGAGCGGCAGCGCCAGGCCCTCTACCGCGGTGCTGCCGACCCCGCCGAGGCGGCGACCTTCCGTGCCGACGCGGCCGACTGGGACCAGGAGCTGGCGCTCGCCCGCCTCGCGCTCGAGCCGCGAGCGATCCCGCCGACGCCCGAGGTGGCTGCGCCGCCCGTCGAGCGCCCGGCGTGGCGGCTCCGCGTCGGGCTGGTCACGGCGGCACTGGCCCTCGCCGTCGTCGGCCTCGCGATCAGCACGCGGCCGTCGGCGACTCCTGCTCCCACCCCCACCCGGACCGCGGCCGGCCCGTTCGCCGCGGGCGTGCCCGGCGTGCTCGTCGCGAGCGTCTCCGCCGCCCACGGCGCCACGACCAGGAGCGGGCTCGACGGCGGCGGCCACTTCGTGACGCTCGTCGTCACGTGCCAGGGCACGGGCGACGTCGAGGTGCGCCTGACCGACGGCACCGACGCGCGCTTCGCCTGCATCGACGCCTTCCCGCGCACGGTCGTGCAGCCGAGCACCGCCCGGCTGTCCACGTTCGGATACGGCGTGACCGTGACGGGCAGCCCGAGCTGGGCGCTGACGGTCAGCCGCTGAACCGGCGTCAGGCCGTGCCGGAGGTGCGGCGCGGCGCGATTCTCAGGATGACGCGCTGCTGGTCGCGGCCGCCCCACCACTGGTACGGGCCACCGGTGTACCGCTGCGACAGCGCCTCGATGTGGTCCGCGGCGCCGTCCGTGATCCGCTCGACGACGGATCCCCGCACCTGCGTGTAGTGCGTCGGATCGGCCGGACTGGAGATCGCGACCGAGACCCGCGGGTCCCGCTCGACGTTCCTGGTCTTCTGGTGCCCGACGACCGTGTTGATGAGGATGTGGTCCCCGTCGGTGTCCACCCAGGTCAGCGTGAGCTGGGGAGATCCATCGGGCATCGTCGTCGCGAGGTAGCAGATGGCGCGGTCCTTCAGCAGGGCGGCGAGGTCGTTCGGCAGAGGCACGACGCGCAGCCTAGAGGGATCGCATCGGGTGGCCCGCGCGGTGTGATGCCCTCAGACCGGCCGCAGCGGGACCCGGTCGGCCGGCTCGTGGATGCGGACGGCGTCGCCCGGCCGCACCTCGCCCCCGGCGAGCACGATCGCCATCACCCCGGCCCGGCGGATGATCCCGCCCTCCGCGTCGCGGCCCACCATCCGCTTCAGCAGCCCGGGCTCGTAGGCGTCGATCTGCGTGCACGGGTTCCGGAGGCCCGTGACCTCGATCACGGCGTCGGGGCCGAGCTCGAGCCGGGTGCCCGCCGACAGGGCGAGGAGGTCCACGCCTCGCGTGGTGACGTTCTCCCCCATCGCGCCGGCCGGCACGGTGAAGCCCGCGTCGTCGACCTCGTCGAGCAGCTCCGCGTGGAGGAGGTGCACCTGCCGGAGGTTCGGCTGCGAGGGGTCGCGCGCGACCCGGGAGCGGTGCTGCACGGTGACGCCGGCGTGCGCGTCGCCCTCGACGCCGAGGCCGGCGAGCAGGCGGATGACGTCCGTCGTCCCCTTCGAGAAGCGGTGCTCGCCGTCGCGGGCGACCGCGACGGCGACGGGGCCGCTCATCTAGCGGCCGAGCAGCTTCTGCATGGCGGCGAGGTCCTCCTCGGACGGCCCGCCGGGCCGGTTGCCGAGCCCGAAGCCCGCGCCGCCGGCGGTCTGCGGCCCGGTGGGGCGACCGGCCGCGAGCGCCGCGTTCTCCGCCGCGCGCTTCGCCGGGTTGCCCGACCGCGATCCGCTCTGCTTCTTCTTCTGCGCCTTGCCGCGGCCGTAGGAGGCGCCGGGGATGGGGCCCATGCCGGGCACCTGCGGCACCCCGCCGCGAGCGACGGTCTTCATCATCTTCGCCGCCTGCTCGAAGCGGCTGACGAGCTGGTTCACGTCCGTGACGGACATGCCCGACCCGCGTGCGATGCGGGCGCGGCGCGAGCCGTTCAGGATCTTCGGGTTGCGGCGCTCGGCCGGCGTCATCGACTGGATGATCGCCTCGGTGCGCACGATCTCGCGCTCGTCGAAGTTCTCGAGCTGCTCGCGCATGCCGCGGGCACCGGGCAGCATCCCGATCATCTTCTTCAGCGAGCCCATGTTGCGCAGCTGCTGCATCTGCTTCAGGAAGTCCTCGAGCGTGAACGTCGCCGTAGCGAGCTTCTGCGCGACCTCGAGCGCCTCCTCCTCGTCGAAGGCCTGCTGGGCCTGCTCGATGAGGGTGAGGATGTCGCCGAGATCGAGGATCCGGCTCGCCATCCGGTCGGGGTGGAACGGCTCGAAGTCGGTGAGCTTCTCGCCCGTCGAGGCGAAGAGGATGGGGCGGCCGGTGACGCTCGCGACCGAGAGGGCCGCGCCGCCGCGGGCGTCGCCGTCGAGCTTCGTGAGCACGACGCCGGTGAAGTCGACGCCGTCCTGGAAGGCCTTCGCAGTCGCGACGGCGTCCTGGCCGATCATCGCGTCGATGACGAACAGGACCTCGTCCGGATCCGTCGCCCTGCGGATGTTCGCGGCCTGCTTCATCAGCTCCGCGTCGACACCGAGGCGGCCGGCCGTGTCGATGATCACGACATCGTGCTGCTTGTCGCGTGCGAAGCGCATCGCGTCCTTCGCGACCTTGACGGGGTCGCCGACGCCGTTGCCGGGCTCGGGCGCGTAGACCGTTGCGCCCGCCTGCTCGCCGACCACCTGCAGCTGCTGCACCGCGTTCGGGCGCTGCAGGTCCGCCGCGACGAGCAGCGGGGTGTGCCCGTCGGTCTCGAGCCACTTCGCGAGCTTGCCGGCCAGCGTCGTCTTGCCCGCGCCCTGGAGGCCCGCGAGCATGATCACGGTCGGCGGGTTCTTCGCGAACTCGAGGCGGCGCTGCTGGCCGCCGAGGATGCCGATGAGCTCCTCGTTGACGATCTGCACGACCTGCTGCGCCGGGTTCAGCGCCTTGTTCTCGGCGGCGCCGAGCGCGCGCTCCCGCACCGCGGCGGTGAACTGCTTGACGACCTCGAGGTTCACGTCGGCGTCGAGCAGGGCGCGGCGGATCTCGCGGACCGTGCCGTCGATGTCGGACGCGGTGAGGACGCCCTTGCCGCGAAGGTTCGCGAGCGCCTGGGTGAGCCGGTCGGAGAGCGTTCCGAAGGTAGCCATAGAGCGGCGATTCTACCGTCGCCCCACCGATGGACCCGGCGAAGCGCCCGCCGGCCCCGCGATCCGCCGCCCCACTCACCACTGCGCAAACGACGGAGCTTCTGCGTGGAACGACCCGGGATCCGCATGAACGGGATCCCTGACCTCGGTTTCTCCGTCGTTCGCGCAGTGGCGGCTCATCCCTGCGCTGCGGATGCCTCCCCCAGCATCCCGCTACGGTGCGTCGCGTGCACCTGCAGCCCCTCGGCCCGACCGGCCTCTCCACCACCGCCGTCATCGCCGGGGCGGCGCGAGCGCCCGTCCCGGTGAAGCAGGGGGTCGCGGCCCTCGACACGGCGTGGGAGCTCGGCATCCGCACGATCGACGTGGCCGATCTCGGCGCCACCGGCGAGACGGCCGCCGAGCGGTTCCTCGACGACCGGCAGCCCGAGGACGTCGTCGTGCTCGCCGGCGTGGGCGGCACCGCCGACCCGGAACGAGGCGCCGACCACTCCCCCGAGCGGATCGAGGCGGGACTCGCCGCCGCGTCCCGCCGCCTGGGCCGGGCGGACCTCGTCTGGCTCGCCGCCGCGGACGCGCAGACGCCGCTCGAGGCGACCCTCACCACGCTCGCCGCCGCCGTGGAGGACGGCCGCATCCGCGGGTGGGGAGCCTCCGACATCGACGTGTGGCGGCTCGAGGCGCTGCTCATCGCCGCCGACCGGGCCGAGCTGCCGCGGCCCGCGTTCGTCCGGGTGCGCCTCAACCTGCTTGAGCGGGAGGCCGAGCGGGACCTGCTCCCGCTCGCGACGGGTGAGGGGCTGTCGGTGCTGACGCGCGGCGCGTTCGCCGGCGGCCGCCTGTCGGATGCCCACATCGAGGCCGAGGAGGAGGCTGAGCGGCTCGCGGCGACCGGCGTGCCGCGCACCGGCGAGGCCGAGCCGGCGCTGCCGGCCCTCCTGACGCTCCGTGGCCTCGCCCGGGAGCGCTCCGTGAGCACCGCAGCGCTCGCGCTCGCATGGCTGCTCGCGGCCGAGCGCGTCGCCGCGCCGATCGTCGCGGCCCGGTCGGAGCGGGTGCTCGAGACCGTGCACGAGGCGCTCGAGGCCGAGGTCGACGAGGAGCTGCTCGATCGGATCGGCGCCCTGCGCTGACGCCTTCCCCTAGTGCTCCAGCGGATGCGCGGCCAGCCTCGCCGCGACGCCGCCGGCGACGATCCGCGCGGCCTGGGAGTCCGGCTTCCTGGCCGCCTGGTCGGTGATGCACGCCGTGAACTCGGCGCCGAGCGCACCCCGCGGATGGCGGGCGAGCACCTCGGCGACGAAGTCGGCCGGCAGCACGTCCGGCCGGGCGCCCGAGATGTCGAGCCCGGTCGCGATCTCGAGGAGATGCCCCTCCGGATCCTCGGCGGGGTCGACCTCCCGCCACATGTGCCGCTCGATCACCTCGACGACGCGGTCGCGCCGCCCGGGAACCCAGCCCGCTCCCGCGGTGACCGCCCAGCCGACGTTGCCGCCCGCCGTCTCGAACGGCAGCAGGTGGTTGTCGAACCCGGGCGTGAGGCCGACGTCGTGCAGCACGGCCGCGACGGCGAGCAGCTCGGCGTCGCGCACCGCGACGCCGGTCGCCGCCGCGAACCCGCACGCCCAGTACCAGGAGCGGATGCTGTGGTCGAGCAGCGCGGTGGAGCAGAAGCGCGTGGCGACCTCGAGCGCGGCGCGCGTCGCTGGGGTCTCGGGCAGGCGGGCGTCGGCGATGCGCATGCCCGCATCCTGCCGCGCAGGCGCCCTGCGCCGCCGCCGGGGTCGGGCCACCCGCGATCGATGTGCCGCCATCGTGCGTCCGGGCGGTCGCGCGCGCCTACGGTGCTGTCGTGCCCGAGTACGAGTTCGACGGCGTGCGGCCCGACGTCGCGCCGTCCGCCTTCATCGCCCCCACCGCGTCCCTGATCGGCCGGGTCACGATCGCCGAGGACGCCGTGGTGATGTTCGGTGCGGTGCTCCGCGGCGACCGCGACGACATCGTGCTCGGCCGCGGCAGCAACCTGCAGGACACCGCGGTCGTGCACTGCGATCCGGGATCACCCGCGACGATCGGCGCGAACGTGAGCATCGGCCACGGCGCGGTCGTGCACGGCTGCACCATCGGCGACGACTGCCTGATCGGCATGAACGCGACGGTGCTGAACGGCGCCGTCATCGGCGCCGGCTCGCTCGTCGCGGGCGGCGCGGTCGTGCTCGAGGGCACCGAGATCCCGCCCCGCTCACTGGTCGCCGGCGTGCCGGCGAAGGTCCGCCGACCGATCACGGCCGAGGAGCTCGACCGCATCCGCGCGAACGCAGCCACCTACCGCGCCCTCGCCGCCCAGTACCGCGCCCAGCCCCTCTGACGGTTGCCACTTCTTGCGAGCTTGAGGCGCTCAAGGTCGCAGAAAGCGGCAACAGCCGAGAGGGCAGCTAGCCGACGAGGCCCTGCGCGAAGACGCCCGGGGTGAAGCCGGTGAGGTCACCGATCCGCTCCCCCTGGCCGATGAGCTTGATCGGGATGCCCGTCTCGTCCTGCACGCGGAGCACGAAGCCACCCTTCGCGGAGCCGTCGAGCTTCGTGATCACGAGCCCCGTGACCCCCGCGTGCTCGATGAAGGCCTGCGCCTGCATCACGCCGTTCTGCCCGGTCGTCGCGTCGAGCACGAGCAGCACCTCGCTGATCGGCGCGAGCTTCTCGACCACCCGGGTGATCTTGCCGAGCTCGTCCATCAGGCCGCCCTTGGTGTGCAGGCGGCCGGCGGTGTCGATGAGCACGATCTCCGTGCCGTCCCGCTTCGCCTGCTCGACCGTCTGGTAGGCGACGGATGCCGGATCCTGCCCCGGATGCTGGGGCCGCACGACGGCGGCGCCGGCCCGCTCGGCCCACGTCGCGACCTGCTCGACGGCGGCAGCGCGGAACGTATCCGCGGCGCCGACGAGCACCGTGCGCTGGTAGTTGGCGAGGAACTTCGCGAACTTGCCGATCGTCGTCGTCTTGCCGACGCCGTTCACGCCGACCATCAGCACGACCGCGGGACGCTCGGACAGCTTCAGCGTCGGGTCGAACCCGGCGAGCCGTTCCTCCACGTCCTCCCGGAGCATCCGCTGCAGATCCTTCGGATCCGTCGTGTGGAACCGGTCGACCTTCTCGCGGAGGTCCGTGATCATCGCCTCGGTGATGTCGGGCCCGAAGTCCGCGCCGATCAGGGCGGCCTCGAGATCGTCCCAGGTGTCCTCGTCGATGGTCCTGACGGTCCCGAAGAGGTTCCGCAGCCGTGCCCCGAACCCCGCCATGGCTCAAGGCTAGCGGGGCTGGGAACGCCGCCCAGCGACGCCGACGTACGGTCGGGCGGGTCACCGGCACGAAGGGAGACCGCTCATGGCGGACGCACCACGGATCACGCTGCTCGGCACCGGCACGATGGGCGTGGGGATGGCGCACGCCATCCTCCGCGGCGGGCTGCCGCTGACGGTCTGGAACCGGCACGTCGAGCGCGCCCGCCCCCTGGCGGATGACGGCGCGACCGTCGCCGAGGACCTCGCCGAGGCGGTGCGCGAGGCGGACGTCGTCGTCACGATGCTGTTCGACGCGGATGCCGTGACCGCCGTCATGGACGAGGCGTCGGGCGCGATGAAGGACGGCGCGGTCTGGGTGCAGTCGAGCACCGTGGGGCGCGACGGCACGGCGGCGCTCGCCCGATTCGCGCAGGAGCACGGGCTGACGATGGTGGACGCGCCGATGGTCGGCACCAAGCAGCCCGCCGAGGACGGGAAGCTCACCGTGCTCGCCTCCGGCCCGGCGTCCGCGAAGGGGCTCGTGCAGCCGGTGTTCGACGCGGTCGGGGCGAAGACGGTCTGGCTCGGCGACGAGCCCGGGCCGGCGAGCGCGATGAAGCTCGTGGCCAACTCGTGGGTCGGGGTGCTCACGGCGGGGACCGCGCAGGGCATCCAGCAGGCGCGTGCGTTCGGCCTCGATCCGGCGCAGTTCCTCGAGACGGTGTCCGGCGGCGCCGCCGACAGCCCCTACCTGCAGACGAAGGGGAAGGCGATCCTCGAGGAGCGCTTCGACCCGCAGTTCGGGCTCGACGGCCTGCTGAAGGACCTGCGGCTCATCCGCGCCGCGACGGCGGATGCGGGCGTGCCCACCACGCTCGTCGACGCGCTCGTCGCCGCGTTCGAGCAGGCGAGCGATGAGGGCCACGGCCGCGAGGACATCGCCGCGGTGACCGCGAGCTTCCAGCCGAAGGCGGCTGCCCCGGCCGTGTGATCCGCGCGAGGATCGACGGCATGCCGATCCTCAGCAAGGACACGACCGTCTGCATCTCCCTCGCGGGCCGGCCGAGCAACCTGGGCACGCGGTTCCACAACCGGCTCTACGAGGAGCTCGGCCTCGACTTCGTCTACAAGGCGTTCACCACGGATGACATCGAGGGCGCGATCCGAGGCGTGCGGGCCCTCGGCATCCGCGGCTGCTCGGTCTCGATGCCGTTCAAGTCGGCGGTGCTGCCGCTCGTGGACGAGGTCGAGGAGTCGGCGACGGCGATCGACGCGGCGAACACGATCGTGAACTCGGGCGGCCGCCTCATCGCCTCGAACACCGATGTCGAAGCGGTCGAGACGCTGCTGCACCGATCCGGCGTGCCCAGGGATTCACGGGTGCTGATCCAGGGCAGCGGCTCGATGGCCGCGGCCGTGACCGCCGCATTCCGGCACGCCGGATTCGACGCGCTCACCATCGCCGCCCGGAACGCCGAGGCCGGCCGCGCGCTCGCCGATCGCTTCGGCGCGACCTTCACCGCCGATCGGGGCGCGACCGCCGACGTGCTCGTCAACGTCACGCCGCTCGGGATGGCGGGGCCGGATGCGGACGCGCTCGCGTTCCCGGAGTCGTCGATCCGAGCCGCGACCAGGGTGTTCGACGTGGTGGCACTCCCCGTGGAGACGCCGCTGGTCCGTGCTGCGCGGACCGCCGGCGTCCCGGTGCTCACCGGCGCCGAGGTGCACGCGCTGCAGGCAGCCGCGCAGTTCGAGCGCTACACCGGAGTGGCCCTCACCCCGGATCAGGTCGCCCGCGCGAGCGCATTCGCGCGATCGGAATGACCACTCGCATTCCCCCCGAAATGCAACCCGAATACGGGATAGCGCGACCCTCGGAGCCGCCGTTACGTTTGTTCCACAGCCGCTACCCGGGAAGAGATGGAGATCGAAAGAATTCCATGGTCCAGCCCGTTCGACTGCTCGCCGCCGTCACCGTCTGCGCCGCGCTGCTGATCCCCGCCAGGATCGCGTTCAGTGCGCAGGCGGCGACGGCGGTGACCGGAAGCACCACCCAGGTCGCTTCCGGTCACTAGAGCCTCCTCTCAGACCCGGGCGCCCAACCGCTGCCCGATCACCTGCGAGACCCCGTCCTGCCGCATCGACACCCCGTAGAGGGCGTCCGCGATCTCCATCGTCCGCTTCTGATGCGTGATGAGGATCAGCTGGGACGCGTCGCGGAGCGAACCGATCACCTCGAGCAGCCGCCCGAGGTTGGCGTCGTCGAGCGCCGCCTCCACCTCGTCGAGGATGTAGAACGGGCTCGGCCTGGCCGTGAAGATCGCGAGCAGGAACGCGACGGCGGCGAGTGACCGCTCGCCGCCGGACAGCAGGGAGAGCCGCTCGATCTTCTTGCCCGCCGGTCGCACCGCCACCTCGACGCCCGCGCTGTCGGGCCCGTCGCCCGACACGAGGGTGAGCCGGCCGGTGCCGCCCGGGAACAGCACGGGGAAGATGCGCGCGAAGGCCGCCTCGGTGTCGGCGTAGGCCGCCTCGAAGATGGTGCGCATCTTGGCGTCGAGCTCGTCGACGATCGTGAGCAGGTCGGCGCGGGTGCGGTTCAGGTCGGCGAGCTGGTCGACGAGGAACGTGTGCCGCTGCTCGAGCGCCGCGAACTCCTCGAGCGCGAGCGGGTTCACGCGGCCGAGCTGAGCGAGGCGCCGCTCGGCGGTGCGCAGGCGCCGTTCCTCCGCCTCCCGGTCGAGCTCGGGATCCGCCTCCTCGAGCAGCCGTGACTCGTCGAGCCCCACCTCGGTGCGCGCCCGCTCGAGCAGGGCGGCGAGCGACACCTGCTGCTCATAGAGCCGCATGTCGAGGTCGCGGCCCTGGCCCTCCAGCCGCGCCGCGCGCTCCCGCGCCGCGGCGAGCTCCCGCCCCGCCCCGGTGAGCGCGCCGGACACCACGTCGCGGCGCCGGGTCAGCTCGCCGAGCCGCGCTCGCGCCTCCTCCACAGAGGCATCGACCGACGCCTGCACCGCGGGGAGCTCGTCGAGCACCGCCTCGGCGGCGAGCCGCTGGGCGAGTCGGTCCGCCGCGCGCCGCTCCGCCGCCTGCGCCGCCGCCCTGGCCCGGTCGGCCGCCGCCTCCAGCTCGCTGCGACGCCGGCGGCCGGCGGTGATCCGCTCCTGCAGGGTGCGCACCTCGAGCCGCGCGGCCAGGGTCTGCTCGCGGGCGGCGTCGAGCGCGGCGAGGGCACCGCTGCGGAGCCCCGCGTCGACGACGGGCCGCGGCTCGGCCCGGCCCGCCTCAATCTCGGCGGCCGCGGCGTCGCGGGCGGGTCGCGCCGCCTCGAGCGCCTTCGCGGCGTCGCGCACCTGGCTCTCCAGGCGATCGGCCTCGGCCGAGGCCGCCTCGGCACGGGCCGTGAGGGAGGCCCTCGCCCGCTCGGCCTCGCGCACGGCGCTCTCCCGCTCGCGGGCGCGGCGCACCCGTTGCTCCCGCTCCGCGCGGGCCGCCGCCAGGGCCTCGCGCGCCGCCGCCACCTCGTCCCGCACGACGGCGAGCGCGGACTCGAGCTCCAGCTGCTCGGCGACGGCGGCGTCGCGTTCGGCCGCCAGCTCGAGGCCCGTCGGGGTGGCGCCGGGCGACTGCAGGACCGCGTCGCGGACGATCTCCCCCGCCCGCGTCACCACCACGGCGTCGGGGGCTGCCTCCCACACCGCGCGGGCCGCCGCGCGATCGGCCACGAGCAGCACCGGGGCGAGGATGCGGCGCACCCCGGACGGTGCGTCCACGACGTCGAGCGCGGCGACGGCACCCGCCGCCGCTCGTGGCGGGGAGGGCTCCTCGGCGGCCGCGACGACCACGTCCACCGCCCCCATGCCGGCCGACGCGTCGAGCGCGGAGAACGCCGCGTCCACGTCGTCGGCGAGCGCGGCGTCGGCCAGCGGTCCGAGCACCGCGCCGATCGCAGCGGCCCAGCCGTCGGCGACCCGGACCGTCTCGGGCACGCGACGCGTGAGGCCGGGCAGCCCGGCCGCGAGCAGCTCCGCGGTGGCCGCCGGCGCCTGGACCGCACGGGCGAGGGCGGTCACCCGGGCGCCGACCGCGCTGCTGCGCCGCTCCAGGTCGTGCAGCGCCGCGCGGCGGTCCTCATGCCGAGCGGTCGCGTCCTCCACGGCGGTGTCCGCCGCGGCCTGCTCCTCCGGCGCCTCGCCGACCGGCTCGGGGGCCGCGGCGAGGGCGTCGACCGCCGCCGCACGCCGGGCCGCCGCAGCCTCGGCGGCCGCGGTGCGCCGATCGAGGTCCGCCTGCGCCGCGGTGAGGCGCGACTCCGCGGTGCTGAGCCGGGCGGCCAGCTCGGTGAGCCGTCGTTCGTGCGCCCCGACCGCCGCCGCACCCGCCGCGACCTGCCGGTCCACGACGTCGAGCTCGCGCTGCGCCGCCTGCTGCTGCCGGCCGGCGCCCTCGTGCCGCGCCTCGGCCACCACGAGGTCCTGCTCGAGCCGCTGCAGCTCCTCGGCGAGGCGGGCGAGATCATCCGCCGCCGTGGACGGCGCCGCGACGGGCGCCTCCTCGGGGCCGAGCAGCGCGATGCGCGTGGCGGCGAGCTGCGCCAGGGACCGGAAGCGCTCCTGCACCCGCTCGAGGTCGAGCGCCGTGCGCCGCGCCTGATCGAGCTCGGCGGTCACCTCGGACGCCTCGAGCTCGGCGGCGCGCTTGCCGAGCCGCTGCGCCTGGTCGGCGGCGACCTGGCGCTCCAGGTGGCCGGCGTCGCGGGTCTCCTCGAGCGCCGCGATGGACGTGACGAGCTTCGTGGTGTCCGCCGCGAGCAGGCGGATGCGCGCGTCGCGCACGGTCGCCTGGATCGTCGCGGCCTCCCGCGCCACCTCGGCCTGCGCCCCGAGCGGCTTCAGCTGCCGCCGCAGCTCGTCCGCGAGATCGGTGAGCCGCGCGAGGTTCGCCTGCATCGACTCGAGCTTGCGCACCGTACGCTCCTTGCGGCGGCGGTGCTTCAGGATGCCCGCGGCCTCCTCGATGAAGCCGCGCCGCTCCTCGGGCGTCGCGCGCAGCACGGCGTCGAGCTGCCCCTGCCCGACGATGACGTGCATCTCGCGGCCGAGCCCCGAGTCCGACAGCAGCTCCTGCACGTCGAGCAGCCGGCAGGAGTCGCCGTTGATCGCGTACTCGCTGGTGCCGTTGCGGAAGAGCGTGCGGCTGATCGCGACCTCGGCGTACTCGATCGGGAGCGCCCCGTCGCCGTTGTCGATCGTCAGCACGACCTCGGCGCGACCGAGCGGGCCGCGCGTGGCGGTGCCGGCGAAGATGACGTCGGCCATGGTGCCGCCGCGGAGGGTCTTGGCGCCCTGCTCCCCCATCACCCAGGCGAGCGCGTCGACGACGTTCGACTTGCCGGATCCGTTCGGGCCGACGATGGCGGTGACGCCGGGCTCGAAGGCGAACGTCGTCGCCTGGGCGAACGACTTGAACCCCTTCAGCGTGAGGCTCTTCAGGTGCACCGGGGCCTCCTCACGCCCCCACCGTAGCGAGCGGGGCCGACACGCCCGGCCGTCGGCGCGCTACGCGCCGAAGCCGGTGAGGAGCTCCTCACGGATGGCGGGTCGGCTGCCGAACACGAGGAGGAACTGCGCCTCGCGAGTCAGGCGCGCGGCGGTGGAGCCGGCGAGCACGCTGCGGGCGCCTTCGACGACCGCCGCCGCGGCGGCCGCGCGGACCGCGAGGGCGGAGCAGGCGGCCCGCGCAGCGGGGATCTCGTCGACGGAGGCGGTGGCGAGCGTCTCGAGCGCCGCCTCGACCTCGGCGGCGAGCGCTCCCGACCCGGCGGCCGCCGCGGCTCGGGCGGCGACGCCGAGCGCGAGCGCGCCGTTGCCGGCGAGCCCCGCCGCGTCACCCGCGAGCCAGTCGGCGTGCGGGACGGTCGAGATCAGCCGGTCCGCCGGCGCCGGATGCCGATCGAACCGGATGGTGGCGGTGCCGCTCGCCCGCGCGGCCGTCAGCGCAAGGGGTTCGGCGATGAGGGTCGGCGACTCACGGGCGTCGAGGAGCACCGAGACGACCGTGTCGCCGTCGAGAGCGGCGACCCGGACCACGTCGATCCGCTGCCATCCGGTGACCCACGGCACACGCCCGGTGAGGCGCCAGCCGTCGTCGGTGCGGGTCGCCGTGAGCGGCGCGGGCCCGCGGAGCGCCGTGATCGCCACCCCGGAGCGCACGGCCCCGGAGGTCAGCCCGGGCCCGTACCGCTCGGCGAGCGGGCTGCGCAGGACCGCGGCGAGCGCGCCCTGGTGCTGCAGCCAGATGAACGCGGTGGCGAGGCATCCGCTCGCGAGCGTCGCGGTCACGCCGGCCCGCGTGCGCAGGTCGGGCTCGTGGGCCGCGAGGCCGGTGAGGCCCGAGGCGTCGAGCGCGGCGAGGTGGGCGTCCGGGATCGTGTCGGTCGCGTCCACGGCGGCGGCATCCGGCAGGAGCACCTCCTCGGCGACGCGGCGGGCGACGGCGATCGGGTCCTCGGGCACCGCCTCATGCTGCCATCGCTCGCTCGGGTGCCTGCTCTGCGCATGCCACTGCGCAAACGACGGACGAACCGCATCCTCCGGACCCATCCATGCGGATCGGAGGGGGTTCGGCGCAGAAGCTCCGTCGTTTGCGCAGTGTGGTCGCGCAGTGGCGCGGGTCAGCGGGATCGGGTCAGCTGCCGGTGCCGGTGCCGGTGCCGGTGCCGCCGGTCGTGCGGGCGGCGCAGCGCTGGTCGACGCGCGTCTTCGCGTCCTTCGCGAGCGACTCGATCGAGCTGCCGTAGCCGCCGCTCAGCGCCTTGCTCCAGATCGCGGCCGCCTCCTGCTTGCGGGCGTCGGATCCCTTCGGGTCGGCGCGGAGGGTCTTCAGGTCGGCCTTCAGCGAGGCGGGCAGCGCGGCAGTGAGCTTGCCGTCGTCGCCGGCGACGATGCGCGCGACCCGCTCGACGCGGATGCCGTAGCCGCCCTCGAGCGCCTTCGCCTTGATCGTGGCCCGGTCGGCGGCCTTGGCGGACGCCGAGTCCTTCGCGAGGTGCTGCAGGTCCGTGCGGAGCGACCGCGGGATGGCGTGCAGCAGCGCGCCGACGCCCGGCGCGCAGGCAGCCGGGGCAGCCGCGCCGGACGCGGATGCGGTGGACGAGGCCGTCGTGGGGGTGCTGCCGGCGGCGAACGCGGCGGTCGTCCCGCCGGCAGCGAGCACGGCGGCGGTGGCACCGGCGGTGATCAGCACGGAGCGGCGCTTCAGAGTCATCGGGGGTCCTTCCATCTGTCGCCCCGGGGATCGGGACAGCAGCATCGTGGGCGGCGGGCGCCCGGGCGGTGTTCGCCGGATGTTCGAGGAGCGTAAATCGCATCGGCCCGCCCGGCTGCCGCAGGTCCCGCTGCCGCTTGAATGTGCCCTATGGAGTCGAAGGGCCTCGTGCTGATCGCGGAGGACGAGCGCGCCATCGCCGACCTCGAGCGCCTCTACCTCACCGAGGCGGGCTTCGGCGTGCACGTCGAGCGGGACGGGACCGCCGTGCTGCCCGCGATCGAGCGGCTGCGGCCGGTCGCGATCGTGCTCGACGTCGGCCTGCCCGGCCGCGACGGCCTCGACATCTGCCGGGCGCTCCGGGCCGCAGGCGACTGGACGCCGGTCGTCTTCGTCACCGCCAGGGACGACGAGATCGACCGCATCCTCGGCCTCGAGCTCGGGGCGGACGACTACCTCACCAAGCCGTTCAGCCCCCGGGAGCTCGTCACACGGATCCGCGGGCTGCTGCGCCGCAGCGCCCTCCCGGCCCGATCCGCCCTGCTCACGGTCGGCGACGTCGAGCTCGACCCCGACCGCCGGTCCGTGCGCGTCGCTGGCCGGCCGGTCGTGCTCACCGCGACGGAGTTCGACCTCCTCGCGAAGCTGATGAGCGCGCCGGGCCGCGTCTTCACGCGCGAGCAGCTGCTCGCGAGCGTGTGGGGGCAGGCGGACTACGGCGGGGGCCGCACCGTCGACGTGCACGTCGCCCAGGTGCGGTCGAAGCTCGGCGAGGGCAACCCCATCCGCACGCTCCGCGGCGTCGGCTACGCCATCGACGCGGGCGACGGATGACCCGCTCCCTCGCCTCGCGGATCCTGCTGCTCGCGATCGGGCTCGTCGTCGCCACCGCCCTGATCGCCGGTGCGGCGACCGTGCAGTTCGCCCGCTCCACAGCCCGGTCCGAGCAGCGCGGCGAGCTGAACGCCCAGGCCTCCCTGCTCACGCTGCAGTCCGCCCGGCTCGTCACCCGCCACGCGCTGCTCCGCGTCGCGGACGGCCTCGACGGCACGACCGTGTCGGTCTACGGCCCCGACGGCGCACTCGTGGCCTCCACCGCGCGCGGCACCGGGATCGTGGCCAGGACCCGGGCGGAGGCCGCGACGGCGGCGGCCGGCTCGCCGGTCTCCGGAAGCGTCCGGGTCGCGGGGCGCGAGGTGCTCGTCGAGGCCCGCCCGACGGCCGACGGCGGCGCCGTCGTGCTCACCCGCCCCGTCGCCGCGTTCACCCGGAACGCGGCCGGGCTCGCGGGCGGCATCCTCGTCACCCTCGGCATCGCCCTGCTGCTCGCGGTCGCGGCCGCCGTCTGGCTGGCCCGGCGCATCGCCCGCCCCCTCGCCGCCACCGCTGCGGCAGCGCGGCGGCTCGCCGAGGGCGAGCGCGGGGTGGACATCCCGGACGCCTCCCTCGCGGAGGTCGCGGACGTCGCGCTCGCCCTCCGCGCGCTCGACACCGCGCTCGGAACGAGCGAGGGGCGGCAGCGGGAGTTCCTGCTCTCCATCTCGCACGAGCTCCGCACGCCGCTGACCGCGCTCCGCGGCTACGGCGAGGCGCTCGCAGACGGGCTCATCCCGCCCGAGCGCACGGCCGAGGTCGGCGGCGTGCTCGTGGCGGAGACGACCCGCCTCGAGCGCTTCACCGCCGACCTGCTCGAGCTCGCCCGGCTCGAGGCCGACGACTTCTCCCTCCAGATCACCCCGATCGACCTCGGCGACCTCGCCCGCAGCACGGTCACCGCCTGGGAGGCGCGAGCGGACTCCCTCGGCGTCGCGCTGATCAGCACCGGGCTCGACGCGCCGCTGCCGGCGCTCGGCGACCCGCGGCGGGTGCGGCAGCTGCTCGACGGGCTCGTCGAGAACGCACTGCGGGCCACGCCGCCGGGCGGCGAGGTGCGGCTCGAGGGTGGCAGCGCCGGCACCACCGCGCGCCTCGCCGTCGAGGACACCGGCCCCGGCCTCTCCGACGACGACCTCGCCGACGCCTTCACCCGCGGCCTGCTCCGCGAGCGCTACCGGGAGACCCGCGAGGTGGGCACCGGCCTCGGCCTCTCCATCGCCACCCGGCTCGCCGCGCGGATGGGCGGACGGGTCGTCGCGGCGCATGCGACGACCGGCTCGGGCGCCCGGTTCACGGTGGAGCTGCCCGCCGCGTGACGTGCCCGACTCCTGCGACCTCTCCCCAGGTGGCGGGGGCGTCGGCGTGGAAAGGTGGAGGGGTGCACCAGGCAGGGCCTGACCACGAGGAAGGGATGGGCTGAGATGGCGGGAACGCGGATCCGGGCGGCGTCCGGCCGGATGATGGGGCTGTTCGGTACCGGGGACCCGATCGCCGACCGGCTCGTGCTCATGTGCCATCCCACCCCGGGCTCTGGCTCCTTCGACCCCGACCCCACGGTCACCAGCCGATGGGGCGTCCACCTCGCGGGCCTCGACCGGCCCGGCTACGGCGCGACCGACGCGCTGGACGACCCCGCCGACGCGTCGATGCGCGAGCTCGTGGAGGACCTCGCGTCGTTCATCGAGTACACGATGAAGACCGCCGACACCATCTCCAAGGCCGACTACACCCAGGTGGGCCTGATCGGCTGGGGCACCGGCGCCGCGGTCGCCGCGTCCCTGGCGGAGCGGCACCCCGAGCGGATCGACCGGCTCGCGATCGTCTCGGCTCCGGCGGAGCGGGACATCCCGAAGGCCGCCCGCCGCGCCCTCATCGCCCCCCACTCCATCGAGGCCCTGCACGTGGACCCCGCCGATCCGGCGCTCGACTCGCGCCTCGGCCTGCGGAACCGGCTCGAGCGGATGGTCGACGAGGCCTACCTGCAGGGCAAGGCCGGCATCGAGGCCGACCGCTACCTCATGGCCGACGCCTCCTGGAGCCGGGACCTCGGCGCCATCCGCGCGAAGACCGCGCTCTTCTTCGGCGAGCAGGACTCCTTCGCCGACGGGGACGACGCCGCCTGGTGGCAGCAGCAGATCCCCGGCGCCACCCTGTCGCTCTCGCCGCGGGCCGGGCACCTCGTGCTGGCGACCGAGTGGGAGGCGATCCTGCAGCACGTCGCGCCGAACCACGGCGACGTGGCCGAGGACCAGCGCGACCACGGCCACCCGGTGATGCCGAGGCTCTAGGCGTCGGCGCCGCCGGACGGCCGCGACCCGTCACCGCGTCGCGGCCTGCGGCGCGTCCTTCCCGGGCCCGATGCCCGCCGCGATGCCCGCCTCCGGATGGTTGACGTCGAAGGCCGGGGACTCCGAGCGGATCCGCGGGATCGAGTCGAAGTTGTGCCGCGGCGGCGGGCAGGAGGTCGCCCACTCGAGGCTCCGCGAGTAGCCCCACGGGTCGTTCACGAGCACCTTCGGCGCCTTCCTGGCCGTGACCCAGACGTTCAGGAAGAACGGCACCATCGAGGCGGCCAGGATCGCGGCGCCGATCGACGACACCTGGTTGAGCTGCGTCCATCCGTCGCCCGGCTGGTAGGTCGCGTAGCGCCGGGGCATGCCGAGCACGCCCAGCCAGTGCTGCACGAGGAACGTGGTGTGGAACCCGATGAACAGCAGCCAGAAGTGCAGCTTGCCCAGCCGCTCGTTCAGCATCGTGCCGGTCCACTTCGGCCACCAGAAGTAGAAGCCGGCGAACATCGCGAACACGACGGTGCCGAAGACCACGTAGTGGAAATGCGCGACGACGAAGTAGCTGTCGGACAGGTGGAAGTCGAGCGGCGGCGAAGCCAGGATCACGCCGGTCAGCCCGCCGAACAGGAACGTGACGAGGAAGCCGAGGCACCAGAGCATCGGCGTCTCGAACGTGACCGAGCCGCCCCACATCGTCCCGATCCAGTTGAAGAACTTCACGCCGGTCGGCACCGCGATGAACATCGTCATGAGGGCGAAGAACGGCAGCAGCACGGACCCGGTGACGTACATGTGATGCGCCCACACCGCCACGGACAGAGCCGCGATCGAGATCGTCGCGAACACGAGCGCCTTGTACCCGAACACCGGCTTGCGGCTGAAGACGGGGATGACCTCCGTGATGATGCCGAAGAACGGCAGCGCGATGATGTACACCTCCGGGTGCCCGAAGAACCAGAACAGGTGCTGCCACAGGATGGCGCCACCCGTCGCGGCGTTGAAGACGTGCGCCCCGAACACGCGATCCGCGCCGAGGGCGAGCAGCGCCGCCGCGAGCACCGGGAACGCCATCACGACGAGCAGGCTCGTCAGGAAGATGTTCCAGGTGAAGATCGGCATCCGGAACAGCGTCATGCCCGGGGCGCGCATCGTGATCACCGTCGTGATGAAGTTCACCGCGCCGAGGATCGTGCCGAAACCGGACAGCGCCAGCCCGAAGACCCACAGGTTGCTGCCGAGGTTCGGCGAGAACGCGGACTCGGACAGCGGCGCGTACGCCGTCCAGCCGAAGTCCGCGGCGCCGGCCGGCAGGAGGAACCCGGATGTGGCGATCGCGCTGCCGAGGAAGTAGAGCCAGTACGCGAAGGCGTTCAGCCGCGGGAACGCGACATCCGGAGCACCGATCTGCAGCGGCATCAGCACGTTCGTGAACCCCGCGAACAGCGGCGTCGCGAACATCAGCAGCATGATCGTGCCGTGCATCGT
>NZ_DATBTU010000057.1:0-50605 GCF_036559085.1 Amnibacterium sp.
ACGATGCACGGCACGATCATGCTGCTGATGTTCGCGACGCCGCTGTTCGCGGGGTTCACGAACGTGCTGATGCCGCTGCAGATCGGTGCTCCGGATGTCGCGTTCCCGCGGCTGAACGCCTTCGCGTACTGGCTCTACTTCATCGGCAGCTTCATCGCCGTGTCTGGCGAGCTGGTCCCCGGTGGCGCGGCGAGCTTCGGATGGACCGCCTACGCGCCCCTGTCCGAGGCGACGTTCTCCCCGAACCTGGGCAGCACGCTGTGGGTGTTCGGCTTGGCGCTCTCCGGCTTCGGCACGATCCTCGGCGCCGTGAACTTCATCACGACGATCATCACCATGCGGGCGCCGGGCATGACCATGTTCCGGATGCCGATCTTCAGCTGGAACGCGCTCATCACGTCCCTTCTGGTCGTGATGGCGTTCCCGATCCTCGCCGCGGCGCTGCTCGCGCTCGGCGCCGACCGGCAGCTGGGCGCCCACGTCTTCAACTCGGCGAGCGCCGGGTCGATCCTCTGGCAGCACCTGTTCTGGTTCTTCGGCCACCCCGAGGTCTACATCATCGCCTTGCCGTTCTTCGGCATCATCTCGGAGATCATGCCGGTCTTCAGCCGGAAGCCGCTCTTCGGGTACAAGACGATCATCTACGCGACGATCTCGATCGCGGCACTCTCGGTGGCGGTGTGGGCGCACCACATGTACGTCACCGGGTCCGTGCTGCTGCCGTTCTTCGCGCTGACCACGATGCTCATCGCGGTGCCGACGGGCGTGAAGATCTTCAACTGGACCTTCACCATGTGGCGCGGGTCCGTGACCTTCGAGACCCCGATGCTCTGGTCGCTCGGCTTCCTGATCACGTTCATCTTCGGTGGGCTCACGGGCGTCATCCTGGCGTCGCCGCCGCTCGACTTCCACCTGTCGGACTCGTACTTCGTCGTCGCGCACTTCCACTACGTGGTGTTCGGCACCGTGGTGTTCGCGATGTTCGCGGGCTTCTACTTCTGGTGGCCGAAGTGGACCGGCACGATGCTGAACGAGCGGCTGGGCAAGCTGCACTTCTGGCTGCTGTTCATCGGGTTCCACACGACGTTCCTGATCCAGCACTGGCTCGGCGTGCTCGGCATGCCCCGTCGCTACGCGACGTACCAGCCGGGTGACGGGTACACGACCATGAACCAGGTGTCGTCGATCGGGGCCGCGATCCTGGCGCTCTCGATGCTCCCGTTCCTCTACAACGTGTGGACCACCAGCCGCCGGGCGCCGAAGGTCACCGTGAACGACCCGTGGGGCTTCTCGCGGAGCCTGGAGTGGGCGACCTCCTGCCCGCCGCCGCGGCACAACTTCACGTCCATCCCGCGGATCCGCTCGGAGTCGCCCGCGTTCGACCTGAACCACCCGGAGGCCGGCATCCCGTTCGGCATCGGGCCGGCGAAGGACGCGCCCGACGCGCCGACGTACGACGTCGCTCACGGAGAGGTGCGATAGGGCCATGCGCGCCAGCATCAACGTCTTCTGGATCCTCGCCGGGTTCTTCTTCCTGGCGCTGGCGACCTACACGATCTGGGCGCTGATCGTCTACGGCGAGCCGGAGTGGGTCGGCACCGTCGGCCTCGGGCTCGTGACGATCATGGCGGTGTTCATCGCCTTCTACCTGAGCCGCTCGTACCGGTCGCAGGGCGGGGATCTGCCCGAGGACCGGCTCGACGCCAGCGTGGACGACGGCGACCCGGAGATGGGCTTCTTCAGCCCGTACAGCTGGTGGCCGCTGCTGCTCGCCACAGCCGCCGCGCTGGGCTTCCTCGGCATCGCCGTCGGGCTCTGGATCGGGGCCATCGGCCTCGCCCTGTTCATCGTCGCGATCACGGGCTGGGTCTACGAGTACTACCGGGGCTACTTCGCCCGCTGAGCCCACCGCTCATCCACGACGCCTCCTGGGCCGGGCGGTGTCGTCGTTCGTGCCGGCGCGCCGGGCCGCTTCGGGCACTTCTGGGCGTCATCGGATGCCCGGAGTCGCCCGCCGGCCGGGGGCGCGGCCACGGGTGGTGCTGAGGGGCGCGCTCAGTCGGCGCCGAGCATCGCGCTGAGCCGGGCCACGAGGGGGCGCTGAGCGGTCGTGAGCAGCGCCACCGCCTCATCGGCGGCCACCCACCGGAGCACGTCGATCTCCGGGACCTGGATGGTCCGTCCGGAGCGCGGCGGCCACTCCAGCGGGAAGGTGCCGGGGGAGAAGGCGTCCACCTCGGGGTCGGCTTCCAGCGCCCAGACCGTGACGGTCTTGCCGGCAGCGGTGCGTACGTCGCCGAGCGGGAGCAGTGCGCCCTCCGGCAGCGGCAGACCCGTCTCCTCGGTGAACTCCCGCCGGGCAGCCGTCATCGCATCCTCCCCGGGCTCGAGAAGACCCTTCGGGACCGACCAGGCGCCATCCTGCTTCCGTGCCCAGAACGGACCGCCCATGTGGCCGAGGAGCAGCTCCAGGCCGCCGAGCCGCCGGAACACGAGAACGCCCGCGCTCTGCAGCGCGGGCGTTCTCGGTGCGGTGGACATCAGTGGTGCGAGGAGAGCTCCACGTCGGTCCGCGTGACCGGCTCGATGCGGTCCTCGAAGAACCAGCGGCTCAGCACCGCCCGCACCCGCTCCTGCGGCGGGATGCGACCCGAGGCGTTCGGGCGGACCATCAGCGGCTCGTAGTCGTTGAAGCTCACAAGCCTCCACCGCTCGAAGTCGTCGACCTGCTCGTGCACCTCGATGTACTCGCCGCCCGGCAGCCGGACGATGCGGCCCGACTCGAAGCCGTGCAGCGCGATCGAGCGGTCCTTCTTCTGCAGCGCGAGGCAGACCCGCTTGGTGACGAAGTAGGCGATGAACGGACCGAGGATCAGCGCGAACTGCATCGTCGTGATCACGCCCTCGATCGACTCCCTGAAGTGCGTCGCGATGAGGTCGGAGCTCGCTGCCGCCCAGAGGGTCGCGTAGAAGGTCACACCGGCCGCACCGATGGCGGTGCGGGTCGGCATGTTCCGCGGCCGGTCGGAGATGTGGTGCTCACGCCGGTCGCCCGTGACCCAGGCCTCGAGGAACGGGTACGCCGCGACCACGGCGAGGAAGGCACCGAGCCCGACCACCGGAACCAGGATGTTCAGCGAGTAGGTCGTGTTGAACAGCACGAACTCCCAGCCGTGCGGGATGAGCCGCAGGGCGCCGTCGGCGAAGCCGATGTACCAGTCCGGCTGGGTGCCGGCGGAGACGGGGGAGGGGTCGTAGGGGCCGTACGTCCAGATCGGGTTGATCGCGAAGAACGTCGCCATCAGCATGACGACGCCGAACACGATGAAGAAGAACCCACCGGCCTTCGCCGCGTAGACGGGGAGGATCGGGTAGCCGATCACGTTGTCGTTGGTCCGGCCGGGCCCGGCGAACTGCGTGTGCTTGTGCACCACCACGAACACGAGGTGCAGGCCGATCAGGGCGAGCACCGCGGCAGGCAGCAGCAGGATGTGCAGCGTGTAGAGGCGGCCGACGATCGCCGTGCCGGGGAACTGGCCGCCGAAGACGAACCACTCGATCCAGCTGCCGATGAACGGGATGCCCTGCACCATGCCGGCGATGATCCGCAGGCCGTTGCCGGACAGCAGGTCGTCGGGGAGCGAGTAGCCGGTGAAGCCCTCCGCCATCGCGAGCACGAAGAGCACGAAGCCGATGAGCCAGTTGATCTCGCGCGGCTTCCGGAACGCACCGGTGAAGAAGATGCGGAGCATGTGCAGGCCGATCGAGGCCACGAACAGCAGCGCCGCCCAGTGGTGCACCTGCCGCATGAGCAGGCCGCCGCGCACCTCGAACGAGATGTTCAGCGTCGACTGCATCGCCGCTGACATCTGCAGGCCCTTCAGCGGCACGTAGCTGCCGTTGTAGACGACATCCGCCATCGACGCCTGGAAGAAGAAGGTGAGGAAGGAGCCCGACAGCAGGATGATCACGAAGCTGTAGAGGGCGACCTCGCCGAGCATGAAGGACCAGTGGTCCGGGAAGATCTTGCGGCCGAACTCGCGGACGACGTAGGAGATCCCGGTGCGCTCGTCGAGGTAGTTCGACGCCCAGCCCGTGATGCCCCCGGAGGAGCGGCGGGCGTCCGCCGGCTCCGTCCGGTCGTAGGCGAGTGGTTCAGACGTTGTAGTCACCGCGACGCTCCCAAAAGCTCGGTCCGACTGGTTCGTGGAAGTCGCTCTGAGCGACCAGGTAGCCCTCGCTGTCCACCGCGATCGGCAGCTGCGGCAGCGGGCGCTTGGCCGGACCGAAGATGACCTCGGCCTGGTGCGTGAGATCGAACTGCGACTGGTGGCACGGGCACAGCAGGTGGTGCGTCTGCTGCTCGTAGAGCGCCACCGGGCAGCCGACGTGGGTGCAGATCTTCGAGTAGGCGACGATGCCGTCATACGCCCAGGACTCGCGGTTGGGCGACGGGTGCAGGTCCGCGGGGTTCATGCGGACGAGGATCACCGCCGCCTTCGCCTTCTCCTCGAGGGCGTCGGGTGACTCGTTCAGCCCCTCGGGGATCACGTGGAAGATCGACCCCATCGTGACGTCGGCCGCCTTGATCGGCACGCCGGACGGGTCCTTGGTGAGCCGGGTGCCGTGCTTCCAGAGCGTGTGCGAGTAGGCCTCGGCGGGCGTGCCCGATGCGGGCGCCAGGTCGCGGAACAGGAAGATCGCGGGGAAGGGGAGCACGGCGATCGCCGCGATCATCGAGTTGCGGATGAGGGTGCGCCGGCCGAAGCCGGACTCCTCGTTCGCGAGGTCGAAGATCTCGACCGCACGGGCACGGGTCTTCTCGTCACCGCGGATGGGGTGCCGGATGTCGACGCCCTCGTGGTCGGCCATGAGCACCTTGCCCCAGTGCACCGCTCCGACGCCGATGGCGAGGAGCGCCAGGGACAGGCCGAGCCCGAGGAACAGGTTGTTCAGCCGCACCGAGCCGAGGTCGTTCGCCTGGATCGGGAAGGCGAAGTACGCCGCCATCGCGAAGACGGCGCCCACGATCGACAGGTAGAAGAGCGCGACGATCGTGCGCTCGGCGCGCTTCGCCTTACGTGGGTCGGTGTCGGTGACCCGCGGGCGGTGCGGGGGCATGCCCGGGTTCACGAAGGCGTCGGAGCGCTCGACCGCGGTGCCGCTGCTCGCGGTCGCGCGGCCGGTCCTGACGACCTCGGTGCTGGTCTCGTCGTTCGCCATGGTTCCCGTTCCCCTAGTTCGCCTTGGCCGTCAGCCAGACGGTGAAGGCCACGATCGCGCCGAGGCCGAAGATCCAGAGGAAGAGGCCCTCCGCGACCGGTCCGAGGCTGCCGAGTGCGAAGCCGCCGACGTTCTCGTTCTGCTGGGTCTGCTTCAGGGCCGTGATGATGTCGGCCTTGTCCTGCGGCGAGAGGTTGTCGTCGTTGAAGACCGGCATGTTCTGCGGGCCGGTGAGCATGGCCTCGTAGATGTGGGTCGGCGACACGTCGTGCAGGTTGGGCGCGTACTTGCCCTCGGTGAGCGCGCCGCCGGCGCCGGCGACGTTGTGGCACATGGCGCAGTTGATTCGGAAGAGCTCGGCGCCGCGGGTCGCGTTGCCGTCCGCCTGCAGGTACTTCGACTCGGGGATGCCCGGCCCGGGAGCGACGGACGCGACGTAGGCGGCGAGCTGCTTCGTCTGGGTGTCGGTGAACACCGGCGGCTTCTGCTCGGCCTGCGGCGCGTCCTGTGCGAGGGGCATGCGGCCGGTGCCGACCTGGAAGTCGACGGCGGCGGCGCCGACGCCGACGAGCGACGGACCGGCGGCGGTGCCCTGCAGCGCGAGGCCGTGGCAGGTGGCGCAGTTGGCCTGGAAGAGCTTCTTGCCCTCCGCGATCGTCTGCGCGCTGTTCAGGTCGATCGCCGCGGAGGCCCCGGAGGACGCGGTGAAGAGCGTGTAGGCGCCGCCCGTGAGCAGCAGTCCGACGGCGACGAGCGCGACGGAGGCGATCGGGGAGCGACGGCCGGTGCGGCGGGCTCGGGCGGGCGCGGGCGACGCGGCGGCGCGGCGGGTTCGAATCACAGGTGTCCTCACGATCACTTCAGCACGTAGATGACGAGGAACAGGCCGATCCACACCACGTCCACGAAGTGCCAGTAGTAGGAGACGACGATCGCGGTCGTCGCCTCTCGATGGCCGAAGTTCTTGACGGCGAAGGCACGGCCGATCGTCAGCAGGAACGCCAGCAGACCGCCGGTCACGTGCAGCGCGTGGAAGCCGGTCGTCAGGTAGAAGGCCGAGCCGTACGCGGAGGAGGAGAGCATGATGCCCTCGCTCACGAGGTTCGCGTACTCGAACACCTGGCCGGTGACGAACACGGCGCCCATGGCGTAGGTGAGGAAGAACCACTCGACCATGCCCCACTCGGACGGCCGCCAGCCCGTCGCCCTCGACTGCAGGCGCTCGGCGGCGAAGACGCCGAACTGACACGTGAAGGAGCTCGCCACCAGGATGATCGTGTTCCCGAGCGCGTACGGCACGTCGAGGTGCTGGGTGCTCGATGCCCAGAGATCCGGCAGCGACGTCCGGAGCGTGAAGTAGATCGCGAAGAGGCCCGCGAAGAACATCACCTCGCTGCCGAGCCACACGATGGTGCCGACGGCGATCGAGTTCGGCCGGTTCACCACGGGCGCGTTCGTGGACTGAAGCACTGACGCACTGCTCACGGATCCATTATGGCCGCTCGGCGGCCGTGCCACCTGACGGCGGGTCGGTTGTCTCGAGGGATTTGGGGGCGCGTGGGGGCGCGGAACGGGGGCGCGACGGCGAGGAGGGCCGGATCGTTACGATTGGGGCCGTGACGGATGCCGCCGAGTGGGCCCGACTGCTGTCCGCCCTGCTCGACGGGCAGGATCTCCGCGTCGCCGAGGCGACCTGGGCGATGGAGCGCGTGATGGCCGGCGAGGCGCCCGCCGCGACCCTCGCCGGGTTCCTCGTCGCCCTCCGCGCGAAGGGGGAGACGGTCGACGAGATCGTCGGCTTCCGGGACGCCGTGCTCGCCCATGCGGTGCCCCTGCCGGTCGGGCCGAACGCTCTCGACATCGTCGGCACCGGCGGGGACGGGTTCCGCACGGTCAACGTGTCGACGACCGCCGCGGTGATCGTCGCTGCTGCGGGCGTGCCCGTGGTGAAGCACGGGAACCGCGCCGCGAGCTCGGCCTCCGGAGCGAGCGACGTGCTGTCCGCGCTCGGCGTGCGCATCGACCTCGGACCCGAGGACGTCGCGCGGGTGCTCGACGAGGTCGGCATCACCTTCGTCTTCGCCTCCGCCGTGCATCCGGGGTTCCGGCACGCGGCCGAGGCGCGCAGCGCGCTCGGCGTGCCGACGGTGTTCAACTTCCTCGGACCGCTCTGCAACCCCGCGCGGCCCGACGCGAACGTCATCGGGGTGGCCAGGCCCGCCGTGGTGCCGCTCGTGACCGGGGTGCTGCAGACCCGCGGCGCGACCGCGCTCGTCGTCCGCGGCGACGACGGCCTCGACGAGCTCTCGACCACCGGCCACAGCCACATCTGGGAGGTGTCGGCCGGCGCCGTCACCCAGCACGACGTGCATCCGTCGGACGTGGGGCTCGCGGTCTCCCGCATCGAGCACCTGACCGGCGGCTCGCCCGAGCAGAACGCCGCCACGGTGCGCAGCGTGCTCGCCGGCGACGGTGGACCCGTCCGGGACTTCGTGCTGCTGAACGCGGCTGCCGGCCTCGTCGCCTGGGACCTGCTGCAGGACTCGGGTCAGGCCGAGCGCCCGATGGCGCGGCGGCTGCGGGAGCGGCTTGCCACGGCTGTCGACGTGGTCGACTCCGGCGCGGCGGCCGCGAAGCTCGAGGCCTGGACCCGGTCGACGACCGCCTGACGACGACGAAGGGCGCCGCTCCTTCCGGGGAGCGACGCCCTTGCGGACGGGATCGCGTCAGCTGACGTCCTCGTCCAGCCAGTCGAAGGTCTTCGTGACGGCCTTCTTCCAGTTGCGGTACTGGCGGTCGCGCTCGGCCGAGTCCATCGAGGGCTCCCACCGCTTGTCCTCCTGCCAGTTCTTGCGCAGGTCGTCGAAGTCCTTCCAGAACCCGACGGCGAGACCCGCCGCGTACGCGGCGCCGAGCGCGGTGGTCTCAGCGACCTGCGGCCGGACGACCGGGATGTCGAGGATGTCGGCCTGGAACTGCATGAGCGTGTCGTTCTGCACCATGCCGCCGTCCACCTTCAGCTCCGTGAAGGGCTTGCCCGTGTCCGCGTTGACCGCGTCCAGGACCTCCTTGGTCTGGAAGGCCGTGGCCTCGAGCGCCGCGCGGGCGATGTGGCCCTTGTTGACGTAGCGGGTGAGGCCCACGAGCGCGCCGCGGGCGTCCGAGCGCCAGTACGGGGCGAAGAGGCCGGAGAACGCCGGCACGAAGTACGCGCCACCGTTGTCCTCGACCGTCTTGGCGAGCGTCTCGACCTCGGGCGCGGAGCCGATGAGGCCGATGTTGTCGCGCAGCCACTGGATCAGCGACCCGGTGACGGCGATCGACCCCTCGAGCGCGTAGTGCGGCTCCCCGTCGCCCAGCCGGTAGGCCATCGTCGTGAGCAGCCCGTTGGTGCTGTGCACGATCTCGGTGCCGGTCGGGAAGATCAGGAAGTTGCCCGTGCCGTAGGTGTTCTTCGCCTCACCGGGCTCGAACGCCACCTGCCCGAAGGTCGCGGCCTGCTGGTCGCCGAGGATGCCGGCGATCGGCACCTCGCGGAGCAGGCTGGAGGACTCCACCTGCCCGTACACCTCGGACGAGCTCTTGATCTCGGGGAGCATCGACCTCGGGATGCCGAGGATGCCGAGGATCTCGTCGTCCCAGGCGCAGGTCGCGAGGTCCATGAACAGGGTGCGCGAGGCGTTCGTGACGTCGGTGACGTGCACGCCGCCGTCCACGCCGCCGGTCAGGTTCCAGAGCACCCAGGAGTCGGTCGTGCCGAAGAGCAGCTCCCCGGCCTCGGCTTTCTCGCGCGCGCCGTCGACGTTCTCGAGGATCCAGACGATCTTCGTCCCGGCGAAGTACGTCGACAGCGGCAGGCCGACCTTCTGCTTGAACCGCTCGACGCCGCCGTCCGCCGCGAAGCGGTCGACGATGGACTGCGTGCGCGTGTCCTGCCAGACGATCGCGTTGTAGACGGGCTTGCCGGTCGCCTTCTCCCAGACGACGGTCGTCTCGCGCTGGTTGGTGATGCCGACCGCGGCGATGTCGTGCCGGGTGATGTCCGCCCGGGACAGGGCCTGGCCGATCACCTCGCGGGTGTTGCGCCAGATCTCCTCGGGGTCGTGCTCGACCCATCCGGCCCTCGGGAAGATCTGCTCGTGCTCGAGCTGGCCGGTCGAGACGACCTTGCCCGAGTGGTCGAAGACCATCGCGCGGGTGGATGTGGTGCCTTGGTCGATGGCGAGGACGTAGTCGGCCACGTGGTACTCCTTCGTTCCGTTGTGGGTGTGGGTTCGGGGTGGGGGCTACTGGAGCACCGGCAGCAGGACCAGTGACAGCCAGCCGGCGAGCAGACCGCCCACCAGCGGGCCGGCGATCGGCACCCAGGCGTAGGACCAGTCGCTCGTGCCCTTGCTGGGGATCGGCAGGACCGCGTGCATGATCCGCGGCCCGAGGTCACGGGCCGGGTTGATCGCATACCCGGTGGGGCCACCGAGCGAGGCGCCGATGCCGACGACGAGCAGGGCCACCGGCAGCGCGCCGAGGGCGGCGAGGCCGGCCGGGGTCTTCGTCGCCGGATCGCCCGCATGGCCGAAACCGATGACGACGAACACCAGGACGAAGGTGCCGATGACCTCGGTGACGAAGTTCCAGAAGTAGGAGCGGATGGCCGGTCCCGTGGAGAAGACGCCGAGGATGGTGCCCGGGTCCACCTCCTCGTCGAAGTGCTTCTTGAAGGCCAGCCAGACGAGCAGGGCGCCGATCATGGCCCCGATGAGCTGAGCGAGGATGTACAGCAGGGCCACGCCGAAGCCCTGGGTGAACTTGCCGGCCGCGAGCAGCCCGACCGTCACCGCCGGGTTGATGTTCGCGCCAGAGGCGTACGACACCGTCACACCGGCGAAGACCGCGAGGCCCCAGCCGAAGTTGATCAGCAGCCAGCCGCCGCCGAGGCCCTTGCTCTTGGTCAGGATCGCGGTCGCCACCACGCCCCCACCCAGCAGGAGCAGCATCGCCGTCCCGACGAGCTCGGATAGAAACTGGACACCAACAGACGCGGTCACGTGTGCCTCTTCCTCGAGTCCGGAATATCAGGCGGAGCCCCGTCGACCCGCCCTCCGTTCGTCACCATACTCCGGGCGGCAAGCGCCGTCCCGGGCGCATTCCGTCGTTCATGCAGCCCGCGGGATCCGCCCTGCCGGGGCACGCCCGCGAGTCGTAGATTGGCCCCGATGCGGCGTCCGCCGCGCGTTGGAGGCATTCGATGAAGAAGCTCATCCGCGATCCGCAGACCGTCCTGCAGGACGCCCTCTCCGGGGTCGCTCAGGCCCACCCCGGGCTCCTGAGGGTCCAGGGGGAGGTGATCCTCCGCGCCGACGCGCCCGTCTCGGGCAAGGTCGGCATCGTCTCCGGCGGCGGCTCCGGCCACGAGCCGCTGCACGGCGGATTCGTCGGCTACGGCATGCTCGACGCCGCCGTTCCCGGCCCGGTGTTCACCTCGCCGACTCCCGACCCGATCCTCGAGGCGACGAAGGCCGTCGACGGCGGCGCCGGGGTGCTGCACATCGTGAAGAACTACACGGGCGACGTGCTGAACTTCGAGACCGCCGCCGACCTCGCGGCCGCGGAGGACCTCACCGTCGAGACCGTCGTCGTGAACGACGACGTCGCGGTGAAGGACTCGCTGTACACGGCGGGGCGACGCGGCGTCGCCGGCACGGTGCTGGTCGAGAAGATCGCGGGGGCGGCCGCCGAGCGCGGCGACGACCTGGCATCGGTCGCGGCGATCGCCCGGCGGGTCAACGAGAACGTCCGGTCGATGGGCGTCGCGCTCACCGCCCCGGTCGTCCCGCACGCCGGCACCCCGAGCTTCGACATCTCCGACCACGAGATCGAGATCGGCATCGGCATCCACGGCGAGCCCGGACGCGAGCGGATCGAGTGGGAGCCCGTCGACGGCATCGTGCGGCGCCTGCTCGAGCCGATCCTCGACGACCTGCCGTTCACCTCGACCGACGACGTGCTGCTGTTCGTCAACGGGATGGGGGCGACCCCGCTCGTCGAGCTCTACATCGTGTTCGACGCCGCGGCGAACCTGCTCGGCGACCGCAACCTCCACATCGCGCGGACACTCGTCGGCAGCTACGTCACGAGCCTGGACATGGCCGGGTGCTCCATCACCCTGCTGAAGCTGGACGACGAGATGAAGGCCCTCTGGGACGCGCCGGTGCAGACCGCGGCGCTGCGCTGGGGCCGGTGAGAGGACGATCATGGCGGCGTTGACGACCGAGTGGGCGATCGCCTGGGTGCGCGGCAGCGCCGCGGCGGTCGCGGAGCACCGCGCCGAGCTGTCCGGGCTCGACCGGGAGATCGGTGACGGGGACCACGGCGAGAACCTCGACCGCGGGTTCCGCGCCGTCGTCGCGAAGCTCGACGCCGGCGCGCCCGGGACACCCGGCGGCGTGCTCAAGGTCGTGGCGACCACGCTCATCTCGACCGTCGGCGGGGCCTCCGGGCCGCTGCTCGGCACCGCGTACCTCAAGGCGGCCGGCGTGCTCGGCGACACCGCCGAGGTGGACTCGGCAGGGATCGCCGCGCTGCTCACCGCCGCGAGGGACGGTGTCGTGCTGCGGGGCAAGGCGGCCGTCGGCGACAAGACGATGATCGACGCGTGGACGCCCGCGGTCGACGCCGCCTCGGCGGCTGCGGAAGCGGGGGAGGAGCCCGCGGCGGTGCTGGCCGCGGCCGCCGAAGCAGCCGAGCGGGGCGCCGTCTCGACCGATCCGCTCATCGCCCACAAGGGCCGGGCGAGCTACCTCGGCGAGCGCGCGATCGGTCACCGGGACCCCGGCGCGGTGTCGTCGGCGCTCCAGCTCCGGGCCGCCGCAGACGCCGCGGCGGGCTGAGGCGTGGCCGTCGGGATCGTCTTCGTCTCCCACAGCGAGCGGATCGCGGCGGGCCTCGTTGAGCTCGCCGCGCAGATGGCGCCGTCGGTCGCGCTGGAGGCGGCGGGCGGCACGGACGAGGGCGGGATCGGCACCAGCTACGAGAAGGTCGAGGGCGCGATCGGCCGGGCCGACGGCGGGCAGGGCGTGCTCGTCATCGGTGACCTCGGCTCGGCGATCATGACGGCCGAGACCGCTGTCGAGCTGCTCGATCCGCCGCCGGCGGGCGGGGTGCTCGTGCTCGACGTGCCGCTCGTCGAGGGCGGTGTCGCGGCCGCGGTGGCCGCGGAGGGCGGCGGTGACCTCACGGCGGTGGCGGCCGCAGCCCGGACGGCAGCAGGGACGCCTGCGGAGGAGGCAGGGCGCGCATCCGAGCCGGCGTCCGGGACGGCGTTCGCGGAGGTCGTGCTCACGGATCCGGAGGGGCTGCACGCCCGGCCCGCTGCCGAGCTGGTGAAGCTCGCCGGCCGGTTCGTCGCGCGGGTCCAGGTGAACGGCAAGGACGCGCGGAGCCTGCTCGGGATCCTCGCGCTCGGGCTCCGGCAGGGCGACCGGGTGCGGATCGAGGCCGTGGGACCGGACGCCGCCGACGCGGTCGACGCCGTCCGCGAGCTGCTCGAGTCGACGCCGGGCTGACCTCCCCATCGCGCCGTTCCGGAGTTCCTGCGCGACACGCCGCGATCTCGACGACGGATGCGGCGCGTCGCGTGATTTCTCCGGAACGGCGCGACGAGGTGCGCGCGTCGGCGGCGCGGTCGCGATCGGTGCGCGCGGCACGCCGAGCGGTTACCGGTCCGGGACCCGAGCGGATGTCACGATTCGGACATGCTCGAGTCGCTCGTCTGGATCCTGGCCGGTATCACCGCCTGGTGCGTGGCCTCCCTGGCCCTCGCGCTGACCGTCGGGCCGCTCGTGCGCCGGAGGCGGGAGGACGCGGACGTCGTCCGGCCGGTGCCGGCGAGGCCGCTCGCCGCGCCGAGGCTCGCTGCCCCGATGCAGCTGCAGCGCTGACGCGCCGATTCATGCCCGGTCGGGCATGAATCGGTTCAGGCCTTCGTGCCGCGGGACTGTCGCAGCTCGCGGCCCTTCTGCACGTCCTCCTCGTGCTTCTGCTCCTTCTTGTCGCTGCCCCGGGTGTCGCGCATCGGGAGCTGGATCTGCTCCTCCGCGGCGATGCCGCCCTGCAGCTCGCGGCTCCGCTCGAGCTCGGCGTCGAACTCCGCGCCGAACAGCAGCGCGAGGTTCGTGATCCAGAGCCACAGCAGGAAGATGATGATCCCGGCGATGGGGCCGTAGGTCTTCGAGTAGCTGCCGCCGCCGGAGAACGAGAGGTAGAGACCGAACAGCACGGTGACGACCGCCCACACGACGAGGGCGAAGATCGACCCCATGCTCGTCCACCTGAACTTCGGCTGCCGCACGTTCGGCGAGAAGTAGTACAGGATCGCGATCGCGGCGATCGCGATGACGATGAGGATCGGCCACTTCACGATCGAGAAGACGACGAAGGCCGCGTCCCCGATGCCGAGCTGGCCGGCGATCTGCTGCACGATCGGGCCGGTGGACACGAGGATCAGCGCGCCGAGCACGACGAGCACGACAACGGCGATCGTCACGAGCAGCTGCGTCGGGCGCAGCTTCCAGACGGGCCGGCCCTCAGGGATGCTGTAGATCCGGTTCATCGCCCGTCCGAAGGCGCCCACGTAGCCCGAGGCGGACCAGAGCGCGCCCACGATGCCGATGATCAGCCCGAGGCCGGCGCTGGGCGCCTTGCTGGCGTTGGTGAGCAGCCCGTGGATGAGGGAGTAGGTGCTGGGCGAGCTCGCCAATGCGGGCTGCAGCACCTGCGTATCGAGCTGGGCGATGGTGTCCGGGCTCAGCAGGCCGAGGATCGAGACGATCGCGATGATCGCGGGGCCGAGCGCCAGCACCGAGTAGTAGACGAGGGCGGCCGCGAGGTCGGTGCACTGGTCGCTGCCGAACTCCCGCCCCGTCTTCCGGAGGGAGTAGCGCAGGGTCGGCTTGTGCAGGTCCTCGGGACCCTTCGGCTTCCGAGGGTCGTCGGGCGAGGGCGCCTTGCCGGGGCGGGGCTGCCCACCGGCGCTCCCGGTGCCGTCCGCGCGCTCGGCGGTGCCGGTGCCGCCGCGCTGCCCCGACTCGTGCGGGTGCGCCTCGCGCCACCGCTGCTCAGGGGTGCGGGGGATGGCGCCGGTGCGGCGGGCGGCGGCCGACGCGGCCGCGACCGCACCGACGACGCCCGCGGTCAGCGCGGAGGCGCCGAGCAGCGTGCGGCCGCCGTCGCGGGGCGCGCCGCTCGGCGAGATCATCTCGGTCATCGGGATCAGGAGGTCGCGGTCGGGTTCTCGGACTCGTCGGCGGCGCCGGCATCGGTGGCGATGCTCGACGCGGAGTCGTCGATCGCGCCACCGGACTCGGGCAGCTGCTCCTCGAAGACCTTCGCGGCCTCCTCAGCGGACTCGGGACCGGTGCCGTCGGCCTCATCGGGCCCCGGGACGGCGGACACCGGGCTCGAGGACCTGCTGCGGCCGCTGCGCTTCGGGGCCGGCTTCTGCGCAGGTGCGTCGGACTCCGGCGCGCTGCTCTCCGTGGAGGCTGTCTGCGAGCCGTCGCCGGCGTCGCCCTCGGGGTCCGCCGCCGACGCGGCGGCCTCGGCGATCGACGCGGTCGTCTCCGTGACGGTGGAGACGGCGGACGTGACGCCAGGGATCTTGTCCTCCGCGACCGCCTTGACCCGGCCGACGGCGGACCGGACGGCGTCGCTGCTCCTGGCGGTGCGCACCTTCTCGGCGAGCGCGGTGTATGCGGAGCGGCCGGCGCGCGCGCCGACGACGTAGCCGGTCGCCACACCGGCGACGAACAGGACCTTGTTCTTCATGGGGGAGAAGCCTTCCTTCGGTCGACCCGGTCCGGGTCGGCAGCCATGGTGCCAGCCGCACAGCGGAGGGACGCTGGACGTCCAGGATGCTGCCGGGCGATCCTCGGACTTCCTCAGCGGCTCCCACCCGCTGCGATCGGGGCAGAATCGGCGGATGCCGGCCGATCTCGAGGAGCACCTATGACGACCGAACTCGCGAGACGCGCCGCCGAGCTCGACGACGCCGATCCGCTCGGGGCCTTCCGCGGCCGCTTCGAGCCCGCTCCCGGCGTCGTCGCCTACCTGGACGGCAACTCCCTCGGCCGCCCGCTCGCGGTCACCGCCGAGCGGATGGCCGCGTTCGTGCGGGAGCAGTGGGGCGGCCGGCTGATCCGGGGCTGGGACGAGTCGTGGATGGCGGAACCGCAGCGGATCGGGGATGAGATCGGGCGGATCGCGCTCGGCGCGGCACCCGGGCAGACCCTCGTCGGCGACTCGACCACCGTGCTGCTCTACAAGGCGGCCCGCGCCGCCCTCGCCGCCCGCCCGGAGCGCCGCGAGATCGTGCTCGACTCGGCGAACTTCCCGACCGACCGCTACCTCCTCGCCGGCATCGCTGAGGAGCAGGGCCATCGGCTCGTGGTGCTCGATCCGCCGGACGACGGCGGCGTGACGCCGGAGATGGTCGCCCGGGCGGCCGGCCCGGACACGGCGCTCGTGCTGCTCAGCCACGTCGCATTCCGCTCCGCGTATGTGGCGGAGGCTGCGGCGATCACGAGGATCGCCCACGACGCCGGCGCGCTCGTGCTGTGGGACCTCAGCCACTCGACGGGCGCGGTGCCCGTCGACCTGGACGGCTGGGACGCCGACCTCGCCGCCGGCTGCTCCTACAAGTACCTGAACGGCGGGCCCGGCGCACCGGCGTTCGTCTACGTCGCGCGCCGGCTGCAGGGCGAGCTGCGGCAGCCGATCCAGGGCTGGCTGGGCGCCGCCGACCCCTTCCTGATGGGGGAGCGGTACGAGCCCACCGAGGGCATCCGCCGGTTCACGAGTGGCACGCCCCCGGTGCTCGGGATGCTGCCGATCGCCGACATGCTCGCGCTGCTCGACGAGGCCGGCATGCCCGCGGTGCGGGCGAAGTCGGCGGCGCTCACCGCGTTCGCGGTCGAGGTCGCCGACGCGCTGCTCGCGCCGCTCGGCGTGCGCCTCGACTCGCCGCGCGACCCCGAACGGCGGGGGAGCCATCTGATGCTCGGCCATCCGCGGTTCGGCCACCTCGTCGAACGGCTGTGGTCGCGCGGCGTCATCCCGGACTTCCGGCCGCCCGACGGGCTGCGCGTGGGTCTCTCCCCGCTCAGCACATCCTTCGCCGAGGTGCACGCGGGACTCTCGGTCGTGGGGGAGGAGCTCGCCACCGGATAAGGTGGGGTCGGCAACAAAAGGGAGGACTGCGATGGTGCAGGACACGCTCGGGGTAGCGATGGTGGGAGTCGGCTTCATGGGGGCCGCGCACTCCCAGGCCTGGCGGGTGGCGCCCGCCTTCTTCGATCTGCCGCTCGCGCCGGAGCGGCGCGTGGTCGTCGGCCGTCGGCGGGATGCGACCGAGCAGGCCGCATCCCGCTGGGGCTGGCAGGAGGCGTCGACCGACTGGCGCAGCGTGCTCGAGCGGGACGACGTGCAGCTCGTCGACGTCTGCACCCCGGGGGACAGCCACGTCGAGATCGCGATCGCGGCGCTCGAGGCCGGCAAGCACGTGCTCTGCGAGAAGCCGCTCGCGAACTCCGTCGAGGACGCGGAGCGGATGGCCGAGGCCGCCCGCGCCGCCGCGGAGCGGGGCGTCTTCGCGATGGTCGGCTTCAGCTACCGGCGGATGCCCGCGATCGGGCTCGCGAAGCGGCTCGTCGAGCAGGGCCGCCTCGGCGAGATCCGCCAGATCCGCGCCGTCTACCTGCAGGACTGGCTGAGCGACGCGGAGGCGCCGATGACCTGGCGCCTCGACAAGGCGCTCGCCGGCTCCGGCGCCCTCGGCGACATCGGTGCGCACGCCATCGACCTCGCGCAGCACCTGTCCGGGGACACCGTCTCCAGCGTCAGCGGCATCCTCGAGACCTTCGTGCACGAGCGGCCCCGGCTCGCCGAGCAGCGCGGGCTCTCGGGCGTCGCCGGCACCGAGCGCGGGCAGGTCACGGTCGACGACGCGGCGCTCTTCACGGCGCGCTTCGCCCGCGGTCCCATCGCCTCCTTCGAGGCGACGCGGTTCGCGACGGGGCGGAAGAACGCCCTGCGGGTCGAGCTCTCCGGCTCCGACGGCGCGATCGCCTTCGACTTCGAGGACCCCAACGTGCTCCAGTTCTACGACGCCAGGCTGCCGCAGGAGACGCTCGGCTTCCAGCGCATCCAGGCGACCGAGCCGGTGCACCCGTGGGCGGACGCCTGGTGGCCGGTCGGCCACGGCCTCGGCTACGAGCACGGCTTCGTGAACGAGGTCGCCGACCTGGTGGCCGACATCGGCGCGGGGCGGCAGCCGAGGCCGTCGTTCGACGACGGGCTGCAGGTGCAGCGGGTGCTCGACGCGGTCGAGCGCAGCGCCGCCGACGGCAGCGCATGGACCACGGTCGACTCGGCGGACGCCGAGACGGGGGAGCGGAGGATGGGCGCGTGAGCGACACGAAGCAGGCACTGGTCGTCCGGGGAGGCTGGTTCGGGCACGAACCCGTCGAGGCGACGGAGGAGTTCATCCCCTTCCTGGAGTCGAACGGCTTCCAGGTGCGCATCGAGGAGTCGCCAGAGGTCTACGCGGACGCCGCCTACATGGCGACCGTCGACCTCGTGCTGCAGACGATGACGATGTCGACCATCGAGATGGACGAGTTCCTCGGCCTCCGAGCGGCGATCGAGGCGGGGACCGGGATGGCGGGCTGGCACGGCGGCATCGCGGACTCCTACCGGAACACGTCCCAGTACTTGCAGATGATCGGCGGCCAGTTCGCCGAGCACCCGGGCAAGCACCCGTCCGAGCGCAACGGCAACGGCGACCAGTCGGACAACTACGTGCCGTACACGATCGAGATCACCGACCTCGGCCGGCAGCACGAGATCACCGCCGGCATCGAGGACTTCGACCTCGTGTCCGAGCAGTACTGGGTGCTGCACGACGACTACAACGACGTGCTCGCCACCACGACGCAGGCCGCGCGGCCATGGGATCCGTGGAACCGGCCGATCACCTCTCCGGCGGTCTGGACCCGGCAGTGGGGGAAGGGGCGCATCTTCGTGTGCACCCCAGGGCACCACGTCGACATCCTGCGGAACCCGAACGTGCGCACCATCATCGAGCGCGGCCTGCTGTGGGCGTCCCGGTGAGCGCGCCGCTTCGCGTCGGCGTGATCGGCGTCGGCGTCATCAGCAAGCAGTACTTCGAGACGTTCCCGCGGCTGTCGAACCTGCGCCTGACGGCCGTCGCCGACCTCGACGTCGAGCGCGCGAAGGCCGTCGCGGCCGAGCAGGGCGTCGCCGCGCTGACGGTGCCGGAGCTGCTCGCATCCGACGACGTCGACGTCGTGCTGAACCTCACGATCCCCGCCGCGCACGTTCCCGTCGGCACGGATGCGCTCCGCGCGGGCAAGCACGTGTACGCGGAGAAGCCCCTCGGGCTCGACCCGGCGGAGGCGGCGCCGATGCTCGCCCTCGCCGAGGAGCGGGGCCTGCGGGTCGGCAGCGCACCCGACACCGTGCTCGGCACCGGCATCCAGACCGCGCGCCGCCTGCTCGACGACGGTGCCGTCGGCGCGCCGCTGTCCGCGGCGGTCGCCTGGAGCAGCCCCGGCCACGAGCGCTGGCACCCGGCGCCCTTCTTCTACTACCAGCCGGGCGGAGGACCGCTGCTCGACATGGGGCCGTACTACCTGACGGCGCTCGTCACCCTGTTCGGGCCGGTCGAACGCGTGTCCGGCACGAGCCGTCGCTCGCCGCGCGAGCGGAGCGTCGGCACGGGCCCGAACGCCGGGGCGCCGGTCCCGGTCACCACGGACACGTCGATGAACGCGATCCTCGAGCACCGCGACGGGACGGTCTCGACCGTGTCGTTCTCGTTCGACCTCTGGGCCACCAGGCGGCCGCTGTTCGAGGTCTACGGCACCGAGGGCACCATCGCGGTGCCCGACCCGAACCGCTTCGACGACCCGGTCGAGCTCTGGACCGCCGGGACGGGGGAGTGGCGCGCTGCTCCGGCCAACGCCGGCTACCCCGGCGCGGCACGCGGCACCGGCCTGGCCGACATGGCTCGGGCGATCGAGACCGGGCGGCCCCATCGGGCGTCCGGCGACCTCGCGCTGCACGTGCTCGAGATCATGGCCGCGGTCACCGTCTCGAGCGAGACGCACACCGTCGTGGAGCTGCAGACGACCGTCGACCGGCCGGAGGCCGTGCCCGAGGGAGCCGACCCCGCGACCTGGTGAGGGGAGTGCCGCTCAGGACGCCTGAGCGGCACTCCGCAGGTCGCGGCGGATGAGCAGGAGCCACACGACCGCCGCGATCAATGCCGTCGCGAGCGATGCGGCGAAGAAGGCCGGGCCGTCACCGATCCAGCGGCCGGAATGCAGCAGCGGCTCGCTGCCGTCCATGACCGCCAACGTGGCCAGGACGATCGCTGTGCTCCCGGATGCGCGCCTCGGCGTGAGCCGGTTCGGGGCCGTCGCGAACCGGCCGTGGCGGACGAGGAACCGATGGCGCGTCCAGAAGGACGCCGCGATGACGGCGAGGACAAGGGCGGCGACGGCGGGCACGCCGTCCCGCTCGAGCAGCGAGGCGACCGTGAACAGGAGCGTCAGGTACAGCGCGGAGAGCGCCTGGCCCGACGCGGCCGTGTGCCGGCGCTCTGCGCCGGTCGTCGTCACCGGCTGCCGAGGAACCGGGATGCGGCGGGCGTGACGCGGATGACGCCCGCGACGATGGCCGTGATCGCCATCGCGACGGCGGGCGCCTTGTCGCCGGGCCGTCCCGCGAGCAGCGCCACGGAGGAGAGCGCCGTGCAGGCGATGAGCACCTGGAGCGAAACGGTCGACAGGCTGTTGCGGTCCACATCCGCGCCCTGGGCGAACCGTCCGGCTGTGACGAGGCGGAGGTGCAGCACCGTCGCGCCCGCGAGGACGCCGACCGAGAACACCGCCATGGCGGCGACGAAGTCGGATGCCTCGACGACACCGAGCACGCCGAACTGGATCGTCAGGTACGCGCTGAGACAGACGAACCCGAGGGCCCCGGTCGGCCGTGCCATGTCGTGGCGGTCGAGGGAACGGGTCGTCGAACCGAGCTGGGACATCGGGGGCTCCTGGGGGAAGGAGAAGGGCCGCGACGTGGGGCGCCGGCGGTACCGAGGGGGAGTGGTGGTGCCCCGAACCTACCGACCGCCGCGGACAGCCGACAGGCCCCAGTTGGAGGTGCAGCCGATCGGGTTGCCACTGGTGGTGACTTCTCGAGACCGGAAGTCGCCACGAGTGGCAACCCCCGGGAGGGAGGGACTGTCTCGCGACGCTTGACCTGACATAATGCGCATTATCGGCGCGCTGGAACGGGGCTTCGATTCCGCTGCCGATAATGCCTCTTATGTCAGGTCAGCCGTCATCCGGGGAACGGAAGACTGCTCGTCGTCCGGGTCAGGACTCCAGGGGTCCGCGGATGATCGAGGCGCCGGAGGGCGCCGGGTTCCCGTCACGGGGCTCGGCCGAGACGTCGATGTTCGAGTAGGTCGACAGGTCCACGTGGGCCGGCAGCACGAAAGCCCCCGACTCACCCTTCAGGAACCCGAGCCCGACCCGCTTGCCCGTTGCGGCGTCCATCAGCCACACCTCGTGACCTTCGGTCGCACTCGGCTTCAGATTCGTGGTCACGACCGCCACGCGCCGTCCGTCGCTGTACTGCTCGATCTTCGCCTGCCCGGACGAGCCGTCCCAGCCGGGCAGGTGCGCGAGCTCGGCGCGAGCGACGATCCGCGGCGCGTCCGCCTGCTGGACCGTCGCGACGATGCCGCCGATACCCGCGGCCAGGAGGACGACCGCCGCGGCGAGCGCGAGCACGAGGCGGCGGCGACGGCGTCGTGGCGGCACGACCTGGGGTGCGCCGGCCGTGGGGCCGCTCCCCTCCCCCGGCGGCGCGAGCAGCGCGACGGAGGCGGGGACGACGTCGGCGGGCAGGCCGAGCTCGGCGGAGATGCCGGACCACACGCGCGCCGGCGGCTCGGCGAGCCGTTCGAGCCCGAGGGTGGTGCGACCGACGGCGGCGGCGCCCGACATCGCCGCCAGGGTGGCGCGGCACTCGGGGCAGCCCTCGAGGTGCGCTCGCTCCTCGGCCCCGGCGACGTCCTCGCCGAGGGCGAGGAGCGCGAGCGTGTCAGGGTTCACGTGCTGCTGCATCGCTCACCCCCAAGCGGTCGCGCATCCGGGCGAGGCTGCGCCGGATGTGGCTCTTCACGGTACCGAGCGGCAGACCCAGCCGGTCGGCGATCTGGACGTGCGTCATGCCGTCGAAGAACGCGAGGCGCACCACCCGCTGCGCCTCCGCCGGCAGCCGCTGCAGCTCGTCGGCCACGAGCAGGCGGTCGGCCAGGTCCGTCTCCGGCCTGCCCCGCTCCTCCCCCTCGAGCCGGTCGGTCAGCTCGGTGAGGCGGATGCGGGCGGAGATCGCGTCCGCGATCGCGTGCTTCGTGATCCCCACGAGCCACGCCGGGAGGCGTGACCTCGTCGGGTCGTAGCCGGCCCTCGACCGCCACGCGGCGACGAAGACCTGCTGCGTCACGTCCTCCGCCTCCCCCGGATCGGCGAGCGAGCGGAGCGCGAGCGTGTGGACGAGCGCGGACCAGCGGGAGTAGACCTCGGCGAGCGCTCGGGGGTCGCCGGCGAGGAACGCCGCGACGAGGAGATCCTCGTCGTCCTCGCTCATCCGGCCTCCAGGCCACGCCTTCGTCGTGGCGCCCATTCTGGCGGACGCCGGGGAGGTCCGGGGAACGGTCAGGCCCGATGCGACCGCTCCCCGGACGGTTCACCAGCGGACGGAGCCGCTGTAGGCGTGCATCCCGGAGAAGGAGCACTTCCCGTGACGCAGGTCGACCGTCTGCACGGCGAGCGCGAGGTTGCCGGCGGCCGCGCTCCCCCAGGCGTAGACGATGGTGTCCTTGCCCTTCGGGATCGTGAGCTGCGCGGGCCCGATGACGGGCTTGGTGGTGCCTGCGACGGCGACGGCGGCGGTGTAGGTGCCGGCCTTCACCTGGAGGGCGGCCTGGTGCGGGTTGGTGAGGTCCTTCACGATCGCCGAGCCGTTCGCCAGGACGTCGACGGCCGGAGCCGCGGCGTCATGACGCACGATCAGGCGGCCGTCGCCCCACGCGGTCGGCTTCAGGCTGTTGTCGTAGAGCGTGGCGGTCGGGGCACCCTTCGCGGTGAGGTGCGCCGCGATCGTGTAGTCGTGGTGTCCCGCGAAGCGGACCGTCAGGGGCCCGATGACCGGCTTCCTGTCGTTCGTCGCCGTGGCGCCGGTGATCGTGACCACGTAGGTGCCGGCCTTGACCTGCAGCGGTCCGGCGAAGGTGCCGGGCTGGAAGTCGTTCAGCAGCCGCTTGTGGTTCACGTACACGTCGACCGGCGTGTTCGGCACCGCGTGCAGCACCGACACGGTCGCGGTGGCCGGGCGGCGCTTCGGCAGCGTCACGGTCTGGACCGCGAGGGCGAGATTCCCGGCGGCGGCGCTCCCCCAGGCGTAGACGATCGTGTCCTTGCCCTTCGGGACCGGGAGCTTCGCCGGTCCGATGACGGGCTTGGTGGTGCCGGCGAGGGCGACTGCAGCGCTGTAGGTTCCGGCCTTGACCTGGAGGGCGGCCTGGTGCGGGTTGGTGAGGCCCTGGACGATCGCCGCGCCGTTGGCGAGGACGTCGACCGCCGGAGCCGCGGCGTCGTGACGCACGATCAGGCGGCCGTTGCCCCAGGCGGTCGGCTTCAGGCTGTTGTCGTAGAGGGTGGCGGTCGGGACGCCCTTCGCGGTGAGGTGCGCTGCGATCGTGTAGTCGTGGTGCCCGGCGAAGCGGACCGTGAGCGGCCCGATGATCGGGTTCTTGTCGTTCGTCGCGGTCGCCGCCGTGATCGTGACGACGTACGTGCCGGCCGGCTCCTGCAGGGGGCCGGCAAGGGTGCCGGGCTGGAAGTCGTTCAGCAGGCGGTGGTGGTTCACGTAGACGTCGACCGGGACGCCGGGCACGGCGTGCAGCACCGACACCGTGGCCTTGGCGGGATGCTGGGACGTGTGGGCCTGCGCCGGCACCACGACGCCGACGGCGGCGACTGCGCCGGCCGTCAGGCCGATCAGGAGCGAACGGAATCGCACGGGTTTCTCCTCGGAGGGTAGGGGCGGCGGATCGCCGCCATCACCTCTACTTCCCCCGGGAGCCCACATCCGGATGCGCCGGACGCTGGCAAAACGCTGTGAGTGGTCTCCTCAGCGCTCCGCGGCGGGGCGCTGCCGGGCCGCGCCGGAGGCGAAGCCCGCCGCGACGATGAGCACGAGCACCGCGAAGAGGGCGTGCAGCAGGCCGATCGACTGGCCGAGGAACCCGATCACCGGCGGCCCGACCAGGAACGCGCAGTAGCCGATCGTGGCGACGGCGCTGACGCTCGCCGCGGCCTTCCGCGGGTCGTCGGCGGCCGCGGACATCCCGACCGGGAAGCCGAGGGCGGCGCCGAGGCCCCAGAGCACGGTGCCGACGATGGCGACCGCGGTGCTCGGCACCAGGATCACGAGCAGCAGCCCGACGATCGCGAGCGCGGCGGAGGCGCGGAGCACCGGGACCCGGCCGAACCGGTCGAGCAGCACCACTCCCCCGACCCGGCCGATGGTCATGGCCGCGACGAACACGCCGAAGATGGCGGCGCCGGCCGAGTGCGTGACACCGTGGCCGTCGACCATCGCGAGAGCGAGCCAGTCGTTCGCGCTGCCCTCCGCGAACGCCATCCCGAGCACGATCACGCCGACGAGCAGCACCCGCGGGTCCCGCCACACGCTGAGCCGGTTGCGCCAGCCGTGCTCGGCCGCGTCGGGGTGGTCGTCGGAGTCGGGCTCCGCGGGCTGGAGGTACCGCACGAGCACGAGGGTGACCACGATCGCGCCGAGGCCGACCGCGGTCAGATGCACGACGAGCGGGACCCCGATCAGGATGAGCAGCGCGCCGAGGCCCGCGCCGAGCACCGTGCCGAGGCTGAACGCCGCGTGGTAGAGCGGCATCAGGGTGCGGCCGATGGCCCGCTCGTTGGCGGCCCCGGAGAGGTTCATCGCGACGTCGGTGGTGCTCGTGCCCGCGCCGAGGACCGCGAGCGCCGCGGCGAGCGCCCAGAAGCTCGGCGCCAGGGCCGCGACGAGCCCGATGGCGACGATCGCGACCGCCCCCACGGAGTAGCACCAGGCGATCGTGCGGGTCGCTCCGATCCGGGCGACCAGGTGGCTGGAGCCGAGCAGGCCGAGGATCGAGCCGACGGCGATCGCGAAGATCAGCAGGCCCATCTCGTCGGTGCTCGCGTGCAGCAGGTCCCGCACCTCCGGCACCCGGCTCACCCAGGTGGCGAAGCCGAACCCGGCGAGGGCGAAGATGGTGAAGACGGCGTTGCGCCAGCGCACGAGCTCCGGCGCCGTCCGGGTACGGGCCGGGATCTCGGTGGTCATCGGGGACGACGCTACCCGAGGGTGCCGAGACCCTCCCGGATGAGCGTGGGGAGGTCGTCGGGCTCGTACCGCTCCCCCGACGCGGCGAGGTCGTCGGCGGTCCACCAGCGCGACGCGACGATGTCGACGCGTTCGTCCGGCATCCATCCGGCGTCGCTCGGCTCGAACCGGCCGGTGCGGAGCGCGAACCACGCCCAGTGCCCGAGCTCGTACGGATGCCAGGCCTGCTCGACCTTCGCGTGGACGATCCTGAACGGCTGCCCCAGCGTGTCGATCTCGTAGCCGGTCTCCTCCCGGAGCTCTCGGATACCGGCGGCCGCGAAGTCCTCGCCGGGATCCACGCCCCCGCCGGGGGTGATCCAGCGCGGAGGGATGTCGTGCGACGTCCCGTAGGTGAGGAAGAGGAGCACGGCGTCGTGCTCGTCCGCGACGATCAGGCGCGCGGTCGAGCGCTCGGTCATTCGCCGGGGACGGGCGTGAAGTCGCTGACGTCGCCGACGAACCGGGTGTGGGTCGACGGGACCGGCTCGACGGCGGCGGCCGCGACCTCGACCGCGAACTCCTCCACGCTGTAGAGGCGACCCGCGGCCTCGCGGCGGGCGGAGATGGCGCCCGGGTTGGCCCGCTCCAGCAGCTTCGCCGTGATCGTGCCCTCGATCATGTCGCCGGAGACGACGACCAGCTCGATCCCCGCCTGCTCCAGGTCGGGGAGAAGGGCGCGCAGCGCGTCCTCCCCGGCCCGCTTGCTGCGCGCGACCGGCTCGTACTCGGGCATGGTCGGCGTCGTGGCGATGAAGTGCGCCTGGTGGCTCGTCACGAAGACGATGCGGGACCCCGGCGCGAGCAGCGGCCGGGCGAGCTCGACGGCGCGCACCTGCGCGTCGCGGTTGAGCTGCAGGGCGTAGTCCACGGCCATCCCGGACTCCATGCCGCCCGAGGCGTTCAGCACGAGCACGTCGAGGCCGCCCCACTCCTGCCGGATGCGGTCGAACAGCGCGGCGACCGCGGACCCGTCGGTGAGGTCGGCTCGGATCGCCAGGGCGGTGCCGCCGGCGGACGTCACCTCGGCCACCAGCTGGTCGGCCCGCCTGGCCTTCCGCTCGTCGCGGTAGTTCACGACGATCGAGGCGCCGGCCGTGGCCAGCAGTCGTGCCGTACCGGCGCCGATGCCCCGGGAGGAACCGGTGATCAGGATACGTTTCCCCGTGAGGGAGCCCGGAGTCGGAGGGTTCGTCACCCGTGCGACACTACCGGCCGCCTCCCGGTGCTACCGTTCGATGACCAATCGGTCAGGAGACGGTGATGGTGCCTGATCTGCTCGGCTCGGCCTGGATCGCGTGGCTCGTGGTCGTGGTCGTCGCGGTCGTGCTCGAGCTGCTGACCCTGAACCTCGTGTTCCTCATGATCGCGGCCGGCAGCCTCGTCGGCGGTCTCGGCGCCTGGGCGCTCGGCCTCCCGTGGCCGCTGCAGATCCTGGCGGCTGCAGCGCTGTCCGCCGTCCTCCTGCTCGTCGCCCGCCCGCTGCTCCTGCGTCGGCTCGTCCGAGGGGATGCCCGCGCGTTGACGAACGTGGACGCCCTCGTCGGCATGCCGGCTCGGGCCGTCGACCGCTTCGCCGACGGCGGCGGGCTCGCCCGTCTCGACAACGGCGAGACGTGGACCGCGAGGCTGCATCCGTCCTACGAGCACGAGGACGTGCCGCTCGGCACCCGCCTCGCGGTCGTGGCCGTCAACGGGGCGACCGCCGTGGTCGCACCCATCCCCGCCGACGCCGAGGCGCCGCGACCCCGAGGAGACCTTCCGTGACCGCGACCTTCGTCCAGCTGTTCGTGCTCGTGCTGGCGGTCCTCGTCGCCGTGCTCGTGATCGTGGTGCTCGTGCGCTCGATCCGGGTGGTCCCGCAGGCCAGGGCCGGTGTCGTCGAGCGCCTCGGCCGGTACCAGAAGACGCTCCTGCCCGGACTGAACCTCCTCGTGCCCTTCGTCGACCGGGTGCGCCCGATGATCGACCTCCGAGAGCAGGTCGTCTCGTTCCCGCCGCAGCCGGTGATCACCGAGGACAACCTCGTCGTCTCCATCGACACCGTCGTCTACTTCCAGGTCACGGACGCGCGGGCCGCCACCTACGAGATCGCGAACTACCTCGTCGCGGTCGAGCAGCTGACGACCACCACGCTCCGCAACGTGGTCGGCGGGTTGAACCTCGAGGAGGCGCTCACCAGCCGCGACAACATCAACGGGCAGCTGCGGGTCGTGCTCGACGAGGCGACCGGCAAGTGGGGCATCCGGGTCAACCGCGTCGAGCTGAAGTCGATCGAGCCGCCGCACTCCATCCAGGACTCGATGGAGCAGCAGATGCGTGCGGAGCGGAGCCGACGCGCGCAGATCCTCACGGCGGAGGGCACGAAGCAGGCCGCCATCCTGCAGGCCGAGGGCGCGCGGCAGTCCGCGATCCTCGAGGCGGAGGGCGAGGCGAAGGCCCGCGTGCTCCGCGCCGAGGGTGAGGCCAAGGCCATCACCACCGTGTTCGAAGCGATCCACGCCGGCCGTCCCGACGGCCCCCTGCTCGCCTACCAGTACCTGCAGACGCTGCCCCGCATCGCCGAGAACCCGTCGAACAAGCTCTGGATCGTGCCGTCCGAGCTCACCGAGGCGCTGAAGGGCATCGGCGGCGCGTTCTCGCGCGGCATGCCGGACGGCTCGGCACCGGCCGCGCCGACGACCGACGCACCGTCGTCGGTCCGGCCCCCGGAGCCGGCGCCCGCCCCGGCCGCTGCACCGGCGGCGGCCCCCACCGCGTCCTGAGGTGACCCGGACCGCCTGGTTCGACGGGCCGCTTCCCCGAGTCCTGGCGCACCGCGGATTCGCGCTGAGGGCTCCCGAGAACTCCCTGTCGGCCTTCCGCGACGCACTCCAGGCGGGGGCGACGCACCTCGAGACCGACGTGCGCGCCACGGCGGACGGCATCGCCGTGCTCGCGCACGACGCGCAGCCCCCGGGATGGGCCGAGCCCATCGCGCGAACGGTCCTCGTCGACGTCATGGACGAGCACCCGGCGGTGCCGACCCTCGGCGCCGCGCTCACCTCCTTCCCCGAGGCCCGCTTCAACATCGACGTGAAGGACCCGCGCGCCGCCGCCCCCGTCGTCGCGGCCGTGCGCGCCGCGAAGGCGCAGGACCGCGTGCTGCTCACCTCGTTCCGCACCATGCGGCGCCGTGCCGCCCTCCGCGGGCTCGGACCCGTCGCGACCTCGGCCTCGAGCGAGCAGGTCGCCGCCGCGGTCGTGGGCCTGCGGTTGCGGTCGACCGCGCTGGTGCGCGCCGCGCTCGCCGGCGTCGACGCCGTGCAGATCCCCGAGCGCCTCGCGGGGCTCGACGCGACCGCGCCCCCCGTGATCGACCGCCTCCACGCCGCCGGCGTGGAGGTGCACTTCTGGGTGATCAACGACCCCGCGCGGATGCGGGAGCTCGTCGCTCGCGGCGCCGACGGGCTGGTCACCGACCGGCCCGATCTCGCCGCCGCTCTCCTCCGCTGAGGACCCCCGCCGGGTATCAGCGGGATGAGACCTGCATGGGAGAGGTCTGAGAATCACCGAGCCTGGGAAGTGCCCGCTCCGAACGCCCGTTATACCGGAGGACGGGGAACGAGAGGGGTTCACACATGGCGGATCGCAGTCTTCGAGGTATGCGGCTCGGAGCGCAGAGCATGCAGAGCGAGGAAGGGGTCGTCTTCTCGGAGCGGCAGGTGCGGCAGTACCGCGCCGCCGACGGAAGCGAGTTCTCCGTGACGTTCGCGGCCGACGCCGAGATCCCTGAGCGTTGGACGAACGCGAAGTCGGGCCTGGAAGGGCAGCTGCTCGAGGCGGACGGGTCGCTGGCCGACTCGACCGTCAAGGAGACGAAGCCGGCTCGCACCCACTGGGACATGCTGCTCGAGCGGCGCACCCGCGCCGAGCTCGAGGAGCTGCTGGAGGAGCGTCTGCAGTACCTGCGCGCGCGCCGCGGCAAGACCGGGGACAAGAAGGCCTCCTGAGGAGGGATTCTTGACGGAGGGCGGTCCCCGAGGGGCCGCCCTTTCTCGTGCGCCTAGCGGCGCCGCCGGAGCGGCCGCGCCGTGAGCGCGAGCAGCAGCGGCAGCACGCCGCCGAGGATCGCGATCGTGGCGCCGAGCGCGACGCCGAACGCGACGGCCGGCGTCGTCCCGACCGCGAGCGGGACGACGTCGGTGTGCACGTCGGCGGTGAAGCCGGGAGCCGCGTAGATCGTCGCGCCGGTCGGGTCGAGGAACGTCGTCGAGGCGACGGTCGACACGCTGACGACCGAACGGCCGGTCTCGATCGCCCGGAGCCGCGCGATCGCGAGCTGCTGCTGGTTCTCCTCGGTGTGCCCGAAGTCGGCGTTGTTCGTCTGCGCGACGAGCACCTGCGCACCGTCCGCGACCGATCCGGTGATGAGCCCGTCGTCGACGATGTCGAAGCAGATGTCCACGCCGACTGGCACGGTGCCGACCTTCATCACCGACGATCGGGTGCCGGGCGTGTAGTCCCGCCCGATGAGCTTCAGCAGGTCGGGCGCGAACGGCGTCCAGAACGCGCGGTCCGGCACGTACTCGCCGAACGGGACCGGATGCACCTTGTCGTAGATCGCGGCGATCCCCCGGTTCGCCTCCCACAGCAGCGACGAGTTGTAGAACCGGCCGTCCCGCTGCGTGATCGCCCCCGCGAGCAGGGGCGCGCCGGTCAGCACGCTGACGCTGTTGAAGGTCTGCAGGATCGCGGGGTTCGAGTAGGGGTCGTTCTCGCTCGACCCCTCCGGCCAGACGACGAGCTGGCTGCCCTTCCCGGCCGCCTGCAGCGATGCTGCGGCGGTGGTGGCCAGGTTCTTCGCGGGATCGTTCTGCCGGTCGAAGTAGCCGGCGTGCGTGTCCGGCTGCACCGACGTGATCCGCATCACCCCCGCTTCCGTGGGCCGGAACGGCGGGATCGCGAGCAGCAGGCCGGCCGCGACGGCGATCGCCAGCAGGCGCGGGAGCAGGTGCTCGCTGCCGGGGCGCGGCCCGATCGGGGCGAAGCCGCCGCGGGGCTCGGTGAGGCAGGCGAGCGCGAACGCGGTGAGCCAGGCGAGCACGAACGACAGCCCGGACAGCCCGAACCAGGCGGCGAGCGGCGCGAACGGGCTGGTCGACTGGCTGAGCGCGATCCTGCCCCAGGCGAACCCGCCGTAGGGCGCGGTGCCGGCGACGACCTCGCGGCACGTCCATGCCGCGGCGACGAGCAGCGGGGTGACGCCGATCCGCCCCCACCGCGACGGCCACAAAAGCGGCACGGACCGGTACACGAGCGCGATGAGGCCCCCGCCGATCGCCAGCTCGATCGCCTGCAGGGTGCCGAGGGCGAGCAGCGGCGCCGCCCCGAGGAACAGGGTCACCCAGCCGATCAGGGTGAACCAGAAGGCGAGGCCGCCCGCGAGCGCGACGAGCACGCCGCTCCAGAAGCCGCGACCGCGAAGGGCGGCGAGGATGCCGCCGACCCCGACGAAGGCGAGCACCCACACGTTCGGGGCCGGGAACGCGAACGCGTAGATCCAGCCGGAGAGCGCGGACAGCAGCAGCGCGGGCAGCAGCGCGAGGGCGTACGGGGGTCGATCGGCGACCGGCCGGCGTCGCCGCCGGGGACGCATGGGCGGCACCCCCGTGACGGGCGGTGCCGGGGGTCGCTCCTCGAGCGCGGTCACTGGACGCTCGAGTAGGCGACGATCCCCCGCCGGATGGCGTCGAGCGCCTGCCGGGCGGTGCGGGACGTCTGGCCCTCGGCGACCTGCGACACCTGGTCGAGCAGGTCGATCACCTGCTTGGTCCAGCGGACGAAGTCGCCGGCCTGCAGGTCCGCCTCGCGGAGCACGGCGTCGAGGGCGCCGCCACGCGCCCAGCGGTGCATGGCGCTGACGAGTCCCACCGACGGCCGGTCGGAGCCCGGCAGGTTCTGCGAGCGCTCGAGGTCGTCGAGGCGCTCCCAGAGGCCCTCGAGCCGGTTCCAGGCGTCGCGGAACGGGCCCTTCGGGAGCCACCGCTCGTTCACGATGCCCTCCTCGCGGCGGGGCTCGAACACGAACGTGGTCGCGAGCGCCGCGACCGCGGGGACGTCGAGGCCGTGCCAGACGCCGCGGCGGAGGCTCTCGGCGAGCAGCAGGTCGCGTTCGCCGTAGATGCGGGCGAGCATGCCGCCGTGCTTCGTCATGACCACCCGGCCGTCGTCGACGACCCGCAGGTAGTCGAGGTCGATCAGCACCTCCGTCACCCGGTCGAAGATGCGGGCCACCGCACCGGTGCGGGTGGCGATCTGCCCCTGCAGGGACTCGGTCTGCCGCTTCAGCCGCCACCAGCGCTCCGCCCAGCGGGACAGCTCGTCCCGCCGAGGCGAGGAGTGCGCTGGGTGGGCCTTCAGGCGGCGGCGGAGGGCGATCAGCTCCCGCTTGCGGCGCTCGCGCGACTTCGCGGACTGGTCGCCCGGCCTTGCGCCCGCCCGCTCGAGCTCGGTGATCTCGCGGCGGAGCGCGGCGTACTCGGTGACGTCGCCGAGGGTGCCGGTCTCGTCCTGCATCGCGCGCTCGTAGCCGGCGAGGGAGTCCTCCTGCTGGCGCACCTTCCTTGCGAGGTCGACGACGGCGCGGTCCGCCTGGAACTGCGCGAACGACGACTCGAGGATGGTGCGGGTGCGGTCCCGGCCGAACCGCTCGATGAGGTTGACCGCCATGTTGTACGTCGGCCGGAAGGAGGAGTTCAGCGGGTAGGAGCGCCGCGAGGCGAGCGAGGCGACCGACTGGGGATCGAGCCCCTCCTGCCACAGGATCACGCTGTGCCCCTCGACGTCGATCCCGCGTCGGCCCGCGCGTCCGGTGAGCTGGGTGTACTCCCCCGGCGTGATGGGCACCCGCGCCTCGCCGTTGAACTTCTCGAGCTGCTCGAGCACGACGGTGCGGGCCGGCATGTTGATCCCGAGCGCGAGCGTCTCGGTGGCGAAGACGACCTTCAGCAGCTTCTTCTGGAAGAGCTCCTCGACCACCTCCTTGAACGCCGGCAGCAGGCCTGCGTGGTGGGCGGCGAGGCCGCGCTGCAGGCCCTCGAGCCAGTCCCAGTAGCCGAGCACGGCGAGGTCCTCGTCGAGCAGGGTGCGGCACCGCTCCTCGACGATCTCGCGGATCTCGGCGCGCTCATCCGCGGTCGTCAAACGGATGCCGTCCCGCATCGCCTGCCGTACCGCGGCGTCGCAACCCGCCCGGCTGAAGATGAAGAAGATCGCCGGCAGCAGGTTCCGGTCCGCGAGCAGGTCGACCACGTCGCTGCGCGGCATCCCGAAGCGTTGCGGGCGTGGGCCGTTCCGCGGGCCGCCCCGGCCGTGCTGCTGCGGGGTCCTGCTCGGGATCCGCGTGATCTCCGCGAACTCTGGGTTGAGGCGCGGCGCCCCGCCCGCGGCCGCGTGCTTCGCGTCGAAGAGGTCGACGAGGCGGCTGCGGATGAGGACGTGCTGGTCGAGCGGCACCGGCCGCTCCTCGGAGACGATGACCCGGGTGTCACCGCGGACGGCGTTCAGCCAGTCGCCGAACTCCTCCGCGTTCGAGACCGTGGCGGAGAGGGACACGAGCCGCACCTCCTGCGGGAGGTGGATGATGACCTCCTCCCACACGGGACCGCGGAAGCGGTCCGCGAGGTAGTGCACCTCGTCCATCACGACGTACTTCAGGTCGGTCAGCAGGTCGCTGCCGACGTAGAGCATGTTGCGGAGCACCTCGGTGGTCATCACGACCACCCGGGCGCGCGGGTTCACCGACGTGTCGCCCGTGAGCAGGCCGACGGAGTCGTGCCCGTACATGTCGGCGAGCTCGTTGTACTTCTGGTTCGACAGCGCCTTGATCGGCGCCGTGTAGAACACCTTCTCGTGCGCGGTCCCCATGGAGAGGAACACCGCGAACTCGGCCACGATCGTCTTGCCGGCCCCGGTCGGGGCCGCGACGAGGACGCTCTCGCCGTCCTCGAGGGCGACGCAGCTCTGCACCTGGAAGGGGTCGAGCTCGAAGGCCAGCCGGTCCCGGAACGCCTGCACCCCCGGGTGCCCGGCGCGCTGCCGGGACGCGGCGTAGCGTTCGGCGGGTGAGAGCGAGGGAGGCGTCACGCCGGCCGACGCCCGTTCGGACGGCACTACTCCAGGGTACCCGCGCCCGCCAGTGCAGCCGCTTCACGCCGGTCCAGGCGCCGGTCGTGGACCACGGAGACGCCGACCGCGGCGAAGAACAGCGCCACCATCGGGATCGCGAGCAGCAGCATCGATATGACGTCCGCGGACGGGGTCGCGATCGCGGTGAACAGGGTGATCGCGAGCAGCGCGAACCGCCACGCCTTGAAGATCGTCTTCCCCCGGACCAGCCGCGCGAAGTTCATGATCACGAGGAAGACCGGCAGGACGAACGCGACGCCCACGATCAGCATGAGGCGCAGCGCGAAGTCGAGGTACTCCTTGCCGTCGAGCAGGGAGGCGCTGTTGCCCGGCGCGAACGAGATCATCAGCACGACGATGTGCGGGATCACGAACCAGCCGGCGGCGCAGCCGGCGAGGAACAGCGGCACCGCGCTGAAGAAGAAGCCGAAGACGAACTTCTTCTCCTGGCGGGTGAAGGCAGGGGTGATGAACGCGAAGATCTGGTAGAGCCAGATCGGGCTCGTGATCACGATGCCGGCGATCAGCGCGATCTCGAACCGCACGTCGAACGCGCTCGTGACGTTCGTGAAGTTCAGCTTCGCCAGCCGGCCGTCACCCGCGCCGTTGATGGGCGCGCTCATGAGCAGCAGGATCTGGTCCGACAGGAACCAACCGATCACCGATCCGACGATGATGCCGAGCGCCGCTCGCATGAGCCGCTTCCGCAGCTCGATGAGATGCTCGACCAGCGGCATCCGCCGGTCGGTGCTGCTGACCTGCGTGGCGTTCGCCACGCGCCTCAGCTCCGGGTGGAGCCCGGCGTCCGGGGTGCGGACTCCTTGGGCGGCTCGGCCGTGTAGTACACCGGCTCCGCGGGCTCCTCACGGGACTTCTTGCTGTCGTCGCGGACCTCGTCGACCTCCTTCTTGAAGATCTTGATCGACTGTCCGAGGCCCTTGGCGAACATGGGCAGGCGCGTCGCACCACCGAAGAGGATCAGCACCACCACGGCGATGATGACGAAGTGCCATCCGGTGAATCCACTCAGCATGATGTGCTCCTGTCCGGCCCTTCATCGGGCCCGCTCGGCGCCGAGTCTAAACCGCTCGTCCAGCTATTCGGTGCAGCGGATGCATCGGTTCGGTCACCGGTATCGGGCGGCTCCGGCGGCGGCCCAGTCGGCGACGGTGCGCCGTGCCTCCTCGGGTTCGATCACCTGGACGAGGCCCGATCGCTGGGTGACGAGCCGCTTCAAGCCGTGCAGGTGGGAGATGCGGAGGCGGGTGCGCACCCATCCGCGCCGCTTCGCGGGCTCCAGCACCGGCCGGTCGCCGAGGTAGTCGGCGAGCAGCGGCACCGCCGCCTCGGCCAGCTCGATGACGACGGTGAGGTCCTGCTTGGAGGGCTGGAAGATGCGCTCGGGCAGCTCGAGGTCGTCGGGGCGCTCGGCGCTCGCGTCCGGGTCGATCCGCACCTCCGCCATCCGGTCGAGCCGGAAGGTGCGCAGCGCCCCGCGTGAGCGGTCCCAGGCGCGCAGGTACCAGGACTCGTCCACGGACTCGACGCGGAGGGGCTCGACAGCCCGCTCCTCGCGGAGCCCGCGGCCGTTGAGGTAGTCGAAGCGCAGCACCGCGCTGCCGGCGATCGCTGTGCGCACGAGGCCCAGGCGGTCGTCCGCCTCCCCCTCGACGCCGACGGCGGCCGGGGTCGTGGCCGCGGCCCGGGTCAGCTTCGCGGTCAGGGTCGCGATGGTGGCGCGGTCGGCGTTCTCGGGCAGCGCCGAGAGGTACTGCAGGCCGGCGATCAGGGCCGCGGCCTCGCGGGCGGAGAAGCGCGGCGAGTCGTCGATCGCGACCTGGTGGGTGATCGCGATCTCGTCGTCGGTCTCGAAGCGGTCCCAGTCGATGTCGAAGAGGTCGCCGTGCTGGTACTGCCGGCTGTCGCCGGGCACGCCGGACACCGCGATCAGCTCGACGGCCTCACGGATGCGCTGCTCGGGCACGTGGAAGTGCGCGGCGGCCTGGCCCACGGAGACGCCGTCGTTGTCGAGCAGGTACGGCACGAGGGCGAGCAGGAAGGCGAGCCGGTCCTGGACGCGCTGCGGCTGGGCGTCAGCCATCGGTGCCTCCGTGCGCCGCGGCGACGGCCTCGAGGCGCTCGCGGACCGCCGCGACGAGGGCCGCGGGCTCGTGGACGAGCACCTCGGGCCCGAACGACGCGAGCTCGTCGGCGAGGACCTGCAGGTCCGTGTAGTGCAGCGTGAGCAGCCCGTCGTCCGCCGGCTCTGCGCGGCGGCCGAGACGGGCCGCGGCGTCCGAGCCCGGCTCCACCGTGACCTGCGCGACGTTGCGGGCGGTCTCCTCGCGGAGCGAGGCCAGCGCATCCGCTGCCGGGTCGCCCTCCGGCGCCGGGAAGTCGATCGACGTCTCCTCGACCGGCCCGACGATGCGGCTGAGCAGGAAGGTGCGCGCCTCGCCGGAGCGCTGGTCGGTGCCGTGGACGTGCCAGCGGCCGCCGAACTGCACGAGGGCGTGCGGGGCGAGCTGCCGGCGCCGGGTCTGCGTGTCGCCCGGCTTCAGGTAGCCGAAGCGGACCAGGTGGTGCCGCTCGATCGCGCCGGACAGCGGATCGAACGCGGCGTCCCTGGCGCGCAGCCGGGGCGCGTAGCCGAGCAGCGGCTCGTCGGAGTCGATGCCGAGCGAGCGCAGCTTCATCAGGGCTCGCCGGGACTCCCCCGACAACGAGCCCTCGCGCCAGGCGAGTGCGGCGAGGTTCAGCAGCGCGATCTCCTGCGGGGTGAACGTCACGTCCGCCGGCAGGTCGTAGGCGCCCTTCGGGATCCGGTACCGGGTGTACTGGGACGCGCCCTGGTCCGCGGGCAGCTCGATCGACTCGAGCGGCACGCCGAGGTCGCGGACGTCCTCCTTGTCGCGCTCGAACTGCCGCTCGAGGCTCGCGTTGTTGCCGCCCGGCCGGTAGCGCTGCCGGTAGCCCTGGACGCTCGAGAGCACGTCGGCCTTCGTCAGCCCCGTCTCCGTCGCGAGCAGGGCGAGGACGAGGCTGAAGAGCCGCTCCTCGTTGGAGACCGGGACCGCCACCAGACCTCCGGTCAGGCCTTGCCCAGGATGTCGACGACGAAGACGAGGGTGGCGTTGCCCGGTACGGACCCGCTTCCCGTCGCCCCGTACGCCTCCGACGGCGGCAGCACCGCGAGCACCTGGGAGCCGACCCGCTGGCCGGCGAGCGCGGACACGAAGCCCTTCACGACGCCGCCGGACCCGGTCTTCAGCGGCAGGGCCGTCGGCGCCCCGTTCTTCCAGGTCGAGTCGAACACCGTCTTGTTCGGGTCCCAGAGCACGCCGGTGTAGTGGACGACGGCCGTGTCACCCTTCTTCAGGACCGCACCGGAGCCCTTCTTCAGGTCCGCCACGACCAGCTTCTTGGGGGCGGGAGCCGCCGGGATGGTGATGCCGGGGCGCCCGTCCGGCCCGAGCACGACGGCGGGGAGGCCGTCACCCATGACCTGGTTCGTGCCGTTCGCACGGGCGAGGTACGTCTTGCGCACGTCGACGACGACCACGACCGAGTCGGACGTGGCCACGCCGGCGCCGAGGCTGCCGGGAACGAAGCCCTGGTTCGGCGGCAGCACCGCGGCGAGCCGCTCCCCCGGCTGGGCGCAGAGCAGCGCCTTGCGCAGCCCCTCGGACGGGAGCGACTTGCCCACCACGATCGTCGCGGGCCCCGTGCTGCCGGTCGCGTCGGCCTTGCCGGTGTAGTCGGTCTTCGTCACGACCTTGCCGGTGGTGCCGTCGAGGATCGTGAGATCGGCGACCAGCTCCTGCCCCGGCACGATCCCCGCGCCGCTGCCCGGGATGAGGGTGCTCACCTCGGTGCTCGAGACGTGCAGGGGGGTGCTGAAGGAGATGGTCGGCGTCGTGCCGAACGCGCCGGCCGCCTTCACCGAGTCGCTGCCCGAGCCCGCGGTGGCGCCCGGCGTGCATCCGCCGGGTTCCTTCGCGGAGCAGCCGGCGAGACCGGCCGAGAGCAGTGCGGCGGCGGCGAGCGCCGCGGCGAGGCGGAGCGGGCGGGTCAGCGGCACCGCAGCATCCTGCCAGATCAGGCGGGTGCCCCCGGCTGCGCCGACCTGGCGTCGGCGATCTCGGCGGCCTGCCTGGCGGTCTTGCGCAGCCGCTTCGGGCTCTGCTCGCGCACCTCGAGGGCGCCGGGCGTCCAGGCCTCGAGGTCCTCGTCGGCGAACGACCCCTTCGACGCGCGGCGCTGTAGCTCGGGCGCCTCGGCGCCCGGCGCGAGGCGGCGGGAGGTGACGAGGAAGCCGGTGTGCGCGACCATCCGGTGGTCCGGCCGCACGGCCAGGCCCTCGACGTGCCAGCCGCGCACCATGGTCTCGGTGGAGAGCGGCTCGGTGAAGTCGCCGGACTCGCGGAGCGCCTCCACGAACCGGCTCAGCTGCGGGACCGTCGCGACGTAGGCGACGACGACGCCGCCGGGCGCGAGGGCGCGGGCCACCGCCTGCACGCACTCCCAGGGGGCGAGCATGTCGAGCACCACGCGGTCGGCGGCATCCGCCTCACCGGCGTCCAGCACGTCGGCGAGGTCGCCGACGGTGAGGCTCCAGCGGTCGGGGCGTTCGCCGAAGAAGCCCGCCACGTTGTCCGCGGCGATCGCCGCGAACTCGGCGCGGCGCTCGACCGAGTGCAGCCGGCCGGAGGGGCCGACGGCGCGCAGCAGCCAGAGGCTCAGGGCGCCGCTGCCGACGCCGGCCTCGACGACGCGGCAGCCCTCGGCGATGTCGCCGGCGGCGAGGATCTGCCCCGCGTCCTTCGGGTAGACAATCGCGGCGCCGCGCGGCATCGACATCACGTAGTCGGTGAGCAGCGGCTTCAGCGCGAGGTAGACCGTGCCATCGGAGCCGGTGACGACGGATCCGTCCGGCTGCCCGAGCAGCTGGTCGTGCGCGAGCGAGCCGCGGTGGGTCGTGAAGACCGCGCCGGGCTGGAGCGTGATGGTGTTGCGGCGGCCCTTGTGGCCGGTCAGCTGCACCCGGTCGCCGGGCGCGAAGACGCCGGTCATCGCTGCACCGCGTCGCGGAGGGCGAGCACCCCGGTGAGGTCGGCGAGGGTGCGGCCGGCGAGCGTGGGCCAGAGCGTCCACGCGGGACCGTCGGGCAGGGCCACCGTGTGCGGCACGCCGATCGCGGCGGCGCCGGACGCGACGGCGGAGGCGAGCCCGGGCGGCGAGTCCTCGATGGCCACCGTCGCGATGATGTCGACCCCGAGCTGTGCGGCGGCCCGCAGGTACGGGTCCGGATGGGGCTTCTGGTGCGCGACGTCGCTGCCGGAGACGATCACGTCGAACGCCCGGAACGGGATCGCCGCGGCGACGGCCTCGGCCATCCGGCGGATCGACATCGTGACGAGCGCCGTCGGCACGTCCTCGTCGCGCAGCTCGGCGAGCAGCTCGAGCGCGCCGGCCCGCCACGGCACGTGCATCCGCAGCCGGTCGACGACGTGGTCGGTGAGCGTCTCGATGATCTCCGGCACGGACAGCTCGGCGCCGTGCTGCTGCAGCACGACCGCCGCGTCCTCGAGCCCGCTGCCGACCAGGGCGAGCCCCTGCTGCCGCGTCCACGGGCGGCCGAAGCGGGCGAGCAGGGCCGTCTCTGCGGCCATCCACTCGGGTTCGGTGTCGACCAGGGTGCCGTCCATGTCCCAGAGCACGGCAGCGGGAGCGATGGGCACGAGGGACCACGATAGCCACGCGGACAGCGAACACCGGGGGGCCGCCACGGGCCGAGCCGTAGTCTGGCAGCCCGGCCCGCGCGGGCCGGAGCGACGGAAGCGGTGGCGGTGCCCATGACGAAGCGGTTCCAGCGCGGACGGATCCTCGTGGTCGCGTTCGAGGGCTGGAACGACGCCGGAGAGGCGGCGACGAACGCGGTCCGGATGGTCCGCGACGCGCTGCCGCTCGTGCCGGTGCTCGACGTCGACCCCGAGCTGTACATGGACTACCAGTTCAACCGGCCGGTCGTCGGCGTCGACGAGCACGGCGAGAAGCGCATCACCTGGCCCGGCGCGACGATGTACGGCCCCGCCCGGCGCACCCGCACACGCGGGGTCGCCCCCGAGGTGCCGACCGTGCCCGAGGAGCGGATCGACCGCAGCAACCTCTTCGTGCTGCTCGGGACGGAGCCGTCGCGCAGCTGGCGCGGCTTCGTCGCGGAGATCGTCGACGCGGCGCTCGTCGCGGACGTCGAGGGCATCGTCATGCTGGGCGCGATGCTCGCCGACGTGCCGCACACCCGGCCGATCTCCACCTTCGCCTCGAGCGAGGACGCCGAGGTGCGCGCCGCCCTCGACCTCGAGAAGAGCACCTACGAGGGGCCGGTCGGCATCCTCTCGATCCTCTCCGACGCCGCCGCGCGGGTCGGGATCCCGTCGATCTCGATCTGGGCGTCCGTGCCGCACTACGTGCACAACGCCCCGTCGCCGAAGGCGACCCTCGCGCTGCTCGAGAAGCTGGAGGGCGTGCTCGACATCCACGTGCCCCGCGGCGACCTCGAGTCGGAGGCGTCCGCCTGGGAGAGCGGCATCGACGCGCTCGCAAACGAGGACGAGGACATGGCCGCGTACATCGAGCAGCTCGAGAAGGCGCGCGACACCGTCGACTCCCCCGAGGCGAGCGGCGAGGCCATCGCCCGCGAGTTCGAGCGCTACCTGCGCCGCGGCGACGGCCCGCAGGGTCGCGACGACGGCCCGCCCTGGCGCCCCGGCAGCTGACCCGAGCCCGCGAGCTCGTGCGTTCTGCAGGACCGCGGACGGTCTCTGCAGGACGACGCGCCGCGCTTCGTCCTGCAGACCGCGCAGGATCCTGCAGACCGTTCACGCGTCGTCGGCTCCGCAGGGCGGTCCGCGGTGCGTTCCGCAGGATCGCGGACGGTGTGCAGGACGGCGCGCCACGTCGGGTCCTGCAGATCGCCCGGCAGCCTGCAGAACGTTCAAGCGTCCTGGCCCGCATGGGACGGCTGATCGCGGTTGAACCCCGACCGGAAGCATCGGGCGTCCGCTCCTCCACAGGCCGGTCGACGGGAGCTCGAGGCGCCCTGTCCGCACATCCCCGGTCGGGCGGGCGCCGGGTCGCGCATCCTCCTGGGCATGCAACGGATGTTCTGGACGACGGGTGAGCTGCTGGCGCACGGGCGCTCCCGCCGGTGGATCGATGAGGAGGTCCGCGCAGGGCGTCTGATGGTCGCCCGGAAGGGGCACCTCCACCTCCCTTCGGCGGACCCGGACGTCGTCCGCGCTGTCCGTGTGGGCGGTGTCGCGACGGGCGCGACGGCCGCCCGGGCGCTCAAGATCTGGGCACCCGAGGACGAGCTGCTCTCGGTGGCCGTGCCGGCGACGGCCTCGCGGCTGCGGCATCCGGACGATCCCTCTGCGCCCCTCGGGAACGCGCCGGTGCGCGTGCACTGGATCGGCGAGTCGCTCCCGCCGGTGTCCGCACTCACTCGGATCGCGCCGATCCTGCTCGTGCTCGAGCACGTCCTGCTGACGTTCGCTCCCGAGTTCGCGATCGGCCTCGTCGACTCGGCGTTGCACCACCGCCGGATCCGGGCGGCTGACCTCGCCGCACTCCGCGAGCGCCTCCCCGGCCCGCTCGTGGCGGTGGTGCGACGGGCGGACGGCCGCTGCGAGTCGGGCATCGAGTCGGCGGCGCGGTACCTGCTCGAGCTCGCCGGCGTCCGCGTCGTGCCGCAGGTGGAGATCCCCGGCGTCGGGCGGGTCGACCTGCTGCTCGAAGGGCGCCTGATCGTGGAGCTCGACGGCCGGGAGTGGCACGGCGAGCGCTTCGCCGTGGACCGCGCCAGGGACGCCGCAGCCGCCCGCGCCGGGTACCGGACCCTCCGCTTCACATACCAGCAGGTCATGGACGACTGGCCGGGCGTCATGTCAGCGATCCTCACCGCGCTCGCGACGTGACGTGATGTCTGCAGGATCGCGATCGGTGTGCAGGACGCGACGCGGCGCGCCGTCCTGCAGACCGCGCACGATCCTGAGGATCGCGCGCCTAGTTCTGCGGGAAGCCCAGGTTGATCCCGCCGTGCGTGGCGGGGTCGAGCCAGCGGGCGGTGATCGCCTTCTGCTGCGTGAAGAACTTCACGCCCTCGGCGCCGTGCGCCTTGGTGTCGCCGAACAGGGACTGCTTCCAGCCGCCGAACGAGAACGTCGCGACCGGGACGGGGATCGGCACGTTGATGCCGATCATCCCGACCTCGACCTCGTTCTGGAACCGGCGGGCCGCTCCCCCGTCGTTGGTGAAGATCGCCGTGCCGTTGCCGAAGGCGCCCGAGTTGATGAGCGCGACGCCGTCGTCGTACGAGGCGACGCGGACCACCGAGAGCACCGGGCCGAAGATCTCCTCGGTGTAGACGCGCGAGGAGGTGGGCACCCTGTCGATCAGGGTCGGGCCCAACCAGAAGCCGTTCGGGTCGCCGTCGACCTCGATGCCGCGGCCGTCGACGACCACCTCGGCGCCGTCCTCGACCGCGACATCGACGTAGGAGGCGACCTTGTCGCGGTGCTGCTTCGTCACGAGCGGGCCCATGTCGCAGGAGCGGCGGCCGTCACCGATCCTCAGCGCCGCCATCCGCTCCTTCACCTTGGCGATGAGGTCGTCGGCCACGGGTTCGACCGCGACGACGACGGAGACGGCCATGCACCGCTCCCCCGCGGAGCCGAAGCCGGCGTTGATCGCCGAGTCCGCGACGAGATCGAGGTCCGCGTCCGGCAGCACGAGCATGTGGTTCTTCGCCCCGCCGAGCGCCTGCACCCGCTTGCCGTGCTGCGCGGCCGTCTCGTAGATGTAGCGCGCGATCGGGGTCGAGCCGACGAACGAGATCGAGCGGACGTCCGGATGCGCCAGCAGGCCGTCGACCGCGACCTTGTCCCCGTGCAGCACGTTGAAGACCCCGTCCGGCAGGCCCGCCTCCTGCCACAGCGCCGCGAGCCAGTTCGCCGCCGAGGGGTCCTTCTCGCTCGGCTTCAGCACGACCGTGTTGCCGGCCGCGATCGCGATCGGGAAGAACCACATCGGCACCATCGCCGGGAAGTTGAACGGGCTGATGATCCCGACCACGCCGAGCGGCTGCCGGACCGAGTAGACGTCGACCCCCGTGGACACCTGCTCCGCGTACTCGCCCTTCAGGTGGTGCGCGAGGCCGGTCGCGAACTCCACGACCTCCTGGCCGCGGGAGATCTCGCCCAACGCATCCGAGAGCACCTTGCCGTGCTCGGAGGTGATGATCTCCGCCAGCTCCCCCTTCCGCGCCTCGAGCAGCTCCCGGAACCGGAACACGATGGCCTGGCGCTTCGCGAGCGAGGTGGCGCGCCACTCGGGGAACGCGGCCTTCGCGGCGGCGACCGCGGCGGCGACGTCCTCCTCGGACGCGAACGCGACCCGCTTCGTCACGACGCCGACGGCTGGATCGAAGACGTCGCCGGTGCGGCCGGATGTGCCCGGCGCGGGCGATCCGCCGATCCAGTGCGGGACGAGGGCGGCGCCCTCCGTGGTCGTGAGATCGGTGGCATCGGCGGTGATCGTCATGACGTTCCTTCCGGGCGGGATGCGCCCACAGCGCCCAGCATCCCACTCGGACCGGGGTTCAGGCGCGGTGGGGCGGCCGCACCGGGAAGGCGTCGCGCAGGGCCACGACGAGCAGCGCGGCGACGAGGAAGGCGGCCGCCGCGAGCACGATCACGGCCGGGACGCCGGCCGCGGCGAAGGCAGCGCCGCCGACCGCGGCCCCGAGCCCGATGCCTGCGTTCGACGCGGCGTTGTTGACGGCAGCCGAAAGGTCCGAGGACAACGCATGCGCCCGGAGGCATGCAGCCGTGCAGAAGACCGGGATCGCCCCGAACCCGACCACCCAGACGGTGGCCGCGGTCAGCGTGCCGGCGGGCGCGGCGCCGAGCACGAGGAGCGCGGCGGTCGCCGCCGCGGCGAGCAGCAGCGCGGCGAGGAAGCCGGCTCGCGGGCGGCGATCGATGACGAGCCCCGCGAGCCACAGCCCCAGGACCCCGCCCGCGCCGAACAGGAACAGCGCCGCACCGATCGCGGCCTCGGGCACCTTCGCGTCGAGGAGCACCCGCGCGATGAACGTGTAGAGGGCGTAGTGCCCGAAGAAGGCGATGGCGTCCACCGCAGCGGCGCCGACCAGCGCGCTGCGGCGGCCGCGAGCGCCCCGCGACGACGTCCAGGAGTCGGTCCTGGACGGCAGCGCCGACGCGGTGACGACGGCCGCGAGCAACCCGCCGACCGCGAGCGCGCCGAAGGCCGCCCGCCATCCGACGGCCGCGCCGATCGAGGTGACGAGCGGCACACCGAGCACGAAGCCGAGGGACGCCCCGGAGGCGGCGATCGCGAGCGCCCGGCCCTGCAGCCGCTGCGGCACGAGCGCTGCCGCGTAGGCGGACGACAGCGAGAAGAACAGGGCGTGCGCGATCCCGCCGATCGCGCGCCCAGCGCAGAGCAACGCGAACGTGGGCGCGAGCGCGATCACGATGTTCCCGGCGCTGTAGAGCACGATCGTCGCCACGAGCAGCGGCTTCCGTGGCAGGCGCACCGTGAGCCGCGTGAGCGGGAGGGCGAGCACGGCGACGAGCGCCGCGTAGACCGTCACGAGCAGGCCGGTGACCGACTCCGGCACCGTGAACGCCCGCGAGAGCTGGGGCAGCAGGCCGACCGGGACGACCTCCGTCGTCACCGCGACGAACGTGGCCAGCACGAGCGCGCCGAGCCCGAGCGCTGCGCCGAAGCCGATCCGCTCGTCGTTCGCGTCCGGCACCGCAGCATCCTGCCCGACGGGCGGGCAGCGCTGCTCTAGGCGCGGGGCTTCAGCCGCACGGTCGGCAGCTCGGGGGCTGCGAGCACGTCGTCCCAGGCGTCCGGATGGGGGCCGAACCGGCCGTCCGCGTGTCCGGTGGCGCGCTGCTCGTCGACCTGCCGCTGCCAGTCGGCGCGGGCGGCGACGATGTCGTCGTGGTCGCGGCCGACGAAGTTCCACCACATCACGACCGGCGCACCGAAGGGCTCCCCGCCGAGCACGAGCACGCGGGCGGGTTCGTCGCCCGTCGTCAGGACGAGCTCGCCGGTGCCCGCGGCGAGCGCCACGAGCTGAGAGCGCTCGGCCCGCACGCCGTCGACGGTGACCGAGCCGAGGTCGACGAGCACGCCGACCTCATCCGCCGGATCGAGCGGCGCGCGCCAGGTGGTGCCGGCGGCCACCCGGACCTCGGCGCCGAGCAGGCGGGTGTACGTGTGCGGCGTGGCCGACGCGCCAAGCCAGGTGCCGAGGAAGACACGCACCTCGGCGCCGTCGACGTGCAGGACCCCGGGGACGTAGTGCTCGAACGCCCGCTCCCCCGTCCGCGCGCCGTCGGGCAGGGCGACCCAGAGCTGCGCGCCGTGCACGCGCGTCGTGGTCGGCAGCGAGTACTCGGAGTGCGCGATGCCGGCGCCCGCCGTCATGAGGTTCACCTCGCCGGGCCGCACGACCGCGACGGTGCCCGTCGTGTCGCGGTGCTCGACCTCGCCCTCGAACAGCCACGTGACGGTCTGCAGGCCGATGTGCGGATGCCCCGGCACCTGCATCGCGGGCTTCCCCGGCCGGACGTCATGAGGGCCGTAGTGGTCGACGAAGCACCAGGCGCCGATCAGGGAGCGCCTGCGCTGCGGGAGGGTGCGGTTCACGAGCATCGCGCGGGGGCCACCGAGCGGCACCTCCCTGGGCAGCAGCACCTCGGTGCCGCGGACTCCGCCCCCATCCGCCGGTCCGCCCTCGCTGAGCACGGGATTCCGCTCGGTCACGCTCATGCGCAGGATCCTCCCACCATCGCGCCGTTCCGGAGTTCCTGCGCGACACCCCGGGCCGAAGGCGCCGGAGGCGGCGTGTCGCGCGATTTCTCCGGAACGGCGCGATGGGTCAGTAGGTCAGGAGCAGGTCGGTGAGGACGCGGGTGCCGAAGTCGAGGGCGGCGAGCGGCACGCGCTCGTCGACGCCGTGGAACATGGCCGGGAAGTCGAGCTCGGGCGGCAGCTGCAGCGGCGCGAAGCCGTAGCCGCGGATGCCGAGCTGCGCGAGCGACTTGTTGTCGGTGCCGCCCGACATCAGGTACGGGAGCACCGGGGCGCCCGGGTCGTGCTCGCCGAGGAGCGCGACGATCCGTTCGACGAGTGGGCCGTCGAACGGGTTCTCGAGACCGATGTCCGTGTGCACGGTCTCGATCTCGATGTCGGCGCCGACGAGCTCCTGCACCTCCTGCAGCACCGCCTCCTCCTGCCCGGGGAGGGTGCGGATGTCGATGAGGGCGCTCGCCGCGTCGGGGACGACGTTGTGCTTGTACCCGGCCTCGAGCACGGTCGGGTTCGTCGTCGTGCGAAGCGTCGGCAGGATGAAGCTCCTCGCCGCTCCGGCCTCGCGCACGACGGCGTCGGCACCGACCGTCGCCGGGTCCAGATCGAGCAGCCGGCCGAGCTCGTCGACGAGCGCCTGCGTCGTCTCGGTGAGCCGGATCGGCCAGTCGCGGCGGCCGATCGCGACGACCGCCTCGGCCAGGCGGGTGATCGCGTTGTCCTTGACGAGACGGGATCCGTGCGACGCCGGTCCCCGCGCGGTCAGCTTGATCCAGAGCAGCGCCTTCTCCCCCGTCTGCAGCAGGTAGGCCCGGCGCCCGTGCAGGTCGGTGGAGTAGCCGCCGACCTCGCTGATCGCCTCGGTGGCGCCCGCGAACAGCTCGGGGTGGTGGTCGACGAGCCAGTGCGCGCCGTGCACGCCACCGGCCTCCTCATCCGCGAAGAAGGCCACCACGACGTCCCGCGCGGGGCGACGCCCGGACTCGAGGATCGCGCCGAGGGACGCGAGGATCATCGCGTCCATGTCCTTCATGTCGACGGCGCCGCGGCCCCAGAGCATCCCGTCGCGGATCTCGCCGGCGAACGGGTCGACGGACCAGTTCGCGGCGTCCGCCGGCACCACGTCGGTGTGGCCGTGCAGCACGAGCGCCGGCCCTGGCCGCTCCCCCTCGACGCGCGCGACGACCGACACGCGCCCGGGCTGCGGCTCGAACGACCGCGTGGTCAGCCCCAGCCGCCGCAGCTCCGCCTCGACATAGCCGGCGGCCTCGGTCTCGCCGTCGCTGCGCCCGTTGCCCCAGTTGACGCTCGGGAAGCGGATGAGGTCCTGCGCGAAGCGGGCGGTGCGGCTCAGCTCGTCGGTCACCCGATCACGCTAACCGGCCGTCAGGGGCGCAGGAGTCCGTGCCGGGCCTGCGGGACGCCGTCGACGACGACGTCGAGCCGCTCGGCGTAGACGCCGAGGAGGCCCTGCACGTCGCGACCGTCGGACAGCGGATGCTCGTAGGTCCAGAACAGGTCGCGGACGAGCCGCTCGCCGATCCGCGCGGACCGATAGGCGGCGCGGCCCTTGTAGGCGCAGGCGGTCATCGTGGTGCTGGCCTCCAGCGGGACCCGGACCGCGCTCGCCTCGACGTACCACCGCAGCGGCAGCATCGTCTCGCCGAGCAGCCGCGCCTCGGCCGTGTCGACCACCACCACGCCGTCGAGGGACATGACGACGTGCGCGCCCGTCGTGCGCACGTCGATCCGGTGGTACGGATCCCGCGGATGCGCCACGAGCGGCGTCTCCTCCTCGAACCAGTCCAGCCCGTCGAAGTCCACGACCACGAAGCCCTCCAGCTGCGGGTCCTCGATCCGGAACGCGTCGACCTCGCGGCCGGCCGCCGTGCGGATCCGCAGCGCCTCCCCCATGGCGGTGTGCGCGTCGAACGGGACGCTCGGATCGAGCACCGGGCGGGCCGATTCCCCGCGGGTGAGGGGTCGCGGCGCCCCGACGAGCTCGACCGCCGCCTGCACGTCCTCCTCCGGCACCGCGAACGCAGGCGTCACGCGGCGCGGCTCCCACACGAGGAGGGCGCGGCGGGTGTCGATCACCGCCTCGTCCCCGTCGACGCCGCGGAGCCGCCAGGGCGACCGCGCGACCCGCGTCTCGTTCAGCTCCCGCCACGCCCGGTCCTCCAGCTGCACCGCCATACGCGCATGCTGGCACGAGGGTCGCCCCCGCGCACGCGGGACGGCCTACACGTCGCTGGAGCGCTTCCAGAGATTGATGCCGCCGTCGATCGCGTGCTCGTCGATCGCCGCGATCTCGTCGTCCGTGAACGTCGTGTTGCGCACCGCGGCGAGGTTGTCGTCGAGCTGCTGCACGCTGGAGGCGCCGATGAGGGCGCTCGTGACCCGTCGGTCGCGGAGCACCCACGCGAGCGCGAGCTGCGCGAGCGACTGCCCGCGGCCGGCCGCGATCTCGTTGAGCGCCCGAACGTGGCCCAGCGCCTCGTCCGTGATCATCGACTGCATGTACTCGACCCGGGAGGCGCGGGAGCCCTCGGGGATGCCCTGCAAGTAGCGGTCCGTCAGCAGGCCCTGCGCGAGCGGCGAGAAGGCGATGACCCCGACGCCGAGCTCGTCGACGGTGTCGAGCAAGCCCTTCTCGATCCAGCGGTTCAGCATCGAGTACGACGGCTGGTGGATGAGCAGCGGGACGCCCATCTCGCCCAGGATGCGCGCGGCGTCCCGGGTGCGCTCGGGCGAGTAGCTCGAGATGCCGGCGTAGAGGGCGCGGCCGGACTGCACCGCCGTCGCGAGCGCCCCCATCGTCTCCTCGAGGGGCGTGTCCGGGTCGGCGCGGTGCGAGTAGAAGATGTCGACGTGGTCGAGGCCCATCCGCTTCAGCGACTGGTCGAGGCTCGCGAGCAGGTACTTGCGCGACCCGAAGTCGCCGTAGGGGCCCGCCCACATGTCGTAGCCGGCCTTCGTCGAGAGCACGAGCTCGTCGCGGAACGGCTTGAAGTCCTGCGCGAAGATCCGCCCGAAGTTCGACTCGGCGGATCCGTAGGGTGGCCCGTAGTTGTTCGCGAGGTCGAAGTGGGTGACCCCGGCGTCGAACGCGCGGCGGAGGATCGCCCGTTGCGTCTCGATCGGGGTGCCGTCACCGAAGTTGTGCCACAGGCCGAGCGACACCTCGGGCAGCAGCAGGCCGCTGCGTCCGGTGCGGCGGTAGGGGAAGTCGTCGTAGCGGTTCGGGGCGGGTTCGTAGGCCATGCATCCAGCCTGGCATGGCGCGCCGGGCCCCCGCGTGGGCGTCGGAACCGGCCTCCGACCCCGTGCTAATGTCTTCCTCCGGCGCCGGAAGGCGCACCCTGTCCGGGTGGCGGAATGGCAGACGCGCTAGCTTGAGGTGCTAGTGCCCTTTATCGGGCGTGGGGGTTCAAGTCCCCCCTCGGACACACACGATCCCCGGTCTCCTGCGGAAGCGGAGCCGGGGATCTGCCGTTTCGGGGCGGCGCGGCCGCGTGCTACCTCGGCCGGTCACGCCGTTGCCCGGCCTCCCTGAGGCCCACGTCGACCCGGTCGCGAGCGGGGTGCCGAGTGGCTCTCCTGAGACGGGCGCGCGACATCCGAGGCGATCGCTCGTCCGCGATCCTGATGGCTCGTCCGACGGCGAGCGCGACGACGACGCTGAGCAGGAGCCACCCTCCGAGAACGGCGAGCAGCACGGTTCCCCAAACCGGCATTGACCCATGGTCGCACGGGCAGACCGATCGTTCCACTTGTCCCCCGAACGGTGGACGGAGCGGGGTACGGCGCGGAGCGCCTGCGCGGCAGCGATTCGGTCGCGTCATGGCCGCGACCACGGCCTGAGCCGTCCCGTAGCCTGGTCGTCCCCCTCGGCGACTCCGACGGGCGGTACCGGTTCGGGAGCGAACGACGGATGAAGGCGACGCTCGCGCTCGTGGCGGCAGCCCTGCTCTGGGCCGGCAACTACGTCGTCGGCGGAGCCGCGGTGCACGCGATGGATCCGGTCGCGCTCACCTGGTTCCGGTGGCTGCTCGCCGCGCTCCCCCTGCTGCTGCTCGCGCAGCTCATCGAGCGGCCGAGGTGGCGGCCCGTGCTCGTCGAGTGGCCGCGCCTGCTGCTGCTGGCGGTGCTCGGCGTCGCGGGCTACACGCTCTTCCTCTACAGCGCGCTCGAGTTCACGACGCCGCTCTCCGCCTCCCTCATCAACGCCGCGAATCCGGCCGTCATGGTGGTGCTCGCCGCCGTGCTGCTCCGCGAGCGGATCGGGGTGGCCGCGGCCGCGGGGCTCGTGCTCGGGCTGGTCGGCGTGCTGCTCGTCATCACGGACGGCCGGATCGCGAGCATCCTCTCGACCACGCCGAACGAGGGCGACCTGCTGATGGTCGGCGCGATCGTGGTGTGGAGCCTCTACACGATCGCGGGACGGTCGCTCGCAGCGCCGCCGATCGCCGCGACCGGCGTGCAGGCGGCCATGACCGCCGTGCTGCTCGCACCCGTCGCACTGCTCACCGGCGCGCACTGGCCCACGCAGGCGCCGACCGTCGAGGCGCTGCTGTTCATCGCGCTGCTGCCGTCCGTGGGGGCCTACGCGCTCTGGAACCTCGCCGCGAAGCACGTGCCCGCGGGGCGCGCTGGGCTGTCACTGAACCTCATCACCGTCTTCACCGCGATCATCTCGGTGGCGATGGGCGCCCGCCTCACGATGCCCGAGATCGCGGGCGGGCTGCTCGTGTTCGCGGGCGTGGCACTCGGCTCGCTGGCGCCGCGCCGCCGGCGGATCGCCGAACCCGATCTCGAGCAGGAGCCGTCCGGCGCGGCGTGACTCCGCGGGATCCTCTCCTCCACAGGGGCCTTTCACCGGGGTTGTCGGGGAGAACGAATCCCTGGTCGGTCGCGTGTCTCGAGTGCTGGGGAGTGTCGGTGGCCGGTGTCACGATGTGCGCATGCAGAACCACGGACCTCTCGGGCAGGCGACCACCGTCGTCGGCGAGTTCCCGTGCAGACCGGCGGGGATGGGTGACCGGCAGCTGCTCGAGGACGCCGAGGCCTGGGAAGCCTTGGGCCGGCTCGTCGACGCCCGTCGGGTCGCGATCGCAGGCGAGATCGCGTGGCGGTCCAGGGAGCAGCTCGGCGAGCACGGACTCGCCCGACGCTCCGGCGAACGAGACGCCACGGACCTCCTCGCGCGCGAACTCTTGATCAGCGGACGGGAAGCCAGGAAGCGCACCGCACTTGGCCTCCGGGTCCGGTCGCGACTGTCCATGCAAGGCGAAGAGCTGCCCGGCAGGTGGGCACACGTGGGCGCCGCACTTCAAGCGGGCACGATCACCGTCGACGCCGCCCACGTCATCGTCGACGCGCTCGGGTCGATCGCCCGACGGGCGGATGCGGAAGAGCTCGAGATCGCCGAGCAGGCCCTCGTCGAGAACGCGGCGTCGACGTCACCGGATCTGCTCCGGGTGCAGGCCGAGGTGTGGCAGGCCCGCCTCGACCCCGATGGCGCCAAGCCGGCCGAGGACGCCGCCCACCGGAACCGGGGAGTGAAGGTCGGGATCGAAGGCCCTGACGGGATCACCCGCTCAGTGCTGCTGACCGCGACCGAAGAGACCGCGCTGCTACGGGCCATCTTCGACGCCAACCGGCGGGGTGTGCAGTGGAAGCAGCAGCCCGCGGAGGACTGCGACGACGACACCGAATGGCACGAAGTCGGCGAGGACCGCACCAAGGCCCAGTACGACCACGC
>NZ_DATBTU010000058.1:0-50217 GCF_036559085.1 Amnibacterium sp.
CTGACCTCAGGCCGGCGCGACCGCCTCCCAGGGCACCGTCAGCTCACCGAGCCGCCATCGGCGCGGTCCGCCCTCGACCGGCCAGCCCGAATCGCGCAGCGCCTCGGCGGTGGCGACGAAGCGCTGCACCGGGCCGTAGACCGACAGCGGGCTGGCGCGCGACCAGGCGTCGTCGAGGGCGCGGAGCAGGTCGTGCACCCGCTCGCCGGGCACGTTGCGGTGGATGAGCGCCTTCGGCAGCCGCTCAGCCACGATCGACGGCGCCTCGAGCCCGGTCAAGCGGACGGCGATCGTGAAGCGGCGCGGCCCTTCGGGCTCGACGTCGACCCAGGACCCGATCCGGCCGATCTCGTCGCAGGTGCCGTCGAGCAGGAGGCCGCCGGGTGCGAGGCGCGCGCGCATCCGGTCCCAGGCGCCGACGACCTCGTGCTCCTCGTACTGCCGCAGGACGTTCATCGCCCGGATGATCGCCGGCCGCGCTCCCGTCGGCGTCGGCACCTCGAACCCGCCCAGGCCGAACGAGACCCGCTCCGTGGCGGACGGCAGCGCCGCCGCGACCCGCGCCGGATCGATCTCGAGGCCGAGCACCCGCACATCCGGCCGCACCCGGGCGAGGCGGTCGGCGAGCTCGAGCGCCGTCCACGGGCGAGCGCCGAAGCCGAGGTCGACCACGAGCGGTGCCGCCGCGCGACGAAGCGCGGGGGACGCGGCGAGGTAGCGGTCAACGCGGCGCAGGCGGTTCGTGCCCGTCGTGCCCCGCGTCACCCGCCCCTCGACCATGCGCCGACGGTAGCCGAGCAGGGGACACCGAGGACCGCGTCCGTACACTGGCTCCATGCCGGCCGAACACTCGCTGCTGCTCCTCCGTCACGGATACAGCGACTGGAACGAGAAGAACCTCTTCACCGGTTGGGTCGACGTGCGGCTCACCGAGCGGGGGGTCGAGGAGGGCCGGCGAGCGGGCCGCCTGATCCGCGAGACGGGGCTGCTGCCCGACATCCTGTACACCTCGGTGCTCACGCGCGCGATCCAGACCGCCGACGAGGCGCTGCTCGCCGCCGACCTGGCCTGGCTGCCGGTCGTGCGCCACTGGCGGCTGAACGAGCGGCACTATGGCGCGCTGCAGGGCAAGGACAAGGCGGCCACGCTCGCCGAGTACGGCCCGGAGCAGTTCAAGCTGTGGCGCCGCTCCTACGACGTGCCGCCGCCCCCGCTGCCGGCGGACGCGGAGTTCTCGCAGGCGTCGGATCCGCGCTACGCGGCCCTCGGTCCCGACGTGCCCGACACGGAGTGCCTGCAGGACGTCGTGCACCGGATGATCCCGTACTGGGACGTCGCGATCGCGCCCGAGCTCCGCGCGGGCAAGCGCGTGCTCGTCGTGGCGCACGGCAACTCGCTGCGCGCGCTGGTGAAGCACCTGGACGGCATCTCGGACGACGACATCGCCGAGCTGAACATCCCGACCGGCATCCCGCTGCACTACCGGCTCGACGAGCACCTGCGCCCGATCGTCCCGGGCGGCGAGTACCTCGATCCGGAGGCCGCTGCCGCAGGTGCGGCCGCCGTGGCCGCGCAGGGCACGAAGTAGCCCGACCCGGCCCATCCGAGGGGTTGCCACTGGTGGCGACTTCTCGCCGCAGCAAGTCGCCACCAGTGGCAACTCCCGCGGGAGGGGCTCCTGCAAGGACCTACTGCGTGGGGACGACCCAGGCGCCGGTCTGCAGGTACTGCACCTTCTTCGCGATCGACACCGCGTGGTCGGCGAAGCGCTCGTGGTACCGGCTCGCGAGGGTGGCGTCGACGGTGTCGCTCGCGGCGCCCTTCCACGTCTCGCCGAGCACCTTGTCGAAGACGCTGAGGTGCAGCTCGTCGACGAGGTCGTCGTCGTTCCGGATCTCCTCCGCGAGGTCGGAGTCCTCGGTCTCGAGCAGCCGGGTCAGCTTCCGGGCGATCGACACGTCGAGCCGGCCGAGCTCCTTGAACGTGGGCCGCAGCGTCTTCGGCACCACCTTCTCGGGGAAGCGGTACCGGGAGAGCTGCGCGATGTGCTCGGCCAGGTCGCCCATCCGCTCGAGGGACGCGCTGACGCGCAGCGCGCTCACGACGACCCGGAGGTCGCGCGCGACGGGCTGCTGGCGGGCGAGGATGTCGATTGCGAGCTCGTCGAGGCTGCGGGCGAGGTCGTCGATGAGGTGATCGTCCGCGATCACGCTCTCGGCGAGGGTCACGTCCTGACCGTTGAACGCGGTCGTCGCCTTGTCGATCGCGTCGGCGACGAGGTCCGCGATGCGGACGAGCCGCTCCTGCACCTCGTGGAGCTCCTGCTGGAAGACCTCGCGCACGTTCATCCCCTCTGTGGCCGGGCCGGGGACCACCGTCCAGGCCCAAAGTGAACATCCGGTGCCCGGATGTCGAACACGGGTCGAACTCGCGGGCCCCCGTTGGTGCAGCGCCGACTGCATGCCTCGACGGGCACCTAGTGTAGGCCGCATGGGCACGGCGCAGCTGGTGGTGCTCACCCTCGTGTTCGGCCTCGTTGTGGGTGCCGTCTTCGCGCTGCTCCTGCGCGCGGCGAGGGATCGCGGGGCCGCGGCGGTCGACCTCGTCGACCAGCGCCTCCCCGACGGCATCGCCGCGGTGCTGGGGGCGCTCGAGGGGCCCGCCATCGTGCTCGACGGTTCCAACTCCGTGCTGCTGTCGACGCCCGCCGCCGCCTCGCTCGGCCTCGTCAGCGGCCGCCTCCTGCACCACGACGAGCTCGCCACCCTCGTGGACGAGGCGCGCGGCGCCCACGCCGCGAGGACCCGGGACCTGCTGCTCCGCCGCGGCACCGTCGGGCCGCCCACCCTCCACGTCGCGGCCAGGGCCGCGCCGGTCGGGGTGAGCCATGTGCTGCTGCTCGTCGAGGACCGGTCCGACGTGGTGCGGCTCGAAGCGGTCCGCCGCGACTTCGTCGCCAACGTGAGCCACGAGCTGAAGACCCCGATCGGCGCCGTCGGCCTGCTCGCCGAGGCGCTCGACTCCGCGGCCGACGATCCCGAGCAGGTGCGGCGGTTCGCCGCGCGCCTCACGTCGGAGGCGAGCCGCCTCGCCCACATCACGCGGGAGATCATCGACTTCTCGCGCATCCAGTCGCGCGACCCGCTGCACGAGCCGCGCCCGGTGTCCCTGGACGACGTGCTGAACGCGGCGGTCGACCGGAACCGGGTGCTCGCCGAGGCGAAGTCCATCGAGGTCGTCGTCGGCAAGCGCTCCGGCGTGCACGTGCTCGGCGACGAGACGCTGCTGACCACCGCCGTGCACAACCTCATCGCGAACGCCCTCCAGTACTCGAGCCCGAACGGTCACGTCGGCATCGGCGTGCGGTCCCGCGACGGGATCGTCGAGGTGTCCGTCACGGATCAGGGGAGCGGCATCCCGGAGGACGAGGTCGACCGGGTCTTCGAACGGTTCTACCGGGGCGACCCGGCCCGCTCCCGCCAGACCGGCGGCACGGGGACCGGGCTCGGCCTCAGCATCGTCAAGCACATCGCGGAGAACCACGGCGGTGAGGTGCGCGTCTGGTCGCGCCTCGGCCGGGGCTCGACGTTCACCATCCGACTGCCAGAGACGCCGGCACCGGAGATCGGACGACCCAGGCGTCGCGAGAAGGAACGCGTGTGACCACGATCCTGCTGGTCGAGGACGAGCCCGCCATCGCGGAGCCCCTCGTCTACCTGCTGCAGCGCGAGGGCTACGAGGTGACGGCGGCGGCCGACGGCGGGGAGGCGCTCGCGCGCTTCAACCGCACCGGTGCCGACCTGGTGCTGCTCGACCTCATGCTGCCCGTGCTCCCGGGGACGGAGGTGGCGCGGCGCATCCGCGCGGTCTCGGACGTGCCGATCATCATGCTGACCGCGAAGGACTCGGAGGTGGACATCGTCGTCGGGCTCGAGCTCGGCGCCGACGACTACGTCACGAAGCCCTACTCGAGCCGCGAGCTGCTCGCCCGCATCCGGGCCGTGCTGCGCCGGCGGGTCGAGGCGTCGGATGCCGTCGGGCCGGACGTGCTCGAGTCCGGGTCCGTGCGGCTCGACGCCGACCGGCACGCGGTCTTCGTCCGCGGGGCCGAGACGGCCATGCCGTTGAAGGAGTTCGAGCTGCTCGAGCTGCTGCTGCGCAACGCCGGCCGGGTGCTCACCCGCGGCCAGCTGATCGACCGCGTGTGGGGATCCGACTACTTCGGGGACACCAAGACGCTCGACGTGCACATCAAGCGCATCCGGGCGAAGATCGAGGACGATCCCGGCGAGCCACGGCTGCTGCTGACCGTCCGCGGCCTGGGCTACCGGTTCGAGGACCTGCCCTCAGAGGCTTGAGTCAGGGGGAGGCCTGAGTCAGGCCCCGGGCGTCGCCGAGCCGGTCGGCGCCGGGGTGACCCCGCTGGTGTCGGTCGGCGTCGGCAGCGGCGCCGGAGGAGTCGGCGTGGGCGTCAGCGTCTGGTAGCCGGGGAGGCTGGCGTCGAGCACCGGCACCTTCAGTGTCGCGTTCCTGCCACCGACCGTGAAGTAGACCGGGAACAGCGAGCCCGCCTTCGCGTTCACGCCGGTGAGGGTGATGCTCGCCTGCGCGCCCGGGCGGACAACGCCCGGGCGGATGGTGATGGCGCTGTTCGCCGGCACGGACACCTGCTGGGTGGTCGAGCCAGCGCTGCTCGTGTACTGCATCGAGACGGTCTGCGCCGACGTGGAGCTGTTGATCAGCCTCGCGACGAGGGCCGCGTCGGTGCCGTCCGCCGTGAACAGCAGCGCGTTGCGCACGTCGACGGGACCGAGGCTCGCGTCCATGCCGTCGGCGACCTGGTTGATCTGCGTCGTGTCCTGCGGGCTGATGAACTCGCAACCGCTCGCGCCGAGGACGATCAGTCCCGCGAGAGCGACGGATGCCGCAACGCGCATCTTCACCGGAGCACCCTTCGTCGTGTCCCCGTCACCCGCGTGGAAGAACGGGGGAACGGGCTGTCGGATCGGGGTGAAGCCTAGCGGACGAGGCCCGTGCGGACCCCGGGGCCGACCCCCTCGGACCGTCCCTGAAAGGCCTCTGTGCTAGGCTGGAGGCCGCTTTCGGAGGGACACCCATGCAGTTCGAGGTCGGCGAAACCGTCGTATACCCGCATCACGGAGCGGCGAAGATCGTCGAGGTCAAGAAGCGTACGGTCCGGGGCGAGGAGAAGATCTACCTCAAGCTGAACGTGGCGCAGGGTGACCTGACCATCGAGGTGCCCGCCGACAACGTCGACCTCGTCGGCGTGCGCGACGTGATCGGCCGCGAGGGCCTCGACCGGGTCTTCGAGGTGCTGCGCACCCCGTTCGTCGAGGAGCCGACCAACTGGTCGCGCCGCTACAAGGCGAACCTCGAGAAGCTCGCTTCCGGCGACGTCATCAAGGTCTCGGAGGTCGTGCGCGACCTCTGGCGCCGAGACCAGGACCGCGGACTGTCCGCCGGTGAGAAGCGGATGCTCGCGAAGGCCCGCCAGATCCTGATCTCCGAGCTCGCGCTCGCGGAGAAGACGGACGAGGAGCAGGCGTCCACCGTGCTCGACGAGGTGCTCGCCTCCTGACCACGGTCGTCGTCGTCGCAGCCGGCGACGGCGTGCGGCTCGGCCTCGGGACCCCGAAGGCGCTGGTGCCCCTCGCGGGACGCCCTATCCTCGACTGGTCGCTCGACGCCGTCCTCGGCGCGGAGGTCGACGCCGTCGTGGTCGCCGGTCCTGCTGCGCACCTGCCGCTGCTCGACGCACTCGTCGCGGCGCGCCGCTCATCCGTCCCCATCCGGGTCGTGCCCGGCGGTGCGACCCGGCAGGCGTCGGTGGCCGCGGCGCTCGCGGCCGTCGACGACGACATCGTGCTCGTGCACGACGCCGCCCGCCCGCTGACGCCCTCATCGCTCTTCGACGCCGTCCGTGCCGCCGTGGCGTCCGCCGGTGCGGGCGTCGTGCCGGCGCTGCGGCCCGCCGACACGGTGAAGCGCGTCGCCCACGGCGGGGCGGTCGTCGAGACCCTCGACCGCTCGATGCTCGCCGCGGTGCAGACGCCCCAGGGCTTCCCCGCGGAGCAGCTGCGGGCGGCGTACGCCGCGGCCGACCGCGAGCACACGGACGACGCCTCGCTCTTCGCCGCGTCGGGTGGCGCCGTCCAGACGATCGAGGGCGAGCCGTCGGCGTTCAAGATCACCACGCCGTGGGACCTGCGCCGGGCCGAGCAGCTGCTCGCGCCCGTTCCGGTCCTGCGCACCGGCATCGGGGTGGACGTGCACGCCGTCGACGCCGGCCGCCCCCTGCACCTCGGCGGACTCGCCTGGCCCGGGGAGGCGGGCCTCGCCGGGCACAGCGACGCCGACGCCGTCTGCCATGCGATCTCGGACGCGCTGCTGTCGGCGGCCGGCCTCGGCGATCTCGGCAGCCGGTTCGGCGTGGACCGGCCCGAGGAGCAGGACCGGCCGGGCATCGAGTTCGTGCGCCGCACCGGCGCGCTGCTCGCCGAGGCGGGCTGGCGCCCGGTGAACGTCGCGGTGCAGGTCGTCGGCCGTCGCCCGCGGATCGCGCCCCGTCGTGGCGAGATGGAGGCGGTCCTCAGCGGCGTCCTCGGGGCGCCTGTCTCGGTCTCCGGCACCACGACCGACGGGCTCGGGTTCCCCGGGCGGGGCGAGGGCATCGCCGCCGTGGCGACTGCGCTCGTCGAGGCGACGCCCGGCCGAGGGACGCCTGCGCCCGCTCGGTAGCATGGGGTGGTGACCCTGCGCCTCTACGACACCCGGTCGCAGTCCCTGCAGGAGCTCGACCCGGTGGATCCCGGCCGGGTCGGCATGTACGTCTGCGGCCCCACCGTGCAGTCGTCCCCGCACATCGGGCACCTCCGGTCCGCCCTCAGCTACGACCTGCTGCGCCGATGGTTGGAGCACCGCGGCTACGCGGTGACGCTCATCCGCAACGTCACGGACATCGACGACAAGATCCTCCGCGCCGCCGACCAGGGGCCCGACCCGTGGTGGGCGCACGCCTACCGGGTGGAGCTCGAGTTCTCGGCCGCGTACGCCGCGATCGGCGTGCTGCCCCCGACGAACGAGCCGCGTGCCACCGGCAGCATCGGCGCGATGATCGACCTCATCCAGCGCCTCATCGATGGCGGGCACGCCTATCCGGCCGACGACGGATCTGTGTACTTCGACGTCGCCTCGTGGCCGTCGTACGGCTCGCTCACCCGGCAGAGCGGCGACGCCCTCCTCAGCGGCGAGGACGCGGACCCACGCGACCGGCGCAGCCCCCGCGACTTCGCCCTCTGGAAGGGCCGCAAGCCCGAGGAGCCCGAATCCGCCTCCTGGCCGGCACCGTGGGGCGCCGGCCGGCCCGGCTGGCACATCGAGTGCTCGGCGATGGCGGAGCGCTACCTCGGGCAGGAGTTCGACATCCACGGCGGGGGACTGGACCTCCGCTTCCCGCACCACGAGAACGAGCTGGCCCAGTCGACGGCGTCCGGCGCGCCGTTCGCCCGACTCTGGGTGCACAACGGGCTGGTCACCGTGAACGGCCAGAAGATGTCGAAGTCGCTCGGCAACTCCGTCTTCGCGAGCGATCTGCTCGGCGCCGCGCGGCCCGTCGTCGTGCGCTACGCCCTCGCGGCCGCGCACTACCGGTCCGACCGCGACTTCCAGGACGGATCCCTCGTCGAGGCCGAGGAGGCGATCGCCCGGATGGAGCGGCTCGTCGAGCGCGCGACCGCCGCAGGCGTCGGCGGCGCCGCTGCCGTGGTGCCCGACGCGTTCGCGGCCGCGATGGACGACGACCTCGGCGTGCCCGAGGCGCTCGCGGTGCTGCACGACACCATCCGGCGCGGCAACCAGGCGATCGACGCCGGCGACCTCGGCACGGCCGCCCACGCGGTCGCCTCCGTGCACGCGATGGCCGGTGTGCTGGGCGTGGACCCCACGACGTGGGCGGACGACGCCGGCGGGGATCGCACGCACGACGCCCTCGCCGCGCTCGTCGGCCGCCTCATCGAGGAGCGGACGGACGCCAGGCGGCGGCGGGACTGGGCCGCGGCCGACCGGGTGCGCGACGATCTCGCCGCAGCGGGCGTGACGCTCGAGGACGGCGCCGACGGCACGAGATGGAGCATCGATGGCCGCTGAGGCACGCCGACCCGCAGGCAAGCGCGGGGGCAAGAAGGGTCCGACCGTCGGGACCGGCGGCCACGGGCGCAAGGCGCTCGAGGGTCGCGGGCCGACCCCGAGGGCGGAGGACCGCGAGTACCACGCGGCCCACAAGCGCAAGCAGTCGGCGGAGCGGCTTGCGGCGAAGCGCGGCGAGACCAAGCGGCCCGCACCGACGGTCCGGCGAAAGCCCGCCGGCGACGAGCTCGTGACCGGTCGCAACGCCGTGCTGGAGGCGCTGCGCACCCGCGTCCCCGCGACGACCCTCTACCTCGCCTCCCGCGTCGAGATGGACGACCGGCTGCGCGAGACCCTGTCGATCGCGAACCACCGCGACCTGCCGGTGCTCGAGGTCATGCGGCCCGAGCTCGACCGGCTCACCGGCGGTGACCTGCTCCACCAGGGCGTCGCCCTCGCCGTGAAGCCGTACGAGTACGTGCATCCGCTCGACCTGCTCGAGCGTGCCGGCGACGTGCCCGCGCTCCTCGTCGCCCTCGACGGGGTCACGGATCCGCGGAACCTCGGCGCGATCATCCGCTCCGCCGCGGCGTTCGGAGCGCACGGCGTCGTGCTGCCGCAGCGCCGGTCCGCCGGCGTGACGGCCGCCGCCTGGCGCTCGTCGGCCGGTGCGGTGGCGCGCCTCCCGGTCGCGATGGCGTCGAACCTCGCGCAGACGATCACGGCCTACAAGCAGCGCGGCGTCTTCGTCGCGGGGCTGGCGGGCGACGGCGACGTGTCGCTGCCGGCGTTCGACCTCTCCGACAGGCCGCTGCTCGTGGTCGCCGGCAGCGAGGGGGAGGGCCTCTCGCGCATCGTGCGGGAGCTGTGCGACGTGATCGTGTCGATCCCGATCGGTGGGAGGACGGAGTCGCTGAACGCGAGCGTGGCGGCGAGCATCGCCCTCTATCGCATCGCGACGGAGCGCTCCGGCGCCAAGTAGTTCCCCGCCGAGCGCTTCAGCAGGGCACGAGCACTTCGGCAGGCCCCTGGCGCACCAGGAGCCTGCCGAAGCGCGCACACCCTGCTGGGCCCGCGGCGGCCGGTACCGACGCACGGCGAAGCCGCGTGGAGGCCGAGCCGATGGGGACGGTGCTCGGGGTCAGACGGTGGCGCGCCAGTCCTCGGGGCCTGCGGAGATGCGGATGGGGACCGTCACCGACCCCGTCACAGGCTCGATCATGGTCGCCTCGTCGCGGCGGTGGCGCAGGATGTCCTCGATGTAGGACGACAGCGCCTCGGCGAGGGGCACGTCGCGCGACTCGCGCTGCGACATGAACCAGCGGTGCTCGAGCACCTGGTGGAAGATCTCCGCCGGCTCGAGCTTGCCACGCAGGTCGCGGGGGATCGCCCGGATCACCGGCTCGAAGACGGTCGCGACCCATTCGTGCGCGGCCTGCTCCTCGGGGAGGTGGCCCTTGTTGAAGGTGTGCCGCCACTGGTCGAGGTCGTTCAGCAGGCGCCGCGCCTGGTTCTCCTCGGCGTCGAGGCCCGTGAGGCGCAGCAGCCGGCGGGTGTGGTGTCCGGAGTCGACGACCTTGGGCTGGATGACGACCTCGGTGCCGCCCTCCGCGGTGCGGATGGACAGCTCCTCGATGTCGAAGCCGAGCGCGTTCAGCCGGTCGACGCGCTCGTTGATCCGCCAGCGCTCCGCGGAGGAGAACTGCTCGCGGCCCATCAGCTCGTTCCAGAGCATCCGGTACTGGGAGACGATCCGCTCGCTGGTGACGAGCGGATCGAGGTCCTCGTCCACGTGGCCGCCGGCGGCGAGGTCCATCAGCTCGCCGGCGATGTTCACGCGGGCGATCTCGACGTCGTTCTCGCGCTGGCCCTTCGAGAGGCCGCCGGGGTAGATCTTGCCGGTCTCCGCATCGACGAGGTAGGCGGCGAAGGCGCCCGCGTCGCGGCGGAACAGTGTGTTCGAGAGCGAGACGTCGCCCCAGAAGAAGCCCGTGATGTGCAGCTGCACGAGCAGCAGCGCGAGGGCGTCCGCGAGACGCGTGGCCGTGTCGGGCCGAAGCGTCTGCGAGAAGAGCGCCCGGTACGGCAGGGAGAAGCGCAGGTGCCGGGTGACGAGGCAGGGCTCGAGCCCGCCGCCGTTCTCATCCGTTCGACCGGAGATCACAGCGACGGGCTCGACGCACGGCACCTCCAGACGCTGCAGCGTCCGGAGCATGTCGTACTCCCGGGTCGCGAGCTCGTTGGAGGTCTCCTTCACCGCGATCACGTACCCCGAGAGGTTCGCGAAGCGCACGATGTGCCGCGAGATGCCTTTCGGCAGCGCCGCGATCCGGTCCGTCGGCCAGTCCTCGAGAGGGAGGTCCCAAGGAAGGTCGAGCAGACCGGGATCGACGGTCGCGGCGGTGATGGAGAGCGAGCCGCTCATGGAATAGCTCAGACGGACACCGCCGCGGAGAGCCGGGCGCCTGACTCCACGTCGAAGACGTGGGTGTGGTTCTGCTCGGGGTGCAGGTAGACGAGGTCGTTGACGTTCGGGTGGGTGCGCCCGTCGACGCGAGCGACGATGTCGGTGCGCCGGCCGTTGACCTCCGCGTGGCCGTAGAGGTAGCCGTCCGCGCCGAGCTCCTCGACGAGGTCGACCGTCACCGGCAGGCCGTCGCCCTGGGTCGTGGAGACCTCGAGGTCCTCCGGACGGACACCGATGGTGACCTGCTTGCCGCTCGAGGCCTGGATGACGTCACGCGTCAGCGGGATCGTGTACTCGCCGAACTTCACGCCGCCCTCGACGAGGTCCGTCGCGAACAGGTTCATCGCCGGGCTGCCGATGAAGCCGGCGACGAACACGTTGTTGGGGTGCTCGTACAGGTCGCGAGGGGTGCCGACCTGCTGCAGGATGCCGTCCTTCAGCACGCAGATCCGGTCACCCATGGTGAGGGCCTCGGTCTGGTCGTGCGTCACGTACACGGTGGTGACACCGAGCCGGCGCTGCAGCGACGCGATCTGCGTACGGGTCTGCACGCGGAGCTTCGCGTCGAGGTTCGACAGCGGCTCGTCCATGAGGAACACCTGCGGCTGACGGACGATCGCGCGGCCCATCGCGACGCGCTGCCGCTGGCCGCCGGAGAGGGCCTTCGGCTTGCGGGCGAGGTACGGCTCGAGGTCGAGCAGCTTCGCGGCCTCCTGCACGCGCTGCGCGCGCTCGTCCTTGTTGACGCCCGCGATCTTGAGGGCGAAGCCCATGTTCTCGGCGACGGTCATGTGCGGGTACAGCGCGTAGTTCTGGAAGACCATCGCGATGTCGCGGTCCTTCGGCGGGATGTCGGTGACGTCCCTCTCGCCGATGAAGATGTGCCCGTCGTTGACCTCCTCGAGGCCCGCGAGCATCCGGAGGGACGTGGACTTGCCGCAGCCGGACGGGCCGACGAGGACGAGGAACTCGCCGTCGGCGATGTCGAGGCTGAGGGCGTCGACCGCTGCACGGGTACCACCGGGGTACAGACGCGTCGCGCGATCGAAGGTCACGGTTGCCATGGTTGAGACTCCTTCACCGGCAGGTACGAGCCGGACGATCCGTAGTGAGGATGACCATCGGTCATGCCGGTCGCCTTCGGCCGGTCGCGTCAGTATCGCATGCCCGGAGGCGCGGATGTGAGGGCCCATCAGGGGCTCCGCAGGCAGCAGAACGGGCGACCGCGGGGCGCCTGCACGGGCCCTCATCGGGTCGGCGGCTACCATGCCACCCGATGTCCGCCAGGTCGGTGGACCTGTGGAGGAACCTGTGTCGACCGCGGGCGGGCCGAGGCCGTCGAAGAACGAGCGGCGTGATGCCGCACGCGAGAAGGCCCGCGAGCAGCGCCTGCGTCAGCAGCGGCGTGAGCGCCGCAACCGGATCGGGCTGCAGGTGGGCATCGGCGTCGTCGTGCTCGCCATCGTCGCCATCGTCGCGGTGGTGCTCGTCAACTCCATCCGGCCGCCCGGACCGGGCCCGAAGAACATGGCCGACGACGGCATCGTCATCACCAAGGGCCTGACGGCCGAGCGGACCGACGCCCTGGCTGCCGGCGCGAAGCCGACGCAGCGTCCGGCGCCGTCCGGCAAGGTCGCCATCCGCACGTACGAGGACTTCGGCTGCCCGATCTGCGGGCAGTTCGAGAAGACGAACGCCGCGTACATCCAGACCCTGCTGCAGCAGGGCAACGCGACGCTCCAGATCTATCCGGTCGCGATCCTCGACAACAACTTCGCCGGCAGCCAGTACTCCACGCGGGCCGCGAACGCGGCCGCCGCCGTCGCGAACTACTCGCCGGACCGGTTCTACGCGTTCCACTCGCTGCTGTTCGCCAATCAGCCCGCCGAGGGCACGACCGGTCTCACCGACGACCAGCTCATCGGCTACGCCAAGCAGGCGAAGGTGACGAACCTCTCGGCGATCAGCGACGCGATCAAGAACCACCGGTTCTTCAGCTGGGTGGACGCGTCCACGAAGCGGTTCGTGGGCGCCGACTTCCCCGACACGAACGTGCACAGCGCGGCGGACATCCAGAAGCTGCTGAACCAGCCCACCGCGGGGGTCGGTACGCCGATGGTCTTCGTCGACGGCAAGTACTACACCGGCAGCGTCGCGAACGCGGATCAGTTCAAGTCGTTCGTGCTGAGCTCGGGCGCGGCATTCACGCCGACGCCCTCGGCCAGCCCGTCGGCGTCGGCGTCCGCCTCGTCGAGCCCGAGTCCCAGCCCGACCAAGAAGTAGCGGGAGCCCTCGGGATCCCGGGGGACGGAGCTGGTGGGATCGCTCCGTCCCCCGGGGACGCATCGCCTGGTCAGAGGGGCGAATCCTTCGCTCGCCGAAGGACCAGGAACCTCCCGGCCTCCGGCGGCGACTGCCCGGGGAATCCCGGGTATCGTGCGCGAGCATGGCCATCCCCGAGGTCGGTCGGCTCTTCGGCCATGTCCTGCTGGACGCGGTCGCGGCCTGGGACGACGAGGCCGACGAGGCCCTGAACGAACGCACCCTGAACCTCGCCCTGGCGCGCCTCGACGAGATCGAGGCGATCCGGGTGACCCTCGACGACCAGGACACGGCGACGGTCGATGCGTCCGACGTGCTCGGTCCCGCCGTGATGCTGCTGCTGCAGGCCGTCCGGCTCGCCTCGCTGCGAGGGCCGGCCAGGGAGGTCGTCATCGCGGACCTCCGCCGCGACCTCGACGACGGATGACGGGCCGGTGCCGTGCACCCGGTCCCTTCCCCGGGGGCTGTCAAGCCCATCCTGCTCTCGGTGGTCCGTCCTCGACCATCGCTCCGGAGCGGCCCGGCGCTCCGATGACGGCGGCGCGGACCGCGCGGGTGAGGACGACGATCGCATGGAGCTGCAGGTGCTGACGCGTGATCCGGGCGTCGAGGACGCCGCGCCGACCCGCGACCACCACCTCTTCTGGTGGAGCCCCGAGATCGAGCGGCTGCATCGTGAGGGTCGGCTGTCTGAGGCGCTCGCGCTCGCCTGGTCGCGGATGGAGGCCGTCGAGCACGAGCGACCGCTCCCCTACGGATGGGCGTGGGGCGTCGCGATGATCGCGCGGCAGATGCGTCGGTACGACCTCGAGGTGGAGGTGGCCGAGCGCGTGCTCGCGATCGCCGCCGAGGGCGGCGCGCCGGCGGAGCCGTGGGAGTCGCGGCTGGGGGAGGCGCGCCTGCTCGCTGAACGGGTCGGCCGACCCTGACTGCGGCTCCTCGACGGGAGGAGTAAGGGCGGATCTGGAGCCGACTGCGGGACTCGAACCCGCAACCCCCTAATTACAAGTTAGGTGCGCTACCAGTTGCGCCAAGCCGGCCAGGCGGATCGGCGGGTCCGACCGGCTCTGCGGGTGACGCCACCCGCAGAGACCCGAGTGACCGCCGGATCCGCTGTCCACACGCTACCCCGCGCCCGGCGTGACGAGCGGGTCGTGCGGGCGCACCGCATGCAGTGCTCGGGGCGCCGCCGCCAGGAAGCGAGGGCGCGGCGGCGCTGTACCCCTCCTCTCGGCTCCTGTCCATGGCTCGCTCCCCGAGGCTTCGGCGGCTCGGCGTGGCTTGGATCCGATCGCGTCGACGATCGGGGCGAACCGCTCGTCCAGCAGCGGGGGCTTTTCGGGCGCGCCGCGTGGCGCTGCGGCCTGTGCCGCGCCGGGGTGGCGCGCAGCCGCCGGCGCTGACCGGGCCCCTCCTCCTCCCGCGAGCGGGCCGCCCCGACTGATGACTCGTCAGCGAACGCTCAACACCATGCCGGAAGGTGGCTGCCATGCAAGGGGCGGCCGGACGGTCCCGGTCGTCGGGCCGAGGGGTGCTCTGGGGTGCCTTCGGCATCAGTCGCCTGCATCGCAGCGGCGCCCTGCCGCACCGGATCCTGGTGGTCGGCAGCCGCTCCCTGCTGCACCGGGCGGCCCGGCGTGAGGCCCTGGCGCAGCTGACGGAGGACCTCGCCGACCGCATCTGGCTGAGCACGCGGCGGGGTGTCGACCTCGACGTGGTGTGGGAGCTCCGCCGCCTCCTGCGATCGGTCCTCACCGGGCTCACGGCGCTGCGGATCGCGCGCTACGACAGCGTCGTCCTCCTCGCGGCGCCCGAGGAGGCGACGTACGGCCGGCCCACGCGCAGCAGCCGGCTCATCCGGGCCATCCTGCAGGAGATGGCCCCGGAGGGGCGGTTCCTCTCGGTCACCCTCGACCCGCATCCGATGGAGCGGGAGGGACCGCACGGTGCTGCTGACCCGGAACGCGCGTCCCCGACCGCCGCGATCGAGCTGCGATCCCTCCGGATCGACCTGGAGTCGCGCAAGCGGGCCGCCGCGAGCATCGCCCGGCGCCTGCAGTCCCCGCGCCTCGAGGTCGCCCGCCGGCTCGCCGTGCGGGCAGATGCGACGGAGGACGACGATCCGCAGCGCGCCGGCGCGGTCGAGGCGCTCGGGCTGACCGATCGCCCGGACGACGAGCGGCTCGATCTGCTGGTCGAGCGAGCGCGGGACGCCTTCGACACCCGCTACGCCGAGATCAACGTCGTCGCGGAGGACGTGCAGTGGTCGCTCGCCGCCGCCGGCCTTCCCCGGGGCAGCCGGTCGACCGACAAGTCCCTCTGCGTGCTCGCCTCGCGGCGCTCCGCGCCGACGATCATCCCCGACACCCTGAAGCGGCTTCCCGCGGACCGGATCCCGCGCCTCGCGAACGGGCGACTGGTCCGGTTCTACGCCGGCCACCCGATCCACTCGATCGACGGGCACCGGATCGCGGTGCTGTGCGTCTACGACACCAGGCCGCGGCGCCTCGACGACGACGAGATCAGCGCCCTCCGCGACCTGGCCCTGCAGGCCGAGGCGAGGCTCATCGGCGCCTGACCGAGGAGGTCTCGAGGGCGCCGCGACGGAGCCCGGCCGCGGCGCGACCTCCACCCGGAGCGCGCCGCGACCTCCGTGCGATCAGGCCTGCGTGCCCTCGTCGAAGCTCAGCGAGACCGAGTTCATGCAGAACCGCTCGCCCGTCGGCGTCTGCGGCGCGTCGTCGAACAGGTGGCCGAGGTGCGAGCCGCAGCGGGCGCAGTTCACCTCGGTGCGGGTCATGCCCCAGGAGCGGTCCGACTTCAGCTCGACGGCGTCGGGGGAGACGGGCTCGTAGAAGCTCGGCCAGCCGGAGCCCGAGTCGAACTTCGTCGTCGACTTGAACAGGGGCGCGTCGCAGGCCTTGCAGCGGAACAGGCCGTCGCGGTGCTCGTCGAGCAGTGTGCCGCTCCACGGCCGCTCGGTGCCCGCCTCGCGCAGCACCGTGAACTCGCTCGGGTCGAGGGCTGCGCGCCACTCGGCGTCGCTCTTGGTCACTTCGTATGCCATCCGGGGTTCCTTCCTCGCTCGGCGGATGAGGATCGACCGGCGCATATCGGCGCGTCGGCCTGTCGCTGCAGGCGCCAGTGATGGAGCGCTCCTAGCATCGCTGCTATTCCTCTTGCATGAGCGGCCCACGGCCGTGGAAGGGCGGTGACGCGTGACCGACGACGAGGCGGCCGGCACGGCACGGCGCACCCCCGAGCTGAGCGCGAGGGACCTCGCGATGCTCGCCTTCGAGCGCGCGTCCTGGAAGCACGGCGGTCAGAAGGAGGAGGCCATCCGCGAGGAGTTCGGCGTCTCCGCCGCCCGCTACTACCAGCTGCTCGGCGCGCTGATCGACTCTCCGGCGGCCCTGCAGGAGGATCCGATGCTCGTGAAGCGCCTTCAGCGCCTCCGCGACGCCCGAACGGTACGGCGCGCCGATCTGCTGCGCCGGCACTCGAGCTGAGCGCCACGGGAGCCGTGCCCGTTCTGGGCGCGGCCTTCACCGACCACCCCCGAAAGGCGATGGCCTCCGCACAGCGCGACCGCTTCGACGACATCCCCGCCGATCTCGCACGCGTCGGAGCACATCGCGCCCCACGTCCCGCCGGCCGCGGCTTCGTCGCCTTCGCATGGGCCGCGCTCGCGACCGGTGTGCTCGTCGGCGCGGGTGTGCTCGGGCTGGGCGTCATCGAGAAGAAGGTCGCCGACATCGGCACGAGCGCGCCCACCGCGACGGTCGCGGCGCCGACGCCCACGATCGATCCGAAGATCGACGTCGTCCTGCTGAACGCGACGACGAAGAACGGCCTCGCCGCCAGCGCCTCGTCCGTGCTGGGCAAGGACGGGTGGAAGGTCGGGTCGACGGCGAACGCGAGCTCGACGGACGTGAAGACGACGACGGTCTACTACACCACCGCTTCGCAGGCCGGCGCCGCAGCCGGCCTCGCGAAGTCGCTCGGCATCACGCGGACCGCGCTGTCGCAGCAGTTCGCTGTGCCCGGCCAGCAACGCCTCACCGTGGTGCTCGGCGCCGACTACGCCGCCGCGCACTGACGTCGCTCGGGGCGTCCGCGTTACGGCGCCGTTACGGGTGTGTTGAGATCCGGCCACGGAACCCACCGAGGCTCCCATTCGGCTCGTCGCACTCAGTAGATTGCCAGCCAACCGGATGGTGCAAGCACGGTCCGGTCGAGCGTGTCAGGAGCAGTGCGTCATGGCCAGCGGCATCGTCAAGTGGTTCAACTCCGAGAAGGGCTACGGCTTCATCACCGTCGACGGCGGTGAAGACGTCTTCGTCCACTACTCCGCGATCGACATGAGCGGATACCGCACCCTCACGGAGGGGCAGCGGGTGGAGTTCGAGGTCGGCACCGGGTCGAAGGGCCCTCAGGCGGAGTCCGTGCACCCCGCCTGAGCGCCGCTTCCGCGACCGCGCCGCCTCGGCAGCGCGGTCGATCCGGCGTGCGCGGACCCGGCGGTGTCGGCTTGCACTCCCCGGGGTGGACTGCCAAGATGGATTAGCACTCCGATCTATCGAGTGCCAAGCGGGTGAGGTCTCGCGATCCGACCCGCCTCCCATCCGTCACGTCCAGAAGGGACGACACACACATATGGCGAAGATCATTGCCTTCGACGAGGAGGCCCGCCGCGGTCTCGAGCGCGGGCTGAACCAGCTCGCGGACGCCGTGCGCGTCACCCTCGGGCCCCGCGGCCGCAACGTGGTGCTCGAGAAGAAGTGGGGCGCCCCGACGATCACGAACGACGGCGTCTCGATCGCCAAGGAGATCGAGCTCGACGACCCGTACGAGAAGATCGGCGCGGAGCTCGTCAAGGAGGTCGCGAAGAAGACCGACGACGTGGCCGGTGACGGCACCACGACGTCCGTCGTGCTCGCTCAGGCGCTCGTCCGTGAGGGCCTGCGCAACGTCGCGGCCGGCGCGGACCCGATCAGCCTCAAGCGCGGCATCGACAAGGCCGTCGAGGCGGTCTCCCGCGAGCTGCTGAACTCGGCCAAGGAGGTCGAGACCAAGGAGGAGATCGCGGCCACCGCGTCCATCTCCGCCGGTGACGAGCAGATCGGCGCGATCATCGCCGAGGCGATCGACAAGGTCGGCAAGGAGGGCGTCGTCACCGTCGAGGAGTCGAACACCTTCGGCACCGAGCTCGAGCTCACCGAGGGCATGCGCTTCGACAAGGGCTTCCTGTCGCAGTACTTCGTGACCGACGCGGACCGTCAGGAGGCGGTGTTCGAGGACCCCTACATCCTCATCGCGAACTCGAAGATCTCGAACATCAAGGACCTGCTCCCCATCGTCGACAAGGTGATCCAGAGCGGCAAGCAGCTGCTCATCATCGCCGAGGACGTCGACGGCGAGGCGCTCGCGACCCTGATCGTCAACAAGATCCGCGGCATCTTCAAGTCCGTCGCAGTCAAGGCCCCGGGCTTCGGCGACCGCCGCAAGGCGCAGCTGCAGGACATCGCGATCCTGACCGGCGGTCAGGTCATCTCCGAGGAGGTCGGTCTCAAGCTCGAGAACGTCACCCTCGACCTGCTCGGCCAGGCCCGCAAGGTCGTCATCACCAAGGACGAGACCACGATCGTCGACGGTGCCGGCGACGCCGAGCAGATCGCCGGCCGCGTGCAGCAGATCCGCAACGAGATCGAGAACACCGACAGCGACTACGACCGCGAGAAGCTCCAGGAGCGTCTCGCCAAGCTCGCCGGCGGCGTCGCCGTCATCAAGGCGGGCGCGGCGACCGAGGTCGAGCTGAAGGAGCGCAAGCACCGCATCGAGGACGCCGTTCGCAACGCGAAGGCCGCCGTCGAGGAGGGCATCGTCGCCGGTGGTGGCGTCGCCCTCATCCAGGCCGGCAAGACGGCGTTCGCGACCCTCGAGCTCGTCGGTGACGAGGCGACCGGCGCGAACATCGTCAAGGTCGCCATCGAGGCCCCGCTCAAGCAGATCGCGCTGAACGCCGGTCTCGAGCCGGGTGTCGTCGCCGAGAAGGTGCGCGGCCTGCCCGTCGGTCACGGCCTCAACGCCGCGACCGGTGAGTACGTCGACATGCTCGCCGCCGGCATCAACGACCCGGTGAAGGTCACCCGCTCCGCGCTGCTCAACGCCGCGTCGATCGCCGGGCTGTTCCTCACCACCGAGGCCGTCGTCGCCGACAAGCCGGAGCGGCAGCCGGTTCCGGCCGGTGCCGAGGCCGGCGGGGGCATGGACTTCTAAGTCCGAGCAACGAATCGGGAACGGGCCGGGCATCCTTCGGGATGCCCGGCCCCTTCCGCGTTCCCGGGCCGGTGGATGGGCGACTTCGGGCGGGTGCGGGCGTCATCGGACGCCCGTCGCGCCCGAAGTGGCCCGTCGAGCCGTGGCGGGGTGCGGCACGTCAGCCGAAGAGGCGCGCGTTCGCCAGCTCGATGTCCGCGTACTGCTGCGCCGCGAGCCGCAGCGCACGGTCGATGGTGCCGAGCACCTGCTCCAGGTTCGCCTGCGTCGTCCGCCACTGCTGCATGACTCCCTGGAACGCGACGGCCGCCTGGCCCGTCCACGTGTCCTGCAGCGAGTCGAGCTGCCCCTGCAGCGCGCTCACCTCGCCCTGCAGTCGGCCGACCGTCCCGCCGACGGCCGAGGCCGCGCTCGCGACCAGATCGCTGTCCACCGTGTACCGGGTCATCCGGAGTCCTCCATCTCGCTCTCGCCGCGTCGTGCGGCTCGTGGGAGGGGACGGTAGTCAGGCGATCGCTGCGTCCTGCTCGGCGTCGTCCTCGACCTCGGCCTCGGGCTCCTCGTCCGGGGTGGGGAGGAGAGGAAGCGTGACCCGGAACGTGGCGCCGCCGCCAGGGGTCTCCGAGATGCCGATCTCGCCGCCGTGCCCGCTGACGATGGCGGCGACGATCGCGAGCCCGAGGCCCGCGCCACCGGTGTCGCGGGTGCGGGAGGAGTCCGCGCGCCAGAAGCGCTGGAAGATCTTGTCCCGGATCTGCGGCGGGATGCCGTCACCGTGGTCGATCACCTCGATGACCGCGAGCGACCGCAGGCGGTCGACGTAGGTGGCGATCTCGATGGGGGAGTCGTCCGGCGTGAAGCGGATGGCGTTCCCGATCAGGTTCGTGATGACCTGCCGGAGCTTGTCCTCCTCCGCCAGCACCACGGGCCGAGCGGAACCGGACACCGACGACGACTGCAGCTGCTCCTCGTCGAACTCGCCGTTGCGGCGCCGAGCGCGCAGCAGGCGGGCGCTCGCGAGGCGGATGGAACCCGTGATGCTCGCGTCGTTCGGGGCGTTCCGCCGGAACAGCCGCGCGGCGGTCGTGAGCGCCGCATCCGGATCCTCCTGCGGGATCACGGGCCGCAGGATCTCGATCGTGCCGGTCGGCAGCTCCGGGTCGTGGTTGATCACCCGGATGATGCGCTTCGGGGCGAGCGCCCGCGCGTCGAGCGCCGCGTCGTGCGCGAGCGGCAGCAGCTCGACCGGGGTGCGCTTCAACTCGCGGGACTCGTCCAGGCGGGCCAGCGCGAGCAGGTCGGTGACGAGTGCGCCGAGGCGGATCGCCTCCCGCTCGATGCGGTCCATCGCCTGGGCGATGTCCTCCCGGCTCTGCAGGGCGCCCATCCGGTACAGCTCGGCGTAGCCGCGCACCGAGACGAGGGGGGTCCGCAGCTCGTGGCTCGCGTCACCGACGAAGCGCCGCATCTGCTCGATCGTGCGGGCACGGTCGGCGAGCGCGCCGTCGATCCGGTTCAGCATCCGGTTCAGCGACCGGTTCAGCCGGCCGACCTCGGTGTTCGCGGTCGTGTTGCCGAGGCGCTGACCGAAGTCCCCGTCGGCGATCGCCGCGGCGGTGCGCTCCACCTGTCTGAGCGGACCGAACGTGGAGCCGACCAGGACCCGCGTGACGACCGCGCCGAGCAGCACCACGACGATGCCGAAGACGAAGAACAGCGTGAACAGCTGCGCGATCAACCGGTTCACGCTCTCGAGCGGCAGCCCGAGCACCGCGACGCTGCCGTCGCTGAGGTGCCGGACCGCCATCCGGAAGGCGTTCGCCCCAGCCGGGTTCTTCACCGTGAACGGCGCGGTGCCCTGCTGCTTCAGGAACGCCCCGGCGTCGTGCGGGAGCACGGGCTCGGACTCGCGCCACGGCTCGTTCGCGCTCGTGAGCTTCCCGGAGGCGTCGAAGTGCGCGTAGACGAACTGGGTCGCCGCGCTGGCCTCGTCCGCCTGGGCCGTGCTCGCGGTGACGCCCTTCAGCGTCTGCGAGATCTGGTGGTCGGCGTCGTTGATCAGGTAGTTCCGCAGCACGGTCATGGTGCCGAACCCGCTGAGCACGAGACCGACCGTCATCACGAGGACCGTGACGGCGGTGATCTTGGTGCGCAGCGAGATGGCGTTCCACCACTCGGCCAACGAGGACTGCATGATGGCCGTCAGTGTACGAACCGGGGCCGAGACCCGGCTCGGGAACGCGGAACGGTCGGCGGTCTCAGACCTTCGCCGCCTTCAGCATGTAGCCGAAGCCGCGCTTCGTCTGGATGATCGGCTCGGTGCTGTGCGCGTCGAGCTTGCGCCGCAGGTAGGAGATGTAGGACTCCACGATGCCGGCGTCGCCGTTGAAGTCGTACTCCCAGACGTGGTCGAGGATCTGCGCCTTCGACAGCACCCGGTTCGGGTTGAGCATCAGGTAGCGCAGCAGCTTGAACTCGGTGGGGGAGAGCTCGATGGGCTCGTTGCCGACCGTCACCTCGTGGGTGTCCTGGTCCATCGTCAGCTCGCCGGCGCGGATGACGGCGTCCTCCTCCGCGTGCATCGTGCGGCGCAGGATCGCCTTGATGCGCGCGACGATCTCGTCGAGGCTGAACGGCTTCGTCACGTAGTCGTCGCCGCCGACGGTGAGGCCCGTGATCTTGTCCTCGGTGTCGTCCTTGGCGGTGAGGAACAGGATCGGAGACGTGTACCCCGACGAGCGGAGCCGCTTCGTCACGCCGAAGCCGTTCATGTCGGGGAGCATGACGTCGAGGATGATCAGGTCGGGCTCCTCCTCGAGCACCGCCGAGATCGCCTGGGCGCCGTTGCTGACCGCCCGGACGGCGAAGCCGGCGAATCGCAGGCTCGTCGTGAGGAGGTCGCGGATGTTGGGTTCGTCGTCGACGATGAGAACGCGTGGTTGGTCGGCCATGCGCGAGATTCTCTGCGGGCTTCCTGAGTGCTCTCTGATAGCATCCCGTACAGAAGCGCCGTGAGGCTGGGACCCGCGCTGGCGTCCTTCGGTGGCCCCGCTGTCAGCGGCCGCGGGTGCGGGCGACCACGCCGACGACGATGACCGCGATCGCCAGCAGCAGGCCGATCGCGAGGCCCGGCAGCGGCAGCACCTGGACGACGCCGAGGATCCCTGACGAGAAGGCGCTCGAGGGCACCCCGGCGCCGCGGGCGATGAGCAGCACGGCGATGTCGAGCACGCAGAGCCCGATGACGGTGCCGGCCATGACGGCGAGCGTCCGCTGCGCGCGGGAGGCCGCGGGGGCCTCGTTCTGCCGTCCGGCCATGCCGCGAGCCTATCGGCGGGCGACCCGCCGGAGCCGGAGCCGGGCGCCGCTACACTGGATCGGCCGAATCCGGCACGTCTCCCCACACATCTCTTCCCTCGAGGTCAGCATGCCCACCGGCAAGGTCAAGTTCTACGACGAGCAGAAGGGCTTCGGCTTCATCAGCGCTGATGACGGCCAAGAGGTCTTCCTGCACGCGTCCGCGCTGCCCGCCGGCGCCACCGTCAAGGCGGGCACGAAGCTCGAGTTCGGGGTCGTCGCCGGCAAGCGCGGCACGCAGGCGCTGTCCGTCCGCGTGCTCGAGAACCCGCCGAGCCTGCACAAGCTGCAGCGTCCGTCCGCGGACGACATGGCGGCGCGCACCGAGGACCTCATCAAGCTCCTCGACCGCGAGGGCGCGAACCTGCGCCGCGGCCGGTACCCCGACGCCGAGCACGGCCGCCGCATCGCGGCGCTGCTGCGTCGCGTCGCCGACGACTTCGACGCCTGACCCGGTGACGGCGCTCCAGGACGACCGGGCCGCGATCGCGCTGCAGGCGCTCGCCGAGGTGACGGATCCCGCATCCGTCGGCGAGCTCGTCGAGGTGATCGAGGGCGAGCCCGGGGTGCGCGACCTCGTCTTCGCGTGCCGCCTGCCCGGCTACGTCGGCTGGCGGTGGACCGTGTCCACGACCCAGGTGGCCGATGCCGCGCCGACCGTGCTCGAGGTCGAGCTGCTCCCCGGCGAGGGCGCGCTGGTCGCACCGCCGTGGGTGCCGTGGGCCGAGCGCCTCGCGGAGTACCGCCGGACGCATCCGGACGAGGCGGGCCCCGAGGACGAGGACCTCGACGACGAGGACGAGGACGAGGACGACGAGCTCGAGGAGAGCGACCCGGACGCGCTCGAGATCGACGGCGTGGAGTTCGAGGACGCGGTCGACGACGACGAGACCGACGACGACGAGACCGACGACGACGCGGCGGACGAGGAGCGGACGGACGAGGACGCGGCGGATGAGGACGACACCGCCGCCGACACCGCCGGCGAGGGCGCGCCGCAGGACGAGGACGCCGCCTGGCACGACGAGGGCGGCCGCCGGTCCTGAGCCCGGCCCATCCGGTGCGGCTCAGCCCTGCTGCGGCAGCCGCTCCACCACGTACTCGATGCAGGCGATGAGCGCGGCCACGTCCGCCGGGTCGACCGAGACGAAGGTCCCGATCCGCAGTTGGTTGCGACCGAGCTTGCGGTAGGGCTCCGTGTCCACGATGCCGTTCGCGCGGAGCGCCGAGGCGACCGCCGCCGCGTCGACGCCCTCGAAGTCGATCGTCACGACGACGGGGGAGCGCTCCTCGGGACGGGCGACGAAGGGCCGCGCGTAGGGCACCCGCTCCGCCCAGTCGTAGAGCATCGACGACGAGGTGGCCGTCCGGTCCGCCGCCCACGCGAGCCCGCCCTCCGCGTCGATCCACCGCAGCTGCTCGTCGAGCAGCACGAGCGTCGCGATCGCCGGCGTGTTCAGCGTCTGGTCCAGGCGCGAGTTCGTCAGGGCGGCGCCGAGGCTGAGGAACTCGGGGATGTAGCGGTCGGATGCGGCGATCCGCTCGATCCGTTCGACGGCGGCGGGCGAGCAGAGCGCGAACCAGAGGCCGCCGTCGGAGCCGAGGTTCTTCTGCGGCGCGAAGTAGTAGACGTCGGTCTCGCTCGCGTCGAAGGCGATGCCACCCGCAGCGCTTGTCGCGTCGACCACGGTGAGGGCGCCCGGCGCCGCCACGCGCCGCACCGGCGCCGCCACGCCGGTGGAGGTCTCGTTGTGCGGCCAGGCGTAGAGGTCGACGCCGTCCTCGACCTCGGGACTCGGGCGGGTGCCCGGCTCGGCCTTGCGGACGCTCGGCGCCTCGAGCCACGGGGTCTTCGCTGCGGCCGCGAACTTCGCGCCGAACTCGCCGAAGGAGAGGTGCTGGCTGCGCCGCTCGATGAGGCCGAACGCGGCGGCGTCCCAGAAGGCGGTCGAGCCGCCGTTGCCGAGCACCACCTCGTAGCCCTCCGGAAGGCCGAAGACGGAGGCCAGCCCCCGGCGCACCGAACCGACGAGCGACTTGACCGGCCGCTGCCGGTGCGAGGTGCCGAGCAGCGTGCGGGACGCCGCGACGAGGGCGTCCACCTGCTCCCGGCGCACCCTGGACGGCCCGCAGCCGAAGCGGCCGTCGACGGGGAGGAGATCGGTGGGGATTGCGATGCTCGCCACGAGCACGGAAGCCTAGCGGCGCGCGGGCCGCCCCGCCGATCCGCCCGACCCGCAGCGACACCGGGCGCGCGGGGAGCGGCACGTAGGATTGAGGACGGCCCGCCGGGGCCCGGACGGAAGGAGTGCGCCTGCCGTGACGGACCTCGTCGACACCACCGAGATGTACCTGCGCACCATCCTCGATCTCGAGGAGGAGGACATCGTCCCCCTCCGGGCGCGGATCTCGGAGCGGCTCGGCCACTCCGGCCCCACGGTCTCGCAGACCGTCGCGCGGATGGAGCGGGACGGCCTCGTGGTGCTCACCGGCGACCGCCACCTGCAGCTGACCCCCGAGGGCCGCGTGAAGGCGGTGCACGTGCTGCGCAAGCACCGCCTCGCCGAGCGACTGCTGAGCGACGTGATCGGGCTCGACTGGGAGTTCGTGCACGACGAGGCCTGCCGCTGGGAGCACGTGATGAGTGAGCAGGTCGAGCGACGGCTCGTCGACCTGCTCGGGCATCCGACCGAGTCGCCGTACGGCAACCCCATCCCCAGCCTCGACGACCTCGGTGCCGTGCCGTCCGCGCGGTTCCTCGACGGCGTCGTCTCGCTCGTCGCGCACGTGCGGGACCAGCCGGGCCCGACGCAGGTCGTGGTGCGCCGCCTCGCCGAGCCGGCACAGTTCGACCCCGAGCAGCTCGGGCAGCTGAAGTCGACCGGCGTCCTGCCCGGTGCGACGGCCACCGCGAGCGTCGTGCCCGGCGGCGTGCGGCTCTCCGTCGAGGGCTTCGACGACGCGCTCGTGCTGCCCACCGAGCTCGCGTCCCACGTGTTCGTCGCCGCCTGAGCGCCCGACCTTCTACTTCTGATCGAAGGTTCGGCGCGTCGCCGGGCGATCCGTTTGCGTTTCGTTACCTTGAATCTGCTCGGGGGCCAGCCAGGCCGCCGGGTACGGCGATCACGGTGTCCCCCCGCCTGTTCGTGAACGCCGCAGGTCGCTCGAGCAGCACCGAACAGGACGGCCTACAGGCCGCGGGACCGGGAGGATCCGCCATGGCCGAGACCCACGGATGGGGAACGCCGAACGATGCGTACCGCGCACCGACCGGGGCCCCGCTGCCGTCCCGTCGCTCGATGCGTGACACCCGCACCGCCGACGCCGCCCCCCGCACGTTCCCCCGGCCCGAGCACGCGGGCCGCCGCGCGACGGCACCGGGACCGGCTCGCCCCACGGTCACCAGCAGGCCGCCGGTCGCGCCGAAGCGCCGGGCGAAGTCGCGCGTCGCCATCTCGGCCGTCGTCATGACGCTCGCGGCGGGTCTCGTCGCGACGGTCTCGCTCCCCTCCTACGCATTCGACCCGAGCCACGGCCAGCGCGGCGGGGTGCAGACCCAGGGTCGCGCGACCACGAGCGGCGGCGACCAGGAGCTGCCGCAGGTGGCCGCCGGCGTGCAGAGCGTCAAGGTGACCCGCGACGCCGTCACCGCCACCTCGGCCGCCGAGCTGAAGCGCGCCGCGCTCGCCAAGGCCTACTCCTCGTACACCGGCCCCACCGCGGCCCAGCTCGCCGCCTCGGCCGCATCCCGCGTCGTGCCGTCCGGCTCCGGCCTCTCCGGAGTCTTCTCGACGGCGCTGCAGTACGAGGGCGTGCCCTACGTCTTCGGCGGCGCCGACCCGAGCGGCTTCGACTGCTCCGGCTTCATCATGTACGTGTACGCGAAGTTCGGCGTCTCGCTGCCGCACTCGGTGCATCAGCAGGACGCGATCGGCACCCCGATCACCGAGGCCGAGGCGCAGCCCGGCGACGTCATCATCTTCAACGACGAATCGCACGACGGCTTCTACGCCGGTAACGGCATGATCCTGCACGCCCCGTACCCCGGCGCGAGCGTCCGCGAGCAGCCGCTCTGGTCCTCCGACGTGCACTTCGTGCGGTTCGCGGTCAAGTAGCAGCGCTCCCTCGCATCCCGTCCGCTGCATGAACGGGCGGTTACGGTCGCATTCCGTCTCCATGTGAACGGCGTCGCCGTGTCGTCCCGACCGGTTAGCCTGATCCCGATCCGGCGGAAGGGCATCGGGATGAGTGCACGCAGGTGGGAGCGGTCCACGCTCACCGGCCTGCGGAGCGCCTGTTCCGAGGCGCAAGCCATAGCGCCGTCGCGCAGAACCAGGGTGTCGTCCGTCGGGCGGCGCCCTTTTTCGTTCCCGGCGACCGCGCGCCGCGGCGACGGTGCGCATCCCGCCTGGAACCGGATCGATTCGAGTCGAACCCCTGCAAGCCGTGCAGGCCGCTTCGAGAGGAACGCCGATGCGCACCTTGGTCCTGAACGCCGGATACGAGCCGCTCGCGGTGGTGTCCTTCAAACGAGCGCTCGTGCTCGTGCTCAACGGGAAGGCGACGGTCGTCGCGGCCGATGAGGCCCATCCGGTCTTCGGGTCCTCGGGCTCGTGGGACCGGCCGAGCGTGATCCTGCTCACCCGGTACGTGCGGATGCCCGGAGCCCGGCGGGTGCCCGTCACGCGGCGCGGCGTGCTGCGGCGCGACGAGTTCCGCTGCGCGTACTGCGGCAAGGGCGCCACCACCATCGACCACGTGATGCCGCGGTCGCGCGGCGGCGCGGACTCGTGGGAGAACCTCGTGGCCTGCTGCCTCGCGTGCAACAACACGAAGGGCGACCGGACCCCCGGCGAGATGGGCTGGGCGATGCGGACCACCCCGCGGGTCCCGCACGGCACGACCTGGCTCGTGCGCGGCGTCGAGCGGCCGCAGCCCGACTGGCGGGAGTACCTTGCCCCGGCCGCATGAGACCGGGCCGATCTACCTCGACTGCGACACCGGGATCGACGACGCCCTGACGCTCGGCTACCTCGTCGCCGAGGGCGCGGACCTCGTCGGCGTCGGCACGGTGAGCGGCAACGTCTCGGCGGAGCTCGGTGCCAGGAACACTCTCGACGTGCTCGCGCTCGCCGGTCGCGCGGACGTGTCGGTCGCCGTGGGTGCCCACGATCCGATCGGCGGCACCTTCCAGGGCGGCGCGCCCAGCGTGCACGGCGCGAACGGCATCGGCGACGTCGAGCTGCCGCGAAGCCCGGCCGCGCCGACCGGGGAGACGGCGGCAGCGATGCTCTCCCGGCTCGCTCGCGCCCACCCGGGCAGGCTGCACGTGCTCGCAGTCGGGCCGCTCACGAACCTGGCGCTCGCCCTCGAGGCCGATCCCGAGCTCCCGGAGCTCGTCGCCGGCGTGACGATCATGGGCGGAGCGGCCCTCGTGCCCGGGAATGTCACAGCGGTCGCCGAGGCGAACATCCACAACGACGTCGTCGCGGCCGCGCGAGTGCTCGAGGCGCCCTGGCCCGTCACCGTCGTCGGCCTCGACGTGACCATGGAGGCCCGCTTCGAGCAGCGGCACCTCGACGCCCTGCTGGCCGGGCCGCCGGTCGCCGTGGCGCTCGGCCGGATGCTCGAGACCTACTTCCGCTACTACACGCCCGTGCTCGGCAGACCCGCCTGCGCGCTCCACGATCCGCTCGCGGCCGCCGTGGCGCTGGGCGCGGTCGAGCCGACGCTCGCGCCGGTCGTCCCGATGGAGGTCGACACCACCGGCGGCCCGGGGCGAGGCCAGACGCTCGTCGACCTCCGCAGCCGCTACCTCGGCTATCCGCCGCTGCCGGGGGCGCGGCACCGCATCGTCCTCGAGGTGCCCCAGGGCTTCGGCGACGACCTCGCCGCGGCCCTGCTCCGTCTCTCGGACTGATCCCGCTTCCCGAACCGCGCACGCGGTGCCACGATCGGCATGACGTGAGGAGGTCGTCGGGATGTCGATCCTGCGGACGGTGGACGAGTCGGCGGCGACGGGTGACGTCGCCGCGCTGTACGAGGAGGAGATCGAGGCCCAGGGCTACGTCCCGAGCCACACGAAGGTGATGGCGCTGAATCCGGAAGCCGCCCGTGCCTGGCAGTCGCTCGCTCAGTCCCTCGCTCGGCCGATGGGGAAGCGGCGGTGGGAGCTGGTGACCCTGGCCGCCGCTCGTGCCCTCCGCTCCCAGCACTGCCTGCTCGCGCACGGGCGCCGGACCATGCTGCTCCTCCCGGAGGAGCAGCTGCTGCGGCTGGCGGAGGACTACCGCGACGCCGATCTGACCGAGGCCGAGGTCGCGATGATGGCCTTCGCGGAGAAGGTGAGCACCGCGTCCCACGCCATGACGGACGACGACTCCCTCCGGCTGCGCGAGGTCGGGTTCAGCGATCGGGAGATCGTGGACATCGCGCTGGCGGCCGCTGCCCGCAACTACTACAGCCGCGCCATCCAGGCGCTCGCCGTCGACGTCGACGTGCCGCCGGACCTCCCCGACCCGCTGCGCGAGGCGCTCCTCCGACCGCTCGGGGCGCAGGCCTGACGGTCGACGCGGAGCCGCTCAGCGCCTCGGTGTCCGAAGGCGCCCTGGAGACGCGGGTCAGACCGCGGTCGGATGCTGCAGCGCGTCCAGCAAGGAGCTGTGCGGGTTCAGTGCGGCGAACGGCAGCATGCGCACGAGTCCGCACGACCGGCAGAGCAGATAGCGCGAGTTCTCAGCGTCCTTGACCTTGAACTTCCCGCCGCAGTGCGGGCACGGGCCGAACGCTCGGTTCCTATTGGTTCCCAATGCGACCACGCAGGAATGATGCGGCCGCCCGGTCGGCAGGACAAGCCCCGAAACCAAGGGCAAGGCGGCAAGTCGGGGCCTGGCGGCCCGCAGGATCGGTCCCGCGTGTCGGGGCGTGTGCCGGGCGGAGGCCGATACGCGTGAATCGGCCTACGGGCGGGACGGATGCCTACGGCCGGGACGGCGGCGGCGTACTGGACGCTCCGGTCAGGCAGCAGGCCGACGGCCGCCGAGGATCGCGGTGTCGAGCTGCTTCCAGTAGACGTCGACCGCGGCGAACCCCGCCTCGCGGAGCAGTGCCAGCTGCCGGTCGAGCGGGGTCAGCTGCAGCGAGCCGTGGCGCTCGTGCCGGCGCTGCCGCTCGGCCAGCGCACCCGGGTCCAGACGGTCCGCGGTGCGGCTCCATGCCTCATCGACGAGCGCATCGCCGGCTTCGAGCAGGTCGAGGTCGAGGAACCATCCGCCGGGGGTGAGGCGGCCCAGCACCTCGGCGAGGAGCTGCTGCTGCCGTGATCCGGAGAGGTGGTGCAGCACGAGCGACGTGATCACCGCGTCGACGTGGTCCGGGACGCCGTCCGGCCATGCGCCCCCGCCGGCCAGGTCGTGCTCGACGTACCGGAAGCGCCCCTCGTACGGCTCCAGCGCGCGCCGCCCCGCATCCGCCATCTGCCGCGAGAAGTCGACGAGCACCGCGGACGACCGCGGGTAGCGGTCGAGCACCGCCCGGGCCGCCGCACCGGTGCCGGCACCGAGGTCGACGACCACGAACGGGTCGTCGTCCGCGAAGCCGAGCAGCTCCGCCATCAGCCGGCGCTGGTGGACGCGGCGCGCCTCCCGGTCGCCGGAGGTGCTGAGCCACGCGGCGATCCCCTCGTCGGAGCGCCAGGAGGCGGCGTCGTCGTGCTCGGCCATGGGCCCATCCTGCCGCGTGGGCTCCGCCTCGCCACCCGCGTCAGAAGAGGTTGGCGTCCGCGGACGAGAGGTCCGTGCTGGCCTTCGAGCCGTCGGGCGACGTGTAACCGGCCTTGTCGAGCGCCGACTGCAGCGACGCCTCGTAGGCGTTGCTCGTGTACGTGGCACCGCTGACCGCGTCGACCGCGGCGCTCTGCTTGCTCAGCACCTCCTGCCGCAGCAGCGGGATGGCCTGCTGGCTGATCTCCGCCGACCGGGGGTCGCCGTCGTTGTAGGCGAGCACGGTGACCTCGGTGATCTTGCCGTCGGTGATCGTCACCTTCACCTGGGTGTCGCCGTAGCGGTCCTGCTCGAGATCGCCGGTGACGGTCCTGGTCGACGACGAGCCGGAGCTCGACGACGTCGTGGCGCTGCTCGACGGGGTGGAGCTCGGGCTCGCGGCGCTGGACGAGCCGCTGCTGCTCGAGGCGCTGGTCGATCCGGACCCGGTCGAGGTGGACGTCGAGCTGCTGCTGTCGCTGCTCGCGGCGCTCGCGCCGGTGAGGCTCGAGACGGGCAGCGGCTTGAACAGGAGCACCCCCGCGGTGCCGACGAGGGTCGCGGTGATGACGATGGGTGCGCGTCGCATGGCTGGGCCTCTCAGAAGACGAAGGACTCGACGTGGATGCGGTCGGCCGGGATCCCGGCGCGGGCGCACTCCTCGGCGATCGAGGCGGTGAACGCCTCGGGGCCGCAGATGTAGACGTCGCGGCGATGGATGTCCGGCAGCGCCCGGCGGAGCGTGGATGCGGTGATCCGCACCTTCTCGCGCGGTCCGACCGCCTCCCAGAGCTTCCCGCGGCGGCGCCCGACCTCCTCGGCGATCTCGTCGCGCAGCACGAGGTCGGCCTGGGTGCGGGCCCGCAGCAGCACGGCGACATCCGCGTGCTCGTCGAGGTCCTGCAGGATGCTCCGCAGCGGGGTCGCGCCGACGCCGGCCCCGATCAGGAGAACGCGCGGGCTGGACGCGGCGTCCGCGGTGAAGCGGCCGTAGGGGCCCTCGATGAACACCGGGGTGCCCACCGGCATGGCGGCGAGGTCGCGGCTGTGGTCGCCGAGGTCCTTGACCGTGATGCGCATCCGGTCGCGGTGCGGGACGTGCGAGAGGGAGAACGGGTGCGCCTCCCACCATCCGCCCCGCGTGAGGAAGCGCCACTGGAAGAACTGGCCGCCCGCGACGGGCAGCCGGTCGAGGCGCTTGCCCTCGAGCACGACGGAGATGACGTCGGGGCTCTCCCGCACGACCTCGGCGACGCGGATGCCGTGCCGCAGCGAGCGGACGATCGGCAGGGCGAGCCGCCACCAGACGACCGCGGCGAGCAGGGCGAGCCAGATGGCCGTCCACCACAGCGTCGCGAGCGGCTGCGCGACGAACGAGGCGCCGTTGTCGACCTGGTGGGCGAAGGCGAAGAGCAGCGCGAGGTAGGTGTAGAGGTGGATGCTCCACCACGTCTCGTACTTGAAGCGGCGCCGGGCGCGCTTGTACGAGGTGATGCCGGCGAGGAACAGCAGGGCGGTCGCGACGGTCGCCCCGAGCATGCCCGGGTACGTGAGGATCAGCTGCCAGAGCTGCGCCAGGATCCCCGTGTCGGCGAGCCCCGCGTAGCCGACGACGATCAGCACGACGTGGGCGAGCAGCAGATACAGGCCCCACGGGCCCAGCGCGCGGTGCCAGCGGATCAGCCGGTCCTGGCCGATCGCGCGCTCGAGCGGGCCGATCCGTGCGGACAGCGCCGCCGTGATCAGCATCGCGTAGCCGGCGAGCAGCCCCGTGACCCGGCCCACGGCGGTGATGAGCCCGGGCAGCGTGCTCACGCTGTGCAGCGACTGGGCCGAGATGCCGAGCGCGAGGGTGATGCCGAGCCCGAGACCCGCGAGGGCGGCGAGTACGTCGACGACGATCGGGCGTCCGCGCTTCGGGAGGCGGCGCGCGGGCGCGGGGTGCGGGGGCGGCACGGGGAGCATGGCCTCCGGGGCGAGGTCGGTGGCGGTCATGCTGCTCCCAGCAGGCCGGCCGAGTGCGGCACGGTGGCGACGGGCACGCCGTGCACGACGGTGGGGAACCCCCCTGTGGCGGTGACGCCGCCCTCGGCCCAGATCGTGAAGCACTCGTAGCCGGTGATGCCCGCGACCCAGGCCGGGCCGTCAGCGCCGAGGGCGAAGGCGGCGGTGGAGTAGGCGTCGGCGAGCCCCAGATCGGGGCCGACCACTGTCACCGAGACCGCGGTCTTCGCCGTGGCGTCTGTGGTCGCGTCCACGATGTGCGCGCCACGCTCGTAGGTGCCCGAGGTCGCGACCGCGAGGTCCGTGCCCTGCACCGTCGTCGCGATCGCGCCGCGATCGAAGGGGTGCTGCACGCCGATCCGCCAGCGCTCGCCGGGGGCCGGGGCGCCGGAGACGAGCACGTCGCCTCCCGCGTTGATCGCCCAGTCGGTGCAGCCGTGTGCCCGGAGCAGCTCGGCGGCCCGGCCGGCGGACCAGCCCTTGACGTAGGCGGACGGGTCGAAGCGTCCCGAGCGCCAGGCGTCGAAGGCGCCGCCGGACATGGCCGTGACCTGTGCGCAGATGTCGAGGATGTGGGCGAGCTCGGGGGAGCGGTCCTGCTCGGGGATCTCGTCTCGGCCGTGCCGGCCGACCTCGCTGTCGGCGAGGTACGGGCTGAACCGGCGGTCGACCTCGTGGAACCAGGCCACCGCGTCCGCGATGGCCGCGTCGTGATCGCCCGTGCCGCGGAGGTCGAGGGAGACGACGGTGCCCATCACCGGTTCGGCATGCACCGAGCGGTCGGCAGACTCTTCCATGGTGTCGAGCATTCCCCCGGACGCCTCGCGCCCTCGATGCGGTTCCTATGCGTCGCCCATGAGGGCGGCGATCAATGTGGATGCGCGATGCTCGGGTCGCCTGCAGCGTCGGAGCACGCCGCTGCGTCCCCGGTCGTCGGGTCAGTATGGGCGCGGGGAAGAAGGGAGCGGCCGATGCCGTCCGATCCTGGGGAGGAGTCGCCGAGCGCGGCGGACGTCCCGTTGCGCATCCTGCCGGTCGACGACCACCAGTGGGAGGTCGTCGCCTGGCTCTGGCAGGCCTTCCGGCACGACCTCGCTCCGGTCGTCCGCGGACTGCCGTACGCCGACGGCCGGTACAGCCGTCGGGAGCTCGACGCGTTCCCGTCCCCGGACGGCGTGGGCTACCTCGCGTGGCGACCGCACCCGAACACCACCGAGGACGCCCCGATCGGATTCGCGCTGGTCGGCGGGCTTCTGGCGGACCGCCGCACCGTCGCCGGCTTCTGGGTCGCCCCCGCCGCGCGCCGAGGGGGCACCGGGACGGCGCTGGCCCTCGACGTGCTCGCCCGGCATCCGGGCGCCTGGCAGATCGCGTTCCAGCACGACAACGCCGCGGCCGGCGCCTTCTGGCGTGCGATCGCGGACGAGGCGTTCGGCCCGGACCGCTGGATCGAGACGGAGCGGCCCGTGCCCGGGCGGCCCGGCGTGCCGCCGGACCACTTCATCGAGACGGTCGCGTGATGGAGGCCCGGCTGCGGGAGTGGCTGCTGGACGCGGACCCGTCGATCCGGCGGCAGGTGCTCCGCGACCTCGTCGTCGCGCCCGACGATGCCGTGGCGGCCGAGCGGGCGCGCATCGCCGAGGCCGGATGGGGTGCGCACCTGCTCGAGCTGCAGCGGCCGGACGGGCAGTGGGGCGTCGGCGTCTATGACGGGGACGACTGGGACTCGACCACGGACGCGCTCTGGATCCTGCGCGAGCTCGGCGTCGACCCGGCCGACGAGCGGGTCGAGCGGGCGATCGCGCTGGTCGCCGAGCAGGTCCGCTGGGAGTCGCGCAACGGTGGCCGTCCGTTCTTCGACGGCGAGACCGAGGCGTGCGTGAACGGCCGTGTGCTCGCGCTGGGCGCCTCCTTCGGGCGCCCGAGCGCGCCGCTCGTGGAGCGGCTGCTCGGGGAGCAGCTCGCCGACGGCGGGTGGAACTGCGAAGCGCCTCCCAGCATCCGCTCGTCCTTCCACTCCACGATCTGCGTGCTCGAGGGGCTGCTCGAGTACGAGCGCGCGACCGGAGCCGATCCGGCCATCGCCGCTGCGCGGGCCAGGGGCGAGGAGTACCTGCTGGAGCGCGGGCTGCTGCGCAGCCGCTCGACCGGCGAGGTCATCGACGACGAGTGGCTCGTGATCCACGTCCCGACCTACTGGTGCTACGACGTGCTCCGCGGTCTCGACCACCTCCGGGGCGCCGGCGGTCGGCCCGACGCCCGCCTCGCCGAGCCGCTCGAGGTGCTGCGGCGGATGCGGTCGGCGGACGGCACGTGGAGCGCGTCCGTCCATCCGGGCCGCCCCGTGGTGGAGCTCGAGCCCTCCGTGGACCCGAGCCGCTGGGCGACCCTCCGCGCGCTGCGGGTGCTCGCGTGGGCCGACGCCGCCGCTTCATAGAACTCAACCCTCCCCCGTGAGTTGCCACTTCTCGCCCTCGTAGGCGCGCTTCGCGGGCCAGAAGTGGCAACCCACCTCGCGCTCATCGGCCGGAAGGGGGCGCGGTGTCCGAGCCGAGCGCCATCGTTCGTCGAACAGGTGAGCCGCTTCCGGCAGGGGCGCGGCCCGACCCGAAGGGAGAGACCATGCGGTTCCTGATCAACGTGCTCGACGACACGACGAACTCCGGCACGGACGAGGAGATGGCGGCCATCGACGTGTTCAACGAGGGCCTCGTCACGGGCGGCCATCGGGTGCTGGCGGGCGGCCTGAGCGCGCCGAGCGCCTCCACGGTGATCGACAACCGCGCCGGAGCGTCGATCGTCACCGACGGCCCGTTCGCCGAGCTGAAGGAGTACATCAGCGGCTTCTGGGTCATCGAGGCCGCCGATCGCGACGAGGCCGTCGCGCTCGCCACCGAGGGCTCGAAGGCGTGCAACCGCCGGGTGGAGGTGCGCGCCTTCCTCTGACGAGGGGGGCGCCCTACGCCTGCGCGGGTGCGCCCGCGATGTTGACGAGCCAGGTCACGCCGAAGCGGTCGACGAGCATCCCGAAGCTGTCGCCCCACGGGCTCGCCGTCAGCGGCTGGGTGATCGTGGCGCCCTGGCTGAGGCCGTTCCAGTAGCCCTCGAGCTCCTCGCGATCCTCACCCCCGAGCGACACGGAGATGCTGTTGCCCGGGGTCAGCGGCCTTCGCTCGGGCGTGTCCGAGCCCATGAGCACGTAGCCGGCAGTCGTGGTGAGCCGGGAGTGCATGACCAGCCCCGCCTCGCTCGGGTCCTCGGCGGCCTGGTACTCCCCGAAGGTGCTCACCTGGAGCTCGCCGCCGAAGACGTCGCGGTAGAACTCCATCGCCTCGCGGGCGTTCCCGCGGAAGCTGAGGTACGGATTCAGAACGGTCGACATGGTGCCTCCTGGCGTCGGGGGCATCCTGGCACCGGACGCCGACATGGGGAAGACGCCCGGGGCATGATGGGCGGAGCGTCGCGCCCGTGGCCTCGATTCGACGAGGCCGCCTCGCTAGCGTGACGAGAGCCACCCCTCGTGCCTCAGGAGGCCACACACATGTACGCCGTCGTCAACCCGGCCACTGGAGAACGTCTGTCGGAGTACCCGGAGGTGGACGCCGCCGGCCTCGAGGACGCGCTCAGCCGCGTCTCCGCCGCGGCCTCCGGATGGGCGCGCTCCACCACGCCCGCCGAACGGGCCGAGCTGCTCCATCGGGTCGCCGAGCTGCACCGCGAGCGCAGCGACGACCTCGCCGAGATCATCGTCCGCGAGATGGGCAAGCCGATCCAGCAGGCCCGCGACGAGGTCGGCTTCGCGGCCGACATCATCGACTACTACGCCGACAACGGCCCCGCTCTGGTCGAGGACCAGCCGATCGAGCTGGCCGGCGGCGACGGCGACGCCTTCATCCGCACGAATCCCGTCGGCGCGCTGCTCGGGATCATGCCCTGGAACTTCCCCTACTACCAGGTGGCCCGGTTCGCGGCCCCCAACCTCGTGCTCGGCAACACGATCCTGCTGAAGCACGCGCCGCAGTGCCCCGAGTCGGCCGCGGCGATCGAGCGGATGTTCGCCGACGCCGGCTTCCCCGACGGCGCCTACGTGAACATCTACGCCAGCAACGAGCAGATCGAGCAGGTCATCGGCGACCCGCGCATCCAGGGCGTCTCCCTGACCGGCTCCGAGCGTGCCGGCTCGGCCGTCGCGGCGATCGCCGGCCGGAACCTCAAGAAGGTCGTGCTCGAGCTCGGCGGCTCGGACCCGTTCATCGTGCTCTCGACGCCGGACCTCGACGCGACGGTGGAGGCCGCGGTCGCCGGCCGGCTCGACAACTCGGGCCAGTCCTGCAACGCGGCGAAGCGCTTCGTCGTCGCGGACGACCTCTACGAGCCGTTCCTCGAGAGGTTCACGTCGGCGCTGTCGGCGATCGAGCCGTCGGACCCGCACGACGAGGAGGCCCGACTCGGCCCGCTCTCGTCGACGGCCGCGGCCGAGCGGCTGCAGGCGCAGGTCGACCGCGCCGTCCAGGGCGGCGCGCGCCTCGTGCTCGGCGGTAAGCGCAACGGCACCTGGTTCCCGCCGAGCGTGCTCGTGGACGTGACGCCGGACAACCCCGCTTACGGCGAGGAGTTCTTCGGGCCGGTCGCGACCGTCTACCGCGTCACCGACGAGCAGCAGGCGGTGGCGATCGCGAACGACACCCCGTTCGGCCTCGGCTCCTACGTCTTCACCACCGACCCCGAGCAGGCGCAGCGCGTCGCCGACCGCCTCGAGGCAGGCATGGTCTACGTGAACATCGTCGGCGCCGACGCCCCCGAGCTGCCCTTCGGGGGCGTGAAGCGCTCCGGTTTCGGCCGGGAGCTCGGCCGGCTCGGCCTCGGCGAGTTCGCGAACCGCAAGCTCATCCGCACGAACGCCTGGCCCGCCGTCTCCGGTACGACGGGCGCCTGAGGGACTCACTTCGTTCCCATCGCCCGTCTCATGACATCCCGAAGTCGACATCCAGGAGTACATGCAGCACAGCCCGACGGGAGCGTGCACGACTGGTGATGGACCGTCGCCGGTACCAGTGAGGGACGCGGCGTCTCCCGGTGAGCCGGCGTCGATCGCCGCGCGCGGACTCCGGAACTCGGCGGCGTCAGCCGCCCCAGGTGCGAGCGTGATGAGGAGCGCTTACCGACCGCATCGACCTCGTCGGCCGGCCGGGGCGTGATCCACGTCACAGCGCCGCGGCGTGGGAGTGCCTACCGTCCCCTCCGAGAGGACGGCGAGGCGGATCATGCGACGGATCGAGACGGTGGTGATCGGCGCCGGGCAGGCGGGGCTCTCGGTGAGCCACGAGCTGGCGGCGGCCGGGTTGGAGCACGTGGTGCTGGAGCGCGGGAAGGTCGCGCAGCGCTGGCGGGACAGGTGGGACGGGTTCCACCTGGTGCTGCCGAACTGCAGCATCCGGCTCGCGGGCCAGGGGTACGGGGGCAGCGACCCTGAGGGGTTCCTGCCTCGGGACGGCGTCGTCGAGCTGCTCGCCGACTACGCCGCATCGTTCGCCTCCCCGATCGAGGACGGCGTGGAGGTCCATGCGCTGCAGGCGACGGACGACGGGTTCCGCCTCGACACCACGACCGGCCCGCTCGCGGCCGAGCGCGTGATCGTGGCGACGGGCGGCTACCAGGACGACCACCGGCCCGCCGCCGTGCGGTCGCTGCCGGCGTCCGTGCCCGTGCTGGCCTCGTCGGCGTACCGGCGTCCGAATGACCTGCCCGAGACCGGGACCGTCGTCGTCGTGGGGTCCGGCCAGTCGGGGTGTCAGATCGCGGAGGAGCTGCACGACTCCGGGCGGGAGGTGGTGCTCGCGTGCGGGAAGGCGCCGTGGGAACCGCGCCGGGTGGGCGGCCGGGACATCTTCTGGTGGCTCGACGGGACTCCGTTCATGGAGATGACGCTCGAGGACCTGCCGAGCCCGCTGGCGCGGCTCAGCCCGAACCCCCAGGTGTCGGGGACCCGCGGCGGACGCGACCTCAACTACCGCACGCTGCAGGACGGCGGGATCCGCCTGGCCGGCCACCTGATGGGCGAGGACCACCGATCCCTCCGCTTCGCCCCGGATCTGGCGGATTCCGTCGCCTTCGGCGACGCCCGGTACGCCGACATCCGGGGCCTCGTCGAGATGAGCGCCCGCGCCAAGGGGCTGCCCGCTCCCGAGATGCCCGACCCCTCCCCGTGGCACGCCGAGGAGCTGGCCGAGCTGCCGCTCGCGGAGGTCGGCGCCGTGGTCGTCGCCGCCGGATACCGCCCTACGTACCGGTCGTGGATCGACATCCCGGTCGCGTTCGACGCGATGGGGTTCCCGCTGCAGAAGGACGGGACGAGCGACGTCGTTCCTCACCTGCACTTCGCCGGGGTGCCGTTCCAGCGCACCCGCACGTCGGCGACCCTGTGCGGGGCGGGCGCCGACGCCACCGCGCTCGTGGATGCGATCGCGCAGCGCGACCCGGTGGGTGTCATCCTCTGAGGGGTGGACCTGTCCGATGCCGAGCTGCACACGCTGAACCGCTGCGCGCCGCTGCAGGACCTGGCCGTCGGCCAGGTGCTCGAGTTGGCTCCGTTCCTCCGAGATCACCACCGGCTCGCGGGGGAGCACCTCTGGTGGGCGGGGGATCCCGCGAGCGATCTGTGGTTCCTGCTCACCGGCCAGCTCCACACCGTCTACGCCGACGAGGTCGGGGAGGAGGTCGTCACCCAGCTGATCCTTGCCGGGCAGAGCTTCGGTGAGCCGGCGCTCTTCCTCGAACACGGAGAGCGCGTCGTGTCCGTGATCGCGCTCGCCGACTGCCGCGTGCTCAGCCTGCCGAAGGAGCCCCTCCTGCGCTTCCTGGAACGACATCCGCCGGCCCTGCGGCGGATGCTGGAGGCGCTCAGCCGGATGGCGGTGTCCCAGTCGGTGCTGTTCGGGCAGCTGGTGTTCCACGACATCCGCGGCCGGGTCGCCTACCAGCTGCTGAAGCTGGCGGACGAGTACGGCATCCGGACTGCTGCGGGCGTGCGCCTGCCGGTGAAGCTCTCGCAGACCACCCTCGCCGGTTTGGTCGGCTCGACCAGGGAGTCCGTGAACCGGGCGCTCAGCGCACTCGCCGCCGAGGGGGCCGTGACGAGGTCCGGCGGGGCCTTCGTCATCCTCGACGAGGTCGCGCTGCGGCGCTCGCTGGTGCGGGAGTAGCGACCGGCGTCCGCCGCTCCACGGTCGACCGGCGGCGACGCCGTGAGCGCGGTGAGGGCGCGCTCAGCCCTCCATGGCGGCGGGCACGTTCATGATGGCGTCGGCCTCCTTGGCGACCTGCTTCGCGATCATCGGTCCGAGGAGCCGCATGAGGCCGCGCGGCACGAGGTCGAGCGTGAAGGTCACCTCCGTGGAGGTCGGCGTGAGCGCGACGAGTGCGAAGCTGCCGGTGGGACGAGCCGGTCCGGCGATGACCTCGAAGGCGATGAGGGTGGGTTCGTCGAGGCGGGTGATGCGGTAGTCGCCACGGATGGATCGACCTGCGGGCCCCCGCATGGTCTGCGCCCAGACCGCCCCCACGCCGGACCCGGACGCCAGGCGAACGCTCGTGACGTCCGGACGCCACCGCTGCTCGTTCATCCCGTCGGCGAGGAACGCGAACACGTCCTCGATGGGCCTTGCAACAGTCACTGTGCGCGCGGCGTGCGTCATCGGGCGTCCCGTCTCGTGTCGGGACACACGGTATCGGCCGGAACTCCCCGTGCCGCTCGGCTCGGAACGTCGCGCCGGATCGGCGCTATCGCGAGGAGAGAAGTCCGGTGCACGAGTGAACAGGGCCTCGTGCACCGGACGGGTGGGAGCGGCGGGGTGGACGCTCAGTCGAAGGCGATGCCGGTGTAGGGGGCGCGCGTGATGGTTCGGTCGTGGCCGGTGACGCTGAGGTAGGTCACGAGGGCGAGGATCGCGGCGAGGAAGATGCCGCTGGTGGCGGTGGTGCCGAGTCCGAGGCCGCCGTCGGTGCGTGCCTGGGAGAGGAAGTCGCCGAGGGATGCGCCGAGGGGCCGGGTCAGGATGTAGGCCAGCCAGAAGGCGAGGATCGCGTTGAGCTTCATGAGCTTGTGGGCGGCGAAGATGATCGCGATGGCGCCGGCGAAGATCAGCGCCGAGGGCAGGTATCCGAGGGCGAGCTTCTCCGCGGCGAGGTCGCCGGCGGAGGTGCCGAGGGCGAAGGTGAACAGGATCGCCAGCCAGTAGAACGCCTCGCGGCGGGTGGTGGTGATGCTGTGGATCGAGAGGGTCCGCTCGACGGCGAACCAGATGGCGAAGACGACCGCGAGCACGACGGAGAAGAGCACGGTCGTGGTGATGAGCGGGACGCCGAAGTTGTCGGTGAGGTTGTCGGTGATCAGGGTGCCGACGACGCTGAGCAGCACGACCGCGAGCCAGTAGATCGCCGCCTGGTACTGGCGGGAGCGGAACTGCAGAACCAGGACGATGGCGAGCAGCGCGCCCATGAACGCGGTCGTGCCCGTCAGCCCCCAGTTGAGGTTGGTGCTGAGGAAGTCGGCGACGGTCTCGCCGACGGTGGTGCAGAGCACCTTGATCACCCAGAAGAAGACGGTGACCTCGGGCACCTTGTTCAGCATCGTCCGGCCGGCGGCAGATGTCGCGCTCAATGGCGTGGCAGTCGTCATGGCGGTGAGCCTGTCGAGCACGTCCCAAGACGCTCCGAAGTGACACGCCGCTCAGCGCCCGAGCTCGAGCCTGGCCCGCGCGACGGCTGTTGTCGGTGCGACGGGCTCCCTAGGCTCGGTCCGGCGAGGAGGAACGATGTTCGAGACCCGCACGATCGTGCTCGATGACGCCACGATCGTCTATGACGTCCGCGGCCCTGAGCCCGTTCCCGACCAGAAGCCCCTGCTGCTGATCGGGCAACCGATGGACGCCTCAGGGTTCACCGCGCTGGCCGATCGGTTCCCTGACCGGGCCGTCGTCACCTACGACCCTCGGGGACTCGGCCGCAGTACACGGCGGGACGGGGGCGTGGACGCCGACCCCGACGTCCAGGGTGCCGATCTCCACCGCATCATCGGGGCGCTCGACGTGGGTCCGGTCGACGTGTTCGCAAGCAGCGGTGGGGCCGTCGCGGCGTTCGCGCTGGTCGCCGCGCATCCGAACGACGTGGCGACCCTTGTGGCTCACGAACCCCCGCTCGCATCCGTCCTCCCTGATGAGGATGCCGTCCACCGTGCGTTCGCCGATGTGGTCGCCGAGTATCAGGCGCGCGGATGGAGCGCGGGCATGGCGCGTTTCCTCGCCATGAACATGTGGCAGGGGGAGCTCACCGCGGACTACTTCGAGCGCCCTGCTCCCTCTCCTTCCGAGTTCGGATTCGCCGACGTCGATGACGGACGGCGCGACGACCCGCTGTTCAGCGGGTCCGCGGCCGTCATGGCGTTCCGCCCCGATGTTGCTGCGCTGCTGGCCGCGCCGACCCGTGTGGTCATCGCCGTGGGGGAGGAGTCCGCAGGCACGTTCACGGCGCGGACCAGTGAGGCGATGGCCGCGCTGCTCGGGCAGCGCGCCGTCGTGTTTCCGAGCCACCACGGAGGATTCGTCGGGGGAGACGGACCCTACGCGGGGCGACCGGCGGCATTCGCCGAGCGGCTCCGATCGATGCTCGACCCCTCGCAGTGACTCGAGGCCGGCGTCGGCGGGTCGCAGGAGCCGTGCATCCGAACGGCTGGGTGGCTCATACGCCGGCCGCAGCGAGGCGGCGGTCGCGCTCCCAGCGCTGGGTCGCGATCTGCACGGCGTCCCAAGGGGAACCGAGCGGCGGCGTGTAGGAGAGATCGAGGTCGCTGATCTCCGCGACCGTCATCCCGTGGTGCAGCGCGGTGGCGAACGTGTCGACCCGCTTCGCCGTCTCGGTGCCCCGGGCTCCGACGAGCTGCGCGCCGAGGAGGCGGCCCGACCGCTCGTCGCCGGTGATCCGGATGCTGATCGGCTGGGCGCCCGGGTAGTAGGCCTTGTGGTCGTCGGCGACGGCGGTGGAGCTGACGGGCGAGAAGCCTGCCGGTATCGCTTCGTGCTCACGGAGGCCGGTGCGGGCGGCGACGAGATCGAAGACCTTCACCACCTGGGTGCCGAGGCTCCCGGTGAACCGGGCCGAGCCGCCGAGGGCGTTCTCGCCCGCGACGCGGCCCTGCTTGTGCGCGGTGGTACCGAGCGGCAGGTAGGTGACGCCGAGCAGGCGGTGCTGGGTGACGACGCCGTCGCCGGCGGCGAAGACGTGCGGGAGCCCGGTGCGCATCGACTCGTCGACGACCACTGCGCCGCCCGCACCGAGTTGCGCGCCGGCGTCCGCGAGCAGCTCGGTGTTCGGGCGCACGCCGACGACCACCAGCACGACGTCGGCGACGTCGGTGAACGGCTCGCCTTGGCGGATGCCCGCGACGGCCAGGCCACGATCGGCGCGGGCGATCGAGGTGACGCGGCTGTCCGGTCGCACGTCGACGCCGTGGCGCGTGAGCTCGGCGTGGACGAGGGCGCCGAGCTCGGGGTCGAGCGTCGAGAGCACCTCCGGCCCGCGTTGCAGCTGCGTGACCACGAGCCCGCGCACGGTGAGCGCCTCGGCCATCTCGAGGCCGACGTAGCCGGCGCCGACGATGATCGCGGTCTCGGGCCGGGCGGACTCGAGGAACCGGTCGAGCGCGAAGGTGTCGCCCATGGAGTGGAGCACGTGGACGCCGTCCTCGGGGCCGAGGTCCTGGAGCCCCGAGATCCCGGCCGTGGATGGGAGGGCGCCGGTTCCGACGACGAGCTCGTCGTAGTCGAGCGCCGACTCGTCGCCGGTGCGGTCGCGGAGGGTGAGGCGCCGGCCGGGCACGTCGATGCCGGTCGCCAGCGTGTCGAGGCGCAGGCGCATGCCGGTGGCCTCGAGGTCGGCGTGCGTGCGGTGCGCGAGGGACTGCCAGGGGCTGACCTCGCCGGAGAAGTAGTACGGGATCCCGCAGATGGAGAAGTTCGGATAGGCGTCCGCGACGACGACGGTCACGTCCACGGTGGGGTCGAGCTCGCGGGCGCGGAGCGCGGCGGAGATGCCGGCATCGCTGCCGCCGATCGCGACGAGGTGCATGAGGGTGGCCTTTCGGGGACGGGGTCAGGATTCGAGCGGCTCGGCGGCCGGGACGACGACGTCGTCCGCAGTGGCCGACGCGGCGGGGTGGAGCGCGAGGAGGACGGCGACGCCGACGGCGCAGCCGGCGACCTGGGCCGCGATGAACGGCAGGACCGACGAAGGCGCGATGCCGGCGAAGGTGCCGGTGAACATCCGCCCGATGGTGACGGCGGGGTTCGCGAACGAGGTGGAGCTGGTGAACCAGTAGGCGCTGCCGATGTAGGCACCGACGGCCGCGGCGCCGGCCGTCCCGCGCCCTGACCGGGCGAGCGCGAAGATCAGCAGGATCAGTCCCGCGGTCGCGACGACCTCGCCGAGCAGATGGCCGGTGGTCGCGCGCTGCGTCTGGGAGATGGCGACCGGGGCGGCGAACATCGCGTCCGCGAGGACGGCGCCGCCGATGGCGCCCGCGATCTGCGCGAGGGCGTACCAGCCCAACTCGATGAGGGGCAGCCCGGCGCCGGCGGCTCGGCCGACGAACCAGTCGGCGGCGCTCACCACCGGGTTGAGGTGCGCGCCGGAGACGGGCCCGAAGGTCAGGATCAGCACGGCGAGGCCGAGCACCGTCGCGGTGCTGTTCTCCAGCAGCTCCAGGCCGACATCCGACGGGGAGAGCCGCTGCGCAGCGATCCCCGAGCCGATCACCACCGTGGTGAGCAGTCCGGTGCCGAGGAGCTCGGCGAGGAGACGGCGAGGCAGGGGAGCGGTGTGGCCGGTGGAGCGCCGGATGGAGTCGTTCATCTCCCGTCATCTTGACGGGCGACAGTTCACTCAGTCAACATTGACTCAATGAACGTCGAGTTGAATGACGAGCTCGATCGACGGGCCGCGAAGCATGCCGCGCTGTCGGATCCGACGCGCATCCGGATCGTCGACATGCTGACGCTCGGAGACCTCGCGCCGAGCGAGCTGCAGGCCGCTCTCGAGGCGCCCTCGAACCTCCTCGCGCATCATCTCGGCGTTCTCGAGCGCGCCGGTCTCGTCGCGCGCGGCAGGTCGGAGGCGGACAAGCGGCGAACCTACGTCCACCTCGTGCGCGATGCCCTCGACGGCCTCGTCCCCGGTCGGGCGCAGCCCGCGTCCCGGGTGGTCTTCGTCTGCACGGCCAACTCGGCCCGCTCCCACCTGGCCGCTGAGCTGTGGGCGACGGCGAGCAGCGTTCCCGCGGCGTCGGCCGGCACCCACCCCGCCGAGTCGATCGATGCCGGCGCCGTCGCGGTCGCCCATCGGCGCGGACTGGACCTCCACGAAGCCCGTCCTCGGGGGCTGCAGGAGGTTCTCTCCGATGGGGATCTCGTCATCACCGTCTGCGACAACGCCCACGAGGAGCTCGGTGCCCGCAGTCGACTCCACTGGTCGGTGCCGGATCCCGTCCGGGTCGGCACCGACGCCGCGTTCGACGCCGCGTTCGACGACATCGCTCGCCGGATCGGCGACCTCGCCCCTCGCATCGTCGCGAGCTGAACAGGATCACCGCTATGAGCGGCACGGCCGTGACCGTGCTGTTCCTCTGCGTGCACAACGCCGGCCGATCGCAGATGGGGTTCGGCTTCTTCGAGCGATACGCCGGGGACCAGGCGGTCGCGTGGTCCGGCGGCTCGAGCCGGGCGCGACGACATCGAACGCCGCGTCCTGCACCTCCTCGACCAGATCGGTGTGCCGGCGATCCGCCGAGGCTGACCGGGCGGCGTCAGGATGCGGGAACCAGCTCCTCGAGCAGCGCGGAGACCCGCGCCCTGATGTCATCGCGGATCGGCCGGACCTCCTCGACCGGGCGTCCCGCCGGATCCGTGAGCTCCCAGTCCTCGTACCGCTTCCCCGGGAAGATCGGGCAGGCGTCCCCGCAGCCCATCGTGATCACGACGTCCGAATCCTTGACCGCCTCCGTCGTCAGCACCTTCGGCGCCTCGCCCGTGATGTCGATGCCGTCCTCGGCCATCACCTGCACGGCCACCGGGTTGATCTGGTCCTTCGGCTCGCTGCCCGCGGAGAGCACCTCGACGCGGTCGCCGGCGAGCGCCCGCAGGTAGCCCGCCGCCATCTGGGAGCGGCCGGCGTTGTGGATGCAGACGAACAGGACGGTCGGCTTCGCCACGGTGCTCCCTCGGTCGGACGGGTCGGTCGTCGGCAGTGTAGGGCGCCCGTGTGGCGCGTCAGAGAGCGGAAACGGCAGCGCCGGCGGCGTTCAGCGCCTCGGGAACGAGCCGGTAGTACGCCCACGTGCCCCGCTTGCTCCGGGTCAGGAAGCCCGCGTCGGTCAGCGTCTTCAGGTGGTACGACACCGTCGCCTGCGCCAGGCCGATCGGATCCGTGAGGTCGCAGACGCACGCCTCCTGGCCCTCGGACGCCGCCACGATGGACAGCAGCCGCAGCCGCGCCGGGTCCGCCAACGCCTTCAGCGTGCGAGCAAGATCCGTCGCCGCGCTGGAGGCCATGCCGCCGGTGCCCGGCGTGCAGCAGGCCGCATCCGTGGTCGCGGTGATCTCCAGGGCTGACGTCACCGGCCAAGTGTCGCATAGATCGACGACGGTCGATGTATTGTGCGTGCATCGACAGCGATCGATGATTTCGCAGCACTGAAGGAGCACCCGTGACCCTCACCCTGTCGGCACCGACCGAGACGGCACCGGATCGGCTCGCCGGACTGCCGGTCGCGATCATCGGCGCGGGCCCCGTCGGACTCGCCGCTGCGGCCCACCTCTCCCGGCGAGGGCTGCCGTTCGTGGTCTTCGAAGCCGGCGAGTCCGCCGGGTCCGCCATCGCGCTGTGGGGCCACACCCGCCTCTTCTCGCCGTGGCGCTACGTGATCGACGAGGCAGCCAGGGGATTGCTGGCGGCGCAGGGGTGGACGAGTCCCGACCCGGAGGTGCTGCCGCGTGGTCGCGACCTCGTCGCCGACTACCTCGAGCCTCTGGCGGCGACGCCGCAGCTCGCCCCGCACATCCGCTACTCGGCCAACGTCTCAGCCGTCAGCAGGCAGGGCATGGACCGCACCCGATCGACCGGTCGGGCCGACGCGCCGTTCGTCCTCCGCGTCGAGCAGAACGGCAACGTGCGGGATGAGCTCGCCCGAGCCGTCATCGACACGTCCGGCACCTATCGGAACCCCAACGGCCTCCTCGCCTCCGGCCTCGACCCCGTCGACCTCGACGCGCTCCGGCCGCACCTCAGCCACGCCCTCCCCGACGTCCTCGGGCGTGACCGTGCCCGGTTCGCCGGCAGGCGCACCCTCGTGCTCGGCGCCGGCCACTCCGCCGCCAACACCCTCATCGCCCTCGCCGGCCTCGCCCGGCAGCAGCCCGGCACCGAGGTCGTGTGGGGCATCCGCAACGCCGGCCCGAAGCGCGTCTACACCGGCGCGGACGACGAGCTCCAGGACCGGGCGGCGCTCGGCGACCGGGTCGCCTGCCTCGTCGCCGAGGGGCGCATCACGCTGCTCGACTCCTTCGAGGTCGACCGCGTCGAGCTGGCCGGCGGTGCCGTCCGCGTCGACGGCCGACGTGCCGGGGAGCCGGTGTCGATCGAGACCGACGTGATCGTCGGCGCCACGGGTTTCAAGCCCGACCTCGACATGCTCCGCGAGATCCGCCTCGCCCTCGACGACATCGTCGAGGCACCCAGTGCGCTCGCGCCGCTCATCGACCCCAACCTGCACAGCTGCGGCACCGTCCCGCCCCACGGCGTCGCGGAGCTGGCCCAGCCCGAGCCGAACTTCTTCGTGGCCGGGATGAAGAGCTACGGCCGTGCCCCGACGTTCCTGCTGCTCACCGGTTATGAGCAGGTCCGCTCCATCGCCGACGAGCTCGCGGGCGACCACGCGGCCGCGCGACGTGTGCGGCTGACGCTGCCCGAGACCGGCGTCTGCTCCGGCGGCGAAGGCAGCGCCTGCTGCAGCACGCCGTCGACGTCCGCTCCGGCTCGTCGGCCGCTGCAGCTCCTGACCGTCCGGCCGAGTCGAGGCGGCGGCTGCTGATACGGCGGTCTCAGGTCGTCCGCTGACGGCACGTCGCAGCCCACGCGAGTCGAGTCGGCGTCGGCCGCCGCCTGCTCGACGACCGCCGCGGCGACCGCGACCCCCACCAGGTCGTGAGGGCCGCGGCGAATCGTCAGGGCCGCCGCGCTCGACGGGCCTGCACGATCGTCGCTGCAGCCATCGCCACCGCGATCACGGCCAGGAGGAGCGCGACGAGGGCGACGACGAGGGCGACGGTCACGTCCGACGCCGGCGCCGGCGCCTGCGCGCTCAGCCCCACCGTGTCCGAGGTGAGACGCTCGGTGGCCGGCGGCGCGTCGTTGACGTACAGCACCGGTGCCGGGAAGTCCGGTCTCGCTCCGCTCGCGGTGTCGGACTCCGCCCACTTCACGACCTTGCCGTCGGAGTAGGTCTGGGTCGTCGGGAACGTGAGCCGTCCCGTATCCGGCATCGGGCCGACGCTGAGGATGAAGTCCTGGAACTGACCGCCGGTCAGTCTGGTACCGGTGTCAGCGGTCCAGACGACCTGGGTCGGCGCCTCGGTGACCGTGGTGCCGTCGATCCTCGCGGGCTTGGGCAGCCTGCCCGTCACGACCGTCGCAGACCAGCCGGCGACCGGCTGGTAGGAGACGTCGCCGAACGGTGTCGATGTGGGCAGGTCGATCACGACCTTGGTCGTCGTGGCGGTGCCGGACTCGGTCGGGACCGAGAAGGTGAGCTGGGTGTCGTCCGCGCCGGCGACTGCCTGCTTCGGATAGACGCGGACATGTGCGCTCGCCGACAACGGAACGGCGAGCACGAGGGCGAGGGTCGCCGCGACGGCGAGACCGGCGCGGGACAAGGACTTCGAAGGCATGGGAGTTCCTCACAAGGGACAGCGACCAGGGGGCCGCTCGATCAGCAGGAGTCGTGCGCAGCGCACGGAAGCAGCCGGGCCGAGGGCCCGGACGAAGCATCAGAACTGCGGAGGGAGCGGCGGTCCTCTTCGAGGTGATGCAGCCAGGGCACGTCGCAGGTGCAGTGCCGGCGGCTGGTCGAACGACCGCGGCTCGGGTCGCGCAAGCGGACGGGCGAGCGGGATCGCGGTGACGACATCGGCCAGTACGGTCCTCGAGAGGCGCTCCCCGACGCGCACGAGGCCCCAGAAGGCGGCCTCCCCGCGATTCCAGGCGAGGACCGTGATCAGGGCCGCGACACCGTGCGCGACCCACATGCCGGCGGACGGCATGGACATCGGCGACATCGCGCGAATGGGCGGCGCAGCCATGCCCGGCATGCCCCTCATCGCGGCCCCGCCTGACGGAACGAGGGACGCAGCGCCCGGGCCCGCTGCGAGCGCGAAGGTCACGTGAAGAACCACCTCGGCGGTCAGGATCGTCGCCGCTTGGCCGAGCAGGGACGGGCGCCGGCCGATGAGCAGCAGCCCGGGAAGCCACGAGAGCACGCAGACGGCGAGCACCAGCAGCGCGGGCGGCGGAGTCCCCCCGGCCGCGACGTGCGAGGCCAGCGCGACGAGCGTCGCAGCCGTGGAGGCGCCGACGCACCGGAGGACGCGGATCTGCCGCACCGAGCGCTCGATGGTGACATCGACCACGACAGGAGCCTAAGCCCCGGGCCGGCGTGAGGCTGATCGCAACCGGGAGACCTCGGCCTTCACCACGCGGGCTCGGGGGGTAGCACCGGCCACCCGGGAGTTGTACCATTTGTGGTACAAGGAGGGGCCATGGCCATCACGGCGTCCGAAGCCCGCAAGGGCCTGTTCGGGCTGATCGAGCAGGTGAACAACGACCGGATCGAGATCGAGATCACGTCGAAGCGCGGCGATGCGGTACTGCTCTCGCGCGCCGAGTTCGACGCCCTGAACGAGACCGCCTACCTGCTCCGGTCCCCGGCGAACGCGGAGCGGCTCCTCGAGTCCCTCCGGCAGGCCCGGACGGCCGAGACGCAGCCACACGAGCTGGCGTGAGGCTCGTCTTCACGGACAACGGGTGGGATGACTACCTGTACTGGCAGCGAACCGACCGCGCGGTGCTCAAGCGCCTCAACCGTCTGATCGAGGACGCGCTCCGCGCCCCTGCCGAAGGGATCGGCAAGCCGGAAGCGCTCCGCCACGTGCTGCAAGGCGCGTGGTCGCGGCGGATCGACGAGGAGCATCGGCTCGTCCACCTCGTGGACGGTGACGATCTCGTCGTGCTGCAAGCGCGGTACCACTACCGCTGAGCCAGAACCGGGGAAGGCGGCAGAGCTCGACAACGATCGGCTGATCGCGAGCGACGGTCTACCGGTCTGGGGGCGGTGTCACGCCTGTCGAGACCGCGATCTCGTGCCGCGTGCGGATTCCGGGCTTCTCGAGCTCTGATACAGCGTGCCCCTGGAGGGACTCGAACCCTAGTTCCAGGCCCACAATCGCGCCGCACGGGCACAAAATGCGCATGATCCCGGGCCTTTGGAGTGATGTTGGTAGAGCCCGACGCCAGGGTGATGCGCTCAGTTGTTGTCAAAATGTTGTCACGCGCCGGGTCCAGGTGCGGCAGACGCTGCAAGGCCTGGAGGGGCGGCTCGTTTGCCCAGAATGCCGAAGTCCGCTCGCAGCAGGCGCATCGTGCCGCTGTTGGATCAGCGGCTCATCGCGGAACTGCGGCGCTCCTGCTGACGCACCCACCGTCCGGCGATCCGGCGTGCTCGGCGTCGGCAGTCTCCGGCGGAACTACTTCCGCCCGGCGCTGCCGGAGCGCGGACTCCCGGAC
>NZ_DATBTU010000059.1:0-1713 GCF_036559085.1 Amnibacterium sp.
ATGTCGCTGCCGGCGGCCTGAACTCGCACTTGCGGGTCCGCCCTGCGCGGGGTCTAGAGTCCGTTCCGCCGGATTCCTGCAGAAAGGTACCGCCGATGACGACGGTCACGACCAGCGCCTCGCCGTGCCGCATGCTGCTCGTGGGGCGCGCGGAGCGGTGACCCTCACGGAGCACGCCCTGACGGGATCCGTCCTCACGACGGGTGCCGACCACCGGATGCTCGTGGGGCTGCCCTGGTACCGCTCGATGCCGTACTCGTCGATCGTGCGGCTCTCGCTCACGGTGGACGGTGTCCCGGCCGAGGACCTGCAGCTCGAGGCGTCGGACGAGTGGGCGGACCTGCCCTCGCTCGCGACGATGACCGACCGGTCCTGGTTCCTTCAGGACCGGCGTCCGCTGCGCTGGCGCCCCGCCGGGCCACTCGGGGCGCGGGTCGAGATCGTCCTCCGCGTCGGCCTCCACCTGCCGAACCTCGTGGGGCCGACGGGTGACGGTGTGCAGGTGCTGCAGGAGGTCCGCGGCGAGGTGCCCGTGCGGGCCGCCGCATGACCGCTCCCGAGCGGGGCCCGCGCTTCGGCGGCACGCTCTTCTCCTTCACGAACGAGCTGCTCGCCGCCGCGCAGACACCGGACGAGCTCCTCGGTCGGGTGCTGCGCAGCGGCCTCGTGGGGCCGATCGAGATCGACGGCGCCCAGCACTTCCGCTCCTTCCCGCTGCTCGACCCCGACGAGGTCCGCGCCACCGCCCGCGTGGTCGCGGCTGCCAGTGGCGCCGTGTCGGTGCTGGGCGGCGGGCCCGATCTGACCCCGGCGCCGGGCCTGCTTCGCGACGCCGAGACCGTGCACGCGCAGCTCGAGTCCCAGATCCGGGCGGCGCGGATCCTCGGCGCGGAAGCCGTCCGGATCCCGTTCGGCGTGCTGCCCTGGCCGGTGCTGCAGGGAGCGGGGCGGATCGCCGAGCGCGAGGGCGTCCTGCTGCTCGAGGAGGTGCAGGGGCCGGCGACGCCGCGCTCTCCAGCGGTGGCGCAGCGGGTGGAGGACCTCTCGGCCGCCGATGAGCCGGCGCTCGGCCTGCTGCTCGACACGAGCGTCCTCATGGGCGGGCTGCCCCCGACCTACGTCGAGGCGCTCGCGCACGAGGGGCTCTCGTCCGCCGTGCTCGACCGCCTCGCGGAGGCGTTCGCCGCGCGCCGGGTCGCCCCGGAGGTGCTGCCGATGCTCGCCGACCCGGCGGTGTCCGCGGCCGCCAGGGGGCCGTTGATCACCGCGATGACCCGGTTCGGACACGGGGCCGCGGCGGACTGGCTGCCGCTGGCGTCCTGGATCCGCGGCGTGCACGTGAAGTGGTGGGATCTCGACTCGGCTGCGAACGAGCTCGCCGGCGAGACGGGGCTGCTGCTCGAGGGGCTGCTCGCCGCGGGGTTCCGCGGCACGGTGTGCAGCGAGTGGGGCGGCCACGAGTGGATGACGAGTGAGGCGGACACCGCCGCGCTCCTCGCAGCGCACGCGCGCCTCCTGGGCGAGCGGTGCCCGGTTCTGCTTCCTGCGGCCGCTTGAGCGGCGATCGGAATTACTTCCGTGCAAAAGCAACATAATGCTGCTAGCGTCAGCAGCACGCCGATGGAGGAGGACGCGATGACGCGGTCCGGCTCCGTCCACCACCGCTCCGCCCTGCGCACCGCCGCGCGATCCCCGCTCGCGCTCGCCACGACC
>NZ_DATBTU010000060.1:0-52532 GCF_036559085.1 Amnibacterium sp.
TTCGGCCGCGCGGGGCGCTCGAGCACCGTGCCGGTCGCGGCGGCCGCCCGGCGGACGAGGCGGGGCCGCAGGACGAGGAGCGCCAGCGCGATCGCGACCAGCGACGCGGTGAAGACGATCGCGCCCGCCCAGCTGCCGTCGTCGCGCAGCGCGTAGACGTGGTTGAGGTTCCGGATCGCGCCGGTCGCGAGCACGAGGAACACGTGCACCGCGGTGAAGGCGACGAGCGCGAGCATCGTCCACCAGTGGATCCGCTTCGTCAGCCGAAGCGGGAGCACGCGGTCGAGCATCCGCAGCCGCGGCGCGAAGCCGGGCGCGAGCCGGAGCCCGGTGAGCACGGCGAGCGGGCCGGCGACGAAGACGACGCCGAAGTAGCTGAGCGCCTGGAGGCCGTTGTAGTCGATCCAGCCGTTCGTCGAGGGCCAGTCGAGGGAGGCGTACTGGAGGGCGGCCGACGCGGCGGCCGGCACGATCGCCCAGTCGGTGGGCACGATCCGCATCCACTGCCCGGTGGTGAGCAGCAGCACGACGAACACGACGCCGTTCAGCACCCAGAGGGTGTCGCCGACGTAGTGCGACCAGAGGCCGAGCGGGATGCGCACCGGCGGGTTCGCGGTGCGGATGGGGCCGTCGTTGCGCCGCGTCCAGAACACGGCCGGCCGGTCGGCGCGGTGCAGGCGCCACCCCGAACGCACGGTGAGGAGCAGGAAGAGGGCGTTGAGGCCGTGCTGCCAGGCGAGCCAGGCCGGGAACCCGACGGGGGCGCCGGTGGGCAGGGGCGCGGCGCCGGGATAGGCGTGCACGAACGCGGTGCCCGCCGGGGTCGCGCGGAACAGCCGCGCGAGGAGCACCACCGCGACCGCGGCGATGACGAGGACCACGACGGCGACGACCAGGCGCCGGTCCACGGAGCGACGGGCGGCGGGTTGGTCCGCCCCCCGGGCGGTCACGCGAGGGTGGCGGCGAGGCGCCGGATCCGCGCCAGGGTCTCCTCGCGGCCGAGCAGGGCGAGGGACTCGAACAGCGGCGGCGAGACCCGGCGGCCGGAGGTGGCGACGCGGACCGGGCCGAACGCGAGGCGCGGCTTCAGGCCCATCCGCTCGACGAGCGCGTCCTGCAGCGCCTGCTGCACCGACTCGGTGCTCCAGTCGCCGACACCGGTGAGGGCCTCGTCGGCGGCGGCGAGCACGCCCGCGGTGTCGCCTTTCAGCGACGCGAGCGCCTCGTCCTCGTACACGAGCCCGTCGGCGGTGGTGAAGAAGGAGCCGAGCAGGCCCGGCGCCTGGCCGAGCAGCTGCATCCGCTCCTGGACGAGCGGAGTCAGCTCGGCGAGCAGCGCGAGCTGCTCCTCCGACGGGTGCTCGGGCAGCACATCGGCGAGCTGGAGGTACGGCACCATCCGCGCGGCGAGGTCGGCGGGGTCGAGCAGGCGGATGTGGTCGCCGTTGATCGACTCGGCCTTCCTCAGGTCGAAGTGCGCGGGGTTCGGGTTCACCTGGCCGGCGTCGAACGCGGCCGCCATCTGCTCGCGGCTGAACACGTCCTGGTCGGGCGCGAGCGACCAGCCGAGCAGCGCGAGGTAGTTCAGCAGCCCCTCGGGGATGAAGCCCCGCTCGCGGTGCAGGAAGAGGTTCGACTCCGGGTCGCGCTTCGAGAGCTTCTTCGTGCCCTCGCCGAGCACGAGCGGGAGATGCCCGAAGCGCGGGATCCACTCGGCCACGCCGATGTCGATCAGCGCGTGGTAGAGCGCGATCTGCCGCGGGGTCGAGGGCAGCAGGTCCTCGCCGCGGAGCACGTGCGTGATGCGCATGAGGGCGTCGTCGACCGGGTTGACGAGCGTGTAGAGCGGCAGTCCGCCGGGGCGCACCAGCACGAAGTCGGGGAACGAGCCGGCCGGGAACGTGATCGGGCCGCGGACGAGGTCGTCGAAGGAGAGGTCCTCGTCGGGCACGCGGAGGCGCAGCGCCGGCTGGCGGCCCTCGGCGCGGTAGGCGGCCTTCTCGGCATCCGTGAGGTCGCGTTCCCAGTTGCCGTAGCCCTGCTGCACCGCCCGGCCCTCGGCCCGGTTGCGGGCCTCGATCTCCTCGGCGGTGAGGTAGCTCTCGTACAGGTGGCCGGATGCGGTGAGCCGCTCGATGACGTCGCGGTAGATCTCGCCGCGCTGCGACTGCCGGTACGGGCCGTCCGGGCCGCCGACATCGATGCCCTCGTCCCAGTCGAGGCCGAGCCAGGTGAGCGCCTCGACGATCTGGCCGTACGACTGCTCGCTGTCGCGGGCGGCGTCGGTGTCCTCGATCCGGAACACGAAGGTGCCGCCGGTGTGCCGGGCTGTCGCCCAGTTGAAGAGCGCGGTGCGGACGAGGCCCACATGGGGCAGGCCGGTCGGCGAGGGGCAGAAGCGCACCCGGACGTCGGAGCCGGTGGCGGACGTGACGGGATGGCGCTCGCTCATTGCGCCCCCAGCCTACCGACCCGCGCCCATGCCTCCCCCGGCCGCCCATCCGCCCGCCCACCACCGCGGGGGTTGCCACTCGTGGCGACTTCACGCGCGGAGAAGTCACCACCAGTGGCAACCCCTCAGCGGGTGGCGTCAGGCGTGCACGACCGCCAGTGCGGCCACCGCGATGAGGGCCCACGCCGACAGGCCGGCGACGGCCGTGCGCATCCCGGTGCCCGCGAGAGCCCGGAAGCGGATGCCCGACCCGAGCCCGAACAGCGCCATCCCGAGCAGCACCGTCTGCAGCACTTGCGCTGCGCTCAGCACGGGCGCCGGGATGGGAAGGAGGCTGCGCAGGGCGACCGCGACGACGAAGCCGGCGACGAAGAGGGGGACGATCGGGGCCGTCACGCCGCCCTGGACGCTCCCCCGCATCCGGAGCACGAGTCCGGTGCCGGCGACGAGCGGGGCGAGCAGCAGCACGCGGAGCAGCTTCACGACGATGGCGACCGCGAGCGCCGCGGATCCCCACTCCTGCGCGGTGGCGACGACCTGCCCGACGTCGTGGACGCCGGCGCCGGTCCAGCGCCCGAACTCGTTGACGGTCATCCCGACCGCGCCGGCGACGAGGGGCAGCACCACGATCGCGAGGGTGCCGCAGAGCGTCACCAGCGCGACGGGCCGCGACTGCTCACGGGCGTCGCTGCGGGTCACCGCCGCCATCGCGCCGATCGCCGAGGCGCCGCAGATGGCGAAGCCGGCCGCGAAGAGCAGCGGCTCGTGGCCCGGCAGGCGCGCGATCCGCCCGATGACGTAGGTGCCGGCGAAGGCGAAGGCGGTGACGCCGATCACGGCCAGGATCGTCAGCCAGCCGAGGTGCAGCAGGTCGCCGACGACGAGCTGCAGGCCGAGCAGCACGACACCGATGCGCATGCAGCGCTTCGCCGCCGTGGCCAGGCCGGGCTTCAGCGGCCCGTCGAGCACCGCGACGGCCGCCGGCACCTGCGCCGCGATGACGCCGAGCAGCACGCAGACGGTGAGCAGCGGCACCCCCGGCAGCACGAGGTGCACGAGCGCGCCGATGCCGACGGCCGCGAGCGCGACGGCGAGCCCGGGCAGCTGCCGGATCACACCCGGTTGCGGGCGGGGTTGACCAGGCGGCCGATGCCCTGGATCTGGATCTCCACCGTCTGGCCGTCGACGAATCCGCCGAGCCCGGCCGGGGTGCCGGTGAGGATCAGGTCGCCGGGCAGCAGCGTCCAGATGTCCGAGACGAACTCGATGATCTCGGGGATGCTGTGGATCATGTCGCGGGTGTTGCCGTGGCGGCGCGGCTCCCCGTCGACGAAGGTCTGGATCTCGAGGCCGTGGCGGTCGATCTCGGTCTCGATCACGGGTCCGATCGGGCAGAAGGTGTCGTAGCCCTTCGCGCGCGCCCACTGGCCGTCGGCGAACATCTGGTCGCGGGCGGAGACGTCGTTGGCGATCGTGTAGCCGAAGATCACGTCGTCGGCGTCCTCGGCCCGCACGCGCTTCGCCACGGCACCGATCACGATCGCGAGCTCGCCCTCGTGCACGATCCGGCCCTCGACGGGCGGGATCTGGATGGCGTCGCCGGGACCGATGATCGCGGTGTTCGGCTTCAGGAAGATGACCGGCCGGTCGCTCGAGCCGGGCGCGAGCTCGGCCTTGTGCTCCGCGTAGTTCATCCCGACGCAGACGATCTTCGAGCGCGGGATCACCGGGGCGAGCAGCTTCGCCTCCGCGATCGGGACACGCTCCCCCGTCGTCTCGAAGCCCTGGAACATCGGATCGCCGGCGAGGACCACCAGGTCCTCGTCGTCGACGATGCCGAACTGCGGGTCGCTGCCTCCGGAGGTGAACCGCGCGATCTTCACGGGAACGAGCCTAGAGCGCTGCGGATGGAGGTGCGTCCGAGTGCCGCGACCTGCCGTGCGCATGCAGGAATCCGCTGATGAGCGCAGAATCGACGCATGCCCGAGCTGCCGGAGGTCCACGCCCTCGCCGCCGACCTGCGGCAGCGGATGGTCGGCCGGACGGTCGCCTCGCTGCTCGTGACGTCGATCGCCGCGCTGAAGACCTTCGACCCGCCGCCCTCGGACCTCGCCGGAGCCCCGGTGCGGGACGTGCAGCGGCACGGGAAGTTCCTCGACCTCACGATCGGCGACCTGCACCTCGTCGTGCACCTGGCGAAGATGGGCTGGATCCGCTGGAGCGACGCCCTGCCGCCCCTGACCCGCGGCGCCAGGAAGACGACCGCTGCCGCGCGGCTGGCCCTCGAGGACGGTGCCGGCATCACCATCACCGAGTGGGGGCCGAAGAAGCGGCTCGCGATCTGGATCGTGCACGACCCGGCGGACGTGCCCGGGATCGCGACGCTCGGACCGGATCCGCTCGATCCGTCGTTCACCGAGGAACGGTTCGCCGCGATCCTGGTGGGGTCCGGGCGGGCGCAGATCAAGGGCGTGCTGCGCGACCAGGACGTCATCGCGGGCATCGGGAACGCGTACTCGGACGAGATCCTGCACGTGGCGCGGATGTCGCCGTTCAAGCCGGCGGCGATGCCCGCCGACGACGTGGCGCGGCTCTACGAGGCCCTGCGGTCGACGCTGTCGGACGCGGTCGCGCGATCCGAGGGGCTCGCGGCGGCGGAGCTGAAGGGCGAGAAGAAGTCGGGCATGCGCGTGCACGGCCGAACCGGCGAGGCGTGCCCGGTGTGCGGCGACGTCGTGCGGCAGGTGCGGTTCGCGGACTCGAGCCTGCAGTACTGCGCCAGCTGCCAGACGAACGGCAAGCCCTTGGCCGACCGCGCCCTGAGCCGCCTGGGCATCTCCCTCACCTGAAGGTGTCTCCACCTCCTCGGCTGTTGCCACTTTTTGCGACCTTGACGCGCTCAAGGTCGCAAAAAGTGGCAACAGTCAGAGGCCGAGGGCCCGGCGGACGCGCGCGAGGAGGTCCGCGGGGTGGTTCAGGTCCTCCTGCGTCACTCGGATCACGCGCCAGCCCAGGTCCTGCAGGCGGTCGTAGCGAGTGATGTCCTTCCGGAACCTCGCCCGGTCGCGATGTCCGTCGCCCTCGTACTCCAGCACCACGTTGGCGCCGCGATAGACGAGATCGCACTCCGCAACGAACCGCCCCTGCTCGTCGACGATCGTGCCGTTGATCTCGGGTTCCGGCAGCCCGGCCGCGAGCAGCAGGAGCCGCAACTCGGACTCCTTCGCAGATCGCACGTTGCGACGAATCAGCCTGACCGCGCGCTCGAGCCGGATCGACATGGGCCTGTCACCGTCAGCCGCCGCGCCCACCAAGCGGTCGAGCATGACGGCGGTCTCGCGATGGTCCGGGGTGAGCAGGCTGTCTCCCGCGGCGACGAGGTCGGGGATGTGGAGCTGGGTCGCGAGCTGGCACCAGGTCTCCAAAGGACTGGCGAGGCGCACCCCATCGTGCTCCACGACGAGGCCGGGGCGATCGACGAGGTGATGCCCCTTCACGCCCCGGTCCCTCGGTGCGCGTGCGGGCTTGCGCACCGACACGTGCAGCAGCGTCGACTGCTCGAGATCGAGGGGTAGCCACATGCCGTATATCACCGCAGCGGTCGAGTGGCTGAAGAACTCGGCGGGCCCCATCTTCAGGGCGTAGATGCGCGCGAGGGTGACGACCGGATGCTGCGGAGCTGGTTCATCCTCTCCAGGGGCCACTCGCACGCCGGCGAAGGGGCGGTCGAGGTCCCTCCCCCGCACTCGTGAGGGCGAGAGGCCGGCGTGGTGCGCCTCCTGGATGCCGAATGCACGGCCTTTCAGAGACTCGGGAAGCGGTGACGGGCGAGCGACCATCCCGGGATGGTGGCGGCGATCCGCCTCCCTTGGGCGCCAGGGCCCGAGTTCGCGTCCCATCCCGCGACCCGCTCACCCTGTGGAGGAGCCGACGACTGACGGTTGCCACTTCTTGCGAGCTTGACGGCGCCAAGATCGCAGAAAGTGGCAACAGCCAAACGAGAGGGAGGGAGGGGGTCAGGCGAGGCGGCGCATCCAGTCGTGGTGGTCCTCGCGCCGGCCGTACTGGATGTCGGTGAGCTCCTCGCGGAGGCTCATCGTCAGCGCCCCGGCGGGTGCGTCGAGCGACCCGACCGTGAAGTCGCGCGCTTTCAGCACCCCGATCGGCGTGATGACCGCCGCGGTCCCGCACGCGAAGACCTCGGTGATCGCCCCGGAGGCGACACCGTCGCGCCACTCCTCGATCGGCACGCGCCGCTCCTCGACGGTGTGCCCGCGGTCCTCCGCGAGACGGATGACGCTCGACCGCGTGATGCCCTCGAGGATCGTCCCGGAGAGCGCAGGCGTCACGACCCGGCCGTCGCCGTAGACGAAGAAGACGTTCATCCCGCCGAGCTCCTCGACGTAGCGCCGCTCCTCGGCGTCGAGGAACACCACCTGCTGGCAGCCCTGCTCGTACGCCTCCGCCTGCGGCAGCAGGCTCGCGGCGTAGTTGCCGCCGGTCTTCGCGGCGCCCATGCCGCCGCGGCCGGCGCGCGTGTAGTCCTGCGACAGCCAGATCGACACGGGCCGCACGCCGCCAGGGAAGTAGGCGCCGGCCGGCGACGCGATCACGTGGAAGTCGACGGCCTGCGCCGCCCGAACCCCGAGGAACGCCTCGCTCGCGATCATGAACGGACGCAGGTAGAGGCTCGTCTCCGGCGCGGACGGCACCCACGCGGCGTCCACCTCGACGAGCCGTTTGATCGCCTCCACGAACAGCGCCTCGGGGAGCTGGGGCAGCGCGAGGCGCTCGGCCGAGCGCTGCATCCGCCGGGCGTTCGCCTCGGGCCGGAACGCCCAGATCGAGCCGTCGGCGTGCCGGTAGACCTTCAGCCCCTCGAAGATCTCCTGCGCGTAGTGCAGCACGGAGGCGGCCGGGTCGAGGTGCAGCGGGCCGTAGGGCACGATCCGGGCGTCGTGCCAGCCCTCGCCGATCGTCCAGGAGATCGTCGCCATGTGGTCGGTGAAGTGCTTGCCGAAGCCGGGGTCGGCGAGGATCGCCTCCCGCTCCGCCGCCGCCTTCGCGGTCGCGGAGGGCGTGGTCGAGAAGGCGATCGGGATCGTCGCGGTGTCGGTCATCATGCTCCCTCAGCGGGCAGCGCGGCGAGCACCGCGTCCCCGATCTCGGTGGTGGTGCGGGCGCGCCCGTCCCGGGCGGCGAGGTCGGTGAGCACCGCTGCGGCGACACGACCGGCGGCCTCCAGGAGGCCGAGGTGGTCGAGCAGCAGCGACGCGGACAGGATCGCGGCGGTCGGGTCGGCCTTGCCGGTCCCCGCGATGTCGGGCGCCGAGCCGTGCACCGGCTCGAACATCGACGGGAAGGCGCCGGACGGGTTGAGGTTCGCGGATGCGGCGAGGCCGATGCCGCCGCCGATCGCCGCGGCGAGGTCGGTGAGGATGTCGCCGAACAGGTTGTCCGTGACGATCACGTCGAAGCGGGCCGGGTCCGTGACGAGGAAGATCGTGGCCGCGTCGACGTGCAGGTAGTCGACGACGACGTCCGGGTACTCCTCCCCCACCTCGTCGACGATCCGCCGCCACAGCGCGCCCGAGAAGGTGAGCACGTTCGTCTTGTGCACGAGCGTGAGGCGGTTGCGGCGCTCGGCGGCCTTCGCGAACGCGTAGCGCACCACCCGCTCGACCCCGTAGGCGGTGTTCACGCTCACCTCGGTGGCGATCTCCGCCGGCGTCCCCTCGCGCAGCCGGCCGCCGTTGCCGACGTACGGGCCCTCCGTGCCCTCGCGAACGACCACGAAGTCGACGGCGCCCGGATCCTTCAGCGGGCTCGGGAACCCGGGGTAGAGCACCGTGGGCCGCAGGTTCACGTAGTGGTCGAGCGCGAACCGCAGCTTCAGCAGCAGCCCCCGCTCGATGTTCGCGCCCGCGAGCCGCGGATCGCCGGGCCTGCCGCCGACGGCTCCGAGCAGGATCGCGTCGTGCCCGGCGATCTCGGCGAGCTCGGCGTCGGGCAGCACGTCACCGGTCTCGAGGTACCGCGCCGCCCCCAGGGAGAACGCCGTGGTCTCGACCACGACCTCCCGGCGGACGGCCCCACGCAGCACTTTCAGCGCCTCCGCGACGACCTCGGGTCCGATGCCGTCGCCACCGATGACGGCGAGGCGGATGGTGCGGGTCATGCCGGTGCTCCCTGGGTTCGCTGGTCCCCTCAGGCTAGCGAGCGGACCCGGGCGATGCCGTCACTCGACGGGCGCCGGCCCGGGCAGCGGCTCGCCCTCGATGTACACGGTGCGCGGCAGCACCTGCCCGCGGAAGAACGCCGGGTTCTTCGCCCAGTAGATCGCCATGAAGACGAACCCGATCAGGAGGCCGAGCACGCCCACGACCGCTTCCGCGCCGATCCCGAAGATCGTCACGTTCTTGCCCGCGTCGTCCGTCAGCCAGTCGGGAGCCGCGAAGGAGATGAGGCCGTAGACGAAGATGGCCGCGAGCGACAGGAACCCGAGCAGCGGGAACAGCCCCCGGAACACGAAGTTGCGGACGCTCGAGAACAGGGTCCTCCGGAAGAACCAGGTGCAGGCGAGCCCCGTGAGGCCGTAGTAGAAGGCGATCATCAGGCCGAGCGAACCGATCAGCGCGTTCAGCAGGTTGAGGCTGATCGCGGTGAAGACGAGGAACAGCACGGCGGACACGAGCCCCATGCCGATCGTCGACCACGTGGGAGTCAGGAACCGCGGGTGGATGCGCGAGAACCTGCTCGGGATCGCCTTGTGCACCGCCATCGAGAGGGTGGTGCGGGCGGTCGGCAGGATGGTCGTCTGGGTGGAGGCGGCGGCACTCGTGAGGATCGTCGCCGCGAAGAGCACCTGCAGCACCGAGCCGATGCCCGAGCTGCCGAAGACGGCGGGCGCCATCGCGGAGAACACGTCGCCGGAGGTGGCCGGGTTGCCGAGGCCGATGCCCTTCGTGCCGATGCCGGCGAAGGAGACGGTGGCGACCGTGACGAGCAGATAGGTCACGAGCAGCAGCACGGTCGAGATCACGGCGGCGCGGCCCGGCGTGCGGGTCGGGTCCTTCGTCTCCTCGTTGACGGAGACGGCGCTGTCCCAGCCCCAGTAGATGAAGATCGCGGTGAGCAGGGCCGGCGCGATCACGCTGCCGAAGTCGAGGCCGAGGGGGTTGAACCAGTCCCAGGAGAAGGCGATCGAGTGGCCGGCGACACCGTTGCCCGTGCTGACGCGGACGAGCGCGATGGTGGAGAACACCAGGAGCATCAGCACCTCGAAGCCGAGCAGGAAGATCTGCAGCCGCGCGGAGATCTCGATGCCGCGGTAGCAGATCCAGGTCATGAGCGCGATCCAGACGAGCCCGACGATCGTGGAGGCCCAGTAGTTGCCGCCGAGTGCCGCCACCTGGGGCAGCCCGAAGCCGCCGATGAACACGAAGCTGTACTGCCCGGCGATGTAGGCCAGGTTCGACATGACGATGATGTCGGCGATGACGACGCCCCAGCCGCCCATCCAGCCGGTGACGGCGCCGAACGCGCGGCTCGCCCAGGCGAACGTGGTGCCGCAGTCCGGGTCGACCTGGTTCAGCTCCTTGTACGCCTGCGCGATGAAGTACATCGGGATGAACGCGAGCAGCACGATCGCGGGCGCCTGCTTGCCGGCGAGGATGGCGCCTCCGCCGGTGGCGACGATGAAGCCGAGGCTCGCGGCGAGGCTGTAGGCCGGAGCGGTGGACGCCACGCCCACCACCACGCTGCCGAACAGGCCGATGGCGCCGGACTTCAGTCCTTTGCCGCCGTCGAAGTTCGCGTTCGCCGCGGAATCGCTGATCAAGGTCTTGGACACGGGGGGCGCGCCTTCCTCTCGGGAGTGGCGCACGACGGTGTCCGCCACTGGACCACGCGAACCTAGCGACGCTGTGTGTCGTGCGGATTACGCGGCCGTCCGCGCGATCCTAAGGGCATCCCGTCCGTCGACGCATCATTCGACGACGAGATCGATGGATTTCAGCGTCGTGGCACGGATCCGTGCGCGCACGTCGGCGAGCACGTCGGCGGCCGCGGGCGAGTCGATCGTCAGCACGCTGAGCGCCTCGCCGCCGGCGGCCCGGCGGGCGATCTGCATGGCCGCGATGTTGATGCCCGCCTCCCCGAAGGCGGCGCCGTACTGCGCGACGATGCCGGGCCGGTCGGTGTAGGTGAAGACCACGTGGTGGCCCGCGAGCGGCACCTCGACGTCGTAGCCCTCGATCTCCGTGATCTTCTCCACCTGCTTCGGTCCGGTGAGCGTGCCCGACACCGAGTGGGTGCCGCCGTTCGTCGTCGCGCCGCGCACGCTGATCACGTTGCGGTACTCGTCGCTGACGGAGTCGGTGATCAGCCGCACCTGCATCCCGCGCTCCTCGGCGAGCAGCGGCGCGTTCACGTAGCTGACGTTCTCGCTCACCCCGCTCATGAAGACGCCCTTCAGCGCCGCGAGCTTCAGGACGCTGACGTCGTAGTCGGCGAGCTCGCCGCGCACCTCGACGTCGAGGCTGGTGATCGGGCCGTCGGCGAGGCCGGCGAAGACCTGGCCGAGCTTCTCGACGAGCGGGATGCCCGGCCGTACGTACGGATCGATGACGCCGCCGGCCACGTTGACCGCGTCCGGCACCAGCTCGCCGCCGAGGGCGAGCCGCACGCTGCGCGCGACGGCGATGCCCGCCTTCTCCTGCGCCTCGTCGGTGGAGGCGCCGAGGTGCGGCGTGACCTGCAGGTGCGGCTGCGCGATGAGGGCCGAGTCATTCGGGGGCTCGCTGACGAAGACGTCGAGCGCGGCGCCGGCGATCCGGCCGCTGCCCAGCGCATCCGCGAGCGCGGCCTCGTCGACGATGCCGCCGCGGCTCGCGTTCACGATGCGCAGCGACGGCTTGGCGCGGGCGAACTCGGCGGCGCCGATCAGCCCCGTCGTCTCGGGCGTCTTCGGGATGTGCACGGTGATGAAGTCGCTCTGCGCCATCAGGTCGGGCAGCGACAGCAGGGTGACGCCGAGCTGCTGGGCGCGCGCGGGCGTCACGTAGGGGTCGTAGGCGACGAGCTGAACGCCGAACGGCGCGAGCCGCTGCGCCACCAGCGTGCCGATCCGGCCGAGCCCGACGACGCCGACGGTCTTCTCGTAGAGCTCGACGCCGGTGAACCGGGAGCGCTTCCACTCCCCCGCCTTCAGCGAGGCGTGCGCCTCGGGGATGTGGCGGGCGAGGGCGAGCAGGTGCCCGATGGCGAGCTCCGCGGCCGAGACGATGTTCGAGGTCGGCGCGTTGACGACCATGACGCCCGCCTTGGTCGCGGCGGGGATGTCGACGTTGTCGAGCCCGACGCCGGCCCGGGCGATGACCTTGAGGCGGGAGGCGGCGGCGATGGCCTCCTCGTCGATACGCGTCGCGGAGCGCACGAGCACCGCGTCGGCGTCCGCCAGCGCCGCGAGCAGCGCGGGGCGGTCCGTGCCGTCGACGTCGCGGATGTCGAAGTCGGGGCCGAGCGCGTCCACGGTCGCGGGCGAGAGCTGTTCGGCGATCAGAACGACGGGCTTGGTCACGTACGCATCCCTCTCCGGCGCCCCGATGCGGGGCGAACGAGCGGGAATCAGCCTATTGGGAGCCTCGACACGCCCCGGCCGATGTGACGCCGTGCAACCGGCACCGCGGACCGGGCGCGGTCGGGCGGGCTCAGGCGCCGGACCGGGCGCGGAACAGCGGCAGCAGGTCGCCGAAGAGCGGATGCGCCGGCTCGATGCCCGTGATGACGGTCACCGCCCCGTCCGGCTCCTCGCGCCGCAGGATCGCCTGCAGCTCGACGCTCTCGGCGTCCTCGGGCACGTCGAAGGCGAGGGCGGCCTCGACCGCTCGGACGAGCGCGTCGTGCGGCATCCCGCGCTCGGCGAGCTGCGAGGCGGGACCGATGAAGCGCTCCGCGCGGCTCAGCTTCCGCAGCGGCCCGCGGCCCACGCGCTCGACCGTGTCCGGCAGCTCCGGGTTCGACAGCCGGCCGAGGATCTTCTCCCCGTACGCCCGCTGCTCCCCCTCGTCGAGCCCGAACTTCGCGACGAGCAGGGCACGGGTCTCGCCGATCGCCGCTTCGACCTCGCCGCGGATCCACGCATCCGTCATGGCGTCCGTGATCGAGTGCACGCCCTGCCGGAAGCCGTGGTACGCCGCGGTCGCGTGCGCGGTGTTGACGGTGAAGAGCTTGCGCTCGATGAACGGCGCGAGGTCGTCGACCCAGTGGACGCCGGTGATCTCGGGCGGCTCCCCGCCGAACGGCGTGCGGTCGATGACCCACTCGAAGAACGGCTCCAGCGTCACGTCGAGGCCGGCCCCCGGGTCCTGCGCGGGCACGATGCGGTCGATCGCGGTGTTCGCGAACACCGCCGTGGCGTCGAGGGCGTCGGCGAGCGCCTCGGGCAGCCCGGCGCGGACGAGGGCCTGGAGCCCGTCGGTGGCGTTGATCGCGTTCTCGCACGCGAAGACCGCGAGCCGCTCGCCCTCGACGACGTCCTCGCCGGACTCGATCCGGCGCTGGATGCCGCGGGCGATCACGGGCGCGACGAACGGCAGCACCCGGGGCCCCACGGCGGTGGTGACGACGTCGGCGGTGGCGATCTCCTCGATCAGCGCGCCCTCCTCGGTGCGGCTGTTCACGGCGCGGAAGTCGGTGACGACATGGCTGCGGCCACCGGCCCCGATCTCGTGCACGGTGTAGGAGTCCGCGGCGCGCAGCTGGTCGATCAGGTCGTCGGCGACATCCGCGAACACGACCTCGTAGCCGCTCTCATGGAGCAGCTGCCCCACGAACCCGCGTCCGATGTTGCCCGCCCCGAAATGCACCGCTTTCACCGTCGGCACGCTACCGCAGGCCGATCCGGGCGGATCAGCGGACGCCGATGCCCGCCTGGAAGAACGCGAGCAGGCTGAGCGTGAGCGCCTCGGAGGCGGCGAACGCGACGAGCAGCACGAGGGCGAAGGTGCCCGGCGACCGCTTCCGGGCGAGCAGGACGGCGAGGGCGTAGGCGGCCAGCGGCACGACCACCCCGCCGCCGAGCACGAGCCAGGCGAACGCGGACAGCGACCGGTGCAGCACGGCGGCGAAGCCGGCCCAGGCGAGCAGGTTCGACATCGCGCCGAGCAGCTCCCACAGGAAGGCGAGCAGGAAGGCGAGGGCGATGGCGAGCCGCAGGCCGGGGCGGCTCGGCGTCTCTGCGACGGCGCTCACAGCAGCCCCAGCAGCGCGGGCCACGGCAGCAGCAGCAGGGCGCCGAGCGAGAGCCAGGCGAAGCGGCGCGAGCGGCGCCGGATCCGCGTGGCGGCGAGCCCGAACCAGAGCAGGGGCGCCGCGACCGCCGCGACACGGCCGACCACGTTGATCCCGAAGGCCGTCGCACCGAGCGCACCGGCGCCGGGGTCGAGGGTGGCCTCGATCGTCGCGGAGAAGACGCTCCGCACCCAGCCGATCGTCTCGAGCACCGCTATCCCGCCGAGGATCCCGAGCGCGACGAGCGTCATCCCGCCCGAGGAGGCGCCGGCCGCTGGGCCGGCCTCGGCCGTGCGCACGGGCCTCGCGATCTCCTGCTCGTCGCCCGCCCAGGAGAGCGCCTCGTCGTCGGGATCGTCGGCCATGGTGCAACGATCCTCCCAGGCTCGGCGCGGGCCTCGCGCCGATCCCCCATCCGGATGCGCTCTACTGGCCGGATGCGGATGGATGCGCCGAGCGCGATCCGGGGCGTGCTCGCCGCGGCCCTGGCGACGATGGGTGTGCTGCACTTCACGCCGGGGCCGTCCCGAACGATGGCCGCCATGATCCCGCCGGCCCTGCGCAGGCCGGGGGTGCCGTCGCCCCGGACCCTCGTGGCGGTCACCGGGTGCTGCGAGCTGGCCGGCGCGGCCGGGCTGCTGATGCCGTCGACACGGCGCGCCGCCGGGGTGGCCCTGCTGGCGTTCTACGGCGCCGTCCTCCCGGCGAACGCCTACGCGGCCCGGCATCCCGACCGGTTCGGCCCGGTGGCCATGCCGATCGTGCCGCGCACGCTGCTCCAGATCGGCATCGCTGCGGCCACCGCGTACGGCGCGTTCGCTCAGCGACCGGCGGGCCGCGCCACCTGACCGACGAGGTCCATGGTCCGCACGGGCACCTCGCGCACGTCGGCGCCCGCGTACGGCGCCTCGATCATCATCCCGGCGCCCGAGTAGATGGTCGTGTGATACATGTCGCCGCGGCCGTCGGTGTAGAAGAGCAGGTCGCCCGGCTGCACGTCCGCGAACGGGACGAGATGCCCCTCCGCCTTCTCCAGCGCGTACTGCGCGGTGGCCGAGTGCGGCCCGATGTCGATGCCGACGGAGGCGTACGCGCCCATCGTGAGGCCGGAGCAGTCCCAGGCGTGCGGGCCCTCCGCCGCGAACACGTACGGGTCGCCGATGTGCGCCCGCGCGAACGCGACCGCCTTGCCCGCCGGCGTCGTCGCGGTGGCCGCGACCGCCTTGGGGTCGCAGAGCGGCTGGTGGTGCTTCCCCGCGAGGTAGTCGCACGCCACCTTCTCGCTGGTCCGCTGGAGGACCGCGAGGTCGAGCACGAGCTCCTGCTCGTGCTGCTGGGCGGTGCGGACCGCCTTCGCCGAGGACTGCGACGCCGCCTTCGCCGCCGCAGCCGCCTTCGCGGCGGCCTCGGCGGCCGCCGTGGCCTTCGTCGCGGCCTGCGCCGCCGCGACCTTCGCGCCGGCCGCGGTGCGCTCGTCGTCGATCGCCTGCTGGTACACCTCGGCCGCGACGGAGGAGAGCTGGGTCGCCGTGCTGAGGCCCTGGAGGGTGCCGCCCGAGATGCGGCTGTTCAGCACCAGCGAGAGCGGCAGGGTGCCGAGATCCGTGCGGGCGAGCTGCGCGGCGAGCGCGCTCGCGCGGGCGCGGGAGGCGTGCGCGGTCGCGGCGGCCGTGGCGGCCTCCGTGTCCGCCGCGGCCTTCGCCGCCGTCGCGGCGTCCAGCGCGTTCTTCGCGGCCAGGTAGTGCTCATCGGCGACCTGCGAGGCCCGGCCGGCGGCATCCGCCTGGTGCTGCAGCGCGATCACCTGCTCGCCGATGCGGGTGACCTCCGCCGCCTGCGCCTTCGCCGACCGCTGCGCGGCGAGCAGCTCGTCGAGCGTCGGGTAGTGGATGACCGGCGTCTTCGGCTTCGCCTCGGCCGTCGGCTTCGCTGCCGCCGTGCCGGTGGGCGTGGGGCTCGGGCTCGAGCGCGCCGTCGTGCGCGCACTCGGCGTCGGGCTGGGGGCCGGCGTCGCGGCGAACGCGGCGGTGCCGCCGCCCAGCACGAGGGCGAGCGTCAGCGCGACGGCGCCTCCCGCCGAACCGCAGCGGCGGCGTCCGGCCGACTCGCGCACGATCCCGCCCTCCTCCGGCGGCGCCTCACGGGCGACCTGGGTGGGTCGCCTCAGCGGAGGGTCCGCTCGAGGGGGCCGGACGGCCGCGCCGTGCTCGCGCACCGATCGGCCTACCTAGGGCTATTGGACTCCTCGAACGCGCGGCGTGCCAGCCCTTGGTTCCAGTCCTTGGCGAACGCGCAGCGAACGGCGGCTCGCTCGGGCGGCTCAGCCGCTGAAGCGGGCGACCTGGCCGACGAGCTGGTAGCCGCGCACCGGCACCTCGCGCACGTTCTGGCCCTCGTACGGCGCCTCGATCATGTTGCCGTTCCCGGAGTAGATCGTGACGTGGTACATGTCGCCGTTGCCATCCGTGTAGAACAGCAGGTCGCCGGGCTGACGGTTGGCGTAGGAGACGAGCTTGCCCTGGCTGGCGGCGAGGTTGTACTGGCCGGTGGCGGTGTGGCCGCCGATACCGATCCCCGCGGCGGCGTAGGCGGCCATGGTGAGGCCGGAGCAGTCCCAGGCGTTCGGGCCGGCGGCGGCGAAGACGTACGGGTCGCCGATGTGCGACCGGGCGAAGGCGATCACCCGGGCGGCGACGGAGGCGTTGGCCGGCAGGTTGGAGACGGAGGACGAGGACGAGGACGAGCCGCCCCCGCTGGACCCGGAGGGCGCCGACGGACGGGGCAGCAGCGCGGCGAGCTCCGCCTGCAGGGCCTGCTCGCGGCGGCGCTGGCCGTCCACCACGTCCTTCGCAGCCTTGGCGTCGCGCTTCGCCTGGTCGAACGCGGCCTTGGAGCGGTCGGCGGCCGACTGCGCGGTCGTCGCCGCGTCCGAGGCCTTCGACTCGAGCACCTTCGCGGTGTGCTCGTCGTTCTTGGCGTCGGTGAAGATCTGGGTGGACTGCACCGAGAGCTGCGACATGCGGCTGACCCGGTAGAGCACGCGCGTGGCGCCTCCCCCGTCGAGGATGAGGCCGGCGGCCTGGTCTGCGCTGCTCGTACGCGCCAGGTTCGCGGCGACGACCGCTGCGCGGGCGCGGGACTTCAGCGCCTTGGCCGTGGCGGCGGCGGCGACCTTCTGCGCTGCGGTGTAGCGCTGGGCGGCCCGGCCCGCGGCGGCCTTCGCACTGAGGTAGTGCTCGTCGGCGACCTGGGACGTGCGGCCGGCGGCGTCCGCCGACTTCTGCAGCCCCGCGATGCAGGTCGTCAGCGTGTCGACGGCCTTGCGGATGTCCGCGGCCGACTTGGACGCCGGGTGGACGCTCTCGCAGGTCGGCTGGCCGGATGGCGCCGCTGCTGCCGAGCCGAGGCCGACGCCCGCGAGGGAGACGGCGACGAGCGCGGTGACGGTCGTGGTCACGATTCGGCGCGTGGCTCTGCTGGGCACGTGCGGCCTCCTACGTGGATCCGCATCGCAGGGAATCCATCGGGTGGTGTCGACCCGGGCCTTGGGGTAGGCGTCAGCAGGGGTGTGCTGGACCGGGTCGCGAACGGGGTGGGGTCGCGATGCGCAGCCTTGGGGGTGGCTGCCGCGCATGACCGTAGCAGTGCTGCAGCGCCAGCGCACACCCTGGGCGTTATCGGAATGTGATCTGGACACGCCGTATCGAGCATCTGTGCGCCCAGGAAAGTGTGGGCGGCCCGGATCCAGGGTCTGACGGAGCCCTCACGGCACCGCCGCAGCGCGCTCACAGCGGGCCTCGAGGAACGCGCGGAGAAGCGCCCGCCACCCGCGCGACGGGCCACTTCGGGCGAGACGGGCGTCCGATGACGCCCGCAGGTGCCCGAAGCCGCCCGGCCCCTCCTGCACCACCGCCGGGGGCGCCGGCATAGCACGAAGGGCGCGTGCCCCGGCAGGAGCACGCGCCCTTCGACGTCAGGAAGGATCAGCGGGCGACTGAGCCCTCCACGTAGTCGTCGGAGGTGTTGCGCCAGGCGAACAGCTTGCGGAGCTCGCGGCCGACCTCCTCGATCGGGTGCTCCTCACCCTTCTTGCGCAGCTCGAGGAACTCCTTGCCGCCGTTGTCCTGGTCCTCGATGAACCGCTTGGCGAACGTGCCGTCCTGGATGTCCTTCAGCACGGCCTGCATGTTCTGCTTCACCTCGGGCGAGATGACGCGGGGACCCGAGACGTAGTCGCCGTACTCGGCCGTGTCGGAGATGCTCCAGCGCATCTTCGCGATCCCGCCCTCCCAGATGAGGTCGATGATCAGCTTCAGCTCGTGCAGCACCTCGAAGTACGCGATCTGCGGCTGGTAGCCGGCCTCGGTGAGCGTCTCGAAGCCGTACTGGATGAGCTGCGTGAGGCCGCCGCAGAGCACGGACTGCTCACCGAAGAGGTCGGTCTCGGTCTCCTCGGTGAACGTGGTCTTGATGCCGCCGGCGCGGAGGCCGCCGATCGCCTTCGCGTACGACCAGGCGAGGTCCCAGGCCTGCCCGGTGGCGTCCTGCTCGACGGCGACGATCACGGGCACGCCGCGGCCGGCCTCGAACTCGCGCCGCACGGTGTGGCCGGGGCCCTTCGGGGCGACCATGACGACGTCGACGCCCTTCGGGGCGGTGATGTAGCCGAAGCGGATGTTGAAGCCGTGCCCGAAGAGCAGCGCCTTGCCGTCGGCGAGGTTCGGGGCGATGTCGTCCGCGTAGAGGTGCCGCTGCACCTGGTCGGGAGCGAGGATCACGATGAGGTCCGCCCACTTGGCGGCGTCGGCGGGCGTGTGGACGCGGAATCCGGCGTCCTCGGCCTTCGGGCGGCTCTTCGAGCCCTCGGGCAGGCCGACGACGACCTCGACCCCGGAGTCGCGGAGGTTCTGGGCGTGGGCGTGGCCCTGCGAGCCGTACCCGATCACCGCGACCTTCTTGCCCTGGATCAGGGAGAGGTCGGCGTCGCTGTCGTAGACGATCTCGGTCATGGCGGGGCCTTTCGTTCTGGTTCGGATGCGCGCTGAGGCGCGGTCAGGATCGGGGGATGCGCTCGGTGATGCTCTTCGGGCCGCGGCCCATGGCGAGCAGGCCCGACTGCGCGAGCTCGCGGATGCCGTAGGGCTCGAGCATCTTCAGCAGCCCGGCGGTGCGCTGCGACCCGGCGACGAGCTCGATGACCAGCGCCTCCTGGGTCACGTCGACGACGGAGGCGCGGAAGAGCTCGACGATCTCGAGCACCTGCGGCCGCGTGCCGGCGTCGACCTTCACCTTCACGAGCACGTGCTCGTGGAGCACGCTCTGCGAGGGCTCGAGCTCGACGATCTTGATCACGTTGATCAGCTTGTTCAGCTGCTTCGTGACCTGCTCGAGCGGCAGGTCCTCCACGTCGACCACGGCGGTGATCCGGGACAGGCCCGGCACCTCCGAGTGGCCGACCGCGAGCGACTCGATGTTGAAGCCGCGGCGGGCGAAGAGGCCGGCGACGCGGGTGAGCAGGCCGGGCTTGTCCTCGACGAGCAGGGACAGGACGTGGCTCATCGGGGAGCGCCGGGGTTCGCGGGCGGCGCGGCGTCGTTCTGCGGGTCGACGACCGGGACCGCGGCGAGGTCCGCATCCTTGCCGTCGGGCGTCTCGTCGCCGTCCCACGACGGCGCGTGGTCGCGGGCGTACTGCACGTACGAGTTGCTGACCCCCTGCGGCACCATCGGCCACACCATCGCGTCGGCGGACACGACGAAGTCGATGACGACCGGCCGGTCGTTCGTCTCGATCGCCAGCTTGATCGCGGCGTCGACGTCCTCCTCGCGCTCCACCCGGATGCCGAGGGCGCCGTAGGCCTCCGCGAGCTTCACGAAGTCGGGGACCCGCCTCGTGCCGTGACCGGTGTTCAGGTGCGTGTTCGAGTAGCGGCCGTCGTAGAACAGGGTCTGCCACTGCCGCACCATGCCGAGCGACGAGTTGTTGATGACCGCGACCTTGATCGGGATCTCGTTCAACGTGCAGGTCGCGAGCTCCTGGTTGGTCATCTGGAAGCAGCCGTCGCCGTCGATCGCCCAGACGATCCGGTCGGGCTGCGCGACCTTCGCACCCATGGCGGCCGGCACGGCGTACCCCATGGTCCCGGCGCCGCCGGAGTTCAGCCACGAGTTCGGCCGCTCGTACTTGATGAACTGGGCCGCCCACATCTGGTGCTGGCCGACGCCGGACGCGTAGACCGCCTCCGGGCCGCTGATCGCGCCGATCCGCTCGATCACGTACTGCGGCGACAGGTGGCCGTCCGTGGTCGGGGCGTAGCCGAGGGGGAACTCCGCCTGCAGCCCGTGCAGATAGGTCCACCAGTCGGCGTATCGGTCGGCCGGGGTCGCCGTCGCGTCGCCGGCCGTCACGGCACGGAAGGCGGCCGCGAGCTCGGCGCAGACCTCCTTCGCGTCCCCGACGATCGGCACCTCGGCGAAGCGGATCTTGCCGATCTCGGCGGGGTCGATGTCGATGTGCACGACCTTCGCCTTCGGGGCGAACAGCGAGGCCTTGCCGGTCACGCGGTCGTCGAACCGCGCGCCGATCGAGATGAGGAGGTCCGCCTCCTGCAGGGCGAGCACCGCGGGGACGGTGCCGTGCATGCCCGGCATGCCGAGGTTCGACGGATGCGAGTCCGGGAAGGCGCCTCGCGCCATCAGCGTCGTCACGGCGGGCGCGCCGGTGGCGTCCGCGAGCTCGAGCAGCTCCGCGGAAGCCTCAGCCCGGATGACGCCGCCACCCACGTAGAGCACCGGCTTCTTCGCCGAGGCGAGCAGCTGGGCCGCCGCCTGGACCTGCTTGCCGTGCACCTTCGCGATCGGGCGGTACCCGGGCAGGTCGAGCTTCACCGGCCACACGAACGGCGCGGTCGCCTGCTGCGCGTCCTTCGTGATGTCGACGAGCACGGGGCCGGGTCGCCCGGTGGAGGCGATGTGGTAGGCCGACGCGATCGCCGCGGGGATCTCCCCGGGCGTCGTCACGAGGAAGGAGTGCTTCGTGATCGGCATCGTGATGCCGACGATGTCGGCCTCCTGGAACGCGTCGGTGCCCATCAACGTCGAGAAGACCTGGCCGGTGATCGCGAGGATCGGCACGGAGTCCATGTAGGCGTCCGCGATCGCCGTGACGAGGTTCGTCGCACCAGGGCCGGACGTCGCGATGGCGACGCCGACCTTGCCCGACGACGCCGCGTATCCCTCGGCCGCGTGGCCGGCGCCCTGCTCGTGACGCACGAGGATGTGCCGGATCTTCTCGGTGTCCATCAGCGGGTCGTAGACCGGCAGGATCGCGCCGCCGGGCAGGCCGAAGACGTCGGTGACGCCGAGCAGCTCGAGCGTGCGGACGACCGCCTGGGCGCCGGTGAGCAGCTCGGGCTCGGGGACCCGGGTGACGTGCTCGGCGGCCGGACGCGGCCGGACGGCGGAGGGCAGCGGGGTGGAGATCGGTGTCGACATGGACCTGTCCGTATCCGAGAGGGGTCAGCCCGTGACGGCGCCGACGGCGGCCGAGTGCACGAGCTTGGAGTACTTGGCGAGCACGCCACGGGTGTACCGGGGAGGCAGCGGCGCCCAGCCGGCTCGGCGGGCCTGGAGCTCTGCCTCGTCGACGAGTAGGTCGAGCGTGCGTGCGGCGATGTCGACCCGTATCGGGTCACCGTCGCGCACGAAGGCGATCGGACCTGCGTCCACCGCCTCCGGTGCGATGTGGCCGATGCACAGGCCGGTTGTGCCGCCCGAGAATCTGCCGTCGGTCAACAGTAGTACGTCGCGACCGAGGCCGGCTCCCTTGATGGCGGCGGTGATCGCGAGCATCTCGCGCATCCCCGGGCCACCCTTCGGGCCCTCGTACCGGATGACGACCACGTCGCCGGCGGAGATCTCGCCGTTCGTGAGGGCGTCCATCGCGCCGCGCTCCCGCTCGAAGACCCGGGCGGGGCCCTCGAAGACGGCCGCGTCGAAGCCGGCGGTCTTCACGACCGCGCCCTCGGGCGCCAGCGACCCGGTGAGGATCGTGAGGCCGCCGGAGGCGTGGATCGGGTTGTCGAGGGTGCGCAGCACGGTGCCGTCGAGGGGGGCGATGTCCATCTCGGCGAGGTTCTCCGCGACCGTCTTACCGGTGACGGTGAGCGCGTCGCCGTGCAGCAGCCCCGCGTCGAGCAGCGCCTTCATCACGACGGGCACGCCGCCGACGCGGTCGACGTCGTTCATCACGAACCGGCCGAAGGGCTTCAGGTCGCCGATGTGCGGCACCCGCGAGCCGATGCGGTTGAAGTCGTCGAGCGTCAGCTCGACCTCCGCCTCGTGCGCGATCGCGAGGAGGTGCAGCACGACGTTCGTGGAGCCGCCGAAGGCCATGGCGACGGCGATCGCGTTCTCGAACGCCTCCTTCGTCAGGATGTCGCGGGCGGTGATGCCGAGCCGCAGGAGGTTCACGACGGCCTCGCCGGAGCGGTGCGCGAGGTAGTCGCGGCGGCGGTCGGCCGAGGGCGGCGCGGCGGAGCCGGGCAGCGCCATCCCGAGCGCCTCGGCGACCGACGCCATCGTGTTGGCCGTGTACATGCCGCCGCAGGAGCCCTCGCCGGGCGCGAAGGCGCACTCGATCCGCTTCGCGTCCTCCTCGCTCATCCGGCCGGCCTTCACGGCGCCGACCGCCTCGAACGAGTCGATGATCGTGATGTCCTTCTCCGTGCCGTCGGAGAGCTTGACCCAGCCGGGCGCGATCGAGCCGGAGTAGACGAAGACGCTGGCGAGGTTCAGCCGCGCCGCCGCCATGAGCATGCCGGGCAGCGACTTGTCACAGCCGGCGAGCAGCACGGAGCCGTCGAGGCGCTCGGCCTGCATGACCGTCTCGACCGAGTCGGCGATGACCTCGCGGGAGACGAGCGAGAAGTGCATCCCCTCGTGGCCCATCGAGATGCCGTCCGAGACGCTGACGGTGCCGAACTGCAGCGGGTAGCCGCCGCCGGAGTGCACGCCCTCCTTCGCCGCCTGCGCGAGGCGGTCGAGCGAGAGGTTGCAGGGCGTGATCTCGTTCCAGGAGCTCGCGATGCCGATCTGCGGCTTGTCCCAGTCCGCGTCGCCCATGCCGACGGCGCGGAGCATGCCGCGGGAGGTCGTGGCCTCGATGCCGTCCGTGACGACGCGGGAACGGGGCTTGACGTCGACGGGCGCGGAGGAGGGCTGATCCGACATGGCTTTCAGCGTACCGGCCGCGCCCGGCCCTCCCGGTCGTCCGGGCGGGCCCCTCGCGGCGGTGCGGCGCGCTCCCGGGCCGCTCCAGAGGCGGCCGACGGACCCCCATCCGGCGCTCGGATGCCGGAGGGGAGGATGGGGCCGTGGGCCCGGATCAGCTGCGGTGGTGGTTCGACGACTACCTCGAGGCCGCCAAGCGGCACGACCTCGAGGCGGTGCGGGAGCTGCTCGCGCCCGACGTGCGCCGCCAGGGCCTGCCGCGTGGGGCGGACGCTTGGCTCGAGGACGCCGCCGCGCTGCTCGCCGCGTTCCCGGACGTGCAGTGGAAGCGGATCCGCGTCGTCGTCGAGGAGGACCGGATCGCCGCGCACCTGCGGGCGCGCGGCACGCACCGAGGGCCGTTCCTCGGCGTCCCGGCGACCGGTCGGCACGTGAACTGGGCCGAGTTCGGCTTCTTCCGGATCGCCGGCGGGCGCGCGACCGAGTACGCGGGCGCGCTCGACGGCGCCGGTCTGCTGGAGCAGCTGCGGGGCTGACCGCGACAGCAGCGCGTCCCTGGAGGCGAGCCGGCCGGCCACGGGGGTTGCGTGCGGGCGGGCCACGGGTTGCCGCTCGTGGCGACTTCTCGCGCCCGCAAGTCACCACGAGTGGCACCCCCGGATCGCACACCACGCGGGTTGCCACTCGTGGCGACTTCTCGCGTCTGGAAGTCACCGCGAGTGGCAACTCCCTGGGGAGGGGGTCACGAGTGGGATGCGCGGAGGTCGGCCAGGAGGGCGAGCGCCGCCGCCACCTCGGCCGGGCCGGCGACGCGGTGGTCCGCCGCCGTCGGGCCGTCGCCGCTCTTCAGACCGAGGTCGCCGGGGCCGAGCGCCACGAAGGCGTCCTCGTCCGTCACGTCGTCGCCGGCGTAGAGCACCGCGGTCGCCTTCGTGTACCGGCGCAGGTGCTCGACCGCCTCGCCCTTCGTCGTGCTGCGGATCGAGAACTCGATCACGTTCTTGCCGAGCCGCACCTTCAGGTCGTCGACCTCGGCCTGCGCCTCAGAGAGGGCGACGAGGTGCGCGACGCGGCTGCGCCGGTCGGTGGCGAGCCGGGTGTGCAGGGCGTAGCCGGCGGGCTTCGGCTCGAGCCACACCTGGTCGAGCGAGTCGGCGACCTGCTCGAGCACCTGCTCGAGCCGCGCCATCGACTCCTGCTCCTGCTCGTCGAGGGCGAGCACGTCGTCGGGGTCGTCGAGCCGCAGCTCGATGCCGTGCGACCCGACCAGCAGCACCTCGTCTCCGAAGCGCGACACCCGCTCGAGGTCGGCGACGCTCCTGCCGGACACGAGCGCGACGCGCGTCGCGGGCAGCGCGGCCAGCCGTTCGACCGCGGCGTGCGCCTCGGGCAGGGCCCGGGCGGCATCCGGCTCGTCCACCTCGGGCGCGAGCGTGCCGTCGAAGTCGAGCGCGACGAGCAGCCGCTCCGTCGTGGCGAGCTCCTCGAGCGCGTCCCGGAGGGATCCGGGGATCCCTCCGCCCGACCGCCCATCCGTCATCGCTGGTCCTGATCCCCCGCCGCGAGCTGCCGTGCGCTGTCGGAGGGCCGGGCCTCCGCCAGCGCCGTGAGGAAGTCCTGCGACCACCGTTCGACGTCGTGCTCGATCACGCGCGTGCGGAGCGACCGCATCCGCTGCCGTCGCTCGCCCCGCGGCATGTGCACGGCGGCGAGGATCGCCCGCTTGAGCCCCTCGATGTCGTGCGGGTTCACGAGCAGCGCCTGCTGCATCTCGTCCGCCGCGCCCGCGAACTCGCTGAGCACGAGCACCCCGTCGTCGTCGACGCGAGTCGCCACGTACTCCTTCGCGACGAGGTTCATCCCGTCGCGGAGCGCGGTGACGAGCATGATGTCCGCCGCGAGGAAGAGCGCCACCATCTCCTCGCGCGGGTAGCCGTGGTGGAGGTAGTTGATCGCGCTGTGCCGGATGGTGCCGTAGTCGCCGTTCACGCGGCCGACCGTCAGCTCGATCTCGTCGCGGAGCGCCTTGTACGACTCGACGCGCTCGCGGCTCGGGCTCGCGACCTGCACGAGCACCGTGTCGTTCACGTCGAGCTTGCCCTCGGCGAGCAGCTCCGCGTAGGCCGCGAAGCGGTGGCCGATGCCCTTCGTGTAGTCGAGCCGGTCGACGCCGAGCATGATCGTGCCCGGATCGCCGAGGTCGTGCCGGATCTGCTGCGCCCTGGCCCGCACGTCCGCGCGGTGGGCGAGGTCGATGTAGGCGCGCGCATCGATCGAGATCGGGAAGTGCCGGGCCACGACGGCCCGCGGCCTCGCGCCGCCCGAGTTCGGCCAGCGTCCCTCCCCCTGCGGCGGCAGCTCGACCCGGTTGTGCACGGTCGGCAGGCGGAACAGCCGGCGGACGGCGCGGAGGAAGTTGCCCGCGTCCGCGCGCCGCTGGAAGCCGATCAGGTCGGCGCCGAGCAGCCCCTCGATGATCTGCGAGCGCCACGGCAGCTGCGAGTAGAGGCCGTATGCCGGGAAGGGGATGTGGTTGAAGAAGCCGATGGTCAGGTCCTCGCGGCGCTCGCGGAGCATCCGCGGGACGAGCTGCAGCTGGTAGTCCTGCACCCACACCGTGCCGCCCTCCGCCGCGGTCGCCGCGGCGCGCTCGGCGAAGCGCTCGTTGACCCGCACGTAGGCGTCCCACCAGTCGCGCTGGTACTTCGGCGGCGCGATGACGTCGTGGTAGAGCGGCCAGATCGTGTCGTTCGAGAAGCCCTCGTAGTAGTCCCGCACGTCGTCCTCGGACAGCGTCACGGGCACGAGGTGCATGCCGTCCGTCGTGAACGGCTCGACCTCGTCGCCTGCGGTGCCCGACCAGCCGATCCAGGCGCCGTCGTTCGTCCGCATGACGGGCTCGAGGGCGGTCACGAGTCCGCCCGGCGAGGGCTTCCAGCGCGCGGTGCCGTCGTGCGCGATCTCCCGGTCCACCGGCAACCGGTTCGAGACGACCACGAAATCGAACCGCTCCTGCTGATCATCCCCGTCGATGCCGCACCCCTTCCGCAGAAGGGCAGGCTATCGGCCGCACCTCAGCGGAGGTCGAGCACGCTCTGCGCCGCCGAGACGAGCGAGGCGGCGTACGAGGCGCCGTGGCTCGCAGCGTGCACGGCGAGCGGATGCAGCTGGTGCAGCGGGATCCGCTCCTCGAACCCGGGCCGCAGGGCGTGGGCGCCGCCGTAGGCCGCGTAGACCGCGGCGAGGAACGGGCAGCCGAACAGGGCGAGCATCGCGAGGTCGGTCTCCCGGTGACCGCCCGATGCGGCGGGGTCGATGAGGACGGCGCCGTCGGGCGTCCACTGCAGGTTGCCGTTCCAGAGGTCCCCGTGGATGCGGGCGGGCGGTTCGTCGTCGTCGAGGTCGCCTGCGGCGATCCGCTCGCAGGCCTGCTCGACGAGGCGCAGCTCGGCGCCGCCGAGGTGGCCGCGCTCGGCCGCGCGGCGCGCGTACGGGAGCACCCGCGCCTCCGCGTAGAAGGCGCCCCACTGGGCCCAGCCCTCCGGCCGGGTGGGCAGCTCCTGGTTGCCGATGAAGGTCGGTCCGGCCCAGCCCTCGGGTGGGACGCCGAAGGCGGCGGCACCCGCGTCGTGGGTCGCGGCGAGCGCCGCCCCGAAGGCGCGGGCGTGCTGCTCGGTCGGCCGGGTGAGCTCGAGCGCCTCGAGGTCGATGCGTCCCGGCTCGACCGCGACGACCCGCACGACCGCCGCGCCACCGGCCGCCGCGAGCCACGCCAGGCCGGCCGCCTCGGCCTCGAAGAAGCCGCCAGGCGCGTCCTGCCGACGCTTCGTGTGGACCCGTCCGCTCATCCGCCCACGGTACGTCGGCCGCCTCGGCCGCTCATCCGAGCGCGGGCACCGCGGGCGGTGCGAACAGCGCCACCGAGGAGCGCCGCCGCGCGACGACCGCCACCGTGAGGGCGTAGGCGATCACGGCGGTGACCGCGAGCGTGGCGATGCCGCCGCCGATCGCGCCGCCGCTGCCCCCGGTGATCACGGCCTGCATCGCGCTCACCGATGCGGTGAGCGGCAGGAACGGGCTGATCACCTGGTACGGCGCGGACACGAGCTCGATCGGGTAGAGGCCGCCGACGGCGACGAGCTGCGCGCCGAGCAGCACGATCGAGATCACCGTGCCGGCGCGGCCGAAGAGCGCCGTGAGCAGCTGGTGCAGGGCGAAGAAGGCGACGCCGGTGATGACCGCGACGAGCAGGGCGAGCGCGGCACGGTCCCAGGGCAGCGCGAGCGTCGACTGCAGCAGCACGATCAGCAGCACCGCCTGGGCGACGGCGAGCACGGCGCCCCGGGCGAGCGCCGAGCCGACGAGCCGGCCGGAGCCGATGCCGGTGGCGAGCAGGCGACGGCGGATGGCGCCGAACAGCAGCACGGCGGCCGAGGCGCCGATCCAGAGGGAGACCGGCAGGATCAGGGCCGCGACGATCTGGCCGATGCTCGTGGTCTCGTGCTGCCGGACCGAGCCGGCCACGACCGGGTTGGCGACGACGTGCGCGATCTTCGCCGCCTGCGCGGTCGTGGTGTCCGGGATCGTGTCGACGGCCTTCTGCAGGCCGGTGCCGAGCGCGGTGGTGCCGGCCGCGAGCTTCGTGGCACCGGTCTGGCTCGAGCGGATGCCCGTGGCGATCCGGGCGGCACCCGTGCTCAGCTGGTCCGCCCCGGAGGCGATCCCCCGAGAGCCGGAGGCGAGCGACGAGGCGCCGGAGGCGAGCCCCTGCGCGCCGGACGCGCTCCGGTGGAGGCCGGACGCGAGGCTGCCGAGGCCCGACGCGAGACTCGCCGTCCCGCTGCGGAGCGGGGCGCCACCCGCGGCGAGCCTGTCGGCACCGCCGGCCGCGGAGGCGACGCCGCTCTGGAGCGCGGCGGCGCCGTCTGCGCCGGCCACGAGCCCGGCGTTCTGGTCGGTCAGCGCCTGCAGCCCGCCCTGGATCTGCGTGAGCGCGGCCTTCGTCTGCGGGCTGAGCGTCGGATCCGCGAGCACCTGCTTGAGGCCGTCGTTCGACTGGCTGACACCCTTGGTGTAGGCCCGCACCCCGGTCGGCAGCTGCTGCAGGCCGGCCGACTTCGAGGCGGCGGAGTCGAGGCCGGCGGCGAGGGACGAGACGCCCTTCGTATAGGTCGCGACGCCGCTCGCGAGCCGCGTGGCGCCGCTCACGGACTGATCGGCGCCGGACGCGGCGGAGCCGAGCCCGGTCGCCAGGGACGAGGCGCCGTGCCCGAGGGAGTCCGTGCCGGCCGCGATCTTCGTGGCCCCGCTGCTGAGGCCGTTGGCGCCGGAGGCGATGCCGTCCTGGCCGGCCGCGAGCTGCCCCAGCCCGCTCGCGAGCGAGGCGGTGCCGGCGCCGAGCTTCTTCGCGCCCGTCGCGGCCGAGCCGAGCTGGTCGTGCAGTGCGCCGTAGCCGCCGTAGAGGCCCTTGATCACGCCTTCGGCGATGGTGCTGCCGAGGGTGGCTGTCAGCGACGTGCCGAGCGACGAGGCGAGCTGGCTCACGACGTAGCCGTGCGCGTCGTCCGTGCGGATGGTGATCCGCGCCTGGTCCGGATGGCTGGACGAGACCGACGAGAGCGACTTCGAGAAGTCCTTCGGGATCGTCACGATCGCATAGACCGCGCCGGAGTCGAGGAGGCCCTTCGCCTGCTGCGCGTTGGAGAGCCGCCAGTCGATGGCGGCACCCCCGGACGCGGACGCCGGCTTCGTGAGCTGGCTGACGACGAGCCGGCCTGCGGCGATGACGGTCGTCTTCCCGTCGGCGCCCTTGGTCTGCACGAGGTGGTCCTGGTCGACGACCGCGGCGGGGATCGTGGCCTGGCCGGTGTCGGCGGAGGCGAGCGCGCCGATGAAGACGCCGAGCACGAGGGCCGGCACCACGGCGGCGACGACGAGCAGCACGATGCTGCGGAACGAGCGGTTCATCGGGATGCGGGGACCTTCCGCGCGGGGACGGTGGCGCCGAGCGGGATCTCGGCTGCGGTGGTGACGAGGACGGCGGCGCCGCCGCCGTCGGTGAGCTCGGGCAGGGCGGCGGCGAGGCGTCGCTCGGCCTCCCGGCCGATGTCGCCCACGTCGAGCACGACGACCTCGGCGCCGCCGGCGAGGGCGGCCGCGGCGAGCACGATGAGACGCTGCTCGGCGACGAGCGCGCCGAGCGGGGTGCGGGGCCCGAGGGTGCCGCGGGCGGTGCCGAGGGCGGGCTCGGCGGCGCGGATGCGCTCGAGCCAGATGGGCACGGATCCGCTGCGGGCGCGGCGCGGGGCGGCGCGGAGTCGCTCGGCGATGAGCTCGCCGACCGACACCTCGGCGGCGGTGCCGTCGTCGAGCACGGGCGCAGCGAGCCGGCGCACATCCGCGGCCTCGGATGGCACCGGGTGCCCGTCGATCTGCAGCGCGCCGCTCGCCGGCGCGAGGTGGCCGGTGAGCGTGGCGACCACGCCCCGGCGGAGCGCCGCGGGCACCGGCAGCGCGGTGACGCCGCCGCGCGCGACCCGGAGGTCGATCGGGGCGGTGTCGAAGGGCGCGACGCCGACGAGGCGGTCGGCCGAGAGCAGCCAGCCGTCCTGGCCGGCGGCCCACTCGAGCTGCTCGCGGCGGGCGGCGAGGCCGGCGCCCTCGATGTCGACGGACGGCAGGATCGTCTCGATCCACCGTGGGAGGTACCAGCCGGCGCGGCCGACGAGCAGCATCACGGCCGGCACGAGGGTCATCCGCACGAGGAAGGCGTCGAAGACGATGCCGGCGGCCAGCGACAGGGCGATCGGCTTGATGGTGCCGCCGCCCTCGGGGATGAAGGAGGCGAAGACGAACACCATGATCAGCGCCGCGGCGGTCACCACGCGGGCGCCGTGGGTGAAGCCGCGGCGCACCGCGACGCGGGCGTCGCCGGTGTGCACCCAGGCCTCGCGCATGCCGGAGACGAGGAAGACCTCGTAGTCCATCGACAGGCCGAACAGGATCGCGATCACGAGGATCGGCAGGAACGACAGCAGCGGCCCCGGCTGCGTGCCGAGCGCCCCGAACCAGCCCCACTGGAACACCGCGACCGTGACGCCGAGGCTCGCGGCGAGCGACAGCAGGAAGCCGACCGCGGCCTTCAGCGGTACGACGAGCGAGCGGAACACGGCCATCAGCAGCAGCACGGAGAGGCCGACGACGACGAGCACGAAGGGCAGCAGGGCGTTGCCGAGCCGCGTGGAGACGTCGATCTGCACGGCGGTCGTCCCGGTGACCGCGATCGGGATCCTGTAGTCGTGCCGGAAGGCCGGCTCGAGGGCGCGGATCCGCTGCACGAGCGCGATCGTCTTCGGCGAGTCGGGCGCGGACTTCGGGATGACCTGCACGATCGCGGAGTCGAGCGTCTGGTTCGGCGTCGGGGTGCCGACGGCGGCCACGTCGGGCAGCTTCGCGATCCGGGCCTTGATGTCGTCGAGCGCGTGGAGAAAGTCGTTGTTCTGGGTGACGTCGGCGAGGATCAGCAGCGGCCCGTTGCGGCCGGGCCCGAACTCCTTCGCGGTGAGGTCGTAGGCGGTGCGGGTGTCGGTGCCGACCGGCTGGCTGCCGTTGTTCGGCAGGCTGAGCTCGAGGCTCGCCGCGGGGATGGCGAGCACGCCGAGCACCGCGACGACGAGCACCACGGCGACGATCGGCACCTTCGCGACGATCGCGACCCACCGGGCGCCCATGGTGTGCACCTCGCCGGCGGCCGCGGCCTCGGCCCGCCGCGCCGCGCGGCTGCCGGGCTTCGGCACGAAGCGCTGCCCGCCGAGCGCGAGCAGCGCCGGCAGCAGCGTCACGGACGAGGAGACGGCGACGAGCACCGCGAACGCGGCGCCGACGCCCATGATCGAGAGGAACGGGATGCCGACGATCAGCAGGCCGAGCAGCGCGATGATCACGGTGGTGCCGGCGAACGCGACGGCGGTGCCGGCGGTCGCGACGGCCGCCGGGACGGACTCCGCCACCGGCATCCCGCTCGCCAGCTGGTCGCGGTGCCGGGAGATGATGAAGAGGCCGTAGTCGATGCCGACGGCGAGCCCCAGCATGAGCGCGAGGGTCGGCGCCGAGGTCGACACGTCCGTGAAGAGCGCGATGATGCGGATCGCCGCGTACGACAGCGCGACGCCGAGCACCGCCGAGACGAGCGGCAGCCCCGCCGCGAGCAGCGAGCCGAACGTGACCACGAGCACGACACCCGCGAACAGCAGGCCGAGGCCCTCCGTGTAGCTCACCCCCACGGACTGCTGCTGGAACGCCTGCCCGCTGAAGGCGACCTGCATCCCCGCGTCTCGACCGATGGCGGCGGTGTCCTTCAGCTGCTGCTTCGTTGTCGCCGTCACGCTCGAGTCGGCGGCGCGGAACTGCACGGCCACGATCGCGGCCCGGTGGTTCGACGACAGCGCCTTGGTCGAGTACTTGCTGAACGGGCTGGCGGCGCTCTCGACGCCGGGGACCTTCGTGATGGCGGTGACCATCCGGCCGATCGCGGCCTTCTCGGCCGGGTCGTCGATCCGGTGGCCCGCCGGAGCGACGAGCACCGCCTGTGCGCTGCCACCGGCGGCCTGCGGGAAGACCGCGTCGAGGCGGTCGAGCGCGGCCTGCGACTCGGTGCCGGGGATGGAGAAGCTGTCGGCGAGCTTGCCGCCGAACCCGAAGCCCACGACGGCGAACACGAGCAGCAGCCCCACCCACGCGCCGACGACGCGCCACGGACGGCGGTGCGCGAAGCGGCCCAGGCGGTACAGGAACGCGGTCATGGTGCGATGCCGTCCTCGAGGGGTGTCGGATGCGACGGCGGTGTCGCGCGGATGGGAGTGGAGCGGGTGGGTCAGGCGGGTTGCGCGGTGGCGCCCGGGAGCACGAGCTCCGCGAGCACGGAGCGGAGCATCGGCCGCAGCACGTCGTCCGGCAGGCGCTCGGTGCCCCAGCGGTCGGCGGCGACGAGCATGAACGCGGTCCCGGCGAGGGCCACCCCGAAGCGGATGGCGTCGCGCTCGGAGCCCTGCTCGGGCCGGAGCAGCTCCTCGACGCGGCGCACGAGACCGTCCACCTCGTCGATCACGGGGATGCCACGGAGGGCGCTGCCGTGGCTGACCACGACGACGACCTCGAGGCGGTGGTCGAAGAGGAAGTCGACGAACTGCGCCAGGAACGCCTCCATGCCGGCCGGGTTCTCGAGGTCGGCGGAGTCGATGAGCGCGCACAGCGGCTCGATCGCCGGGCGGACGGCGGCGTCGAGCAGCGCCTCCTTGCTGGCGAAGTGGTAGAGCACGCTCGACTTCGAGAGCCCGGCGTCGTCCGCGATCCGCTGCAGGGAGGCGCCCTCGAAGCCGACCGCGGCGAACTGGCGCAGCGCGGCGGCGATGAGCGGTGCGGCTCCGGATGGCATGTGGGCGAGCGTACTGCACGATCGGTCAGACCCTGCACAATCGGTCAGCCCCGATCGGGCTCCTCCCCCCTCCCCCGACCGGAGTCCTCTGGCGAGTTGCCACTGCTGGCCCTCCAATCGCCCCCTCGAGGGCGGAAAGTGGCAACCCACGAACTCGCCAGAACCCGCGCGAGGTCCGGAGCGCGTGGGTTGCCACTTCTGGCCCGCAGCCGCCCGATGGAACGACGTGAGTTGCCACTTCTGGCCCCTGAAGCGCGCCCTCGAGGGCGAAGAGTGGCAACTCACCGCACGGGAGAGTCGCCGCAGGCGCGACGCACAGCGCACCACCAGACGACCGTCGGTGGACGGCCAGTAGCCTCGCATCATGGGCACCCTGCGGAAGTACCTCTTCAACGGCGTCATCATCTCGTCGCTGATCTCCGGCATCGGCGCGCTGCGGCAGCAGCGGAAGTCGCCGGCGGACTGGCGCACCGTCCTCACCTGGGCGTCCTGGATCCTCAGCTTCCTGGTCGCCGTCGGCACGGTGCGCATCGAGTCGCAGAAGGCGGACCAGCCGAAGCCGAAGACCAAGGAGGAGAAGCAGCAGCGCGCCGCCGAGGAGCCTGCCACCGGCCCGAAGCCGATCAAGCGCGCGCGCACGAAGGCCTGAGGGCCTCCCTCTCCTACTCCTCGGCGGTCGTCGACACCGGCCCGGTGAAGTTCCGGCCGCGGCGATCCGCCTCGGCCGAGCCGCCGAACAGCTCGCGGTCCCCGCGCTCCCCCGCCGCGGCCGGATCCTCGGCGACGCTGTCGCGGTCGCGCGTCAGCACGAGCCGCGTGCGCGGCAGTGCCTCCGGCGACGTGCGCTGCAGCCAGCGGATGAGCTCCTCCCGCACGAAGCAGCGGAGGTCGAAGAGCGTCCCGGCATCGACGGCGGTGAGCAGGATGCGCACGTGCACGTACCCGCCGATCGCGTCGGTCACCTGCAGCACCGCGGTGCGCCCGTCCCAGAGGGTGGTGCGCCCGAGGATCTCGTGCAGCGCGTCGCGCATCCCCTGCGGGTCCACCCGGAAGTCGAGGTCGAACTCGACCGCCTGCATCAGCTGCGACGAGGTGCGGGTCCAGTTCTCGAACGGCGTGGTGGTGAAGTAGGTCGACGGCAGCACGAGCCGCCGGTCGTCCCAGACGTGGACGACCACGTAGGTGAGGGTGATCTCCTCGATCCGGCCCCACTGGCCGTCGGCGACGACCACGTCGTCGACGCGGATGGCGCCCGAGAACGCGAGCTGCACGCCCGCGATCACGTTGCCGAGGGTCGACTGGGCGGCGACGCCGGCGATGATCGACACGATGCCGGCGGAGGCGAGCAGGCTCGCCCCGGCGGCGCGCGCCGGCGGGAAGGTGAGCAGGATCGAGGCCAGCGCGACGACCACGATGACGGCGACCGCCAGGCGGCGGATGACGAGGATCTGGGTGCGCACCCGCCGGGCGACCCGGTTGTCCACGACGTCCATCCGGTAGCGGTCCAGGCCGATGTCGACGAGGAACGACACCACCCGCGCGGCGAACCAGGCGCCGGCGAGGATCGCGAGGATCGCGAGCACCTCGTCCCAGGCGCCCCGCTGCATCGTGAGCAGCGACGCGTCGAACCCGGCCCAGGCGAGCAGCACCACGAGCACCGCCCGGAACGGCCAGCGGAGCCGCTGCACGCTGCCGGCCGGCCAGCCGCGACGCCGGGCGACCGCGCCGAACACGACCCCGAGCACGAGCGACGCGGCGAGCGCCACCACCACCCCGACCGCGACGTCGAAGAGGATCCGGCTCCAGGTGGTGCCGATGATGTCGATCCACAGGCTGTACAGGTCCACGTGCGCCTCCCTCGGCTCGACCGTCTGCTCCCGGCCCCCTCGCCTCGCGGGAACCCAGTATCGTCAGCCGGCCCCGAGGATCCAGTGGCGAGCGCGACGGGGCTCGGATGCGCCGCGAGCGCTCAGGACGCGGCGGCCACCAGCGCCGTCAGGAGTCGCAGGTCGGTGTCCTGCTCGGGGTGCCACTGCACCCCGACGGCGAACCGGTGCGACGTCGACTCGACGGCCTCCACGATCCCGTCGGCGCTCCGGGCGACGACCATGAGCCCCTCGGCCACGCGGTCGAGCGCCTGGTGGTGGTGGCAGCGGACGGTGATCGGCACGGCCGAGGGCAGGATGCCGCCGAGCAGCGTCCCGGAGTCGATGGTCACCTCGGTCGGCACGAAGACGCTCGGCTCGTGCCCGTGGCTCACCGTGGTGAGCGCCGGCAGGTGCTGGTGCAGGGTGCCGCCGAGCGCCACGTCGAGCAGCTGCACGCCCCGGCAGATCGCGAGCACCGGCATGTCCCGCTCGAGCGCGGCGAGCACGAGCGTGCGCTCCCACGCGTCCCGCTGGGGCCGCGACGGCTCGGTGTGCGGGTCCCGCTCCGCGCCGTAGAGCGCAGGATCGACGTCGACACCGCCGGAGAGCACGAGCGCGTCGACCGCGCCGAGCACCCGGTCGATCGTGGCGTCGTCGAACTCCTGCGGTGGCAGCAGCATCGGGACACCGCCCGCCGCGGCGACCGCGAGCAGGTACTCCTCGGGCACGAGCGCGTACTGCCCGACCCAGCCCTCCTCATCGGCGAGCTCGAGCGAGGTGGTCACGCCGATCAGCGGCTTGGCGGCGGTCACGGGGCTCCTGTGCAGGGGTCTGGCGGCGGGCGGGAAGCAGGGACAGTATGCGGCCGCCCGGCGACCCCGTCCGCTGGACGCGTGCTCAGGCGACGTCCCGGATCCGTCCAGCCCACGTGCATATCGTCGGCGCACACCGACCGACGACCGAAAGGAACCTCATGGCTCAGGTCATCGAGACCATCGACGTGGATGTGCCCGTCGACAAGGCGTACAACCAGTGGACCCAGTTCGAGTCCTTCCCCCACTTCCTCAGCTTCGTGGAGTCCATCCAGCAGGTGGATGACACCCACAACCACTGGAAGGTGAAGATCGGCGGCGTCGAGCGCGAGTTCGACGCGGTCGTCACCGAGCAGCACCCGGACGAGCGCGTCGCGTGGAAGAGCGTCGACGGCACCGAGCACGCGGGTGTCGTGACCTTCCACAAGCTCTCGGACACCTCCTCGCGGGTGGCCGTGCAGATCGACTGGAACCCGCAGGGCGTCGTCGAGAAGGCGGGCGACCTGCTCGGCTTCGACGAGCGCAGCGTGAAGAAGGACCTCGCGCACTTCAAGGAGTTCATCGAGGCCCGGCCCACCGAGACCGGCGCCTGGCGCGAGGACGTCCCCCGCTCGTGACGCGGACCCCTCGTTCGGCGGCTCACCTGCTCCGGCAGGTGGGCCGCCGCCGTCCGGGCACCCGATGAGCGCGTTCGACGGCCTCGAGGCTCAGCCTGAGGGCGAGGGGCGCTGGCGCGTCGTCGAGACCGGGCGCCCGGCATCCGAGGCGGGGATCGCGACCGTCACCGGCGACGAGCACCAGGGCTTCTCGCTCGCGGCCGAGCCACCCGCGCCGCCCGCCGGCCCCTACGGGACCCTCGCGGATGCCGTGGACGCCGTCGCGATGTGGCGGCTCGCGCGCTTCCGGGGCGACCGCCCGTAGCGACACCCGTGCGGTGTGCAGGACCGCGGACGATGCGCAGGACCGGCGACCCGGATCCGTCCTGCACCACGCACCGGATCCTGCACATCGCGCGGGACGGACGGCGCGTCCGTCCTGATCAGCACCCGCATCCGACACGCCGCACACGGTTCGCCGCCTGTTCGCCGCCCGCTCGTAGCCTCGGCGGCAGATGGAAACCGATCCAGAGCTCCTGCGTGCCGCGGCCGCCACGAGCCGGCTGTCCCCCGCCCGTGAGGTCCGCGTCGACGACGCGGTGCCGATGCTCCGCTTCCTCGTCGGCAGCTGCCGCGCGACGGTCGCGCTGGTCCGCTTCCTGGTCGAGGTCGCGCGAGCGGACGCCTCGGATCCGATCCGCATCACGCCCCGGATCCTCCGCAGCATCTGACGCCGAGGGGCGCCTCCGGCACCGCTTAGTGTGTGCTGGTGCTCACGGTGGTCATCCCCTGGCGTCCGCAGCCCTCCCGGCTCGCGGCGTTCGACCGCGTCGTCGACTGGTACCGGCGCGAGTTCCCGGATGCGCGGATCGTGCCCGTCGACTCCGGTGACGAGGTGTTCAACCTGTCCCGCTGCCGCAACGTCGGCGTGGGCCTCGTGGAGGACGTGCGCTCCGTCGTGGTGCTGAACGACGCGGACACGATCCCGGAGCGCGGACCGCTGCTCGAGGCGGTCGCCGCAGCCGCCGACTCCCCGCTCGTGCACCTGCCGTACACCGAGTACCACTGGCTCGGCGCCGAGGGGTCCGCGCAGTTCGCCGAGGGCGCCTCGCTGCGCGAGTGCGCGTCCGAGCTCGTGCGCGGCGCCTGCTCGGGCGTCTACGTGACGACGCCGGAGACCTGGTGGAGCCACGGCGGGCAGGACGAGCGCTTCGCCGGCTGGGGCTACGAGGACGCCGCCTGGTCGGTGGCCCACGAGACGCTGCTCGGCGCCCCGCCGGCCCGCCACGAGGGCCGGGTCTTCGCCCTGCACCACGTGCCGCAGCCGCGCAGCGGATCGCAGTACGAGGCGAACGCGGGCCTGATGGACCTCTACCGCCGTGCCGCGGTCGACGTGGTCCTCATGCGTCAGCTCGTGATGGTGCCGGAGACGGCCTCGAACGCCCGGAGCGCGCCCGGCGCCTGACGCAGGTCCGCCGACACCGGCTCGAGCACGGACCGCATCGCCGGATCCAGCACGCGTTCGATCGCGGCGCGCAGGTCGTCTGTGGTCGCCTCGTTCGGTGCGAGCGCGACGGCGACGCCGAACCGCTCCAGCGCCGCGGCGCCCGCGAACTGGTCCGTCGAGAACGGCAGCACCACGAGCGGCACCCCGGCCGTGGCGGCCTCGGTGACGCTGTTGTTGCCGCCGTGGGTGACCGCTGCGGCCGCGAAGCCGAGCAGCCGCACCTGGGGCAGGAACTCGCGCACGAGCCAGCCGGCCGGCGGGGTCGGCAGCGCGGCGGGATCCGCGGATCCGGTCGCGATCGCGGCCCGGAGCCCGAGCCCGGCGAGCGCCCACATCACCCGCGCGAGCACGTCTGCGCGCTCGGAGAGGAAGCTGCCGAAGCTCACGTAGACGAACGGGCCGCCGCCCGCCGCGAGCCACGCCTCGACCTCGGGATCCGCCGCCTCCTCGCGGACGGCCGAGCCGAGGAACGCGTGCCGCAGCCCGTCGAGGCGGCCGGGCTCGGCGAACGCCGCGGGATAGTTCAGCAGCACGGTCTCACCGTGGGCGCGGAACGCGGAGACGACCGCGGGCGCGTTCGGTGCGATCTCGGCCAGGGCCGCGTTCCACTCGCCGGTGAAGCGGGAGTCGACCTCGGCGCAGAGCGCGTGCAGCGCGGCGAGCGCCTCCGGGTCAGGCGAGAACGCCGCCGGCCAGGCCGGCGGGTAGCCGTAGACCTCGTCGCCCACCGGCAAGGCCGTGGGGTGGCCGAGCACCACATCCGCATACGGCGCCTGCGCGGCGGAGAGGCCGAGCCGGGCGCTGAAGGCGAGGTGGTCGACCAGCACCGCGTCCGGCGCGACTGCGTCGACGATCCGCGCGACGTCGGCGGCCGCACGCACCGGCTCGTAGAGCAGGTCGGTGAGCCGCTCGGTCGCCTGGTACGCGAGCGTCTCGACCATCCCGCGGCGGGTGGCGGCGAAGAAGCCGCGCAGCGAGTCGTCCTCGCCCGCCGGCTGCTCCTCCGCACGGATGACGCCCGCGTTCGAGCCGCGGCCGAGCCGCAGGTCGGCGCGCTCGTAGCCGAAGGCGGACACGATCGAGGCGGTCGCGGGGCCCGTCGCCACGACGACCCGCTCCCCCGCGTCGCGCCAGGCGGTCGCCAGCGACGCGAGCGGGAACAGGTGCGAGGCGTAGTCGGGGCTGACGACGAGCAGCGTCATCGGACGAGCCCCGTCACGCGCCCAGCCACGCCTCGGCCGCGAGCTCCTCCTCGCGGACGCCTGTGTAGACGTCCCGGAGGGTGCGGGCCATCGCGCCGATGGTGAAGCTCGCCTCGACGGTCGCCCGCGATCGGGCGGCCCGCTCGTCCCCGGACTCCGCGCCGGCGGCCGCGAGCGCGTCGACCATCGCCGCGCGCAGCGCCACGACGTCCCAGGTGGCGGCGAGGAAGCCGGTGACGCCCCGCTCCACGTACGTGGCCGGTCCGCCGCCATCCGGAGCGACGACGACGAGCCCGGCGGCCATGGCCTCGAGGATCGCGATGCCGAACTCCTCCTTGAGGCTGCCGCAGACGTAGACGCCGCGCGGCGCGGCGAGCCCCGGCACGCCGAAGCGCACCGCGGCGACCCAGCGCGCGACGTCGTCGTTCGGCCGGTGGCCGGCGAGCAGCAGCCCGGCGGCCGCGCGCTGGTCGGGCGGCACGATCGCGTCGATGCGGTCGAGCTGGTCGCGCTCGTCCGCGGACGGATCGACGAGGTCGCCGCCGATGAGCAGCAGGTTCGCCGCGTCCGCGAGCGGGCCGTCGGCCCAGGCCTCGACGATGGTCGCGGTGCCCTTCACCCGGTGGAAGCGGCCCACGCTGACGAGCAGCGGCAGCCCGCGGCGCTCGGCGGGCAGGGTCTCCAGCAGGGCCTCGAGCCCGGCGAGCGGCGGGGTCGGGGGCAGGCCGGCCGCGTGGTCCGCGGACTCGAGCACGGACCGGTCGACCACGTCGAGGTCGATCCCCTCCGGCACGATGCTGTGCCGCTCCGGGTGGGCCGTGAGGTCGATGCCGACGAGCTCGCGCATGTCGCGCTCCAGGTCGGGTCGCGGGAACAGCACGCTGCGCGACGCGTCCGCGGCGAGCCGCTCGACGAGCCGGGCGCGGAACCAGAAGTGGTCGGTCTCGTCGGCCTGCCCGAAGGTCGCGCGGGTGAGCGCGCCGGCCGCGTCGAGCGAGTCGATGACGGCGTGCGGATCGGGCGCGACCGTGAAGGTGACGGGGATGTCGAGCTCGCGGGCGACGTCCGCCGCCGCGAGGCTGCCGACGTCGGCCATCCGCAGGTGGAGCACGTCGACGTGGCCCGCGGCCCGCAGGATCCGGCGGATGCCGCGGCGCGCCACGACGCGGAGGGGCCACGCGTCCGCCGAGCCGACGGGGTCGGTGAGCAGCGGCACGCGGCCGTAGACGTGGCCCCGCTCCCCCGCCCGGATCTCCTCGGCGCTGGCGAGCGCGTCCTCGGCGGAGCCGCGCGACATCGTGATCACCCGGTCGACGCGGGTGTCCGCATCCGGCGACAGCAGGGCGTTGCCGAGGCGCACCAGGAGGGTCGCGATGCCGCCGTTGTCGCCGCTGCCGGCGCGGGTGAGGCCCGCGTCGATGTCGGCGTGCAGGAACAGCTGCGCCACGGTGAGGCCGTCGGTCTCGACGCGGGCGGCGGGAGCGGCGAGGTCGAGCAGGGCGAGCCGGGCGACGTCGCCGAGGTGGCCGCCGCGCTCCGCGAACGCGGCGAGCAGGGATGCGACCTCGGCGTCGTCGGGGCGCTGCCCGAGCGCGGCGATCGCCGCGGCGCGCACCGGACGGGGTTCGGCCTGGTCCTTCACGATCGCGACGAGCGGGCGGGTGGCCGAGTGCCGGCGCACCAGGCCGAGCGTGTCGACGAGCCGGGTGCGCGGTCCGGTCTTGCGGATGCCGACCAGGGCCCCCTCGAGCCCGACGAGCAGGTGGTCGGGCACGACCTGCGACCAGCGCTCGAGCGTGCGCTCGGCGAGCATGCCGCCGAACCCGCCCTCGGCGACCATGGCGATGAGCCGGCCCATCGCGTCGACGCGCGGCAGCCTCTCGCCGAGCACCTCGGCGGCGTGCTCGCGGAGGAAGCGGCGGTCACTCGACAGGAGCCGGGTGAGGGCGAGATCCGCCTGCTCGTCGACGACGCGGCCGAGCGCGTGGGTCGCCGCGATGGCGGTGAGCTGGTCGGAGCCCGCGATCGCGCTGGTCAGCACGCGGATGGTGCGTGCGCCGTTCGAGCGGCTCGCCTCGAAGGCGAGGTCCTCGGCGGCACGCATGGCGCCCACCAGGCGGTGCGCGCCGCGCACCTCGTCCAGCGCGGTCTGGATCCCCATCCGCCGTCCCTTCGTCCGCTCGCTTCGTCACGGGCGAAACGCCTGATCGTATCCGCAGAATTCCCTGCGACCGGCGGGGCGCCCGCCTCCAGTACGCTTCCGCAGGACTTCGGAGGGCGGGCACGGATGCGCTTGGTGGCCATCGGCGACATCGGGGTCGTCGACGGCATGATCCACGTCGGCGACGAGGCGATGTTCGAAGCACTCGTGCTCGCGATGCGCGCCAGGGCGGCCACCGCGGTCACGGGGCTCTCGTCCGCGCCGGCGGACTCGGCCGAGCGCTACGGCGTCGAGGCGGTCCGGCCGATCGGGTTCGCCCCCGCGTCCGGCCGGGGCGCCATGACGGAGCGGCTCGCGCGGGTCACCGCGGTGGCCGGGGGCGATGCGCGGGCGCTGCCGGCCGACGACCCCGTGCACGCGGTGGTCGCCGCCGTCGCGGACGCGGACGGCGTCGTCGTCGCGGGCGGCGGGAACATGGCCTCCACCTGGCCGATGCACGTGTTCGAGCGCGCCGCGCTCGGCCGGATCGCGGCCGCGCTCGGCCGGCCGCTCGTCGTGTCCGGGCAGACCCTCGGCCCCGATCTGTCGGCCGAGGACGCGGCGCTCGTCGCCGAGCTGCTCGCCGGGGGGCGGCTCGTCGGGCTGCGGGAGGACGCGTCCGACGCCCTCGCCGGAGGCCTCGGGATCGAGTCGCCGCGCCGCACGCGCACGCCCGACGACGCCGCGTTCCTGCCCTCCGGGTCGGAGCCGACCCCCGACGAGCCCTACTGCCTGGTCACCCTCGCGCGCCACGTCGGCGACGCGGATCCGGCCGCCGCAGAGGCGGCCTCCGCGGCGCTGCTCGACGAGGTCGCGGCGAGCACCGGGCTTCGCATCGTGTTCTCCGCGCACTTCGGGTCGCTGCGGCCGGGCGAGGTGCGCGGCGACGACGCCGTGCACGCGGGCGTCGCGGCACGGATGCGGGCGGCCGTCTCCGTCGAGCCCGTGGTCGACGCACGCCGGTCCGCAGCACTCGCCCGGAACGCCGCCCTCGTCGTCTCGAGCCGCTACCACCCGGCCGTCTTCGCGGCGTCCGCCGCGGTGCCCGTGGTGGGGGTGGCCGTCGACGAGTACACCCGGGTGAAGCTGACGGGCGCGCTCGGCACCTCGGGCCAGGCGTCGGTGGTGGCGCTCGGCGAGGTGCTGGACGGCCGCGCGCGTGCCCGCGTCGCCGACGTGTGGGCGGCGCGGGACCGCATCCGCTCCGAGGGCTCGGCCGTCGCGCTGGAGCGGCGGGCCGATGCCGAGCGGTGGTGGGACCGGGTCGCCGACGTCCTCAGCGCCGGCGCGCGTCGAGCCTGAGCCGCACCATCCGGCCCGCGACGCCGACGACCAGCACGACGATCCCGACCAGGACGGACACCGTGGGCAGCGTCACGACGAGCACGGCGCAGCCCACGGCGCCGAGCACCGCGACCGCTCGCGGGTACCGCCGGTGGGAGCGGTCCTGGGTGAGCGCGGAGGCGTTCGCGAGCAGGTAGTAGAGCAGCACGCCGAAGGACGAGAAGCCGATGGCGCCGCGCAGGTCGGAGACGAGCACGAGGCCGCAGACGACCGCCGCGAGTACGACGGTCGCACGCCAGGGCACGGCGGTCCGGGCGGACACCGCGGCGAGCGGTCGCGGCAGGTCGCCGTTGCGGGCCATCGCGAGGCTCGTGCGGCCGACCCCGGCGAGGAGCGCGAGCAGCGAGCCGAGCGAGCCGGCGGCCGCGCCGATCGCGACCACCGGCACGAGCGCCGCGAAGCCGGCGGCGAGCACGACGTCGGCGAGCGGCGCCGCGGATGCTCCGAGCCGTGGGCCGAGCACCGCGAGGCAGGCGGCGGCGACCGCCGCGTAGACGACGAGCACGATGCCGAGCGCGAGCACGATCGCTCGAGGGATCGTCCGGGCCGGCTCCCGTACCTCCTCGCCGAGCGTCGCGATCCGCGCGTAGCCGGCGAAGGCGAAGAACAGCAGCCCCGCCGAGGGCAGCACGCCCGCCCACCGCCAGGGCGCGACGCCGGCCGCGCCCGGATGCCCTGCAGCGAGGCCCGTGGCGACGACCACGACGAGCACGACGAGCACCGCCGCCACGAGCACGCGGGCCAGCGCGGCGGTGCGGGTGATCCCGGCGAGGTCGACGGCGGTGAGCACGAGCACGGCCAGGATCGCGACCGGCTTGCCCCAGCCGGGCGGCGCGACGTAGCCGGCGACGGTGAGCGCCATGGCCGCGCAGCTCGCGGTCTTGCCGATGACGAAGCTCCATCCGGCGAGGAACCCGGGCCACGCGCCGAGCCGTTCCCCGGCGTACACGTAGGTGCCGCCGGACACGGGGTACTGCGCCGCGAGCTGCGCCGACGACGTGGCGTTGCAGAAGGCGACCACCGCGGCGATCGCGAGGCCGAGCAGCAGCCCGGATCCCGCCACCGCGGCGGCGGGCGCGAACGCGGCGAAGACGCCGGCGCCGATCATCGAGCCGAGCCCGATCACGACGGCGTCCGTCGGCCCGAGTCGTCGGGCGAGGGCGGATGCGGACGCGGTCACGGCGTGGATCCTGCCGCAGCCCGGTGAACGCGGCGCGACCCCCTCCCCTCCCCTCCCACCCCTCATCGCGCCGTTCCGGAGAAACCGGCCGACACGCCGCATCCGGCGACGAGATCGCGGCGTGTCGCGCAGGAACTCCGGAACGGCGCGAGAACGAGGTCAGGTGGGCGGCGGACCGACCTCGTAGCGCAGCTCCGCGAAGACCCCGGCGACGCGGGCATCCGTCAGCCGCAGCCGCCCTTCGAGCCGCCGCGGCAGCAGCGGTGCGCCGCCGGCGAGCAGCACGGGCGCGACGGACAGCTGCAGCTCGTCGAGCAGACCCGCGTCGGCGAACACGGCCGCGAGCGGGCCACCGCCCACGAGCCACACGTCCCGCTCCCCCGCCGCCTGCACCATCTCGGCGTGGACCGGCCGCACGTCACCCGACACGAAGCGGATGTCCGCCCCCGGGATCCGCGGCAGGTCTCGGTGCGTGAACACCCAGGACGGCCGGTCGCCATAGGTCTGCTGCCATCGCTCGGGGTGCTCGAGCAGCGGCTCGTGGGCGAGCACCCACTCGTAGGTGGTCGCGCCCATCGCCATCGCGCCGATGCCGTCGAGGAAGGATGCGAACCCGCCCTCGGTGCCCTCGTCGGACAGGGTGAGCAGCCAATCGAGGGAGCCGGCGGCATCGGCGAGGTACCCGTCGAGGCTCATGGCGGTGGAGTACCGGGTGCGCGTCATGCCGCCGATCCTGCTCCCCTCCTGCGGATCGCGCCGTTCCGGAGAAACTGGGCGCCACGCCGGGTCCGGCGACGACGTCGCGGCGTGTCGCGCAGGAACTCCGGAACGGCGCGATGAGCGGTCAGCCGCCGGAACGGTCGCGGATGCGCTCCAGCAGCAGGTTCGCGATGAGGCCCGTCCAGCCGGTCTGGTGGCTCGCCCCGAGGCCCGCGCCGTCGTCCCCGTTGAAGTACTCGTAGAAGAGGAGCGCGTCGCGCCAGGCCGGGTCGGTGGTGAAGCGCGCCTGGCCGCCCCAGACGGCCCGGCGCCCGTCCGCGTCCGGCAGGTAGAGGCCGACGAGCCGGTCGGCGAGGTCCGCGGCGAGATCGGTGAACGTCGCCGACCGCCCGGAGCCGGCGGGGTACTCGCAGAGCACGGTGGTGCCGGCCGCCTCGCCGTAGCGGCGCAGCGCCTGCTGCAGCAGGTAGTTCACCGGCAGCCACACCGGCCCGCGCCAGTTCGAGTTGCCGCCGAACAGGTCGGTCGTCGACTCGGCCGGCTCGTAGTCCACCTCGGTGTCGTCCTCCACCCCGGCGTGCAGCACGAACGGATGGTCGCGATAGGCGGCCGAGACCGCCCGCACACCGTGCGGCGAGAGCATCTCGCCCTCGCCCCCGACGACCCGCATGATCCGGCGGAGCCGTTCGCGGTCGACGAGCGCGAGGATGCCGCGGGTCGACGGCGCCTCCGCGAACAGGTCCACGTCCGCGCCCTCGGCAGCGTTCCCGTGCTCCTCGAGGAAGGCGTCGACGCGGGCGCGAAGCCGCGGCAGTCGCTCGAGCCGATCGCGCGGCACCGACACCGCGGCGAAGACGGGCACGAGCCCGCTCATCGAGCGCACCGCGACCGGCCAGCCGGTGCCGTCTGGCCGCACGAGCCGGTCGTAGAAGAAGCCGTCGTCCTCGTGCCAGAGCCCGCTGCCCTCCGTGGCGCGGGCGATGAGCGCGAAGAGGTCGAAGAACATCAGCGCCATGTCCTCGAGCGCCGGATCCGCCTGCACGAGCTCGAGGGCGATCTCGAACATGCTCACGCAGTTCAGCGCCATCCAGCCGGTCGCATCCGCCTGCTCGAGCGTCACGCCGTCCGGCAGCATCGCACCGCGGTCGAAGGGCCCGATGTTGTCCATGCCGAGGAAGCCGCCGCTGAACGTGCCGTTGCCGTCGGGGTCGTTGCGCGCCACCCACCACGTCGAGTTGACGATGAGGCGCTCGAACACCTGCCGCAGCCAGCCGAGGTCCGTGCCCCCGTCGCGGCGGAACACGTGCAGCGCCGCCCAGGCGTGCACTGGCGGGTTCACCGCGCCGAAGTCCCACTCGTAGGCCGGCACCTGCCCGGTCGGATGCATCCATCCGGCGCCCAGCACCATCGCGAGCTGCTGCTTCGCGAACGCCGGATCGACGTGCGCGAGCGTGACGCAGTGGAAGGCGAGGTCCCAGGCCGCGAACCAGGGGTACTCCCACGGGTCCGGCATCGAGACGACGGCCTCGGCGTCGAGGTTCTGCCATCGGTGGTTGCGGCCCTGCAGCCGCTCCGGCGGCGGGGCCGGGCGCCCTGGATCGCCGGCGAGCCAGGTGCGCACGTCGTACGCGTAGTACTGCTTGCTCCAGAGCATCCCGGCCATCGCGGAGCGGATGACGTGGGCCTCGTCGGTGGTCGCGCCCTCACACAGGGTCGCGTAGAAGTCGTCCGCTTCGCTCGCGCGCGCCGCGACCACGCGGTCCCAGTCGGCGGCGAGGTCGGGCGCCTCGGCGGGCGACAGCCGCAGCCGGATCTCGTGGCTGCCGCCGGCCGGCACCTCGATCACGTGGTGCAGCGCTGCCTTCGTCCCGGCCCGCGCAGGGTTCACCGTCGCGGCGCCGTCGACGACGTGGTCGTTGATGCCGTCCTTCGGGTACTCGGGTCCCGGCTGCCCCCAGAGGCGCTCGGTGTTCGTGGCGTTGTCGCAGAACAGCGCCTCGGCGTCGCCGTCGCTCGCGAGCACCATCGTGCCGAGCTCCTCGTGCCGCGCCATGAGCGCCCCGGCCGGCGACGCGGTGATCGCGGGCGCCGACACGCCGAGCCGCCAGCTCCAGGTGTCGCGGAACCAGAGCGTCGGCAGCAGGTGCAACGTCGCCGCGTCGGGACCGCGGTTCGTCACCGTGATCCGGATGCAGAGGTCGTCCGCATCCGCCTTGGCGTAGTCGACGGCCACGTCGAAGTAGCGGTCCTCGTCGAAGACGCCGGTGTCGAGCAGCTCGTACTCGGGGTCGTGGCGGCCGCGGCGGGCGTTCTCCTCGACCAGGTCCTCATAGGGGTACGCGCGCTGCGGGTAGGCGTAGCGCCAGCGCATCCACGAGTGGGTGGGCGTCGAGTCGACGAACCACCAGTACTCCTTGACGTCCTCGCCGTGGTTGCCCTGCGGGCCGGTCAGTCCGAACGCGCGCTCCTTGAGGATCGGATCCGCGCCGTTCCAGAGTGCGAGCGCGAAGCAGAGCCGCTGCCGGTCGTCGGACAGCCCGGCGAGCCCGTCCTCGTTCCAGCGGTAGGCGCGGGAGCGCGCATGGTCGTGCGGGAAGAAGGACCACGCGTCGCCGTCGGCGCTGTAGTCCTCCCGCACCGTGCCCCACGCGCGCTCGCTGAGGTACGGACCCCATCGCCGCCACGCGTCGCCGTCCCCGCCCTGCAGCCGCTGCCGCTCGGCATCGCCCCGTGCACCGTCCGTCATCGCGCCTCCAGCTCCCGGATGCGGGCCCCGTAGAAGTCGCGGACGGCCCCGTTGCCCTCGATCGAGCGCGCCGCCACGTAGGCGGCCCGCGCCTCCTCCGTCCGCTGCATGCGGCGGAGGATGTCCGCCCGTGCGCCCGCGACCTGGCGCGCGGCCTCGGGCGCCGCGACCTCGAGCGGCCCGAGCGCTGCGAGCGCGGCCGGCGCCTCGCCGGGCAGGAAGCTGCGGGCGACGAGCCGGGCGACCTGCGCGGCCGGCGACGGCCACCGGTCGACGAGGCGGTCGTAGAGGCGGCAGATCGAGGGCCAGTCGGTCGCCGCGAAGTCGGGCGCCTGGGAGTGCAGCCCGGAGATGCCCGCCTCGAGCGCGAACCGTCCGCCGCCGGCGAGCGCGACGACGGCGAGGTCCAGCCCTTCCGCGAGCAGCTGCCGATCCCAGGCGCTGCGGTCGGCCGTCTCGAGCGACGCGGTGGATCCGTCCGCCCGGATGCGCGACGGCGCCCGGGCCTCGGTGAGCAGCAGCAACGCGAGCAGCCCGGCGACCTCGAGGTCGGCCGGTGCGAGCGTCCGCAGGCTCCGGGCGAGCTCGAGCGCGGTCACCGTGACGGCGGTGGAGCGCAACGCGGTCCCCGCCGAGGCGGTGTGGCCGGTGGTGAAGAGCAGGTGCACGGTCGCGAGCACGTCCGGCATCCGCCGCGCGAGCTCGGTGCCGGTGGGAACGGCGAAGCGGATGTGCTGCTCCGCGATCCGCCGCTTGGCCCGGGTGAGCCGGGCGCTCATGGCGGTGTGCCCGACGAGCATCACCGCCGCGATCTCGGCCGTCGGCACGCCGCAGACGAAGCGAAGCGCGAGCGCCAGCCGGGTCTCCGGCTCGAGCGCCGGCGTGCAGACCGCGAAGAGCAGCGCCAGCCGGTCGTCGCCCGTGGGGTCGGCGACGGGGGCGACCTCGCCGGCCGCGAGCAGCGGCAGCCGGGCCTGCAGCCGCGCCTCCCGCCGCACGGTGTCGATCGCGATGCGCTTGGCGACGGTCGTGAGCCAGGCCGCCGGGTTGATGAGGACCTCCCGGTCACGGCTGGCGGTGGCTCTGGTGAAGGCCTCCTGCACGGCGTCCTCGGCGAGGTCGAGGTCGCCGGTGAACCGCGCCACCGCGGCGACGAGCCGCGGCCACTCCCGACGGAACGTGTCGTCGAGAACCGGAGTGGCCACGGGCTCAGCGTAGGTCCGGCGACCTCACATGGCGCCGGTGTTCATCACCGGCCAGAGCTCGACCGAGCCGCCGGTCGGGCAGAGGGCCGCCAGCTCGCGCGCCTGCGCGGCGTCGCGCACGCCGAGCTTGTAGTAGCCGGTGACGACCTCCTTCGTATCGGCGAACGGGCCGTCGGTGAAGACGGGGCTCCCGTTGCCGTTCGGCGTGATCCGCACGGCGGTCGACGGCGGCTGCAGCGCGTCCCCGCCGAGGATCGACGCCCCGGCCTTCTGCACCGCCTCCGCGAATGCCTGGTGTCCCTGCATCGCGGCACGCCACTGCTCCTCGGTGACCGCGGTCGGGTCCCACGGCTCCTCGACGATGAGTACGACGAACTCCTCGGCCATGATGGTCCTCCTTGTTCGGCGGCCCGGGTGGCCGCCTCACCCTCACGACGAACGGCCGCTGAGGATTTCGACAGCGCCGGCTCGATCCATGTGAGTGAAGAAGCCGGAGCGACCGGTGAAGCCCCATCCCCTTCCGCGGCGCACGCGTCTGGCGCAGACTGCGCTCCATGACCACCGCGGAGATCGACGAGTACCTCGCGGGCCTGCCGGACCCGAAGCGCAGCACGCTCGAGGAGGTGCGCCGGAGGATCCACGCACTCGTGCCGTCCGCGGAGGAGGGGATCTCCTACGCGGTTCCCGTGTTCCGCGTCGAGGGCGACCCGATCGCCGGTTTCGCCGCCTTCTCGCGGCATCTCGCCTACCTGCCGCACAGCGGCTCGGTCATCCGGAGCCTCGGCCCGCTGGTCGACGGCTACACGCACACCGCGGGTTCGCTGCACTTCCCGGTCGACGAGCCGCTGCCGGTCGAGCTGCTCCGGGCGCTGCTCACCGCGAAGGCGGAGCTGCTGGGCCGCCCGGAGGTCGTCCTGGGCTAGCCGCTCGCGGCGACCGAGCAGGTCTGCTCCGCCGCCGTCTGGCCCTTCAGCCCCGAGATCGATGATGAGGAGGACGCCGACGGGCTCGGGCTCGGGCTCGGGCGCTCGGACGGGGACGTCCCTGTCGTCGCGCTCGACGACGAGGCGCCCGACGAGTGCGACGCCTTCGGGGCGAGCACGGCGCTCACCCCGAGGTCGTCCTTGCCCAGTGTGATCGGCCTGCCCGCCCGGACGCGCTGCATGAGCGTGGCCGCGAGGACGGGGTCGGGGACGACCTTGTTCACGTCGGCGGGATCCGTGGCGACCGGGTACTGCACGAACGCGATGCCGGCGAGCGGGATCTGCTTCAGCGCGAGCATCATCGTCACCATCGTGTCGAGCCCGGCGAGCGACTTCGACAGCGCCACGTTGTTCGCCGCGGCGGATGCGAGCGCGTAGAGCCTCGTGGGATCGGTGAGCGTGCTGCTGCTCGTCATCTTGCGCAGCAGCGACGACATGTAGGCCTGCTGGGAGGCGATACGGCCGAGGTCGCTGCCGTCACCGACGCCGTGGCGGGAGCGCAGGTACGCGAGCGCGGTGCGGCCGCTGATCGTCGAGACGCCGGCCTTCAGCTTCAGCCCCGACTGGGGATCGTCGATCGCCTTCGTCGCACAGACCTGCACGCCGCCGACCGCGTCGGCCATCGCGACCGTGCCCTCGAAGCTGAACAGCGCCGCGTACGGGATGGTGACCCCGGTCTGCTGCTCGACGGTGGCGACGACGCAGCCGAGGCCGCCGCGGGAGATCGCCGTGTTCAGCGGCTCGGCGACGACCGCCGCGTACGTCTGCTTCGTCGCCGGATCCGTGCAGACGGGCTGGTCGATCACGAGGTCGCGCGGGATGCTGACGACCGTCGCGCTCCGATGGTCGGCCGCCACGTGCACGAGGATGTTCACGTCGTTCAGCGTCGCGTCCCGGGCCGCGCCGAACCCGGCCTGGCCGCTCGAGTTGTCCTCGCCGACCAGCAGCACCGTGAACGCGCCGGACATCGCCCCGATGGACGGCGCCGCCACGCCGGCGCGGTTGCCGTTGCCGCTGCTGCTGCTGCCGCTGCTGCTGCTGCCGTTGCTGCTGCTGCCGTTGCTGATGTCGACCGAGCGGCTCGCGACGGTGCTCGTGAGCCGCCAGGCCGCGATCGAGGCGAGCGAGACCGCGGCGACGGAGCAGACGACCACGACGGTGAGCGCGCCGCGCACGACCCGCACCCAGGGGGGCCGCGTGCCGCCGCGGGCGCGGGCGTGCCGGACGATCGTCCTCGGCTGCCCGCGACCCACGACGGCACCTCCCGAGCCGGCGTACTGGTCCGGCCCTGGTGCGAGTGTGGGGCGGCCGTCCGGGGCCCGGTGCTGCTCCGCCTAAGACCGGGCGATGAGGGCCCGATACGGGGGAACCCCGGGTCCGGTGCTCACTGCGCGGGGATGATGCCGGCGAGCAGCAGCCCGGCGACGAGCACCGCGAGGAGCAGCCGGTAGGCGATGAACACGGTGATCGGGTGATGGGCGACGATGCGCAGCAGCCAGGCGATCGCGGCGTAGCCGACGACGAAGCTGATCACGGTGGCGATGGCCGTGGGCCCCCATCCGACGCCCGCGGAGATGTCCTTCGCCGAGGTGGCGGCCTCGAAGCCGCCGGCGGCGAGCAGCGCGGGGATCGAGAGGAAGAACGAGAAGCGGGTGGCCGCGACGCGGTCGAGGTTCCGGAAGAGGCCACCGCTGATCGTCGCTCCGGACCGCGACACCCCGGGCACGAGGGCGATGCACTGCATGAGCCCGATGACGATGGTGTCCGTCAGGTTGAGCTGCTCCTCGTTCCGCTTCTTCGTCCCGACGCGCTCCGCGATCCACATGACGACGCTCCAGAGCACCAGCGCGACGACGACGACCCAGAGGCTGCGCAGGCCGCCCGTGATGAGGTGCCGGGCCAGCAGGCCGATGATGCCGATCGGGATGGTGCCGATGATCACGAACCACGCGAGGCGGTAGTCCGGGTCGTCCCGGTGGTCCTTGTTCCTCAGACCGCGGATCCACGCGGCGATCAGCCGCACGATGTCCTTTCGGAAGTAGAGGATCACGGCGATGATCGCGCCCACCTGGATGATCGCGGTGAACGCGGTGACGCCCTGATCGTCGACCCTCAGGCCGAGCAGCTTCTCGACGATCGTCAGGTGGCCGGTGCTTGAGACGGGCAGGAACTCGGTGAGCCCCTCGACCACGCCGAGCAGCACCGCCTGCAGGATGCCCAGGTGCACTTCTATGTTCCCCTCTCAGTGATGCAGCGCGGATGCGCTGCGTGGACGACGGGCGGAGGGGATGCGTCCGGCCGTCGGCCGGCTCGGAAGGAGACGGCGGCATCCACCTTCGGGCATGCGCGCCCTCCCCGGAGCGGCACACGCCGCACGGACGGTCTCCTTGACGCATCCGATGGCACGCGGCCGCGTCCCTCGCGTCCCGCTCACGCGGCGACGATGCGCTCGCGGGCGGCGCGTTGCCGGCGGAGGCGCCGGTACTCGCGGACGGTGAGCCAGACGACGACCACGTCGAGCAGCGTCAGCAGCAGGAGTCCCCACGTGAAGTGGACGACCATCGCGTAGCCCTGGTAGGCGATGAAGACCGCCAGGAAGCCGATCATCCAGGGGTAGGCCCAGAGCCGGTCCCGCAGCACCGCCCAGACGAGCACGACCTTCACGAGGCCGTGGACGAGCAGGTAGAGCGCGCCCCAGAGTGAGAGCCCTGCATCGTGCACCAGGCTGTGCGACGCGGACAGCACGTGGTTGGCGATGAAGTCGCGGGGATCCTCCTGGAGCTCCGTCCGGGTCAGGAACGCGGCGATGCCCTGGATCTGGGACGGCCGCACGATCAGCAGCAGCGCACCGCCGACGAGCTCGAGCACCCCGTCGAGCCCCTTGAGGATCAGCACGATCCGGAAGACCAGGACCTCCCGGCCGACCCACTCCTGCTCCTCCGGAACGGCGGACGTCACGTCAGTACCGCCCGGAACCGAGGTCGGCGGATCCTGGAGCGGCCTCGACCGCAGCGGCCACCAGCTCCGCGTACTCCCCCAGGCGGCGCTCGCAGTCGGCGACCCGCTCGGCAGCGACCCGACCCTCATCGAGCTCGAGCACATCCCGCGCCTGGAGCACCTGCAGCCAGCGCTGCAGCCGCTCGAGGCTCTGCCCCTCCTCCTCGAGCTCGCCCAGGGTGAACTTCTGCTTCGCGATCTCGCGGTGGATCTCCGCCTCGAACTTGCCGCAGTCGGTGATCAGCTCACGCCACTCGTCGGACCGAGCGGCGGTGTAGGCGTCCCTGAGCACCCGTTCCGCGCCGGGATCCTTCGGACGTGCCTCGATCTCCGCCACGGACCCGTCACCCCGCTCCACGAGCGCGCGCACGCGCTCGAGCAGGCCCGCGTGCGCGGCGGGCAGCAGCCACGTGCCCGCGCCGATCGGCACGGCGCCGGTGCGGCGCAACTCGCGCCAGACGGCCACACGATGCCGTGACGGCTCGCTCGGCAGCTGCACGAGCAGGAGCGTCCAGTCGACGACTTCAGGCATGGAGTCAGCGTAACGGTCGTTACACAGAATCCTCGAAGCCCCGATGCCGATCGAGATGGCGCGGAGTACGGCGTCGATGCGGATGGGCGCACAAATGAGACGAGGCCATCTTCGGGTGAAGATGGCCTCGTCTGCAAAGGGAGTCCGGCGGTGTCCTACTCTCCCACGGGGTCTCCCCCGCAGTACCATCGGCGCTGAGAGTCTTAGCTTCCGGGTTCGGAATGTGACCGGGC
>NZ_DATBTU010000061.1:0-34318 GCF_036559085.1 Amnibacterium sp.
AAGTGGCAACTCACGCGTCATGGTGGGACGGGAACGACGAAGGGCCCGTCCCCCTCGCGGGGAACGGGCCCTTCGTTCAGGTCCTACGGCGCCCTACGGCGTCAGTTGTAGGTGCCCGGGGTGTAGTCGTCGCTCGAGAACGAGTCGAAGTCGACGAACGACAGGTCGGCGTCGTTGAACACCGGCTCGTCACCGAAGGACCGCAGCGGGTAGCGCTCGGCCTTCGCCTCCTCCGTCGGCTCCACCTTCACGTCGCGGTACCGGGGAAGACCGGTGCCGGCCGGGATCAGCTTGCCGATGATCACGTTCTCCTTGAGGCCGAGCAGCGGATCGGACTTGCCGTCCATCGCCGCCTGCGTGAGCACCCGGGTGGTCTCCTGGAAGGAGGCCGCCGACAGCCACGACTCGGTCGCCAGCGAGGCCTTGGTGATACCCATGACCTCCTGACGGGCCGACGCCGTCTTCTTGCCCTCGGCGAGCGCGGCCCGGTTGACCTCCTGGTAGCGCGACCGGTCCACGAGCTCGCCCGGGAGCAGGTCGGTGTCCGCGTGGTCGACCACGGTCACCTTGCGCAGCATCTGCCGAACGATGACCTCGATGTGCTTGTCGTGGATCGGCACGCCCTGGCTGCGGTAGACGCCCTGGACGCCGTCGACGAGGTGCTGCTGCACGGCGCGGACGCCCTTGACGCGCAGCACCTCCTTCGGGTCCACGGAGCCGACGTGCAGCTGCTGGCCGAGCTCGACGTGCTGCCCGTCCTCGATGAGGAGGGTGGCGCGCTTCAGCACCGGGTAGGCGTGCGGCTCGTCGCCGTTGTCGGGGGTCAGGATCAGCTTGCGCTGACGGTCCGTGTCCTCGATGGTGACGACACCGGCCGCCTCGGCGATCGGCGACGCGCCCTTCGGGGTGCGGGCCTCGAACAGCTCCTGCACGCGGGGCAGACCCTGCGTGATGTCGTCGGCCGACGCCACACCACCGGTGTGGAAGGTGCGCATCGTGAGCTGGGTGCCCGGCTCGCCGATGGACTGCGCCGCGATGATGCCGACGGCCTCACCGATGTCGACGAGCTTGCCCGTGGCGAGCGACCGGCCGTAGCAGGCCGCGCACACGCCGACGGCGGACTCGCAGGTCAGGACCGAGCGCACCTTGATGTGCTCGACACCCGCCTCGACGAGCTTCGCGATCAGCACGTCGCCGACGTCCTCGCCGGCAGTGGCGAGCACCTCGCCCGCCTCGCTGACCACGTCGGTCGCGAGCGTGCGCCCGTAGACCGAGTTCTCGACGTTCTCGCTGGTCGAGAGGTCGAGGCCGCGGGAGGTGCCGCAGTCGTCCTCACGGATGATGACGTCCTGGCTCACGTCGACGAGACGACGGGTGAGGTACCCGGAGTCCGCCGTGCGGAGCGCGGTGTCGGCGAGGCCCTTGCGCGCGCCGTGGGTGGAGATGAAGTACTCCGCCACCGTCAGGCCCTCGCGGTACGAGTGCACGATCGGGCGGGGGATGATCTCGCCCTTCGGGTTCGACACGAGGCCGCGCATACCGGCGATCTGGCGGACCTGCATCCAGTTGCCGCGGGCGCCCGAGGACACCATGCGGTTGATGTTGTTGCTGGCCGGGAGGTTGTCCTCCATCGCGCGGGCCACCTCGGCGGTCGCGCGGTTCCAGATCTCGATGAGCTCCTGGCGCCGCTCGGCGTCGGTGGTGAGACCGGTCTCGTACTGGCTCTGGACCTTCGCGGCCTGCTTCTCGTAGCCCTCGAGGATCTTGGCCTTGCTCGGCGGCGTGAGCACGTCGGACAGCGCGACGGTCACACCGGACCGGGTGGCCCAGTAGAAGCCGGCGTCCTTGATGCGGTCGAGCGTCGCCGCGACCTCCACCTTCGGGTACCGCTCCGCCAGGTCGTTCACGATCGCGGAGATCGCGCCCTTGTCCGCGAGCACGTCGACGAACGGGTAGTCCGTCGGCAGCGTCTCGTTGAACAGGGCCCGGCCGAGGGTGGTCTCGAGCAGGATCGGCTCCGCGATGGTGCCGTCGTCGTTGCGGGCGACGCCCTCAGCGGTGCCGGCGGCCGGGACGATGCCGCCGAGGCGGATCTTCACCTTGGCGTTGAGGTCGAGCGTGCCCGAGTCCTTCGCCATGATCGCCTCGGAGACCGACGAGAACACGCGGCCCTCGCCGATCGCCCCCGGCTTGACCGTGGTCAGGTGGTGCAGGCCGATGATCATGTCCTGGCTGGGCAGGGTCACCGGGCGGCCGTCGGACGGCTTCAGGATGTTGTTCGACGCGAGCATCAGGATGCGCGCCTCGGCCTGGGCCTCGACGGACAGCGGCAGGTGCACGGCCATCTGGTCGCCGTCGAAGTCGGCGTTGAACGCCGAGCAGACGAGCGGGTGCAGCTGGATCGCCTTGCCCTCCACGAGCTGCGGCTCGAACGCCTGGATGCCGAGACGGTGCAGCGTGGGCGCACGGTTCAGCAGCACGGGACGTTCGCGGATGATCTCCTCGAGCACGTCCCACACCTGCGGACGCGAGCGCTCCACCATCCGCTTCGCGGCCTTGATGTTCTGCGCGTGGCTCAGGTCGATGAGGCGCTTGATGACGAACGGCTTGAACAGCTCGAGCGCCATCTGCTTCGGCAGACCGCACTGGTGCAGCTTCAGCTGCGGGCCGACCACGATGACCGAACGGCCGGAGTAGTCGACGCGCTTGCCGAGCAGGTTCTGGCGGAACCGGCCCTGCTTGCCCTTCAGCATGTCGGAGAGCGACTTCAGCGCCCGGTTGCCGGTGCCCGTGACGGGACGGCCGCGGCGGCCGTTGTCGAACAGCGCGTCGACGGCCTCCTGGAGCATCCGCTTCTCGTTGTTCACGATGATCTCGGGCGCGCCGAGGTCGAGCAGACGACGGAGCCGGTTGTTCCGGTTGATGACGCGGCGGTACAGGTCGTTCAGGTCGGAGGTCGCGAAGCGGCCACCGTCCAGCTGGACCATCGGGCGCAGCTCCGGCGGGATCACCGGGACGACGTCGAGCACCATGGCGGCCGGCGAGTTGCCGGTCTGCAGGAACGAGTTGACGACCCGGAGGCGCTTGATCGCGCGGATCTTCTTCTGGCCCTTGCCCTCGGCGATCTGCTGGTGCAGCAGGTCGCTCTCAGCCTGGAGGTCGAACGCCTCGAGACGCTTCTTGATCGCCTCGGCGCCCATGTAGGCCTCGAAGTAGGTGCCGTAGCGGTCCACGAGCTCGTTGTAGATCGCGTCCTCGGGCTTGAGGTCGCCGACCTTCAGGTTGCGGAAGTCGTCCCACACCCGCTCGAGCGCCGAGACCTGGTCGTCGAAGGCACGACGGATCTGGCCCATCTCCTTCTCGCCCACGTCCTTGGTGCGGCGCTTCTGGTCGCTCTTGGCGCCCTCCTCCTCCAGCGCGGCGAGGTCGGTCTCGAGGCGCTGCAGACGGTCGTTGATCCGCGCGTCGCGCTGATCGGTGAGCGTCTTGATCTCGAGGCGGAGCTCGTTCTCGAGGTCGGGGAGGTCGTCGTGACGGCCCTCCTCGTCCACGTCGATGATCATGTACGCCGCGAAGTAGATGACCTTCTCGAGGTCCTTCGGCGCCATGTCGAGGAGGTAGCCGAGCCGGCTCGGCACACCCTTGAAGTACCAGATGTGCGTGACGGGCGCGGCGAGCTCGATGTGGCCCATCCGCTCGCGGCGGACGGCGGACTTGGTGACCTCCACCCCGCAGCGCTCGCAGACGATGCCCTTGAAGCGGACGCGCTTGTACTTGCCGCAGGAGCACTCCCAGTCGCGGGAGGGCCCGAAGATCTGCTCCCCGAAGAGGCCGTCCTTCTCCGGCTTCAGGGTGCGGTAGTTGATGGTCTCCGGCTTCTTGACCTCGCCGTAGGACCAGCGACGGATGTCGTCGCCGGTGGCGAGACCGATACGGAGCTCATCGAACGTGGTGACGTCGAGCACTGAATCTCTTCTCTATCTGATTCGTCTAATGCGTCTGGTGGTGGCCGGGATCAGATGTCGTCGATGGACGACGACTCGAACCGGGCGGAGATGTTGATCCCGAGCTCCTCGGCGGCACGGAAGACCTCGTCATCCGTGTCGCGGAGGGAGACCGCGGTGCCGTCGGCGGCGAGCACCTCGACGTTCAGGCAGAGGGACTGCATCTCCTTGATGAGCACCTTGAAGGACTCGGGGATACCGGGCTCCTGGATGTTCTCGCCCTTGACGATCGCCTCGTACACCTTGACGCGGCCGAGGATGTCGTCGGACTTGATGGTGAGCAGCTCCTGCAGCGCGTACGCCGCGCCGTAGGCCTCGAGCGCCCACACCTCCATCTCACCGAAGCGCTGACCGCCGAACTGCGCCTTCCCACCGAGCGGCTGCTGGGTGATCATCGAGTACGGGCCGGTCGAGCGGGCGTGGATCTTGTCGTCCACCAGGTGGTGCAGCTTCAGGATGTACATGTAGCCGACGCTCACCGGGTCCGGGAACGGCTCACCGGAGCGGCCGTCGAACAGCTGCGTCTTCCCGGTGGAGTCGATCAGGCGCTCGCCGTCGCGGTTGAGGTTCGTCGAGTCGAGCAGACCCGCGATCTCCTCCTCCAGCGCACCGTCGAAGACCGGGGTGGCCAGCTTGCTGCCCGCGGGCGCGCTGTGCGCGGCCTTGGGGAGACGACCGGCCCACTCGGGCGAGCCCTCGACCTGCCAGCCCTGCTTGGCGACCCAGCCGAGGTGCGTCTCGAGCACCTGGCCGAAGTTCATCCGGCCAGGGATGCCGAGCGGGTTCAGGACCACGTCGACCGGGGTGCCGTCCGCGAGGAACGGCATGTCCTCGACCGGCAGGATCTTCGAGATGACGCCCTTGTTGCCGTGACGGCCGGCGAGCTTGTCACCCTCGGTGATCTTGCGCTTCTGGGCGATGTAGACGATGACGCGCTGGTTCACGCCGGAGCCGAGCTCGTCGTCGTTCTCCGCGGAGAACTCCTTGACCGCGATGACCGTGCCCTGCTCGCCGTGCGGCACCTTCAGGGACGTGTCGCGGACCTCGCGGCTCTTCTCGTTGAAGATCGCGCGGAGCAGGCGCTCCTCGGCCGACAGCTCGGTCTCGCCCTTCGGCGTGACCTTGCCGACCAGGATGTCGCCGGGGCTGACCTCGGCGCCGATGCGGATGATGCCGCGCTCGTCGAGGTCCGCCAGCAGGTCGGGCGCCACGTTCGGGAGGTCGCGGGTGATCTCCTCCTTGCCGAGCTTGGTGTCGCGGGCGTCGACCTCGTACTCCTCGATGTGGATCGAGGAGAGGACGTCGTCCTTCACCAGGTTCTGGCTGAGGATGATCGCGTCCTCGAAGTTGTGGCCCTCCCACGGCATGAACGCGACGAGGAGGTTCTTGCCGAGCGCGAGCTCGCCGTTCTCCGTCGCCGGGCCGTCCGCGATGACCTCGCCGACCTCGACGCGCTGACCGGCGTCCACGATCACCCGGTGGTTGTACGACGTGCCCTGGTTGGAGCGGTCGAACTTCCGCAGGTAGTAGGACTCCGTGCCGCCGTCGTCGAGCTGGACGACGACCAGGTCGGCCGACACCTCGCTGACGACGCCGGCGTTGTTCGCGGTGACCACGTCACCGGCGTCGATGGCCGCGTAGCCCTCCATGCCGGTGCCGACGACCGGGCTCTCGCTGCGCAGCAGCGGGACGGCCTGGCGCTGCATGTTCGCGCCCATGAGGGCGCGGTTCGCGTCGTCGTGCTCGAGGAACGGGATGAGGGAGGTCGCGACCGACACCATCTGGCGCGGGGAGACGTCCATGTAGTCGACGCGGTCCTTGTCGACGAGCTCCACCTCGCCGCCCTTCGGGCGGACCAGCACCTGGTTCTCCGCGAAGGAGAAGTCGGGGTTCAGCGGAGCGTTCGCCTGCGCGACGAGGTACTCGTCCTCCTCGCTCGCGGTGAGGTAGTGGATGTCGTCGGTGACGACCCCGTTCTCCACGCGGCGGTACGGCGTCTCGATGAAGCCGAACGAGTTGATCCGCGCGAACGACGCGAGCGAACCGATCAGGCCGATGTTCGGGCCTTCCGGCGTCTCGATCGGGCACATGCGGCCGTAGTGGCTCGGGTGCACGTCGCGGACCTCGACGCCGGCGCGCTCACGGGACAGACCACCGGGGCCCAGCGCCGACAGGCGGCGCTTGTGGGTCAGGCCCGCGAGCGGGTTGTTCTGGTCCATGAACTGCGACAGCTGGCTGGTGCCGAAGAACTCCTTGATCGCGGCCACGACGGGGCGCACGTTGATCAGGGTCTGCGGGGTGATCGCCTCGATGTCCTGCGTGGTCATCCGCTCGCGGACGACGCGCTCCATCCGGGACAGGCCCGTGCGGACCTGGTTCTGGATGAGCTCGCCGACCGCACGGATGCGCCGGTTGCCGAAGTGGTCGATGTCGTCCACGTCGAGCCGGATGTCGGCGGGCTGGCCCTCGCGGACGCCCTCGATCGCCCAGGTGCGCTCGCCGACCTGCTTCACGCCGGGGGCGGAGGTGTCGTGGAGCGCGACGAGGTAGCGGATCGTCGCGATGATGTCGTCGACCGTGAGGACGCTGTCCGTGAGGGGCGCCTCGATGCCGAGCTTCCGGTTGATCTTGTACCGGCCGACCTTCGCGAGGTCGTAGCGCTTCGGGTTGAAGTAGAAGTTGTCGAGGAGCGCACGCGCGGCCTCGGCGGCGACCTGCTCGCCCGGACGGAGCTTGCGGTAGATGTCCTTGAGCGCCTCGTCCTTCGTGAGGATGTTGTCCTTCTCGAGGGTGAGCTCGATGGACGAGAAGCCGTTGAAGGCCTCGAGGATCTCCTCGCTGGTGAGGCCGAGGGCCTTCAGGAAGACGGTGACGGACTGCTTGCGCTTGCGGTCGATGCGCACGCCGACCTGGTCGCGCTTGTCGATCTCGAACTCGAGCCAGGCACCACGGCTCGGGATGATGCGGGCCGAGTAGACGTCCTTGTCGGAGGTCTTCTCCTGCTGGCGCTCGAAGTAGACGCCCGGCGAGCGGACGAGCTGGCTCACGACGACACGCTCGGTGCCGTTGATGATGAAGGTGCCCTTGTCGGTCATGAGGGGGAAGTCGCCCATGAAGACCGTCTGGGTCTTGATCTCACCCGTGAGGTGGTTCATGAACTCGGCCTCGACGTACAGCGGGGCGGCGTAGGTCTTGCCGCGCTCCTTGCACTCCTCGAGCGTGTACTTCTTCTCCTCGAGGAACGGGTTCGTGAAGCTCAGCTGCATCGTCTCGCTGAGGTCCTCGATCGGGGAGATCTCCTCGAAGATCTCCTCGAGCCCGCTCTGGGCGGGGAGGTCGGTTCGGCCGGCGGCCTCGGCCTCGGCGACGCGGGCCTTCCAGGCGTCGCTGCCGACCAACCAGTCGAAGCTCTCCGTCTGGAGAGCCAGCAGGTCGGGGACCGTGAGGGTGTCGGTGATCTTCGCGAAGGAGAGGCGGGACGCCCCTCGACCGTTCAGAGGAGTGGTGGCGTCAGGCGCAGAAACCAAGGAGATTGGACCTTTCGGTCAGGACCGAGCGCGCTGCGCGATCCTGATTCCTGTCGTGTCGGTTAGGAGAAGCGGCGTGTCCGCGCGCTCGTGACCGTCCGGGCACCGGCCTGCCTCGCGGGACGAGGGGCGGGCACACGGGATCGCCGACCGCAATATGAGGGCGAGAAGTCGATTGGTGGCAGGGGCCGACCAGTGAGCGCAAGGATCCACTATAGGCACAGAAACACCCGGTGTCCAGCGCGGTGCTTGACCATGTTCCCGTACCTGCGCTATAACCGCGCGGGCGCTCCCCGTCTTCCCGCTCCGGAGCCCGGTTCCGAGCGGATGTCCTAGGGTCCCAGCCATGGCGACGTCGGACTCCGTGCTGCTCGACGGCGGCATGGTGGCGACCATCGAGCGGGACCGCTGGCAGCCCGATCGCTACGAGCTCGTGGTCGGCGGCACGCCGCAGTCGAGCGTGAACCCCTCGGATCCGACCGACCTCGCGTTCGAGTACGTCGCCCGCATCGGGCACGTGATCGACACGCTCGGCGACCCCGGCTCCCCGATCACCGCGGTGCACTTCGGCGCCGGCGCGCTCACGCTGCCGCGCTACATCGCCTGGACCCGCCCGGGATCGCGGCAGCAGGTGATCGAGCTCGAGCGGGCGCTCGTCGATCTCGTCCGCGAGCGCCTCCCGCTGCCCAAGCAGGCCTCCATCCGCATCCGCTACGGCGACGCGCGGGAGGTGGCCGAGCGGATGCCGGAGGGGCTGCTCGGCGCGGCCGACCTGGTCGTGGTCGACGTGTTCGCCGGGGCGACCATCCCGAAGCAGGTCACGAGCGTGGAGTTCTACCGACTGGCCGCGCGGCTCCTCAAGCCGGGCGGGGTGCTCACGGTGAACGTCGCCGACGGCGCAGGCCTGCGGTTCGCCCGCAGCCAGCTCGCGACGGTCCGCGCGGTGCTGCCGGCGGTCGTCGCGATCGCGGAGCCGCAGGTGCTGAAGGGCCGGCGCTTCGGCAACGTCGTCATCGTCGGCTCCCTCGAGCCGCAGCCGTTCGACTGGCTGCCGCGGCTGCTCGCCGCCGGCCCGCATCCGGCGCAGGCGGTGGACGGCGACACGCTCGCGACCCTCATCGGCGGCACCCCGGTGGTCACGGACGCGACCTCGACCGGCTCCCCGGAGCCCGACCGGGGCATCTTCCTCGAGCGCTGAGGCGCCCGTCCGGCGAAACGGCGCCGCGCGGCGTGTCGTCGTCCGCCCGCGCGCTTATCGTTCGTCGTGATGACGGATGCGCACCAGGTCGAAGCCCTCGCCGCGGAGCTCTTCGCGATCCACCTGCCGAGCGGCGGATGGCGCTTCGGCCTCGACAACGCACGCCGCCGCGCAGGCGCATGCGACTACCGGGGCAGGCGCATCACGGTCTCGAAGCACCTCGTCTCGACCGGGACGATCGAGGAGGTGCGCCAGGTGCTGCTGCACGAGATCGCGCACGCCCTCGCCGGCTCACGGGCGGCGCACGGGCCCCGCTGGCGTGCGACCGCGCAGCGCATCGGCTACGAGGGCGGCCGGCTGCACACCAAGGCGATCGCGGACGACCTGGCGCCGTGGGTCGGCACCTGTCCCTCGGGGCACGAGCACGTGCGGTTCCGGCGGCCGTCCGCGCCGCTGTCGTGCGGCATCTGCGCCCGGCGGTTCACGGCCGCGGCGCTCATCACGTGGGAGCGGCGGGAGGACCGGGCGCGGGTCGGCGTGTGACGGCTCGTGCCGCGTGTAGGGGGATGTGCCGCAGGTCGGGGCAGGAGCGCAGATTCGGCCTACACGCGGGAGCAAGTCCTACGGCCGGGACCGTGATGCCCGCGGGCGCGTCGGGTGGCGCTGGCCGGGGCATCGGTGCTCGATGGCGCGAGGTGGCGGCATCCGTGTGCCCGGTGAAGGCATGGATGTGAGGGGGGCGGAGCCTGCGTCGGTCTCGTTTCGAGGCGTGCTCGTGACCGGCGTAGGGGGTTGTGCCTCGTGTAGGGCCACGAGCGCCGATTCGGCCTACGGGCGGGACGGATGCCTACTCCGGGACGGCGGGTGCCCTCTGCCCGTCGGCAACGGAGGATCTCGTCGTGATCGGAGGACCAGCACTCGGTGCCGGTCCTCCGATGGAGACAGGGTCCTCCGGTAGCGACGGCCGGACGGTGGGTCCGCGTCAGTCCGTGACGCGGACCTCCTTCCAGAAGGCCACGTAGTGGCTGAAGTCCGCGCCGACGCGGTCGAACGCGGTGGGGTACGGCGTCGGATAGCTCCACGCGCGGTCCTGCAGCCGCTCGCCGTCCGTGCTGACGGTGAAGTACTGGCACTCGCCCTTCCAGGGGCAGGTGTAGGGCGTCGGGCTCTTCTCGAGGAACTCGCTCCGCACGCTCGACGGCGGGAAGTAGTAGTTGCCCTCGATGCGGAGCAGCTCCTCCTTCGGCGCCTCCGCGATCACGGTGTCACCCAGCACGGCCTTCATTCGTAGAACCTCCTGACGTGGGGCGGAACGCGCCCTGCATCACTGCAACCACGGACGAGCCCGGGTGTTCCCGCAGGCCTGCTGACCCCGTGGGGCAGCGGAGCCGTCGATACTGTCCCCCATGCGGATGACCGTGATGCTGAAGGAACGCCTCGAGACCCGCCCCGAAGCCGCCTGGCGCGCGCTGCGCTCCCCCACCGTCATGCGCGAGGTCGCCGGACCGTGGCTCGGCTACTCCTCGCTCGAGGACGGCGGCTTCCCGTCGATCTGGGACGAGGGATCGCATCCGGTGCAGATCCTCGCCGCCGGCTCGGTGCCGGTGGGCGTGCAGGAGATCGGCATCAGCCTCGACACCGAGCGGCACCGCGGCGTGCGGATCGTGCGCGACGCCGGTGCCGGCGTCTCCGGCCTCCCCGGCACCTTCCGGTCCTGGTACCACCGGATGGCCGTCGCCCCGCATCCGGACGACCCGAACGCGACCCTGTACCGCGACCGGCTCGAGTTCGACGCCGGCCCGGGCACCCCGGCGATGTGGCCCGGCATGTGGGCGCTCTGGCAGTGGCGCGGCCTCCGGCTGAAGCAGCTCGCGCCGTCGTTCGACGAGCTCCCGCCCGAGCAGGCCGACGACGCCCGCTGAGCGCGGCTACCGGTGCAGGACCGCGAGCACCGCGGTCGCGCCGTTGACGAGGACCGCCAGCACCGTCAGCCAGATGAGGCCGCCCTTGCGTGAGCCCTTCACGATGAGCAGCACGACGAGCACCACCTCGAGCACGACCGCGAGGTAGAGCACCGGGATCGTCGTGGAGACGAGCTGCTGCACGGGCTGGAACGAGGCGACGACCAGCAGCAGGCCGAGCACCAGCTCGAGCACCGCGAGCGCCGCGCCGCCGCCGGCCTTGCGGAACCGGAAGCCGGCATCCACGACGGCGAGCACACCGCCGGCCACGGCGAGCGCCGGGATGCCGACGGGCAGCACGATCACGGGGGCGGCCTGGAGGAGGGCGGTCGTCAGAGTGGGCACGGCCGCCGAACCTACCGACGGCGAGCGGACCCGCCTCGGCGAACCGCCGTCAGCCCAGGACGCCCACGGATGCGAGCGCCGCGCGGACGAGCGCCCCGCGCCCGCCCTCCATCTCCCGCAGCACGGCGTCGCTCGACGCCTCCTCCGGGGTCATCCAGGTGAGCTCGAGGGCGTCCTGCCGCGGGTCGCAGGTGCCGGTCACCGGCACGACGTAGGCGAGGGCGACGGCGTGCTGCCGCTCGTCGCTGAACTGGGTGATGCTCGGCGTCGGGAAGTACTCGGCGACCTGGAACGGCACCGGGCTGGCGGGCAGCTGCGGGAACGCCATCGGGCCGAGGTCCTTCTCGAGGTGCCGGAAGAGCGCGTCGCGGAGGGTCTCCCCGTACATCACGCGGCCGGAGACGATCGTGCGGGCGATGGTGCCGCTCATCCCGACTCGCAGGAGCAGGCCGATCTCCGTGACCCGTCCCATGCCGTCCACCCGCACCGGCACGGCCTCCACGTACAGCAGCGGAAGGCGCCGGCGGATCTGCGCCAGCTCGTCGTCGCCGAGCCAGCCCGGGCTCGGATCGGGGGTTCCCACGGTGCTCACGCCCCTTTTCTACCCGCCCGGGCGCGTCGCGGCGGTCTCCGCGGCCGTTCGGAGAGCACTGGCAGGATCCGCAGCATGCGGATCGACGGCGACGCGGCCCTCTGGGCCGGCCCCTCGGAGGCGGATTCCCTCCTCCTGCTGCTGCACGGACGAGGCGCGGACGAGCGGGACCTGCTGCCGGTCGCGGAGCGGCTCGGGGTGCCCGACCGGATCGTCGCGCTGCGCGGCCCGGTCCCCTCGCAGGGCGGCCGGGCGTGGGCCGAGGCGACCCCGACGCCCGACGGCGACAGCGCCGTGGCGCCCGCCGGCGACGCGGTGCTCGACTGGCTGGACCGACTGCCCGGGACCGCGCCGAAGCGGATCCGCGTGCTCGGCTTCTCGCAGGGCTGCGCGGTGGCGCTGCAGCTGCTCCGGTCGGCCCCCGACCGGTTCGAGCGCGTCGTGATGCTGTCCGGCTTCGTCGCCGAGGTCGGCGGTCCCGCGGATGCGGCCCTCGCCGCACGCAGGCCGCCGGTGTTCTGGGGGCGCGGCACGATCGATCCCGTCATCCCGGCCGCTGCCATCGCCCGCACGAGGACGTGGCTCCAGGCGCACACGACGCTGACCGCCCGGGAGTACCCGATGCTCGGTCACGGGGTCGCCGAGGCCGAGCTCGCCGACGTCGCGGCCTTCCTGGCCTCCTGACGTTCCTGGCCTCCTGACCCGCGCAGCGCTGTCGGCGCGGCGGGGGAGAATCCCCTGACCATGCCCGATGTGCTCGACGAGTTCGGCGCCGCGACCCGCGAATGGTTCGCCGGCGCCTTCCGCGCGCCCACCGCGGCGCAAGCGGGGGCATGGTCCGCGATCGCCCAGGGCCGGCACGCGCTCGTCGTCGCGCCGACCGGATCGGGCAAGACCCTCGCCGCGTTCCTCTGGGCGATCGACCGGCTCGCGCACCGCGACCCGACGGAGCCGTCCGGCACCCGCGTGCTGTACGTCTCGCCGCTGAAGGCGCTCGCCGTCGACGTCGAACGGAACCTCCGCAGCCCGCTCGTCGGCGTCACCCAGACCGCGAAGCGGCTCGGCACGAACCCACCGTCGATCCGTGTCGGCGTGCGCTCCGGCGACACCCCGCAGGCGGAGCGGCGGGCCTTGTCGACCGACCCGCCCGAGATCCTCATCACGACGCCCGAGTCGCTGTTCCTCATGCTCACCTCGCAGGCGCGCGAGACGCTGCGGAACGTCGGCACCGTCATCGTCGACGAGGTGCACGCCGTGGCCGCCACGAAGCGCGGCTCGCACCTCGCCCTGTCGCTGGAGCGCCTCGACGCGCTCCTCGAGAAGCCCGCGCAGCGCATCGGGCTGTCCGCCACCGTGAAGCCGGTCGAGGAGGTGGCCCGCTTCCTCGGCGGCCGCTCCCCCGTCACCGTCGTGGCGCCGAAGGCGCAGAAGACCTTCGACCTCTCCGTCGTGGTGCCCGTCGAGGACATGTCCGACCCCGACCTCGGCAGCGGATGGCCCAAGGACGACGCCGGGCCCCGCGAGGGATCCGCCGCCGGAGCGGTGTTCGACCCCGACGACCCGCTGCCGCCCCGCACCGGATCGATCTGGCCCCACGTCGAGTCCGCCATCACCGACCTCGTCCTCCAGCACCGCTCCTCGATCGTGTTCGCGAACTCGCGACGGCTCGCGGAGCGCCTCACCGCGCGGCTCAACGAGGAGTACGAGGAGCGGCTCCAGCGGGAGGTCGCGGAGGAGACCGAGACCGCCGAGGAGCTCGCGATGGTGGGCGCCATCGCCCCGCGCGGCACGGCCGCCGCGGTCGCGACGCCGGCGCAGAGCGGATCGACGCGGGGCGCGAGCGAGCTGCTCGCGCGGGCGCATCACGGCTCCGTCAGCAAGGAGCAGCGCGCGGTCATCGAGGACGACCTGAAGTCGGGGCGTCTCCGCTGCGTCGTCGCCACCTCCAGCCTCGAGCTCGGCATCGACATGGGCTCCGTCGACCTCGTGGTGCAGGTCGGCGCGCCGCCCTCGGTCGCGAGCGGCCTGCAGCGGGTCGGCCGCGCCGGCCACCAGGTCGGCGAGATCAGCACCGGCGTCGTCTTCCCGACCCATCAGTCCGACCTCATCCACGCCGCCGTCGCCGCCGACCGGATGGTGCGCGGCGAGATCGAGTCGCTGCGGGTCCCCGCGAACCCGCTCGACGTGCTCGCCCAGCAGACGGTCGCGGCCGTCGCGCTGGACACGATCGACGTCGAGGCGTGGTTCGACGTCGTCCGGCGCAGCGCGCCGTTCGCCGCGCTCCCCCGCAGCGCCTACGAGGCCGTGCTCGACCTGCTCGCCGGTCGCTACCCCTCCGACGAGTTCGCGGAGCTGCGGCCGCGGATCGTCTGGGACCGCGACGCCGGCACGATCACCGGCCGCCCCGGGGCGCAGCGGCTCGCGGTGACCTCCGGCGGCACGATCCCGGACCGCGGCCTCTTCGGCGTCTTCCTCGTCGGCGGCGACAAGGGCGGGGCCAGGGTCGGCGAGCTCGACGAGGAGATGGTCTACGAGTCGCGGGTCGGCGACGTCTTCAGCCTCGGCGCCACGAGCTGGCGCATCCAGGAGATCACCCACGACCGCGTCAACGTGCTCCCCGCGTTCGGTGAGCCAGGGCGCGTGCCGTTCTGGCGGGGCGACGGCCTCGGCCGCCCCGTCGAGCTCGGCCGCGCGGTCGGCGCGTTCCAGCGCACCCTCGCCGCGGCGGGCGCGGAGGATGCGGCGGGCATCGCCGAGCGGATCGGGCTCGACGAGCGGGCCGTGCGCAACCTCGTGCGCTTCGTCGGCGAGCAGGCCGAGGCCACCGGCAGCGTGCCGAGCGACCGCACGCTCGTGCTCGAGCGGTTCCGGGACGAGCTCGGCGACTGGCGGATCGTCCTGCATTCCCCGTACGGCATGCAGGTGCATGCCCCGTGGGCGCTCGCCATCAACGCCCGCCTCGCCGAGCGCTACGGCATCGACGGCGGCGCGACCGCGGCCGACGACGGCATCGTGCTGCGCATCCCCGACACGGATGCCGAGCCGCCGGGCGCCGACCTCGTCGCCTTCGATCCCGACGAGCTCGAGTCCATCGTCACGACGGAGGTCACCGGGTCGGCGATCTTCGCGTCGCGCTTCCGCGAGTGCGCCGCACGGGCCCTGCTGCTGCCCCGCTACAACCCCGCCCGCCGGTCCCCGCTCTGGCAGCAGCGGCAGCGCGCGTCGCAGCTGCTCGACGTGGCGAAGAAGTACCCGACCTTCCCGATCATCTTCGAGTCCATCCGCGAGGTGCTGCAGGACGTCTACGACCTTCCCGCGCTGAAGGAGCTCGCGGCGAAGCTCGAGTCGCGGGCGGTGCGCGTCGTCGAGGTCGAGACGCCGACTGCGTCACCGTTCGCGCGGAGCCTGCTGTTCAGCTACGTCGGCGGGTTCATGTACGAGGGGGACAGCCCCCTCGCGGAGCGGAAGGCGCAGGCCCTCGCGCTCGACTCGACGCTGCTGTCCGAGCTGCTCGGCCGGGTGGAGCTGCGCGAGCTGCTCGATCCGGCGGTGCTCGAGCGCATCGAGCAGGAGCTGCAGCGGCTCGACCCGGACCGTCGGCTGAAGGGCGTGGAGGGCGCCGCCGACCTGCTGCGGCTGCTCGGGCCGCTCACGGTGGACGAGGTCGCCGCGCGGCTCGACGACGGCGAGGGCTCGGCCGTCTCCCCAGCCGACGCCGGGGCGCTGCTGCAGGAGCTGGTGGACACCCGCCGCGCCATCCCGGCTCAGTGGGCGGGCACCGACTGGTTCGCTGCGATCGAGGACGCGAGCCGACTGCGCGACGCCCTTGGGGTGCCGCTGCCGATCGGCGTTCCCGTCGCGTTCGTCGAACCCGTCGCGGATCCGCTCGGCGACCTGGTCGGCCGCTACGCCCGCACGCACGCGCCCTTCGCCGCGCAGACCGCGGCGGCGCGGCTCGGCCTCGGGGTCGCCGTCGTCACCGACACGCTGCGGCGGCTGGCCGACGAGCGCCGCGTCACCGAGGGCGAGTTCCGGCCGGGCGGCAGCGGATCCGAGTGGTGCGACGTCGAGGTGCTGCGCCGCCTCCGCCGCCGGTCCCTCGCCGCCCTGCGGCGCGAGGTGGAGCCGGTCGATCAGGGGGCGTTCGCCCGGTTCCTGCCCGAGTGGCAGCACGTCACCGGCGGCGGCCGCGGACCGCTGAGCGGCGTCGACGGGGTCGCGCAGGTGATCGAGCAGCTCGCCGGCGTGCCCGTCCCCGCATCCGCGTGGGAGTCCCTCGTGCTGCCGGCCCGTGTGCGGGACTACCGGCCGGGGATGCTCGACGAGCTCACCGCGACCGGTGAGGTGGTCTGGTCGGGAGCCGGCCGCATCGCGGGCAACGACGGCTGGGTCGCGCTCCACCTCGCCGACACGCTCCCCCTCACGCTGCTGGTCACCGAGGAGTCCGAGCACTCGGCGCTGGAGCTCGAGGTGCTCACCGCGCTCGGCGGCGGTGGCGCCTTCTTCTTCCGGCAGCTCGCCGACACGGTCGGTGCCACGGATGACGGCAAGCTCCAGGAGGCGCTCTGGAACCTCGTCTGGGCCGGCCTCGTGACCAACGACACCTTCGCGCCGGTCCGCGCCCTGACCGGCAGCGGCGGGAGCGCCCATCGCGCGCCGCAGCGCACCCCTCGGGCGCGGGTGTATCGAGGTCGGGGGCGGCCGATCATGCCGGCACGGCAGGGGCCGCCGACCGCCGCCGGCCGGTGGGCGATCCTGCCGCTGCCCGAGGACGACACCACCGTCCGGGCCGCGGCGGCGGCCGAGTTCCTCCTCGACCGCTACGGCGTCGTCACCCGCGGCTCGGTGCAGTCGGAGCAGGTGCCGGGCGGCTTCGCGCTCGTCTACAAGACGCTCGCCGGGCTCGAGGAGGCCGGCCGCGCCCGCCGTGGCTACTTCGTGGAGCACCTCGGCGCCGCGCAGTTCTCGACCTCCGGCACGATCGACCGGCTCCGCTCCTTCAACCGCGACGCCGACGAGCCGCCGGCCGAGCCGGTCACGGTCTGCCTCGCCGCGACGGATCCGGCGAACCCGTACGGCGCCGCGCTCCCCTGGCCGCCGGCCGAGACCGAGGGCGGCCACCGGCCCGGCCGCAAGGCCGGTGCGCTCGTCGTGCTCGTCGACGGCGCCCTCGTCGCCTACCTCGAGCGGGGCGGCCGAACGGTGCTGCTGTTCACCGACGACGAAGCGGCGCTGCGGGCGACGGCCGAGGCGCTGGCCGCGACCGTCCGCGGACGCGGCGTCGCGGGGCTCACGATCGAGAAGATCGATGGCGTCTTCGCCCTCGGCACCCCCTTCGGCGGCGTGCTCGAGCAGGCGGGCTTCAGCCCGAACCCGAAGGGGATGCGGCTCCGTGGCTGATCGGTGCCGCCGTGCCTGAGGGCGACACCGTCTACCGCACGGCGAAGAACCTCGGCTCCGCCCTGACGGGGGCCGTCCTCACCGTCTGCGACGTGCGCGTGCCCCGCTACGCGACCGTCGACCTCACCGGCGAGACCGTCGACTCCGTGGCCAGCCGCGGCAAGCACCTGCTGATCCGCACCGATTCGAGCGTTCTCCACTCCCACCTGAAGATGGAGGGCGCCTGGCACCTCTACCGCACCGGCACGCGCTGGCGACGCCCGGCGTTCGAGGCCCGCATCGTGCTGCGGACCGAGGGCTGGCAGGCCGTCGGCTTCGCCCTCGGCACCCTCGAGATCCTGCCCCGCGACCAGGAGGAGGACGTCGTCGGCTACCTCGGCCCCGACCTCCTCGGCCCGGACTGGGATGCGGACGAGGCCCTGCGGCGCCTGCAGCGGGCCCCCGACCGTGCGGTCGGGCTTGCGCTGCTCGACCAGCGCAACCTCGCCGGGATCGGGAACGTGTACCGCAACGAGCTCTGCTTCCTCCGCGGGGTGCTGCCGACCCGGCCGGTGGCCGAGGTGCCCGACCTGCCGCGGATGGTCGAGCTCGCGAAGCGGTCCCTCGAGGCGAACAAGAACCGGGTGAAGCGGACGCTGACCGGCGACACCCGGGACGGCCGGCAGGACTGGGTCTACGGGCGCGCCGGCCGGCCCTGCCGCCGGTGCGGCACCCGGATCGAGGGCGGGACGCTCGGGGACCCGGTGCGGCAGGGCCGTGGCGCCACCGACCGGGACATCTACTGGTGCCCCCGCTGCCAGCACTGACCCCGTGCAGGGACGCGGATGCGGCGGATACCGTTCTCGGCATGGCGAGCACCGGCACCCCCGCCACGGTCGCGCTGACCCGGCTGCGCATCCCGTTCACCGCCCATCCCTACCAGCACGAGCCGGGCGGGGGCGCCTACGGGCTCGAGGCGGCGGCGGCGCTCGGGGTCGACCCGGCACGGGTCTTCAAGACCCTGGTCGTGGCCGCGGACGACCGGCTCGTAGTGGCCGTCGTGCCCGTCTCGACGACCCTCGACCTGAAGGCGCTGGCGCATGTGGCCGAGGCGAAGCGCACCGCCCTCGCCGACCCCGCCGTCGCGGAGCGACGCACCGGCTACGTCGTCGGCGGTATCAGCCCGGTCGGGCAGCGCTCCCGCCTGCCGCTCTTCCTCGACGAATCGGCGCTCGCGCATCCGACCGTGTACGTCTCCGGCGGACGGCGCGGCTTCGACATCGAGCTCACCCCGGCGGATCTGCTGGCGGCGACCGGCGGCCGCACCGCCGCGATCGGCCGATGAGCGGGCGCGGGTGGCCGGTCGCGGTCGTCGCGATCGGGGCCGCGGTCGGCGGCGCGGTGCTGCTCGAGCGCCGACGCCGGCGGTGGGTGACGGTGCTGACGAACCGCATCCCCGCCCATCACGTGCACTGGCGGGGCCGCGGGAAGGCGCAGCCCGGCAGCCTGCTCTACGTCGCCCTCGGCGACTCCGCCGCCCTGGGCATCGGCGCGAGCGCACCCGAGGCCGGCTACGTCGGCATCCTCGCCGAGGCCATCGCCGAGCGCACCGGTCGCCAGGTGCGCGTGCGTAACCTCTCCATCGACGGCGCGACCCTCGGCGTCGTGATCCGGGACGAGCTCCACCGGCTCGACGGGCTGGAGCCGGACATCGTCACCCTCGGCATCGGCGCCAATGACATCTGGGCGTTCGACCCGGTGCGCTTCCGCGAGGAGTACACGCGGATCTGCGATCGCCTGCCGCCCGGCACCCTCGTGTCGGAGCTGCCGAGCTTCAGCGTGCTGCCCGTCGCGCGGCGCGCTCGCCAGGCGAACCGCATCATCCGCGAGGTCGCCGCGGAGCACGGGTTCTGGGTGGCGCCGCTCTACTCCGTGACCGGCGTCGGCGGGTTCCTCGACGCGCTCCGCGGGGCCGCGGGCGACCTCTTTCATCCGAACGACCGCGGCCACCGGCGATGGGCGGACGCGTTCCTGCCCGGCGTGCTCGCGCGCCTCGACCGCACCCCCGGCTGACACGCCGTCGCGGCCCGCGCGGAGGCGCGGGAATGCCCCCAGAACGGGCCGATCCTCGCCTGACACGGGGTCGGGGGCGTCGTACCGGTAGACTCGGGATCGGCGCGTTCATCGCGCCGTGCGTCGACAGCAGCGATCCACGCCCCGCCATCCCACCCGGATGTCGTCTCGGGGGCTTCCGCCCGCGTCGGTCGGCGCGACGACGTGCCGTCCGGCACGCTCGCCTCCCGCATCGCCGCGCATCAGCGGCATGCCCCGCCGGAAAGCCTCTCCATGACTTCGTCCTTCGCCGCGCTCGGCGTCCCCGCTCGTCTCGTCACCGCCCTCGCGGCGACGGGCATCGACGCGCCCTTCCCCATCCAGGAGGCGACGCTGCCCGACAGCCTCGCCGGCCGCGACGTGCTCGGCCGCGGCCGCACGGGCAGCGGGAAGACCCTCGCCTTCGCGCTCCCCATCGTCGCCCGCCTCGCGGGCCGGCTCGCCGGCGGCTCGCGCCGCTCCGGCCGTCCGCTCGCCCTCGTGCTCGCCCCCACCCGGGAGCTGGCCACGCAGATCGCCGCGGTGATCGAGCCCCTCGCCGGCGCCACCGGCCTCACCGTGACGACCGTCTTCGGCGGCGTCTCGCAGCAGCGCCAGGTGGCTGCCCTGAAGGCCGGCGTCGACATCCTCGTCGCCTGCCCCGGCCGCCTCGAGGACCTCCTCAAGCAGCGGATGCTCACCCTCGACGCCGTCGAGGTCACCGTGCTCGACGAGGCCGACCACATGGCCGACCTCGGCTTCCTGCCCGTGGTCACGCGCCTCATGGCCGCGACGCCCGCCGGTGGGCAGCGCCTCCTGTTCTCCGCGACGCTCGACAACGGCGTGGACAAGATCGTGAGCCGCTTCCTCAGCCGCCCCGTCACGCACGCCGTCGACGACGCCACCTCGCACGTCGACGCCATGTCCCACGCGGTGTTCGAGGTGGACGGCGCGGATGCGAAGCGCCGGGTCCTCGAGGCCCTCGCCTCGGGCGCCGAGCGCCGGATCCTGTTCGTGCGCACCAAGCACGTCGCGAAGAAGCTCGCGAAGCAGCTCGCCGCCTCCGGCATCGCCGCCGCGGACCTGCAGGGCAACCTGTCGCAGGGCGCGCGCGACCGCAACCTCGCCGCGTTCAGCGACGGATCCGTCCGCGTGCTGGTCGCGACCGACGTCGCCGCCCGTGGCGTGCACGTCGACGACGTCGCGCTCGTCGTGCACGTCGACCCGCCCACCGAGCACAAGGCGTACCTGCACCGCTCGGGCCGCACGGCCCGCGCCGGTTCGGCCGGCACAGTGGTGACGCTCGTGCTGCCCGAGCAGCGCCGCGACGTCGCCACCTTGCTGAAGAAGGCCGGCATCACCGTCACGCCGGAGTCGGTCACCGCCGAGTCCGCGAGCGTCGAGCGCCTCGTCGGCGAGCGCGCGCCGAAGGTCGCGCCGCCCGCCGTCGCGCCCGTCCAGCAGCAGCAGCGCCGCGCGCCGCAGAACCGTGCCGCAGCACCCGCTCGCGGCGGCGACCGCGGTCGCGCCGGTGGCCAGGGCCGTCAGGGCGCGCCCGGCCGCCAGGGCGGGCAGCCCGGCCGCCAGGGCTCCGGCCGGACCCGCGACGCCGCACCCGCCTCGCGCGGCGGCCGCGGCGCCGGCGGCCAGGGCCGTCCGGCTGCCTCCGGCAGCCAGACGCGCTGGTCGAGCCGCTGACCGCAGCGCCCCTCGGCTAGGAGGCGGCGAGGGCGCTCGTCCTCGCCGCCACCGGCCGTCCCGCATCCGGGCCGGCCAGCAGCCGGTCCGCCGCGCGCGCGGCGACGGCCATGATCGTGAGCGCCGGGTTCGCGCTGCCCTGCGTCGGCAGCACGCTGCCGTCGGTGATGAACAGGTTCTCCACCGCGAAGCTCCGGCAGTCGCCGTCCACGACGCCCTCCTCGGGACGTGAGCCCATCCGCGCCCCTCCGACGAGGTGCGCGTACCGGTCGATCGTCACGACCTCGTCGGCGCCCGCCGCCTTCAGGATCCGCTCCATCACCGTCGTGGCCGCCTTCACGAGCTGCTTGTCGTTCTCGCACTGCGAGTAGGCGAAGTGGGCGACCGGCATGCCGTTGCGGTCCTGCTCGTCCGCGAGCGTCACCCGGTTGTCGGCCTGGGGCAGGAACTCGCACAGGGCGCCGAGGCACGCCCAGTGCACGTAGTCGCTCATGTAGTTGCGGAACTCGGCACCCCAGTGGCCCTGCGCCATGATGTGCTCCGCCCAGGTGATCGGCAGCGGCGAGACCGTCTGGATCGAGAAACCCCGCTTGTACGGCTTCGACGGATCCGTCTCGTAGAACTCCTCCGTGCTCACCTCGGGCGGGGGCGCCTTGTACATCCGCACCTCCGCCTCGAACCGGCCGCCGGTCTGCGGGGCACCCTGCACCATCAGGTAGCGGCCGACGAGGTCGTGGTCGTTGCAGAGCCCGTCGGGGAACCGCTTCGAGGCCGAGTTGAGCAGCAGGCGCGGCGTCTCGATCGAGTAGCCGGCGATCGCCACGGCCCGTGCCCGCTGGAAGCGCTGCCTGCCGCCGCGCACGTAGTGCACGCCCGTCGCACGGCCGGTGCGCTCGTCGACCTCCACGCGGGTCACCATCGAGTCCGCGCGGATCTCGACCCCGTGCGCGAGGGCGTCGGGCAGGTGCGTGATGAGCGGTGAGGCCTTCGCGTTCACCTTGCAGCCCTGCAGGCAGAAGCCGCGGTAGATGCAGTGCGGCCGGTGCCCGAACCGGCCGTTGGTGATCGCCACCGGCCCGACCCTGGCCTCGATGCCCGCCGCCTCGGCGCCGCGGAGGAACAGCTCGCCGTTGCCCCCGACCGGATGCGGCCGGTAGGGGTAGTCGTGCGGGTCGCCCCAGGGCCAGTGCTGCCCCGACACCGGCAGCTCGGCCTCCATCTGCTCGTAGTACGGCCGGAGATCCTCGTACGCGAACGGCCAGTCGGCGCCGACGCCGTCGTTCGTCGCCGTGCGGAAGTCGCTCGGGTGGAACCGCGGGGTGTAGCCGGCGTAGTGCACCATCGATCCGCCGACGCCCCGGCCCGAGTTGTTCGACCCGAGCGGCACGGGGTCCGCGCCGCCGATCTGGCGCGGCTCCGTCCAGTACAGCTGGTGGGAGCCCGCCTCGTCGCTCACCCAGTCCTGCTCGGGGTTCCAGAAGGGGCCGGCGTCGAGCACCACGATGCGCCACCCGCCGCGAGCGAGTCGCTGCGCGAGGGTGCTGCCGCCGGCGCCCGCGCCGACGATCACGAGGTCCACCTCGTCCTCGTCGTGGAAGCGCCGCATCCGCTCCCGCAGCCCTTCGTCGATCCCACCCCTCGGCGTGAGCAGCCATGCGGACTCGTTCCGTGCCCGTACCGCGAGCGTCATCCGTGCCTCTCCGCCACCGGATCGTCCGACGGCCGCGCGTCACGCACCTCGAAGGGCTCGCGCTTGTCGACCCCGCGGTTCTTGTAGCCGCGGGGATAGGCGGGCCCGGGGAACCCGATCTCGTTCCAGGCCTCGGGGTGGGAGTAGAACGCGGTCGCGGCGTACCGGGTCCACAGGCTCCAGACCTGCTTCGGCGGCATGCCGTGCCAGCGCTCGCCCTCCCAGGCGTGCACCGCGGCCAGCAGCTCGCGCTGCTCCCCCAGCGAGCAGTCGGCGAACCCGCGTCCGTACCGCTGCTGCGCGTCCTCGTCGATGCCGGCCAGGGTGTCCCGCCAGGCCTGGTCGTCCTGCGGCATGGTGTCGTAGTGCCAGCCGTCCGTCTCGCGCTCCGCCAGGCGGGCGTCGACCATCCGCACCAGCTGGATCCGGTGCGGATCGAGGTCGTCGTCCTGCCCCATCAGCCGGTCGAGCAGACAGGTCGCGACCGCCTCCTCCCCCGGGGTGAAGAAGCGGATGGGCGCCGCCGAGTGCACCCGCGAGAGCACGGTCGATCGCGTCGCGTCGTCCCAGTGGTCCTGCTCCGCGAGCACGTCGAAGCCGGGGAACCGCGTCGTGCGCTCGCCTGGAGGGACGCGGCCGCCGCCGTTCATGGCTCTCGCCGCAGGACCGCGGCGAGCAGCCCCATGCCGCCGACCAGGGTGACGAGGAGCGGGGCCAGCAGGGGCGGCCCCATCTCCATGTTGTAGCGGAACTCCTTCCAGCCGCCCGGCTTGTTGCCGATGCCCTGGGCGTGCAGCAGCGTGCCCTGCAGTCCGTTCGCGACGATGACCGCGGACGCCACCGGCAGCACGGTCTTCGCCATCCGGTGACTGGCCCAGCCCGCCACGCCCGCGGCGGCGCCGATCGGCCCCACCACGATGGGCGCCCACATCCACCGCCGGCCGAAGCTCGCCTTGTCGTGCTCGAAGAAGATCTCGACCGTCGTCACCACCGCCCCGACCGCGGTGAGCCCCGACAGCATCCGCTCGAACCTGCCGTGCCGCACATCGACGATCTCCCGCACCGCAAGCGCCGTCGCCCGGCGCACCGGTCTCGCTCGTCCTCGAGCCATGCGTCCTCCTGACCTCGATTCCGTTGTACCCCAGCAACGATCCGAGATCGCTGCGAGAACGCCGGAGGCCCCGACGCGAGCGGGACCGAGCTGCGCGGGCAGCCCTCAGGCGAGGATGCGGGACCCGACGGCGGCCACATCCGCACCGGCCCCGAGACGCCGAAGTCGCTGCAGCACTCGCAGGAGGTCACGTCACCCGACGAGGACCCCGAGGGGCCGGGCCGCAGCCCTCGTGACGACCCATCACGACGTCATCCGGCAGTGGGCGGAGGACCGCGAGGCGACCCCGGCGACCGTGCCCGGCACGGAGCACGGCGACCACCTGACAACGCGCCGGGCCGGTCACCTACTCCGCGACGGCTGCGGGTGCTGCTGCCCGGACGTCGTCCTCGACGCGCCACAGGATGCGTTCGGCCTCACCGGCGAGCCGCTCGAGCTCCGTGACGTCCACCCGATCGGCCTTGCGCGGAAACGCTCCCATGAGGCAGAAGGTGCCGATCACGTCGCCCTCGCGGGACCGGAGCGCGGCACCGGCGTAGAACGGCGTGTGGGCGACGTCGATGTAGGCGCTGCCGGCGAACCGCGGATCCTTGCGGGCGTTCGGCACCACGAGGGGCTCCGACTGGGCGGCCGTGACGTCGCAGAACGTGAGCTCCCGTGGCACGGATGCCGGAACCGGCCCGCTGCCGGTCGGGAAGTACTGGCGGTCGCCCTCGAGCAGCGTGACGAGCGCGAGCGGCACGCCGAACCGGCGCTTCGCCTCCTCCTCGAGCCGCTTGAGCTCCGCCGTCCGCGCGCCGGCCTGCATGGCGAGCAGGGGCGCGGCGCCGGCCCAGCGCGGCACGAGCGCCGCCTGAGGGGTGCCGCTGGTGCCGGCATGCGCCCCCGCGAGGAGCGGCACCGCGTGCCCGGCGAGCCGCTCGGCCCACGTCGAGTAGGTCAGGGAGGACCCGGCGGGGCGGCCGATCTCCGTGCGCGGTGCACCGAGGTCGGTGAACGCGGCGGCGTCGACGGATTCGAGCAGGCCCCGCGTCGTGGCGTTGAGGCGGTCGGCGTGCCGCTGGCCGATCATGCCGGCGAGGCCACCGAACCCCGGAACGGATGCGATGGGCTGCACGCCGGCGATGAGGATGCCGGCGCCCGGCGCCCGGCCGGAGTCGAGATGGTCGAGCAGCGCGGACATCGAGCGCCCCCATGCCGGCAGCGGCGTGAGCCGGACGGCGTCGTTCATGCTGAGCACCAGCACGATCAGGTCGTAGGGCGACAGGGCGCGCCGGCCGAGCCAGTTCAGGGCGGTCGCCACGTTCATGAGCTCGTCGCCGACGTAGTCGACGTCCCAGGCGTCGCCCGTCTGCGCGGAGAGCGCGCGCCCGAGGTGGCCGGTGAGGGCGAGCTGGTGGGAGACGACGCCCCATCCGTGGGTCGGGCCGTTGCCGAGCAGGAGCACGCGGCGAGCGGCGGGATCGCCGGTCTCGTAGACGGGCCGGTCCCGGGGCGTGGGTGCGCTCATCCGGTCCGCGTTGGTCTTGGCGTACCAGAGCCGCATGCCGGTGCGCACCACCGGTGTCAGGAGCCCCACGTGATCAGGGTAGGCAGGCGACCGCCTCCCCCTCTCCCCCGACTTCGAGGGGGTCGACCGGCCCGTCTGTCCACCCTGTGGCAGCCTGCTGGCGTGGCCGGATCCCCCGAGTACTGCGTCGTCCTGCCGCTCGCGCCGCTCCAGGTCGGTCGCTGGATCGACCGGCGCGCCTGGCCGCTGCACCTCACGCTCGTGCCGAACGTGCGATCGAACGCCGACCTCGACACGCTCGTCGGCGCCGTGCGCGAGGCCGCGCGCGGGCTCCCGGCGCTCGCGACCATCATAAGTCACGAGGCATGGTTCGATCCGGACGGGAGCACCCTCGTCGACCTCGCGGGCGTCGACGACCTCCGCCCGGCGCACGAGGCGGTGCTCGACGCGTTGCAGCAGCACGCCGGCGCCGTGCCGGTCGTGCCGGAGCACCACCGCGACGGCTACCGGCCGCACGTCACCGTGACGCCGGGGGCTCGGGCGCAGCGCGGCGAGCGGCCCACCTTCCGCACGATCGCGCTGGTCGAGCTCGGCACCGAGGGGCGCGCGGGCACGGCCGCGCCGCTCGCGCTCCTCGACCTCGCCGCGACCGATCCGCCCGACGTGCCGTCCTCGATGCCTCGCGACGCCGTCGTCGCGCTCCTGCGGGACCTCACCGAGCGCGGCGTGCAGCCCTGGGTGATCGGCGGATGGGGCGTGGACGCCCTCCTCGGTCACCCCTCCCGGGTCCACCACGACCTCGACGTGTTCGTCGACGTGGCCGAGCTGCCCGCGCTGCTGACCGCGCTCCCCGAGATCGGCATGACGGTCCGGTTCGTGTGGTCGGAGAACCGCTGGATCGGCGACCACCACCTGCCGTCCGCCTTCGTCGCCGACGGACCGCGGGGCGAGCTGGACGTGCACGTCGTCCGCCTCGGGCCGGACGGCCCGGTACCGCTGTCCGCGAGTCACGTCTCGCTCCCCCGGGACGCGCTCGAGGGAATCGGCACGATCGAAGGGACGCCGGTCCGCTGCGCCACCCCCGAGGCCCAGCTCGTGATGCATACGGGCTACGAGCTGCCCGAGCAGCACCGTGCCGACATCGAGCGGCTGCGCGCCCTGATCGCCTAGCGGACCTGCGCCAGCCGGCCGACGACCGCGACCGGTCCCCCGTCGAGCGGGCAGACCCACCGGGCGACCCGGTCGTCGGCGGAGGCCGCGAGCGGATGCGTCGCGGGGTGCCGGGGACACGGCGGCCAGTCGGTCGGCGCTCCGGAGCGCCAGTGCTCCTCGATGACCCACTCCTGCACCCGGTCGGCGGCATCCGCGATCCGGGCGGCCTCGGGATCGGAGGTCGTCACGCTCACGCCCATCGCGGATCCGTCGAGCGACGCGAGCATCGCCGTGTGCTGATCAGGGACGTCCGACCAGTCGAGCTCGCGGACGACGGGCCGCGTGACCCCCGTCGCATCGAGATCGGCCAGGACCACGTCGAGCGCGTTCCGCAGCGCCGGATGCACCGTCGTCCCCCTTCCGCTCGGCTCGGGGCTCAACCGTAGGACTGGAACGAGGCGACGCTCGTGTGGTCGTCGCCGAGCTCGATGGCGAGGCGTCGCGCCAGCTCCTCCCCCGCGAGCAGCCAGGTGCGCCGGTTCCGGTCCGCGTCCCATCCCGGCACCCGCGGGGGCAGCGGATCCGGGTCGAGGTGCTCGTCCCAGAAGTCGTACCAGGCGCGGAGGTCGGCGGTCAGCTCCGCGGAGAGGGAGAGGTCGGCCGGGGAGAGCGTGATCTCGTCGTGCAGCAGGCTGCCCCACAGCGGCCAGCGGTGCCCCCAGTCGGGGAAGAACCGGATCTCGCGGCTGACGACCATGGCGAGACCCTAGGCCTCGGCACTCGCCGGCGGCATATCGATCGACGACGCTGTCGAGAATCGATACGGTCGCGACATGAGCGACGTCGCCCGCCCCATCGCCCGGTCGCGCGCCGTCCCTGAGCGCTTCGCGTGGTCGCTCGTCGTCCTGCTCGTCGGCGCGTCGCTGTACGGCCTCGTCGCGGTGATCACGCTCGTGGTGCAGGTGATCCAGCTGATCGAGTGGGCGCAGCCCGGGGCGCGGATCCCGTTCACCGAGGCGACCTCCTACGTGCTGCCCACCAACGGGATGCGCAACGACTACGGCGGAGCGCCCTTCGTCCGTGACGGCACCCCGGTCACTGCGACGCAGGTCTCGACCACGCTCGACGCCGTGCCGGCGGCCGAACGGATCCTCCTCGGCCTCACGCCGGTGCTCTGGACGATCACCGCGCTGATCGTCACCGCGCTCCTCGCCATCGCGATCAGCCGGCTCCTCGGCGGTGCGGGCTTCGGGACGGGCACCTCGCGGCCGGTGATCCTGGCGGCCGCGGCGCTCGCGATCGGGAGCTCCGTCGCGCAGATCCTCCAAGGCGTCGTCGCGCTGGGGATGAGCGGCTTCACCTGGGCGGCGCCGCACAGCGCGAGCAGCAACCTCTTCCGGACCGACGGCTTCACGTTCGAGTTCACACCCCTGTTCGCCGCTGCCGGCCTGGTCGCGATCGCACTCGTGCTGCGGCGCGGACTCGCGCTGCAGCAGGACGTCGATGGGCTCGTCTAGGTGGACGAGGGCCGCATCCACTGCCGCCTCGACGAGCTGCTCGCGGAACGCGGCATGACGCTCGTCCGGTTGAGCGAGCTCGTCGGCGTGACCGTCGTGAACCTCTCGGTCCTCAAGAACGACCGCGCGAGAGCCATCCGGTTCTCGACGCTCGAGCAGATCTGCGCCGTGCTCGAGTGCGAGGTGGGCGACCTGCTGGTGCGGCGCGGCTGAGGAATCACGACGGGTGCCTCCGACGCGTCGCTCAACGCTCCTGTCGCGGTCCGTCCAGCGACTCCGAGCCCATCGACGTCACGTCACCGGTGGATCCAGGGCTCATGAGCCAGCGCCGGTACTCGGCGGCGGAGATCTCTCGGAGCTGCATGGGTTCCTCGCTGGGTGGGTGGGGACGATCCGCTCGGGATGGGTGGGGGCCGGCCTCCCCAGACCGGCCCCGCGACCACTCGACACCAGGAGGACGACCCGAACGTCCGACCGGTGCCGTCCGCGGCGCGAGATCGCGACCGTGGACGTCACCCCTGATCATCCGCGCCTTCCAGCGCTGCAACAAGTCGGCACTTCTGAGGACCGTCGGGGTACGAGGGAGCGGGTGAGGTCGCCGAGCGATCGCCGGACGGGGGCGCTAGGGCAGGGGTACCGGAGCGGACGAGGGAACCGGCGATGCTGCGGCTGCGCGAACGGCTGCCGCCGCCGTCGCGACCGGAGCCGGCGACGAGGGGGCGGCGGCCCTCACCGTCGCCGTCACCGCCCCCGTGCTCGATGCCGCGGGAACGGACGGGGCGGATGCCGCCGAAGCAGCACGCGTGACGGCCTTCGCCACCGCCGGGGCCTTGGGTGCGGCCGCCTCGGCTGAAGCGACGGCCCGGGCCGCCGTGCTCACGACATGGGTCGCGACCTTCGCCGCTGCCGAAGCGGACGATGCGGCGGCAGCGACCGCCTTGCCGACCGGGTGGCTCACGACCTTCGGCGCCACCGGAGCGGACGATGCGGCAGCGGATGCCGCCTGCTTCGCGATGTGCTCGGCCTGCACGACCGTCGAGCGCGCCGGCGCGGGAGCGGGAACGGCGGTCGCGCCGGTCGCGGTATGGACGACCGAGGCCGCGCTTCCGGGAAGGCTGTGGACCGGCGCCGCCGCGGCCGCACCGGCGACGCCGGCCGTGGCCGCCGCCGCTCCGGCGGTCGAGGTCGCACCGGAGGCCGTCGAGCCGGTCGGCGCCCCTGCTGAGAGCGTGCGGGCTCCCCCGGAGAGCACCTTCCTCGTGGAGCCGGGCGCGAGGGCAGGCGCCGGGAGCCGCTGCAGGGAGGAGGTCGCACCATTCGGGGCCGTCCTGCGCCCCGCGACCGAAGCACCCGCCCCGGCACCGGCGGCGCGAGCCGCGGATGCCCCTGCCGATGACGACGACGCTGCGCCACCCGCGCCCCGCGGAGCCCCGGAGCTCGAGCGGTGGGTGGCGGCGACCGGGTGCACGAACGCCGCGGGTACGGCCGACGGGCCCGGCACCGAGCTCACGCTGAAGTCGGGCAGGCCGGCGAAGGCTGCGGAGGCACCGCCGATGCCTCCCGGTCCCGACCCATGCAGCAGCGGGGAGGCGAGCAACGCGATGCCGCAGAGCGCGACCGCGCCCGAGGTGAGGATGGCCACACCGCTCCCTGCGGGAGAGTCGCCCCGGAAGGCGTGCCGGCCCGACGGGGCCGTCGGCGCGATGGCCACCGGCTCGGCACGATGCCGCGCCCCGCTCCGGATGGGGGTGATGTTCTGCTCCGCCGACCCCGTACCGCGGTGCCGTCCCGCGCTGTCGCTCACGCCTGGTCCCCTCGCTCGTGCTCGATCCGCCCCGGCCGAGGCTCCCGAACCGCCCCGACCGGATCGCGGGGACGTTATGACACGAATCCGCCACCGCTCTGGGCGGGCAGCCCCGGACGAGCCCCGGGTGCGGGTCGGGGCGAGCAGAAGGCCCCGGACGAGGCCCTTGCGCTCGCGGATCGATGCCTCTCCCTCAGAAGCACCTGACGAAACGCGGCGAAACCCCCGAGGGGCGTGTCAACCGCCGCCGTGGCGGCGCGAGTCCACCGGACGGACGGGGATGCGGCGGGCACCTCGTGCCCTCGGCCTCACGCCGAGGAGCGCTGCCAGTACCCCTCGGAGACGACGTCCACGCGCCCGTCGACGACCCGGATGGCGGTCTCGTCGTCGATCGCGTAGGTCGGGCAGGGCATTGTCGCCGCCCACTGGGCCGCTTCCTCGAGCGAGTTCCCCGGCTGGTCGGGGCTCTGGACGACGTGCGGGCAGATGGCGAAGTCGACGAGGCCCAGGGCCCGGTCCTCCGCGCCCGGCGGACGCCACTGGATGAAGTCGTCGCCGACGCTCGGCGCCATGACCATGCTGCCGGCGCTCATCCCGAGCCAGACGGTCTCCTCGAGCGCGGGCAGCAGGTCGATCAGCCCGGACTCCCGGACCCAGTGGGCCAGGTAGAGCGCGTCGCCACCACTGACGAGGAGCACGTCGGCTCGCCGCACCAGCGGTATCCACTGCTCCGAGGGCAGGCTCGGGAGCGCCGCCAGCTCGAGCAGCCCGACGCTCCGCCAACCCAGCTCGACCATCGGCTGCTCCGACCGGCCGGCGACGAACTCCCAAGCGTTCTCGAGACCCGCACCGGGGTGCCCGTACATGGCGGTGGGGATGCACAGCGCGGTCGAGTCGGCGATCGGCTTGCCGAGGAGCTCGACGAGGGCGTTCCGGATGGTCGGGTTCCTGACGCCGGCGGAGGTGAGGAGGAGCTTCATCGATCGTTTCCTTCCGGACGGTGCATGCCCTGGGACCACCGTAGGCAGCCGCCATGACATGACCGCGGTGTCCCCGCCGTGCGTTCCGCGCGGAGGACCCTTGGCCATGGGCAACCTTCCAGTGGGGACGCGTCACAGTGGAGGGATGACGAGCGGGTCCGGGGCGATGCGGGTGAAGGACGCCGATCACCGCATGGGGCGGCCGGCGGTCCGCCGCGCCGCCCGGGATCCCCTGGCGGACGCCGGCGCGCTGCACGCCCGGGGGCCGATGCGGCGCGGGCTCGCCGAGTTCCTGCGCCTGCCGTTCGCGATGACCGCGGCGGCCGTCTGCGCAGCGGTCGGGATCTCGATACTCGACCGGGTGGGCGCCGGCTCGGGGGTGCTGCGGCACCTCGCCGGGCAGATCGTGCCCGGCGAGGCGGCGAACGGCGTGCTCACCGCGGTCGCGACCAGCCTGCTGACGGTCACGTCGATCACGTTCTCCGTGCTGCTCGTCGCCGTGCAGCAGACGGCGAGCTCGTTGACGGCCGTGATCTTCGACCAGTTCCTCCGCCGCGTCGCGAACCAGGCGTACTTCGGCTTCTTCGTCGGCGACACGGCCTTCGTGTTCGTGGCACTCGGCCTCGCGCGGACGAACCCGGCCCCGATCTACGCCGCGGTGATGACGCTGCTGCTCGCGCTCGCCGCCCTGGTCGCGCTGCTGATGCTCATCCACGCGACCATCGACCAGATGCGCCCGCAGACCGTGGTGCGGTCCATCCAGGATCTGGCACTGAAGGCGCGGGAGCGGGAGCTCACTCTCGTCGGGCTGACGCGCCCCGCCTCGGAGCGGCCCGACGTGCCGGGCCGGGTGGTCAGAGCCCAGGACAGCGGATACGTCGTCGACCTCGACATCGACCGCCTCGCCGCACTCGCGCGGAGGATCGGCCCGGATGCCGAGGTGACGGTCGTCGCGTGCCTCGGCGACTACGTCGCCTACGGGGATCCCGTCGCGCAGCTCGCCGGAGGGGACGAGGACGACGACCGGTTCGACGACGAGGCCGTCGCGGCCTTCTCGCTGGACGACGTGCGCAACGTGCGGATCGAATCCGACTATGCCATCGACCAGCTGGAGAACATCGCGTGGGCGACGGCCACGAGCGCCTCGCAGAGCCCGAACACGGCCGCGATCGCGGTGCGTGCCCTCCGTGACATCGCCGGCCGCTGGCTGCTGGCGGGCGAGCGGGACCGGTCGGACCGCGCCGAGCGACAGCCGACGCTGCCCGTCGTCTACCTCGACGGCGCCATGGACCGGGTCTTCGGGGCGCTCGCCGTGCTCGTCATCGGCACCGCGGAGTCGCGGCAGCCGCAGACGTGCGCCGAGCTGCTGGGCGCCTTCGCCGGGCTCGCGCCGCGGCTGCGTGGCGACGAGGACCGGACCACGTTCTGCGCGGCGCTGGACTCGTGCCTGCCCGCCGTGATCCAGCATGCGCAGCCCCCGGTGCTCGCTCGCGCGATCGCCGACCTGGTGGCGGCCCTGAAGGACGCCGGGCTCCGCGCGGACCGCGTCGAGGAGGCGGGCCACCTGCTCGAGGTGGCCCAGGAACGGCTCGTGCCGAAGGCGTCCGACGACCCGGCCGCCGGGCATCCGGCGGACAGCGGCGACGGTCGCTGACCTCGAAGCCGGTCAGGCCCGCTGGATGGCCGTCTCGGAGGTCGAGGGCGCCCAGTCCGGCTCGCCCGTCGGCCCCTCCTCGGCGTCAGCCCGGGTCACGGGCTGGAGCTCCTGCTCGGGGTGGGGCAGGGTGCCGAGGCGGTCGACCTGCTCCGTGAGCGCGTCGAGGACCGAGCGGAGCTGGATCTGCGCCACATGGGCGTAGGTGCGGACGTACTCGATCTCCGGGACGGTCACGCCTGAATGCTGCTGCGCGCCGACCGCGGCACTCGCCTGGCTGGCGCTCGTCTCGGCACGTTCGAGGATCTCCCGGTACTGGTTCCGAGCGGTGAGCACCAGGTCGCGCGCGTACTGCTCGGCGTCGGAGATCGCCTTGTCGGCGATCAGCTGCGCCTGGGTGAGCAGCGCCACCGCCCCGGCCGTGGTCTCCTCCTCGAAGTCGGTGCCCGACCCGCCGCGCAGCCTCGCGTTCTCGGCCCGCAGCGTCGCGAGCTCCTGTCGCGTGCTCGTGGTGGCGGCCCGGACCTCGGCGACGGCCTGGGAGAGCTGACCCATGAAGCGGTCGACCTCCAGGCGGTCGTATGAGCCGTCCCGGTGCTTCATGGTGAACTCGGCGGCGTGGGCGTCCGGCAGATGACCCACGGCGACGACGAGGTCGGCCTCGGGGCCCGTGTCGGTCGTAGGAGCGGGGCTGTCGAGCTCGGTGTCGTTCTGCATCATGCGTGGTCCCCCTACTGGTCGTGCGCTAATCGCCATGCGGCAGCCCGGCCGGCTGCGGATCGTGTTCGTGGTGGTGCCCGGCGTGGCTGTCCTCGTCGAGTGTCGCGAACTGCTCGAAGCGGACGTCCGTCTGCGGGATCCCTGCGGCGCGGAGACGGGACACGGTGTGCCGCACCATCTGGGGCGATCCGCACACCAGGGCGAGGCGTCCCTGCACGGCGCCGCTGTCGGCCGCGGCGTCGCCGACCAGGCCTTTCCGGCCCGGATAGCTGGGGTCGTCCGAGACCACGGGCGTGTAGGTGAACCAGGGGCGGGTGGCCAGGTTCTGGAGCAGCCGGTTCTCGTAGAGGCTCCACGGCAGCCGCGCCCCGTGGAACAGCTGCACCCGGGGAGCCTGCCCGGTCGACTGCCACTCCTGGTCGATGCGCTCCAGGTGGGCTCGCAGCGGAGCGAGGCCGGTGCCGCCGGCGACCATGAGCAGATCCCGGTGGCGCTCGGCCTCGTCCAGGGTCAGCTCCTGACCCACGGCCGCGCCGAGACGGACCGTCTCGCCGATCTGGAGGGAGCGGACCATCGTGCTGCTGACCTGGCCGCCGGGAACCATCTGCACGTGGAACTGGATGCTGCCGTCGCGACGTGGCGCGTTCGCCGGGCTGAGATAGCGCCAGAGGCGCGGGCGGGCCGGGATCTCCACCGCCACGGACTGCCCCGGCTGGTACGGCAGATCGGGCTGGGGGCGGACCTCGATGACGGAGATGTCGAGGCCGCGTCGCTCGACCGAGGTCACCTCGGCGGGCCACGACGGCGGACTCGAATCCTCGGAGGCCTCGGCCGCCTGGACCATGACCGTCGCGATGACCCCGTAGGCCTCGGCCCAGTCCGACGCGAGCTCCGGCGTCCACAGCTCGCCGAGGAAGTGCTTGAGGGTGGCGAGGAGGGAGGCGCCCACGTGGTTGTAATGCGCCGCGATCACCTCGAACCGCCGGTGGTCGCGGCCGAGCTGCTGGATGAAGTCGGTCACCTCGTCGAGCTCGTCGACGTTGGACACGATCCGGCCGAGCGCACCCACGAGCCGATCCCGCTGGGTGGCCATCGAGATCGGGAACATCGCCCGGAGCTCTGGGTGCCTCAGGAACAGGTGGGAGTAGAAGAAGAGCGGCACCTCGTCGCCGAGGCTCTGCGCCAGCGACCAGGTGTGCTTCAGTGCAGCGGTGTCCATCAGGCGAAGTCGGCGAGCCAGAGGTCGGGGCCGAACACCTCGTACTGGATGTCCCGTGCCGGCACGCCGCGCTCGATGAGGGCGGAGCGCACGGACTGCATGAAAGGCAGCGGACCGCACAGGTAGTACTGGGCGTCGTCGGGGAGGTCGCGCCCACGGAGGTCCA
>NZ_DATBTU010000062.1:0-39141 GCF_036559085.1 Amnibacterium sp.
CGCCGGCCCCGCCGACGACCCGGCCGCACGGCAGGCCGCCTTCGCCGCCGCCGAGGAGGCGTTCGGGCCGGTCGACCTGCTCGTGAACAACGCGGGCGTGAACCCCGCCTACGGCCCGGCCCTCGAGATCGACGAGTCGGCCGTGCGCAAGCTGTTCGAGGTGAACGTGCTCGGCGCCTTCGCCTATGCCCGCGAGGCGGTGCAGCGCGGCATGGGGGAGCGGTGCGGCGCGATCGTGAACATCGCCTCGATCGCCGGCATCGGCGCGAGCCCGAACATCGGCTTCTACGGCGTCTCGAAGGCGGCCCTGATCTCGCTCACCGCGCAGCTCGCCCACGAGCTGGCCCCGCGCATCAGGGTCAACGCCGTCGCTCCTGCCGTCGTGAAGACGAGGTTCGCGCGGGCGCTCTACGAGGGCCGCGAGGCGCAGGTCGCCGCCGCGTATCCGCTCGGCCGCCTCGGCGAGCCGGCGGATGTGGCCGGTCCGGTCGCCTTCCTCCTGTCCGAGGACGCCGCCTGGATCACGGGCCAGACGATCGTGATCGACGGCGGCGGCTCGCTGCCGATGCCCGGCTGAGCGCTCAGGCGATCCGGCGGTACGGGTACGGCCCGCGGATGTGATCGTCGAAGTACTTGCCGCGGGAGGTGGCCTCGAGCATGGCGAGCACCTCCTCCGGCGGCACGCCGTCGTAGTCGTAGATCGCGCCGCTGATGAACTCGAGCTCCAGCGTGCGGCTCTGCTCGTCGTAGCCGAGCGCGCGGATGGCGCTGCTGCCGATCCTGTACCGCTTCATCCCCGATCCCCCCGCGCCCAGCGTCCGCTGCCCGGCGACGCCCCGTCAAGGGCTCTGCGTCATACGGGGGAGCGACGCACCTCGGCGCGGCCGAGCGAGGCGAGGTGCACCTCGTCGGGCCCATCGGCGATCCGCAGCGTGCGCGCCGCCGCGTAGAGGGCGGCGAGCGGGGTGTCACCGGAGACCCCCGCACCGCCGAACAGCTGGATCGAGCGGTCGAGGATCTTCTGCACCGCGCGCGGCACCGCGACCTTGATCGCCTGGATCTCGGTGCGCGCCGCCTTGTTGCCGACGGTGTCCATCAGCCAGGCGGTCTTCAGCACGAGCAGCCGCACGGCCTCGAGCTCGATCCGGGCCTCGGCGAGCCACTCGCGCACGACGCCCTGGTCGGCGAGCGGCCGGCCGAACGCGGTGCGCGACAGGGCCCGTTCCCGCACGAGGTCGAGGGCCCGCTCGGCCATGCCGATCGCGCGCATGCAGTGATGGATGCGGCCTGGCCCGAGCCGGGCCTGCGCCATCGCGAACCCCTCGCCCTCGCCGCCGAGCAGGTTCGCCACCGGCACGCGCGCGCCCTCGAACCGGATCTCGGCGTGGCCGCCGTGCTCCCGGTCGTCGTAGCCGAAGACCGTGAGCGGCCGCACGATCGTGACGCCCGGGGTGTCACGCGGTACGAGCAGCATGCTCTGCTGCCGGTGCCGGTCTGCCTCCGGGTCCGTCTTGCCCATCACGATCAGCAGCTTCGCGTCCGGGTCCATCGCCCCGGTCGACCACCACTTCACGCCGTCGACGACGTACTCGTCGCCGTCGCGGCGGATGCGGGTGGCGACGTTCGTCGCATCCGAGGACGCGACGTCGGGCTCGGTCATGCAGAACGCCGAGCGGACGGTGCCCTCGAGCAGCGGCGTCAGCCACCGCTCGCGCTGGGCGTCCGTGCCGAAGTGGACGAGCAGCTCCATGTTGCCGGTGCCGGGCGCGGCGCAGTTCATGGCCACGGGCGCGAGGCGGGGGCTTCGCCCGGACCGCTCGGCCAGCGGCGCGTACTGCAGGTTCGTCAGGCCGGCACCGAGGCCGAGGGGGTTCGGCGGCAGGAAGAGGTTCGAGAGGCCGAGCGCCCGTGCCTCGGCCTGCAGCGCCGCGATGACCGGCGTCGGACCCCAGCGGTCGGGGTCGGCGGCGAGCTCTGCCTGGAGCACGGGCTCCGCGGGCAGCACCCGGTCCGCGAGGAACGTCGCGAGCACGGCGTCGAGCTCCGCCGAGCGGGGGTCGGGTGCGAAGTCCACCGGTCTCCTTCAGTCCTGGTCGGCGAACCGGGTGCGGCCGTGCGCGGCGAGCAGCGGCACGAGCGTCCCGATCGATTCGAAGCCCGCGCCGACGGTCGCGCCCTGCAGGTAGCGGGCATGCACGCCCTCGAGGATCACCGCGAGCTTGAACGCCGCGAACGCGTCGTACCAGCCCAGGTCGGCGACCGCCGCGCCGGTGACGCGGACGTAGTGCTCGACGAGCTCGTCCGCGTCGGGGTAGCCGGCGCCCGGGACGACCGCCGTGGCGAAGGGGGCGCCGGCCTCGGCGGCGATCGCGCCGATCCGCCAGTAGAGCGTGCAGAGCGTGAGGTCGGCGAGCACGTCGCCGATCGTCGCCATCTCCCAGTCGAGCACCGCCGCGATCGACGCGCCGCCGGCGCCGTCGGGCGTGAGGATCGCGTTGTCGAGCCGGAAGTCGCCGTGCAGCAGCCCGCTCGCCGCCGTCGGCGGCACCCGCTCGGCCAGGGCGCTGGCAAGCGCGTCGAGGTCGGGCAGCTCCCGCGTGCGGGAGCCGGCGTACTGGGTGGTCCAGCGGGCGACCTGCCGCGCGAGGTAGCCCTCGGGGCGGCCGAGGGTGCCGAGGCCGACCGCGTCGGGGTCGAGGGTGTGCAGCGCCGCGAGCACGTCGATCAGCGCGAACGCGACGGCGCGGCGGCCGGGCGCGTCGAGCGCCGCGTCGTCGCCCGGCGACCGCACGACGAGCCCGTCGACGTGCTCCATCAGGTAGAACGGCGCGTCCACGCCGGTGTCCGGCTGGGTCTCGGCGACGAGGTCGATCGCGGCCGGCACGGGCACCGCGGTGCCGGCGAGGCCCGAGATCGCCCGGAACTCGCGCCGCATGTCGTGCGCGGTGGCCTGCACGTGCGCGAGCGGCGGCCGCCGCAGCACGAGCGGGGCAGGCGCGCCGTCCCGGCGGGTGCCGTCGAGCCGGTAGGTGAGGTTGCTGCGGCCGCCGGCGAGCACCGTCGCCGTCAGCCCGTCACCGGCGAGCTCCGGATGGGTCCGGTCCAGCCAGGCAGCGAGCGCCGCCACATCGAGTCCGGGAACCGGTCCCGTCACGAGCCGTACTCGCGGGCGAGCTCGCGCTTCAGCACCTTGCCGGAGGGCCCGAGCGGGAACTCCGGCACGAAGTGCACGACCCGCGGGAACTTGTAGGCCGCGATCCGGTCCTTCACGAAGCCGATCAGCTCGTCCTCGGTCACCTCGGCGCCCGGCTTCAGCACGACCGCGGCCGCGACCTCCTGGCCGTGCACCTCGTGCGGGATGCCGAAGACCGCGGCCGTCTGCACCGCCTCGTGCCGCACGAGCACGTTCTCGACCTCGGTCGGGTACACGTTGTAGCCGTTGCGGACGATCATGTCCTTCTTGCGGTCGACGATCGTGATGAGGCTCTCGTCGTCGATCGTCCCGAGGTCGCCGGTGCGGAACCAGCCGTCGACGACCGCCTCGCGGTTCGCCTCCGGGCGACCGAGGTAGCCCTTGAAGAGGTTGTGACCGCGGATGACGATCTCGCCGAGCTCGCCGTGCGGCAGCTCGACGATCTCGTGGTCCTGCTCCGCATCCGCGATCATCACGTCGACGCCCCAGATGCGCCGGCCGACCGTGCCCGGGTGGATCTCCTCGCCGACACGGTTGAACGACGCGACCGGGGAGGTCTCGGTGAGGCCGTAGCCCTCGTGCACGACCGCGCCGAAGGCCTCCTCGAACGCCTCGAGGACGGCGAGCGGCAACGGCGCGCCACCCGAGATCGCGTAGCGCAGCTGCGGCTTCGGCGCTCCCGCGGCGACGGCCTGCAGCAGCGCGACGTACATCGTCGGCACGGCGGTGAAGATCCCGACCTCGTGCTCGATCATCGCCTCGAGCGCCGCCCGCGGCTCGAACTTCGGCAGCAGCACGATCGTCGCGCCGGTGCGGAACGCGGTGTTCAGCACGCAGGTCTGGCCGAAGGTGTGGAAGAGGGGCAGCCCGCCGAACACGATGTCGGTGCTCGTCATGTCGAACGAGTCGATCAGGGAGGCGTTCACGTTCTCGACGATGGAGAGGTGGCTGCCCACCGCGCCCTTCGGCACGCCGGTCGTGCCGCTCGTGTAGAGGATCGTCGCGGGGGCGAGCGGGTTGGTGCTCACGTGCCGGGCGATCGGCGTCGACTCGCCCGCCACGACGAGGTCCTCGAGGCGGGGGATCGGCACCAGGTCGCGGGTCCCCTCGGGCAGCAGCACCGAGAGCGCGTCGAGGCCGAGGCCGGCGGCCGCGGGCAGCGCCTCGCCGAGCGACGGGGCCGCGATCACCACGACCTTCGCGCCGCTGTCCTTCAGCACGTGCTCGATCTCCTCCTTCTTGTAGAGGAGGTGGATCGGCACGACGACCGCGCCGAGGGCGAGCACCGCGTAGTAGACGCGGGCGAACATGGGCACGTTCGGCACCATCATCGCCACCCGGTCGCCCTCGGCGATGCCGCGGTCGCGCAGCACGCCGGCGACGGCCTTCGTCTGCTCCCACAGGTCCCCGTAGGTGACCCGCGCGTCGGGGCCGGTCTGCCCCGCCCAGATGAGGGCCGTCTTCTCCGGGCGTCGCCACGCGGCGTCCGCCAGGATCGAGGCGACCGAGAGGGTCGCGTTGCCGGGGCCGGTCAGAACGTCGTCGTTCATGGGTTCCTTCTCGCGTCAGTGCGTGTGGGGTAAGGCTAGGTCGGCGCGGATGCGGTTCCGCACCGCGTCCGGCACCGGGATCGGGCGCCGGGTCTCGCGGTCGACGAACACGTGCACGAAGGAGCCGGTGGCGAGCAGCTCCGAGTCGGACTCGCGGAAGATGCCGAGGCCCCACGACACGCTCGTGGTGCCGACCCGATCGGCCCGCAGCCCCACGACGAAGGTGTCGGGGAACGCGCCGGATGCGAAGTAGCGGCAGGAGGAGGCCACCACGACGGCCGGGTCGCTGTCGTCGACGAGCGCGTGGCCGCCGGGGCCGAGCAGCCAGCTGGTCACGGTGGTGTCCATCGCCGCGTAGTAGATCGTGTTGTTCACGTGCCCGAACACGTCGTTGTCGTGCCAGCGGGTGGGGAACGGCCGCGTCCAGCCGTAGCGGTCGAGGGTCTCGGGGGCGTCGGCGGTCATCGCGGCTCCATCCGGGTCGGGGCGAGCACCAGGGCGAGGGCCGCGCGGGCGCGGTCGGCGTCGGGGCTCTCGCCCGCGATCAGGTCGGCGTACGTGAAGGACTCGGCGACGCGCACGAGCACGGTCGCGAGGTCGTGCACGGGCAGCGGGGTCGCCATCCGGCCGTCCGTGATCTCCTCCTCGAGCAGCGTCTCGGTGACCGCGACGAAGCGCCGGTGCACCGGGCTCGCCGCGGTGGTGAGGATGCGGAGCGCCCGGGACGGCTCGCGGGTGATCCAGTCGCGGAAGTACGACGCCCCGATGAGGTCCGCGACGAAGCGGGTGAGCACGGCCTCCACGCGGTCGGCGCCCCGCGCGGAGACGGCGGCGTCCGCCGCGTCGAGCGTCGGCACGGCGAGCGACCAGAGCACCTCGGCGAGCAGCTGGTCGCGGTTGCCCACCCAGCGGAACAGCGAGGTGCGGTCGACGCCGAACGTCGCCGCGAGCGCACCCATGTCGATCCGCTCGCCGGCGATGAACCGGTGCCGCGCCTCGAGGAAGGCCCGGGTCGCCTCCGGATGCGTGTCGATCCGCACCGAGAGGGCGCTCGGCACGAGCACCGTGCCGTGGCTGCCGAGGCGCGCGGCGCGGGAGGGCGCAGCGGCGGGGACCATGACTGGATCGTAGCCGCGCGGATCGGGCGAAGCCGCAACACATCGCGATGTGATGCGTACACTGCTGCCGGGCGCCGCCGCCGCGGCCGTGCGCCGAGTCGACGAGGAGCAGCGATGACGATCACGACCACCGACGAGTCGATCCTGGACGAGGCCGGCGAGGTCGTCGTGCCCTATCTCGTGGGCGACTTCTACCACTTCCAGGACTTCCTGACCCCTCAGGAGCGGGAGAGCGCGGCGCGCGTGCGGGAGTACTTCGAGACCGAGGTCCGCCCGGTCGCGAACGACTACTGGGAGCGCGCGGAGTTCCCGAAGCAGATCATCCCGAACCTCGCCCGGCTCGGCCTCCTCGGCTCGTTCATCCCCGAGGTGCGCCGCTTCGAGAACAGCGCCGTCTACCGCGGCTGGATGGCGCTCGAGATGGGCCGCGTCGACGCATCCGCCTCGACCTTCGTCGGGGTGCAGAGCGGCCTCGCGATGGGCGCCGTCGACGTCGGCGGCTCGCCCGAGCAGCGCGCGGAGTGGCTGCCGAAGATGGCGAGCGCCGAGGTGATCGCGTCCTTCGGCCTCACCGAACCCTTCTCCGGCTCCGACTCGGCCCGCGGCCTCCGCACCACCGCCCGTCGCGAGGGCGACACCTGGATCCTGAACGGCGCCAAGCGCTGGATCGGCAACGCCACCTTCGCCGACATCGTCGTGATCTTCGCGAAGGACGAGGCCGACGGCCAGGTCAAGGGCTTCCTCGTCGACACCACGTCCGAGGGCTTCAGCGCCACGAAGATCGAGGGCAAGATCGCCCTCCGCAGCGTCCAGAACGCCGACATCACGATGACCGACGTGCAGGTGCCCGAGTCGATGCGGCTGCCCGGCATCCGCTCGTTCCGCGACGTCGCCTACGTGCTGCGGCTGACGCGCTGCGAGGTCGCCTGGCAGGCGATCGGCATCGCGATCGGCGCCTACGAGGCCGCCCTCGCCTACGCCCAGGAGCGCGTGCAGTTCGGCAAGCCGATCGCCGCGCACCAGCTCATCCAGGACCTGCTCGTGAAGTGCGTCGGCAACATCACCGCCTCGATCGCGGTCTGCCTCCGCGCCTCGCAGCTGCAGGACGCCGGCGAGCAGAAGGACGAGCACTCGGCCCTCGCGAAAGCGTTCGCGACCGCCCGGATGCGCGAGACCGTCGCCAACGCCCGCGAGATCCTCGGCGGCAACGGCATCGTGCTCGACAAGGGCGTCGCCCGGTTCTTCGCCGACGCGGAAGCCATCTACTCCTACGAGGGCACCCGCGAGATGAACACCCTCATCGTCGGCCGCGCCATCACCGGCTCCGCCGCCTTCGTCTGAGCCGTCACCCGCAGTCGAAAGGGATCCGGATGCCTGAAGCAGTTCTCGTCGCCGCGAAGCGCTCGCCGATCGGGCGGGCGAACAAGGGGTCGCTCGTCGGGTTCCGGCCGGACGACCTCGCGGCGCTCATGGTCCAGGAGGCGCTCGACGCCGTCCCCGGTCTCGACCCGCGCCGGATCGACGACCTGATCCTCGGCTGCGGCATGCCGGGGGGCGAGCAGGGCATGAACATGGCCCGCATCCTCGCCGTGAAGCTCGGCTACGACTTCCTGCCCGGCACCACCGTGAACCGGTACTGCTCGTCCAGCCTGCAGACGACGCGCATGGCCTTCCACGCGATCAAGGCGGGGGAGGGCTCCGCGTTCATCTCGGCGGGCGTCGAGTCCATCACCCACGCCGCGAACGGCAGCGCCGACTACATCCCGAACCAGGACCCGCACGTCATCCTCAACCCGGTGTTCGCGGATGCGGAGGAGCGCACGAAGCAGCGGGCGGAGCAGGGCGGCGAGTGGCACGACCCGCGCGAGGACGGGCTGCTGCCGGACGCCTACATCGCGATGGGCCAGACCGCCGAGAACGTGGCAGGCCTCACCGGGACGAGCCGCGCGCGGCAGGACGAGTACGCAGCCCTCAGCCAGAACCGGGCCGAGGCGGCGATCGCGGCCGGCGTCTTCGAGCGCGAGATCACGCCCGTCACCACGCCCGACGGCCGGACCATCAGTCGTGACGACGGCCCGCGCGCCGGCGTCACCGTGGAGACGCTCTCCCAGCTGCAGCCGGTCTTCCGCAAGGACGGCACCGTCACGGCGGGCAACGCCTGCCCGCTCAACGACGGGGCCGCCGCGCTCGTGATCGTGTCGGACGCGCTCGCGAAGGACCTCGGCCTCACGCCGCTCGCCCGCATCGTCTCCACCGGCGTCAGCGCGCTCTCGCCCGAGATCATGGGGCTCGGTCCGGTCGAGGCGAGCCGGAAGGCGCTCGCGCTCGCCGGCATGTCGATCGACGACATCGACCTCGTCGAGATCAACGAGGCGTTCGCCGCGCAGGTCGTGCCCTCAGCCGACCAGCTGGGCGTGCCGTGGGAGAAGCTCAACGTCCACGGCGGCGCGATCGCCCTCGGGCACCCCTTCGGCATGACCGGGGCGCGCATCACCACCACGCTCCTGAACGCCCTGCAGACGAAGGACGCGACCTTCGGCCTCGAGACGATGTGCGTCGGCGGCGGCCAGGGCATGGCGATGGTGATCGAGCGCCTCAGCTGACTCGTTCGCGTCGCGATCCATGCCGCATCCCCTCGCGGGAAGCAGCACGGATCGCGACGCGAACGGCCCGGGTGGGACGGTCAGGCGCCGAGCTGGGCCAGGCGCGGGACGACCCGCTCGCCGAGCCGGGCCGCGGTGCCGGCCGGGTCGGGTGCCGCAGCGCGGACCCAGACCTGGTCGATCCCGAGCCGCGCGTAGGCGTCCATCTTCGTGAGGAACGCGTCCGTCTCCGCGTCCTCGCCGCCCGTGGTGAGCGTCAGCTGGATCTCCGCGAGGTCGCGGCCGACGTCGTCGCAGTGCCCGCGCAGCACGTCGATCTTCCGCCCGACCTCCTCCGGCCCGAGGTCGAAGAGGTTGCAGGCGTCGCCGTGCTCGGCGACGAGGCGCAGCGTCTTCTTCTCCCCGCCGCCACCGATGAGGATCGGCGGCCGCGGGCGCTGGATGGGCTGCGGGTTGCAGATCGTCGCGCCGAGCCGGTAGTGCTTGCCGTCGTACGGCCCGTCGTTCTCGCTCCACATCTGCTCGCAGATCTCGAGCGTCTCGGTCAGCCGCTCGAACCGCTCCTTCAGCGGCGGGAACGGCACCCCGTACGCGTCGTGCTCCTGCTCGTACCAGGCGGCCCCGATGCCGAGGAAGGCGCGGCCGTTCGACAGCACGTCGAGCGTCGTGACCGTCTTCGCCAGCAGCGCCGGATAGCGGTAGGTGACGCCGGTCACGAGCGTCCCGAGCCGGAGACGCTCGGTCAGTGCCGCGAGGTAGCCGAGCGTCGTGTAGCCCTCGAGCATCGGCTCGGCCGAGCCACCCATCGGGATCATCTGGAACCAGTGGTCCATCACCGTCATCGCGGCGAACCCGCCCTCATCGGCCGCGCGGGCGGTGTCGCCGAGCAGGCCCCGCAACGTGTCGGGGGCGCCGGGCATCGTGAAATTCGGGAAGTGCAGCGCGAGCTTCATGGGCTCATGCTGCACCTGAAGGATGAGGCGTCCGCTCAGGCGGGGACGAACACCGTCAGGGTCTCCGCGATGAGCGCAGGCCGCTCGGCGCCCTCGGCCTCGAGGGTGACCGACTGGCGGACGCGGATCCCGGTGGGGATCCGCTCTGCCGCCGTGATCGTGGCCTTCGCGCGCACCCGCGTGCCCGCGGTCACCGGCGCGAGGAAGCGCACCCGGTCGGAGCCCGCGTTCACGACGAGCGCGGTGCCGTCGACGTGCAGCAGCTCGAACATGAGCGGCGCGAGCAGCGACAGCGAGAGGTAGCCGTGCGCGATCGGCTTGCCGAACGGCCCGGATGCGGCCCGCTCCGGGTCGATGTGGATCCACTGGTGGTCGTCGGTCGCGTCGGCGAAGCGGTCGATCCGCTCCTGGCCGACGGTGATCCACTCGCTCGTGCCGAGGTCGGTGCCCACGGCGTCGAGCAGCGCCTCCGGCGAGGGGAACGTCACGCTCATGCCTTCGGCCCGCCCGCCACGTACAGGACCTGGCCTGAGACGAACGACGACGCCTCGGAGCAGAAGAAGCTCGCGGCGTTCGCGATGTCCTCCGGCTGGCCGACGCGCCCGACCGGGATCTCCCGCGCCGCGCCCTCGAGGAACTGCTCGAAGCTCACCTTCATCCGCTCCGCCGTCTGCCGCAGCATGTCGGTGGCGATGAAGCCGGGCGCGATCGCGTTCGCGGTGATGTTGTAGCGGCCGAGCTCGATCGCGATGGTCTTCGTGAAGCCCTGCAGGCCCGCCTTCACCGCGGCGTAGTTCGCCTGGCCGCGGTTGCCGAGCGCGCTGGTGGAGGAGAGGCTGACGACCCTGCCCCACTTCGCTTCGACCTGGTACCGCTGCACCTCGCGCGTCATCAGGAACGCGCCGCGCAGGTGCACGGCCACGACACGGTCCCAGTCCTCGTCGGTCATCTTGAAGATGAGGTTGTCGCGGAGGATGCCCGCGTTGTTCACGAGCACCGTCGGCGCGCCGAGACCGTCCGCGACGGCCTGCACGGCGCGCTGCACCTGCTCGCCGTCGGTGACGTCGGCGCCGATGCCGAGCGCGCGGCCGCCGGCGGCCCGGATCGCCTCGACGGTCGCCGCGGTCGCGTCCTCGGCCAGGTCGATCACGCCGACGGCCATGCCGTCGGCCGCGAGCCGCTTCGCGATGGCCGCGCCGATGCCGCGGGCGGCACCCGTCACGATCGCCACGCGCTCGGTGGGGGAGTCGGTCATGGGTCAGTTCCTCTCGTCGAAGGTGATGAGCTGCCGCAGCGCGGCGCTCGATGCGAGGGCGTCCATCGCCCCGTTGATCTCCTGCAGGGGGAGGGTCGCCGACACGAGCCGCTCCACCGGCAGGCGTCCCGCGCGCCAGAGGTCGGCGTACACGGGCACGTCGCGCTCGGGGACGGACGAGCCGAGGTAGCTGCCGATCACGGTCCGTGCCTCCGCCGTGAAGGTGAGGGGCGGCAGGGATGCCCGCGCGGCGGGGGAGGGCAGGCCGACGGTGACGGTCGTGCCGCCCGGGGCGGTGGCGGCGAACGCCGTCTCGAAGGCGCGCGCTGACCCGGCGGCCTCGATCACCACCGCGGCGGTCGTCGAGCCGAGCTCGTCCGGCGTCGCGACCCGGTCCGCACCGAGCGTCGCCGCGGTCTCGAGCTTCGCCGGCAGCGTGTCGACTGCGATCACCGGATGCCCGAGTGCGCGAGCCACGAGCACGGCCGCGAGGCCGACGCCGCCCAGGCCGACGACCAGGATCGGCTCGCCCGGCGCGGCACCCGACGCGTTGCGGACGGCGCCGCCACCGGTGAGCACCGCGCAGCCGAGCAGTGCGGCGACGTCGGGCGGGACGTCGGCGCCGACCGGGACGACGGAGCGGCGGTCCACGACGGCATGGGTGGCGAAGGCGGATGCGCCGAGGTGGTGCGCGACGGGAGTCCCGTCCCGGGACAGCCGGGTGCCGCCGCCGAGCAGCTCGCCCGCGGCGTTCGACGCCGAGCCGCGCTCGCAGGGGAGGCGCCCGTTCGTGCGGCAGCCGGCGCACTGGCCGCAGCGCGGCAGGAAGGTGAGCACGACCCGGTCGCCGATCGCGACGTCGCCGACCCGGTCCCCGGCGGCCTCGACGATGCCCGCGGCCTCGTGCCCGAGCAGCATCGGCACGGGACGCGGCCGGTTGCCGTCGACGACCGAGAGGTCCGAGTGGCAGATCCCCGCCGCCTCGATCCGGACGAGCAGCTCGGTCGGGCCGGGATCCGCGAGCTCGAGCGCCCCGACGGTGAGCGGGAGGGAGTCGCGGTACGGGGCAGATCGCCCGATCTCCTCGAGCACGGCACCCGTGATCCGCATGCGACCTCCCCGTCGCGGCCATCCTATGCACCCCCGTGCAACAGCTTCCGAGACGTTGCAGGGCCCGGGACGCAGGCTTTCGCAGGCGAGCGGCAGAGATTTGCGTGGTGATCCGGCTAGCGTCGGAGACCGTGACCGACGTCGTCCACACCATCCAAGCCCCTGCCGTCCGCACCGAGACCGACAGCCTCGGCACCGTCGACATCCCCGCGACCGCGTACTGGGGCGCGCACACCGCCCGCGCGCTGGAGAACTTCCCGATCTCGGGCCGGCCGATCTCCATCCATCCGCGCCTCGTCGACGCGCTCGTGATCGTCAAGCAGGCCGCGGCCCGCGCGAACCGTGAGCTCGGCGTGCTCGGCGAGGAGAAGGCGGAGCTCATCGAGCAGGCCTGCCGCCTGATCCGCGACGGCCGGTTCCACGACCAGTTCGTCGTCGACGTGATCCAGGGCGGTGCGGGCACCTCGACGAACATGAACGCGAACGAGGTCGTCGCGAACGTCGCCCTCGAGCTCGCCGGTCGCCCCCTCGGCGACTACGCGTTCATGAACCCGATCGACGACGTCAACCGCAGCCAGAGCACCAACGACGTCTACCCGACCGCGGCGAAGATCTCCATCGCGCTGGCGCTGCGCGACTTCCTCGGCGAGCACGAGGCGCTCCGCGAGTCGTTCGCGGCGAAGGGCCACGAGTTCCACGACGTGCTGAAGGTCGGCCGCACCCAGCTGCAGGACGCGGTGCCGATGACCCTGGGCCAGGAGTTCCACGGCTTCGCCACGACCCTCGGCGAGGACGAGGACCGGATCCGCGAGGTGCTGCCGCTGCTGCGCGAGATCAACCTCGGCGCGACCGCGATCGGGACCGGCATCACTGCCGACCCCCGCTACGCGTCGACCGTGCGGCGCCACCTCAGCGAGCTGCTCGGCGAGGAGTACGTCACCGCCCGCGACCTCGTCGAGGCCACGAGCGACACCGGCGTCTTCATGCAGATGTCCGGCGTGCTGAAGCGCGCCGCCGTGAAGCTGAGCAAGATCTGCAACGACCTCCGCCTGCTGTCGTCGGGTCCGCAGGCCGGCTTCGGCGAGATCGTGCTGCCGCCCCGCCAGGCGGGCTCCTCGATCATGCCGGGCAAGGTGAACCCGGTGATCCCCGAGGTCGTCAACCAGATCGCCTTCGCCGTCGTCGGTCACGACGTGTCCGTGACGATGGCGGCGGAGGCCGGGCAGCTGCAGCTCAACGCGTTCGAGCCGCTCATCCTCCACTCGATCCTCACGAACGTGTCCTGGCTCGGCGCCGGCTGCAACACGCTGCGCGTGAACTGCGTCGACGGCATCCAGGCGAACATCGACCGGCTCGACTCGATGGTCCGCACCTCGGTGGGTGTGGTGACGGCCCTCACGCCGTACATCGGGTACGCGGCGGCCTCGGCGCTCGCGAAGGCGGCGCTGCTCACCGGGCGGAGCGTGGCGGACCTCGTCGTGGAGGCGGGGCTGATGACCCGCGACCGCGTCGAGTTCCTCACCTCGCCCGCCCGGCTGTCGGGCATGGACAACGCCACCGGACCGGTCGCCGTGATCGGCTCCGACGGCGTCGCGCAGGCGCTGCTCTCGCCGACGGAGGCCGACTCGATCTAGCGCGTGGGGCGTCACCGCCCCGCGGAGACCGCTCGCCTCGCCGTGCCCGTGGAGCGGAGCCCCGCCGCGTAGCCCTGCCCGCGTCCGTAGCCGGAGAACGAGCGGCGGTCACGCCGGGAGCGGAGCGCCACGTTCGTCTCGACCCAGTCGCGCACCTCCGCGTCGCGGGAGGCGACGACGAGCGCGGTGCCGGTCGTGGTGACGGCCTCGTCCCTGGCGGTCTTCAGCCGTTCGGCCGCACCGACGCCGAACGACTGGACGAAGGCGCAGCGTGCGAGGTGCGCGTCGTACCTCGGGATGCCCCGGTGTCGCGGCTCGCTCCGCCACCAGGACCGCATCGCGAGCACCGCCTGCGTGTGCAGCGACTCGAGCAGCGGCAGCGCGAGCGCCACGTCGGACCGGAAGCCGGTGACGCTGAGCACGACGTGCGGGTCCTCGCCGTCCTGCCGCACCCAAGGATCCGTCGAGCGCCGGTCGGAGTAGTACGGCACGAGGCCGAGCGACCTGGCCACCGCGCTGAGCCCGAGCACGACGTCGACCGAGACCGTGCCCTTGCCGCCGGGGACGACGATCGATCCCGTCTCGATCGGCTCGTGCTCCGGCCGCCGCGCCCCGTCGACGTCGAGCGTGAGTCGGTCGACCGCGTGCTTCGCGAGGAGCCGCTCCGCCTCCTGCCCCGCCGTGTCGCGCTCCGCCTGCGTCGCCGCGGCGTCCTGCGAGACGCGCAGGAAGTGCGCGATCCGCTCCTCGATCCCCATCTTCTCGGCCATGTGCCCTCCTCATCGGTCCGGCACGGACGGAGGGAAGGTGATCACACCCCTCCGACAGCGGGAGCACGCACCGCCGATACGGTGGAGGCGTGACCGTCCGCCTCGCCGTGCCCGCGGATGCGGCGGCGCTCGCCGAGGTGGCCGCGGTCACCTTCCCGCTCGCGTGCCCGCCGACGACCACGGAGGCCGCGACCCGGGACTTCATCGCCACGAACCTCAGCGCACCGCGGTTCCTCGAGTACATCGGGGATCCCGAGCGGGTGATCCTCGTCGACGACCCGGGCGACGGATCGCCGCTCCGCGGCTACACGATGCTCGTGCTCACCGAGACGAGCGATCCCGATGTGCGGCAGGCGATCCGCATCCGCCCGACGAGCGAGCTCTCCAAGTGCTACGTGCGGGCCGACGACCACGGCCGGGGCACCGCCGCCGCACTGCTCGCCCGCACCCTCGACGAGGCGCGTGCGCGCGGTGCCGCCGGCATGTGGCTCGGCACCAACATCGCGAACGCGCGGGCCATCCGCTTCTACGAGAAGCACGGCTTCGCGCAGGTCGGGTCGAAGCGCTTCAGGCTCGGCGACGAGTACGAGCACGACCACGTGCTGGAGATCGCGCTCTAGCCGATCGGCCAGGATGGATGCGTGAGTCGCATCGACGCGTGGTGGAAGCAGGCCGTCGTCTACCAGGTGTACCCGCGGAGCTTCGCGGACTCCACCGGCGACGGCTTCGGTGACCTCGGCGGCGTCCTCGCCCACCTCGCCCACCTGCAGGCCCTCGGCGTCGACGTCCTCTGGCTGTCGCCGATCTACCGCTCGCCGCAGGCCGACAACGGCTACGACATCAGCGACTACCAGGACGTCGACCCGATGTTCGGCACGCTCGAGCAGCTCGACGCCCTCATCGCCGGCCTCCACGACCGCGGCATGAAGCTGCTGATGGACCTGGTCGTCAACCACACCTCAGACGAGCACCCCTGGTTCGTCGCGTCGGCGTCCGGCCGCGAGGACCCGAAGCGCGACTGGTACATCTGGCGGGACGGCCGCGACGGCGCCGAGCCGAACAACTGGGGCTCCTTCTTCTCCGGCTCCGCCTGGCAGCTCGACCCCGCATCCGGCCAGTACTACCTGCACCTGTTCCACCGGAAGCAGCCCGATCTCAACTGGGAGAACGAGGACGTCCGCGAGGCCGTCTACTCGATGATGCGCTGGTGGCTCGACCGCGGCGTCGACGGCTTCCGGATGGACGTCATCAACTTCATCTCGAAGCAGCAGGACTTCCCGGATGCGCTCCCGGTCGCCGGCGAGCACTACGTGAACGCCTTCGAGCTGTTCGCGAACGGGCCCCGCATCCACGAGTTCCTCGCCGAGATGCACCGCGAGGTGTTCGGGGGACGCGAGGGGAAGTTCCTGACCGTCGGCGAGATGCCGGGCGTCACCACCGAGGAGGCGGTGCTGTACACCGATCCCGCCCGCCGCGAGGTCGACATGGTCTTCCAGTTCGAGCACGTGAGCATCGACCACGGCGGCAACAAGTGGGACTACATCGGCCTCGACCGGGTGCGGCTGAAGCAGAGCCTGCACCGCTGGCAGGTGGCGCTCGCCGAGCGCGGCTGGAACAGCCTCTACTGGGACAACCACGACCAGCCCCGCGCGGTCTCCCGCTTCGGCGACGACGCCCCCGAGTACTGGGCCGACTCGGCCAAGGCGCTCGGCACGATCCTGCACGGCATGCGCGGCACGCCGTACGTGTACCAGGGGGAGGAGCTCGGGATGACCGACTTCCCCTTCACCTCGCCCGACCAGTTCGCGGACGTGGAGTCCGTCAACCGCTGGAAGGACGTGGTGGCCCGGGGCCTCGACCAGGTCATCGAGCTGCGGTCGATGGCGCGGGTGGCGCGCGACAACGCCCGCACACCGATGCAGTGGGACGCGACCGAGCAGGCGGGCTTCACCACCGGCACGCCCTGGTTCCCGGTGAACCCGAACCGGTCGTGGCTGAACGCCGCGGCGCAGGTCGACGACCCCACCTCCGTCTTCGCGCACCACCGCGACCTCATCCGGCTGCGGCACGAGCACGAGATCTTCGCCGACGGCGACTTCGCCGGCGTGCTCGAGAACGACCCCGACCTGTGGGCCTACACCCGCTCGACCGACACCCAGCGGATGCTCGTGATCGCGAACTGCAGCCGTAGCCCGCGGGCGCTCGAGCTCGGCGACGGCTGGACCGGTTCGCGCCTCCTGCTCGGCACGCATCCGGGGCCCGACGACGTGCTGCGCACGGGTGAGCTCGAGCTCGCGGCGTGGGAGGCGCGCATCTACCTGCTCGGTTGACCGCTCACCGGAGGTCCAGCGAACACTCGAGGTTCTCGGCAGCGGTGTTCGTACGGTGTGCGGCGTGACCGACCAGTACACGTTCCAGGACCCGACGAAGCAGTACCCGACCCCCGACGACAGCTGGAAGCAGGAGCAGCCCGGGGCCGGCCTCGAGCAGCGGATGCATCCGACGCCGGATGCGGGGGAGTCCACGTACCGCGGCAGCGGCCGGCTGACGGGACGCAAGGCCGTCGTGACCGGTGCGGACAGCGGCATCGGGCGGGCGGCCGCGATCGCGTTCGCCCGGGAGGGTGCGGACGTGGTGCTGTCGTACCTGCCCGAGGAGGAGGACGACGCTCAGGAGGTCGTGAAGCTCGTCGAGGAGGCGGGCCGGAAGGCGATCGTGTGCCCGGGCGACCTGAAGGACGAGGCCTACTGCGTCAAGCTCGTGCAGACCGCCGTCGACGAGCTCGGCGGGATCGACCTGCTCGCGAACGTCGCCGGCAAGCAGCAGAACCAGTCCTCGATCCTCGACATCACCACCGACCAGTTCGACGAGACCTACAGGACGAACGTGTACGCCATGTTCTGGCTCTGCAAGGCGGCCGTGCAGCACATGCCCACCGGCAGCACGATCATCAACACGACGTCGATCCAGGCCTACGAGCCGAGCCCGATCCTGGTCGACTACGCCAGCACGAAGGCCGCGATCAACGCCTTCACGAAGGCGCTCGCCGGGCAGCTGGCCGAGAAGGGCATCCGCGTCAACGCGATCGCGCCCGGCCCGATCTGGACGCCGCTGCAGCAGGCCGGCGGCCAGCCCGAGGAGGCGCTGTCGAGCTTCGGCACGCAGACGCCGTTCGGCCGCCCGGGCCAGCCCGCCGAGCTCGCGCCCGCCTACGTGTTCCTCGCGAGCGCCGAGTCGAGCTACGTCTCCGGCGAGACCCTCAACGTGAACGGCGGCATGCCGACCCCCTGACGCCGCCGCGCCGGTTCAGCCGAAGTACTCGTCGGGGACGAGCTCGATCCCGCGTACGTCGGCGAACAGGGTCCGGTCGAGCGGGTTGCGCTCGTCCCGCCGGGTCACGCTGATCGCCCCGGTGGGCTCCAGCACCGCGCAGGCCACCTCGGCCGTTGTCGCCACGCCCGAGATCCGCAGCGCGACGTGCAGCTCCTCGCGGCCGATCCGGGCGCGGTGCAGGTTGTCGTCGATCGGATGGCCCGCGGCCATCAGCAGCAGCGGCCGGTCCGTGACGAGCACCTGACCCGCGCGGCGGCGACGCAGGAGACCCGCGCCCATGCGGAGCACGATGAGGGTGCCGAGCGCGATGAGTCCGCCGAGCAGCGTCACCGCGGTGCCGAGGACCACGCGGCCGGCGACCGCGCCCACGATCAGCAGCACCGCGAGGTCCGAGGTCGTCAGCCGCGCCGCCGCGCGCGCCCCGATCAGGCGGACCACGAGCAGGAGCGTCGCGAACACGGCGACGGCCGAGATCACCACCGCCAGCGCCTGGGCGCCGGTGACGCCGAGCAACGTGCCCATGTCCCCTCCGATCCGGGGCGATCGGGCGCTGCTGCCCCGCCGATCCAGTCTCCGTCGTCGCGGGGGAGGCGGTCAGGGTGCTGGAAGGATCCTCAGCGTATGGTTGGCGTACAGCAATGGTTGACATCGGGTCGAGTTCTAGGCGCTTCCGCGATCTGCTGACCGGTTCGCTGGCCCGGGCCACGCGGGAGAGCGGCGCGGAGAACCCGCCGCTCCTCTCGGCCGCGCTGCGCCTCGGGCTTCCCGCCGTGCTCGTGGGTGCGGGCGCCGGGCTGGCCGCGGTCGCGTTCCGCTGGCTGGTGGTCGGCGCGACCGTCCTGTTCACCGGGCGCACCGACTACGCGGGCGTCGTCGGCCGCCCGCCGAACCCCTTCGTGCCCGGGCTCGGGCCGTGGTTCCTGCTGCTGGTCCCCGTGATCGGCGGCCTGATCTACGGGCCCCTCGTCGCCCGGTTCGCGCCGGAGGCCCGTGGCCACGGCGTCCCCGAGGTCATGCTCGCCGTGGCGCGGCGCGGCGGCCGCATCCGCCCGCGCGTGGCGCTCGTGAAGGCGTTCGCGTCGGCCGTGTGCATCGGGTCCGGCGGTTCCGTCGGCCGCGAGGGGCCGATCATCCAGATCGGCTCGGCCCTCGGCTCCCTGGCGGGGCGGTTGTCCCGCAGCCCGGAGGAGCGGATGCGGACCCTGGTCGCGTGCGGTGCCGCAGGCGGCATCGCGGCGACGTTCAACGCGCCGATCGCGGGGGTGTTCTTCGCGCTCGAGCTGCTGCTGCGCGACTTCAAGGCGCGATCGTTCGGCGTCGTGGTGCTCGCCTCGGTCACCGCTTCGATCGTGGGCCGTGCCCTGCTCGGCGATCGCGCGTTCCTGCAGCTGCCCCCGGTGGGGATCGTCTCGGCGTGGGAGTACCTGCCCATCGCCGTGCTCGGGCTCGGCGCCGGGGCGGTCGGGATGGGGTTCACCCGGTTCCTCTACCTCGTCGAGGACATCTGCGACCGGGTGTGGCGCGGCCCCGACTGGGCCCGCCCGGTGGTCGGCGGCCTCCTGATCGGCGCCCTCGTGCTCGCCGTCCCGCAGCTCTACGGCGTGGGTTACCCGGTGCTCGACATCGGCGTCCGTGGCGGGTACGCCCTCGGCTTCCTGCTCCTGCTGCTCGTCGGCAAGACGGTCGCGACGAGCCTGACCCTCGGCGTCGGCGGATCCGGTGGCGTCTTCGCGCCGTCGCTGTTCGTCGGCGCGATGCTCGGTGCCGCGTTCGGCGCCGTCGTCGCACTCGTCGTGCCCGGCCTCGCCCCGCAGGAGCCCGTCTTCGCGGTGGTCGGGATGGGTGCGGTGCTCGCCGGAACGACGCGAGCGCCGATCACGGCCGGGATCATGCTCTTCGAGCTCACCGGCGACTACGGCGTGATCCTGCCCCTCCTGCTCGCGATCATCCTGTCGACGGCCGTGTCGCGGGCGCTCGGCTCGGACACGGTGTACACGCTGAAGCTCCGCCGACGCGGGATCGACCTCGATGAGCCGCCCGCGAACGCGGCACTCGAGGGCGTCGTGGCCTCGCTGATGGCGCCGCCGCCGCCGGTCCTGCATCCGACCGACACCCCCAAGGCCGCCGCGAGCGTGATCCTCGCCGCCGGCCGGCCGGCCCTTCCCGTCGCCAGGCCTGACGGCTCCATCGCGAGGGTCGTGACGATGCGGTCCGTCTCCGAGGCCCTCGGGGTCGAGGACGACGGAGGACCTGAGACGGTCGCCGAGCTCGCCGAGGACGCGGATCCGGTCCGCGTGGACGACCGGCTCGCAGCCGTGCTGGAGACGGTGCTGGCCGCAGCCGACCGCGGTGGCGTCCCGGTCGTCGACTCCTCCGGACGCCTCGCCGGCTGGCTGGGGCCGGAGGCCGTGCTGCGGCGGCTCACCGCCGCCGGAGCCCGTGGAACAGGAGAACCGTGAACGCCCTACCGATCTGGCTGCTGCTCCTGATCTTCGTGGTCGCCGCGGCCGTCGTCTGGCTCTCCGGCGTGCAGCTCAGCCGGCAGACCGACGTGCTCGCGACGCGGCTGCACCTCGGGGAGGCCCTCGGCGGCACGATCCTCCTCGCCGTCGCCACGAACCTGCCCGAGATCGCGATCACCGTGAGCGCCGCGATCTCCGGCCACCTCAGCGTCGCCATCGGCAACATCCTCGGCGGCATCGGGATCCAGACCGTCGTGCTCGTGATCCTCGACATCGCGGGGAGGAAGCCGCTGACCTACCTGGCCGCGTCGCTCTCCCTCATCGTCGAGGCCGCGGTGGTCATCGGAGTGCTCGCCATCGCCGTCGTCGGCACGCAGCTGCCGAAGCAGCTGATCTTCCTGCACCTCACGCCCGCGGGCGTGCTGATCGTGGTCGCCTGGGTCGTCGGGCTCCTGCTGCAGCGCCGGGCGGGCAAGTCGATGCCGTGGCACCAGAACGGCAAGGCGCCGGACTCCCAGGACCAGCAGCAGGGCAGCAGCCGCACCAAGCGGGAGCAGCAGGAGAAGCAGCGCGGCACGAGCACCGCGAAGTCGGCGATCATCTTCGGCGTCGCCGCCGTCCTGACGCTGGTCGCGGGCGCGACGCTCGAGCTGTCGGGCGACGCGGCGTCGAAGCAGGTCGGGCTCTCCGGGATCCTGTTCGGCGCCACGGTGCTCGCCCTGGCGACGTCGCTGCCCGAGATCTCCACCGGCCTGACGGCGGTGAGGAACGGCGACTACCAGATGGCCATCTCGGACATCTTCGGCGGCAACGCCTTCCTGCCGGTGCTGTTCTTCGTCGCCACCCTGATCTCGGGCAAGGCCGCGCTCCCGCAGGCCGGCAAGGCCGACGTCTATCTCACCGCGGTGGCGATGGTGCTCACGCTCGTGTACCTGTTCGGCGTGCTGTTCCGGCCGCGCAAGCAGATCCTGCGGATGGGCGTCGACTCGCTCACGGTGCTGATCGTGTGGGCCGTCAGCGTGGGCGGCCTGTTCGCGATCGTCGGCGCCGGGGGCGGCTGAGCCGGCGTCGGTCGACTCAGGAGAGGGAGGCGATCGCGTCCGAGATGCTCTGGTCGCCGCTCGTGAGGTCGAACTGCAGGCCGATCGTGGAGTCGTCCTCGAGCACCGCGACGATCACGGCCGCGACGTCGGCGCGCGCGATCGCGCCGGACGGCAGGCTCGTCCCCATCCGTACGGCGTCCGTCGCCGGGCCGTCGGTGAGGCGTCCGGGCCGGATGATCGTCCAGTCGAGGTCGCTCGCGCGGAGCGCCGCGTCGGCGTCGCGCTTCGCCTCGACGTAGGCGCGCCAGACGGGGTCGGTGTCGTCGGGCAGCGGCTCGTCGACGCCCATGGCGGAGATCTGCACGAAGCGCCGGATGCCGGACCGCTGCGCGGCCTCGATGGACTTCAGGGAGCCCTCCAGGTCGACGGTGCGCTTGCGCTCGGCGTTGCCGTCGGCGCCGCCCCCGGCGGTGAACACGACGGCGTCCGAGGAGTCGAAGGCGTCGGCGAAGTCGCCCGCGTCGCTGCCCTCGATGTCGAGCAGGTAGGGCACGGCGCCGGTGGCCTCGATCTCCGCACCCTGGTCGTCGCTGCGGATGAGGGAGCGGACCACGTGCCCCTGCTTGTCGAGTGCGGATGCGGTCAGGAGGCCGACGCGGCCGTGCCCGCCGACGATCACGATGCTGCTCACGTCCGGCACGATAGCCACCGCGGATGGGCGCGGACCGCACGGAATCCGCAGGGAATTCGAGCCCCCGGTGCGCGGTTGGATATCGCATGGCCACTCAGACCCTCACGCTTGAGAACCACAACGAGACCGTCGAGAAGGGCACCGTCCTCATCGACTTCTGGGCCGCATGGTGCGGCCCCTGTCGCCAGTTCGCCCCTGTCTTCGAGCAGTCGAGCGAGCAGCACCCCGACATCACCTACGCGAAGGTCGACACCGAGGACCAGCAGCAGCTGGCCGGCATGTACGGCATCACGTCGATCCCCACGCTCGTCGTCTACCGGGACGGCATCCCCGTCTTCGGTCAGCCGGGCGCGCTGCCCGGGCAGGCGCTCGAGTCGCTGATCGAGCAGGTGCAGGCCCTCGACATGGACGCCGTGCGCGAGCAGTGGGCCGCCCAGCAGGCCCAGATGGAGTCCCAGGACTCCGCTTCCGTCGAGGCCTGACCCCTTCCACGCACGAACAGGACCCGCTCGGCCTCGGCCGGGCGGGTCCTGCTGTCCGCCGCCCCTGTCCGCTCACGGCGCGTCCAGACTCGGGGCGCAGGCTGAGGGATCGTGACTGACACGACAACCATCCCGGACACCTTCTCGCTCGGCGACCTTCCCATCCACCGCCTCGGCTTCGGCAGCATGCAGCTGACCGGCCCCGGCGTCTGGGGACCGCCGAAGGATGTCGACGAGGCGAAGCGCGTGCTGCGGCGCGCGGTCGAGCTCGGCGTCGACTTCATCGACACCGCGGACTCCTACGGCCCCTACGTCGCCGAGGAGCTCATCGCGGAGGCGCTGCACCCCTACAAGGACGGGCTCCTCATCGCGACCAAGGCCGGCCTGACCCGCACCGGCCCGAACGTCTGGCCGCCCGTCGGCCGCCCCGAGTACCTGCGCCAGGAGGCGCTGATGAGCCTGCGCCGGCTGAAGCTGGACGTGATCGACCTCTTCCAGCTGCACCGCATCGACCCGAAGGTGCCGCTCGAGGACCAGATCGGCGAGCTGAAGAAGCTGCAGGACGAGGGCAAGATCCGCCACATCGGCCTCTCAGAGGTGAGCGTCGAGGAGCTGCAGGCCGCGCAGAAGATCGCGACGATCGTCTCGGTGCAGAACCTCTACAACCTCGCCAAGCGGGACGCCGAGCCGCTGCTCGAGTACTCCGAGGCGAACGGCATCGGGTTCATCCCGTGGTTCCCGCTCGCCACCGGGAAGCTCGCGAAGGAGGGCGGCAAGCTCGACCAGCTCGCGAAGCAGCACGACGCTTCGCCGTCGCAGCTGGCGCTCGCCTGGCTGCTGCACCGCTCGCCGGTGATGCTGCCGATCCCCGGCACCTCGTCGGTGGCGCACCTCGAGGACAACATGCGGTCCGCCGAGCTGCAGCTCTCGCCCGACGAGGTCGCGGAGCTCGAGGCCGCGGTCTAGCCCCTCCCCTTGACGGAATCCGGGCGACTTCCGACATCCCGGGCGTCTTAACGCGCCCCGATTGTCGGAAGTCGCCCGCTTTCGTCCGGGCGTCAGCCGGCGATCAGCTCGGGGCGGATGCCGTAGACGAAGATCCGCGGCAGCAGCCGCGAGACGGGACCGGCGAGCAGGGCCCGGACGGGTGCCGGCGGTTGCAGCGATCGCCCGGCGTCGATCCGGGTCATCGCGATGATCCGGTTCTGCGCCGCCACCTGGATCCGCTGGGTCACCTCAGCGGGCAGGCGCCGTCGTCGCTCGACGCGGTCGACGATCGCGGGGTTCAGCGTGCGCTCGAAGCGCCGCGGATCCGCCTGCGCGGCCAGCAGGTCGGCGCCGAGCAGGTTCGCGGTCGCGACCGCGTCCCCGATCGCGAGGTTGATGCCGATGCCGCCCATCGGCGACATGGTGTGCGCGGCGTCCCCGATCGCGAGGACTCCGGGCGCGGACCAGCGCTTCAACCGCTCGACGCCGACCGACAGCAGCTTCACGTCGCCCCAGTCGGTCACCGCCGGGAGCCGGTCCCGCATCCACGGCGCGACGCCGCCGACGCGCTTGCGGAAGGCCTCGAGCCCGGCGGCGCGGATGCCGGCGTCGGCGCCCTTCGCGACGATGAAGGCCACCTGCCAGTAGTCGGCACGGTTGATCGCGACCGCGGCGCCGCCGCGGCCGAGCACGCCGCGCAGCTCCGCCGGGTCGCCCTCGACGCGCGGGATGCGGAACCACTCCACGTCGATCGCGGAGCCGAGGTCGAGCACCTCGGTGCGCAGCTCCGAGCGGAGGCGTGACCCGCGGCCCTCGGCGTCGACGGTGAGCACGGCTCGCAGCTCGTGCTCCTGGCCGTCCTTGCGGTAGCGGATGCCCCGCACCGGGCCGGTGGGGGAGCGGACCACGCTCACGGTCTCCGCCTCCATCTCCAGTCGGAAGGTCGGGTAGGTGCGCGCGTGCCGCACCAGCAGGTCGAGCAGGTCCCACTGCGGCGCGAGCGCCACCTCGTGGAACGGATGGCGGGGGTTCACCTCGTCGAGCGGTTGGTGCACGAGCGGGCCGTCGGTGGTCCCGAAGTCGATGGCGGTCATCCGGCCGCGCGCGATGGTGTCGAACTCCGCGAGCAGGCCGAGCTGGTCGAGGATCACCTGCGTCGACGGATGCACGGTGTCGCCGCGGAAGTCGCGGAGGAAGTCGGCGTGCTTCTCGAGCACCGTCACCTCGACGCCCTGCCGGGCGAGCAGCAGCCCGAGCATCACGCCCGCCGGGCCGCCGCCCGAGATCGCGACCGTGGTGGCGCCCGACTCCGTGTCCGTCACGGGGCCAGTGTGCTCCTAGCCGGAAGTCGAGTGTCCGGGGGTCTCCGGCAGCCCGAGGATGGACGGGTTGAGGCGGTCGGTGCCGGGCTCGTACCGCGGCTGCAGCCACGCGTTGTAGCGCTCGAGGATCGTGCCGACCGGCAGCTCCTCCGCGATCTGCGCGAGCCCCTCGGCCGTCGCGTTGAGGCCGCGCACCCCGCTCGGCAGGCCGCGCAGCGCATCCTGCACCGCGTCCGCGTAGCGCTCGGGCGTCATCGCCTCGAGCTCGACCACCTCGGCCGTCGTCGTCATGCCGAACGATGCGACGCCGACGAACATGATGGAGCAGGTGCAGTAGTGCTCCTCCGGCTCCAGGCCCCGCCCGCACGGCTCGGCGATCCACACCAGCTCGCCCTCGACGCAGTCGTCCACGTCGAGCTCCCGCTCACCCTGCGACCGTCGGGTCGCCACCAGCACCTTCATCGCCGTTCCTTCGTCGGGAGGGGTTCGGAGCAGGCGCGCCGTCGGTGTGGTCCGGCGCGCCGGCGAAGCCCCCTCATCGAGGATGACGCGCGAAGGCACGCGCCGGTTCATCCGCGCAGCATGGATCGAGCGGATGGGGGCGCCCCCGTCTCGGATGGGCCTCCGGCCCGGCTACACTGTCGGAGGCTCGCGGGGGCTCCACCCTCCGCGAGTCGCCACGGGCTGTGGCGCAGTTTGGTAGCGCACGTGACTGGGGGTCACGGGGTCGCAGGTTCAAATCCTGTCAGCCCGACAGAAGCGGGACCCGACCCCCGTCGCGGGGCCGGGCCCGGCGTGGTCACGCGTTCAGGATGACCTTCAGCGCCTTCGTCTCCGCGGCCCTGCCGAACACGTCGTACGCCTCGAGGATGTCGCCGAGCGCGAACGTGTGGCTGATGAACTCGTCCACCGGGATCCGGTGCTGCGCCATCAGCTTCAGGAGCGTGCGGGCCGTGTCGGTGTTCACGAGCCCCATGCTGATGACGATGTTCGAGATCCAGAGGTCCTGCAGCGGCATCTCGACGGGCTTGCCGTGCACGCCCACGTTCGCCACGTGGCCCGCCGGCCGCACGATGTCGAGGCACATCCGGAACGTGTCCGGTACGCCGACCGCCTCGATCGCCACGTCGACGCCGAGGCCGTCCGTCAGGGCCAGCACCTGGTCCTTCCAGTCCGGGTCGCTCGAGAGCACGCCGTCCGAGGCGCCGAACCGCTTCGCCTGCTCGACGCGGTTCGCGTCGACGTCGATCGAGACGACCCGCGACGGGCCGTACAGTCCGGCGGTCGCGATGGCCGCGAGGCCGACAGGGCCGGCGCCGACCACCGCGACCACGTCGCCGGCCTTCACCTGCCCGTAGCGCACCCCGATCTCGTGGCCCGTCGGGAGGATGTCCGACAGCAGCGTCCCCTGCTGCGGCGTGACCGTCGGCGGCAGCGGGTGCAGCGACGTCTCCGCATACGGGATGCGCACGTACTCCGCCTGCGTGCCGTCGATCAGGTGTCCGAGGATCCAACCGATGCCCGACCGGCCCTCATCCCCGAGGCAGTGCGAGAACACCCCCTGCTTGCAGTAGTCGCACTTCCCGTCGGCGGAGATGCAGGAGATGATCACCTGGTCGCCGACCCGGAGCGTGGTGACGGCGTCGCCGATCTCGGTGATCGTCCCGACCCCTTCGTGGCCGAGGATCCGCCCCGGTGTCACGGCAGGCACGTCGCCCTTCAGGATGTGCAGGTCGGTGCCGCAGATGGTGGTGGCGTCGATCTTCACGATCACGTCCGTCGGATGCTGGATCACCGGGTCGGGGACGTCCTCCCACGCCTTCTGACCGGGCCCCTTGTAGACCAGCGCTTTCATCGCGTCTCCTGCTCGTCGTGCCGATCCCGCGACCGGCCGGCCAGGGAGCGACCGGAGGGCCGCGATGCCGAGCGTCCGGTCGAGGCTCGGATCGGAGAAGGGGCGTAAGTCCCTCGCCCGTTCCGTGACAGGGCCGATCGGCCCTGTCCGCGGACACGCGCCGTGCGCATGCTGGCGCGCATGAGCATGACGGCGACACCCCTCGACTCGAGCCGGCCGGCCCTGGTCGACTTCATCGACCTGCCCGAACTCGCCTTCCTGAGCGTCACCGGGCGCGGCGCCCCGCGCGCCGCCGCGTTCGCCGAAGCGGTGAGTGCCCTCTACACCGTGAGCTACTCGGTGCACCGCCTCCTGAAGCAGCAGCAGGGGACGGCGCCGAAGGTGCGGCCGCTCGAGGCGCTCTGGTGGACCGACGATGAGGACCAGCAGCGGCTCGTCCGCGCGGCGGCGGCCGGCGCGACCGCCACCATGGCGGGTGATCCGGCCACGTGGCGCTGGCAGGCGATGATCGCGCAGCCGGAGCCGATCGACGCGCGGCTCGTGGCGCAAGCCCTGCATCCGGCTCGCGCGAAGCGCGTCCCCGCGCTGGATTCGGTGCGGTACATCCGGTGGACGGAGGGACGCTGCGCGCAGATCCTGCACGTCGGCCCGTACGGCGAGGAGGCGCCCACCATCGCGCGGCTGCACGCGGCGATCGCCGAGGCCGGCTGCCGGCCGCGCGGCCGTCACCACGAGATCTACCTGGGGGATCCGCGCCGCAGCGCTCCTGAGCACCTGCGGACCGTCCTGCGCCAACCGGTGGAGCCCGCCGAGGGATGAGATGAACGGGCGGCGCCGACGACTCGGGCGCGACGCCCGGTGTCGGTGCGTGCGGATGCCGTCACGAGCCCGCGTGCGTCGTCGTGCCGGCGCATCCGGCCGCTCACGCCGAGCGCTGAGCGACCTCGCCGATCAGCACGTCGTCCCCGGGATGGGGCCGCGGCCGAGGATCGCGGCACGCTTCGCTTCGTCCAGCAGGGGGATGAAGCCGCTCTCGGGGTCCTCGAGCAGCCGTTGCGTCGCCATGGCGTGTGCTCGGGCCTCGATCGAGCCGGTTGCCGCAGCAGCAGCCAGCGGCGGAGCGGATGCCTCGCCGAGCGCGACGAGCGCACGGCTCAGGCTGCGTTGCAGATCCTGATCCCCGCGGCCGAGGTGTCGGGCGAGCTCCCGCGCGAGCACCTCCTCGCTCCCGGCCGGAACGAGGGCGACCGCGGCGCGCCACGCGCTTCGCGCCACCTCGTCGTCGCTGTCGTGCAGCAGCCCGCCGGACACCGACGGCCAGGCGCGCCGATCGCCGAGCTTCGACAGCGTGTGCAGCGCCTGGCTTCGCGCCTGCGGCACCGTTGATCCGAGCTCCGCGAGCAGCCGAGGCACCACGTCGTCGGCGGGATGGCGGGTCAGCGCCCAGGTCAGCATGTCCCGGACGAAGAAGTCCGGCTCCACCGCGCAGCGGTCGATCAGCGCCTCGATCGGCACGGTCGCGCTGTGCATGCCCGCCCACAGCGCGGCCTTCATCCGTACCGACGGGTCGGGATGATCCAGCCCGGAACCCGCCGGCGCATCCGTCATCCGATCCTGCATGAGGACTCTTCAAGACCGTCACACCGCACGCGGATCCGGGCGACTTCCGACGATCCGGGCGTGAAAAGACGCCCGGGATGACGGAAGCCGCCCGGAATCGCGTCGAGCGCGGGGCGGCGGCGCCTACTCGCGCAGCTCCAGGTAGCGGCGGATGAGGGACTTCGTCGACGGGTCCTGCTGCTCCAGCGCATCCGCGTCGCCGGTGACGGCCGGGGTGATCTCCTGCGCCAGCTTCTTGCCGAGCTCGACCCCCCACTGGTCGAACGAGTCGATGCCCCAGACGGTGCCCTCGGTGAAGACGATGTGCTCGTAGAGCGCGATCAGCTGCCCGACCACCGACGGCGTGAGCGCCGGCGCGATGATGGACGTGGTCGGCCGGTTGCCGCTGAACACCCGCGCGGTGACGACCTTCTCGGCGGTGCCCTCGGCACGCACCTCGTCGGCCGTCTTGCCGAACGCGAGCGCCTTCGTCTGCGCGAAGAAGTTCGCGAGGAACAGGGCGTGCACGTCGGTGCCGGGCTGCACGGCGCCGCCGTCGCCGACCTGGTCCTTCAGCGGATGCGGCGGGTTCGCGACCGTGATGAAGTCGGCCGGGATGAGCCGGGTGCCCTGGTGGATCAGCTGGTAGAACGCGTGCTGGCCGTTCGTGCCCGGCTCGCCCCAGAAGACCTCGCCGGTGTCGGTGACGACGGGGGAGCCGTCCCACCGCACCGACTTGCCGTTCGACTCCATCGTGAGCTGCTGCAGGTAGGCGGGGAAGCGGTGCAGGTACTGCGTGTACGGCAGCACGGCGTGCGTCTGCGCGTCGAGGAAGTTCGTGTACCAGACGTTCAGCAGGCCCATCAGCACGGGCACGTTCTGCTCGAGCGGCGCGGTGCGCATGTGCTCGTCTACGCGCGCGAAGCCCGCGAGGAACTCGGCGAACCGGTCCGGGCCGATGGCGATGGCCACCGAGGTGCCGATCGCGGAGTCGACGGAGTAGCGGCCGCCCACCCAGTCCCAGAAGCCGAAGGCGTTCTCGGGGTCGATGCCGAACGCCTTCACCTTGTCGAGGGCGGTCGAGACGGCGACGAAGTGCTTGCTGACGGCGCCCGTGCGGGACTCGTCGGTGTCCTCGATCGCGCCGGTCTTCGCCAGCCCGTCCCACAGCCACTGGCGGGCGAGCCGCGCGTTGGTGAGCGTCTCGAGGGTGCCGAACGTCTTCGACGCGACGATGAAGAGCGTCGTCTCGGGGTCGAGGTCGTGCGTCTTCTCGTAGACGTCCGACGGGTCGATGTTCGAGACGAAGCGGACCTCCAGGCCCTCCTGCACATACGGCTTCAGCGCCTCGTAGACCATCACGGGACCGAGGTCGGATCCGCCGATGCCGATGTTCACGACCGTGGCGACGCGCTTGCCGGTCACGCCGGTCCAGCTGCCGGAGCGGACGGCGTTCGCGAAGCCGGCCATCTTCGCGAGCACGGCGTGCACGTCCCGGTCGATGTCCTGCCCGTCGACCTCGAACGGCCGCGGCGGCTCGACGCCGCCCGTCTCGGGCCGGCGCAGCGCGGTGTGCAGCACAGAGCGGTCCTCGGTGACGTTGATGTGCTCGCCGGAGAGCATCGCCCGGTATCGACCGGGGACGTCGACGTCCTTCGCGAGCTGCAGCAGCGCCTGCAGGATCTCGTCGGTGAGCAGGTTCTTCGACAGGTCGACCGTGAGGTCGGCCGCCTGGAACGTGTACCGCTCGGCGCGGCCCGGGTCGTCCGCGAACCAGCCGCGCAGGTCGGGCTGAAAGCCCTGCTGCACGCGGCCGAGGGCCGACCAGGCGTCGGTCGTGGTGGGGTCGACCGGGCCGTTCGTGCCGGTCGTGTCGGTGGGGGTGGTCGAGGTCACCGGGGCTCCATCGGTCGAATCGATCTCAGGCCGCACGCAGCGGGCACGCGCGGCGTCTTCTGCCGGTCCAGACCGTACGCCCAACCGCTGCAGGCTCGCTCCGGGTCGCCTACCAGGACGGGATCGACGCGTCCGGCTGGATGAACTCGAGTCGGTTGCCGACCGGGTCGTCGGCGTAGAACCGACGGTGGCCGGGGAACGCCTCGGTGTCCCACCGCACGTCGACCCCGTGCTCGGCGAACCGCGCCGCCAGCGCGTCGAGGTCGCCGACGCGGATGCCCGGATGCGCCTTCCGAGCCGGCCGGAAGTCGTCCTCGACACCGAGGTGGACCTCGAGTCCGTCGCCGCGGGCCCACAGGCCGCCGCGCGCGGCCAGCACCGGCGGCTTCACGAGCTCCACCATCCCGAGCGCGCCGAGATAGAAGGGACGGACCGCATCCTCGGATCCGCGCGGGATCGCGAGCATCACGTGGTGGAGGCCGAGCGCGAGGCCGGTCTCGTGGTCGGGGCCGTACCCCTGGTTGGACGTCGACATGCCCCGATCGTCGCAGCAGGGCCTTGCCGCATCCGCAGAGCAGCGGTTACCGTCCAGGGGTGAGGCACTGACACTCGATCCGGTCCCGCGCCCGAGGCGCCGTCGACCGTCGAGCAGTCCACCGCCCGCATCGAAGGGTCGCTGCTCGCGCGCACGGCATCCGCCCGGCGGGACTCCGCGACCCCTCGAGAGGAGCCGTCATGGCTCGCACCTCCGTCCTGCCCACCTCGCTGCACGCCGCGGCCGACCAGCTGCGCATCGAGGGGGTGAGCCGCCTCCACGCCGACCGGCGGGTGCTGACCGACGTCTCGTTGGTCGCCGGGCCGGCGGCACCGGTCGGGCTGATCGGCGAGAACGGATCCGGCAAGTCGACGCTGCTGCGGATCGCTGCAGGTCGGCTCGAACCGGATGTGGGCGTCGTCGTCCGGCCGCCCGCGACCGGCCTGCTCGAGCAGGAGCCCTCCTTCCGCCCCGACGACACCGTCGACTCGGTGATCGATGCGGCGCTCGCCGAGGCCGTCACGGCCGAGCGGGAGGTGGAGCAGGCGTCGGCCGCGGTCGCCGCCGAGGTGCCCGGTGCCGGGAACCGGCTGGCCGCGGCGCTCGCCGAGGCCGATCGGCTCGAGGTGTGGACGGTCTCCAGCCGTCGCGGCGAGGTCCTCGCCGGCCTCGGCCTCGCCGCGATCCCCGGCCAGCGGACCGTGGGCGCGCTCTCGGGCGGGCAGCGCTCGCGGCTCGCGCTCGCGGCCCTGCTGCTCGCGCATCCGACCGCACTGCTCCTCGATGAGCCGACCAACCACCTCGACGACGACGCCATCGACTTCCTCGCCGGGACGCTCGGCGGATGGAGCGGCCCCGTGCTGTTCGCCAGCCACGACCGCGCCTTCCTCGACTCCGTCGCGACGCGCATCGTCGACCTCGACCCGGCGCCGATGGCGTACGCCGCGGTGGTCGCCGCGGACGACGGCGGCGCCGGCTACGGCGTTCGCTCGACGCGGGGGAACTACAGCGACCACCTGCAGCAGCGCCGCGCCGAGCGGGAACGGTGGGAGCAGCGCTTCGCCGCGGAGCAGGAGGAGCTGTCGGCGCTGCGCCACGAGGCGGCCGTCACGGCGAGGACCACGAACCGGAAGTCGACGCCGCGGACGGAGGGCAAGGGCGCCAAGAAGTTCTACGCCGACCGGGATGCGAAGGTGACGGCGCGGCGCGTCCGCAACGCGACCGTGCGACTCGAGGGGCTCGAGCGCGAGCAGGTCCGCAAGCCGCCGGCGCTCCTGGCGTTCGCCGGCCTCCCGCCGGCGCCGGGCACGGGCGTCGACGGGCCGCTGCTCGTCGCGTCCGCGATGTCCGTCGCGGGTCGCCTGGCGCCGACGGACCTCGCGGTGGCCGCCGCGACGCGGCTCCTCGTGACCGGCGGCAACGGGTCCGGCAAGTCGACGCTGCTCGGCGTGCTGGCCGGTGAGCTCGCCCCGACGGGCGGATCCGCCTCCCGCGCCCCGGGCATCCGCACTGGGCTGCTGCAGCAGGACGTCGTGTTCCCGGATCCGCAGCGGTCGCCGCTCGGCATCTACGAGGCGGTGCTGGGGGAGGAGCGGGCCACGTCCATCCCGCTGCGTTCGCTCGGGCTCATCGCGCCTCGCGACCTCGACCGCCCGGTCGGGGCGTTGAGCGTCGGCCAGCAGCGTCGCCTCGCTCTCGCCCTGGTGATCGCCGATCCGCCGCACGTGCTGCTGCTCGACGAGCCGACGAACCACCTGTCGCTCGCCCTCGCGGAGGACCTGGAAACGGCGCTCGACCGCCATGCGGGGGCCTTCGTGATCGCGAGCCACGACCGCTGGCTGCGGCGCCGTTGGCGCGGGGAGGTGCTGTCGCTCGTGGCGACGGGCCACTGACCGCCCGCTCGGTATCGTTCGGGCATGGCACTGCGGCCCGTCATCCTCGTGCACGGGCTGTGGCACCAGCCCGAGCACTTCGCCCCGCTCGCCGAGGCGCTCGCCGCAGCCGGCCTCGCCGTCACGGCACCGCGGCTGCACCGCGGCTCCTTCGAGGCGGATGTCGCGGCGGTGCAGGAGGTGGTCGACGTCCGGTCCGTACCGCCGGTGCTGCTCGGCCACTCCTACGGCGGTGCGGTGATCACCGATGTCACCGGAGCGGCGCACCTCGTCTACCTCGCCGGCTTCGTGCCCGACCTGGGCGAGAGCAGCGTCTCCCTGAACGGGCGCGACGGGCTCATCAACGCAGCGCTGCGGGTGCTCGACGACGGATCGACGGAGGTGCGACCCGAGCTCGCGGACGAGCACCTGTACGCCGACTGCACGCCGGAGCAGCAGGCGTGGGCACGGTCGCTGCTCGTCCCGCAGTCGGGCCGATCGGGCCGCGGGTCACCGACGAGGACCGCCTGGCGCGATACCCCGTCGACCTACGTGGTCTGCACCGAGGACCGCACGGTCGCGCCGGCCGTCCAGCGGCGGATGGCGGAGCGCTGTGGGACCGTGATCGAGCTCGAGGCGAGCCACTCCGCGTACCTCAGCCGCACGGCCGACCTCGCGGCCATCCTCGTCGCGCTCGCGAACGGCGACGACCGGTGAACCCGCTCCGCGGCTGGTCGTTCGAGGCTCTGCGGCCCCGCTGGCAACGGCCGTCCCGGGTGCATGCGTCGGGATTGAACGGGACCTCACAGGCCCGGATCCGGGTGCATCCGGCACATCCGCATGCATCCGGGACGGATGCGGTTCGTCAGCCGGCGCGCAGGCCGGTGACGCGGTCATGCGCGTCGACCTCGACCGTGATGCGGCCGATGCCGTACTCCAGCGTCGTCGCGCCGGGGGGATGCACGACCTTCATCCGCAGCCCGGCGGCCTGGACGGCCTGCTGGACGTCGGCGAGAGGGTGACCGAGAAGGTCGTCGGCATGGGCAGCGGCCCAGCGCTTCGCGTCAGCGGAGCGCCGGGCCGTGTCCTCGGGATCGGTCATCAGTTCGCGGGCCCGGCCGTCAGGGTGACGGTCACGGTGTGCGAGGCGCCGGACTGGTCGGTGAAGGCGACCTTCACCGAGTCGCCGGGGGAGTAGCTCTTCAGCAGGGCCGTCAGCGCGGACGCCGAGCCGACCGTCTTGCCGTCGACCGCGGTGATGACGTCACCTGCGGTGATGCCGGCGGATGCGGCGGGCGTGCCGTTCAGGGCCTGCGCCACACCCGCGCCTTGCACCGAGGCGCTCGGGTCGACCTCGATGCCGAGGAAGGCCGGGTAGCCGAGGGTGATCCTGCTGCTCGTGCTACCGGAGGTGATCGCGCCGGCGATCTGCACCGCGGTGCTGATCGGGATGGCGTAGCCCTGGACCTGGGCGGTGCCGGAGCTGGCGGCGGTGTCGATGCCGACCACGGCGCCGTTGCTGTTCTCGAGCGGTCCGCCCGAGTCGCCCGCCACGATGCCGGCGTCGGTCTCGATGAGGCCGGTGAGGTCCTCGGATGCGGCCGAGCCCTCCGCCTGGGTGGTGATCGACTGGTCGAGGTCGGTCACGGACCCGCTCGCCTGGGAGAGCGTGCCGGTGCCGCCGGCGTTGCCGACCGCGGTGACCTTGTCGCCGACCGCGGCAGGGGTGCCCGCGAGCTTCGCGGTCGTCAGGCCGGACGCGTCCTTCAGCTGCAGCACGGCGACGTCATCCGAGGCGTCGGTGCCGACGACGTTCGCCGTGTAGGTCCTGCCCGTCGACTCGACGGTCACCTTGATCGCGGTCGAGCCGGCGATGACGTGGTTGTTGGTGAGGATCTTGCCGGATGAGGTGAGCACGATGCCCGTGCCCGCCGCCTCGCCGGACTGGTACCCGAGATCGGAGACGATCGTGACGACGCCGACCTGCTGCGCTGCAGTCGCCGTCGTGCCGCCGGAGTCCGAGGTGGAGCCCTGGGAACCGAACCCCCCGCTCGAGCTGGAGCCGCCGCTGGATCCGGGGCCGGATCCGAAGCCGAACCCGCCGAAGGTGCCGTTGTTCGGGTCGAAGCCGTTGCCGCTGCTCGAGCCCGAGGAGCCCGAGGATCCGGTCGAGCCCGACCCCGTCTGCGTCTGGCCGAAGCCGTTGGTGCCGTGGGCCGCGGTGGCCTGCTCGGAGGCCTGGAAGCGCTCGACGGCGAGCGCGCCGCCACCGGCACCGACGCCGAGGAGCACGACCGCAGCGACGCCGAATCCGACGACCTGCCTGGCACGCGACCGGGGCTTCGGCGCCACGGGAGCGTCCCCGATGTGCGGCTCCTGCGCAGCGGCCGCATCGGCCTCGGCGGTGAAGGGGCTGCTGGTGCTCCGCTCGCCCGGCTCGTCCTCGCTGGAGGACCTGAAGATCTCGACGCCGTCCGCGTCCTGTCCCTCGTTCTCGTTCATGGGAAGCATTGCACGCCCCCCGTTCGAGGAACGTCATTGCGTCGTCCATGCGATTCCTATGAGCGGTCGGGTGGTGGCATCACCGCCTCCTGGGATGCGGAGCGTGAGCGCTGGGGGCGGCGCCCGGGGTCGGCGGCGTCCGGCCGGTACGCTGCGGCGGTGATCCCCGCGCCGGTGCAGTGGCTCTCGTCGCGCGCCGCGAAGGTCGCGACGATCACGGGTGCCGGCCTGCTCGCGGGCTGCTGGCTCGCCGGCGCCGCGGTCTCGCGCCTCGGGGGAGTGCCCGGCATCCCGCTCGACTCGGCCGCCCGGTCGGTGCTCGAGTCGTTGCAGTCGGTGGGACCGATCGACGCCGTGTCGCAGGTGCTGGCCGTGATCGGGCAGCAGCCCGTCAGCATCGTGGTCGCGGTGGCGCTCGGAGTCGCGATCGTGGTGCGGTGGGGCCTCGCCCCGGGGCTCGCCTTCGGACTCGCCTCCGTCGCCAGCGCCGTGCATGTCATCGCCATGAAGACGGTCGTGCAGCGTCCCGGCCCGGTGCTCGCCTTCTTCGAGGGCCTCGGCTCGTTCCCGTCGGGGCACACGGCGAACGCCGCGGTGATCGCGACCTTCGGCGGATTCCTCGTCCGTCGGCGCTGGGCGCGCGTCGCAGGCGCGGTGTATGTGGCGCTCGTCGCCGTGAGTCGCGTGGTGATCGGCGCGCACTGGTTCACGGACACGGTCGTCGGTGCCGCCGAGGGTGCCGGCATGGCGCTGCTCGTCCTGGGGATCTGGAGCGCGATCCGCCTCCGACGGTCGGAAGGGATCCGTGCCTGACGCGCCCATCCGCGTCCGCACTCGCCGGCCGGAACCGCCGCCGAACCGCATGGCGGTGCTCTGGGCCGTGCTCTCGGCCGTGCTGATCACGGTGCTCTTCGTGGCGGCGATCCTCACGTTGAAGGGCGGCTTCACCGCGATGGTGGTGATCGCCTACCTGATCTGGCTCTGGTGGGTGCTGCGACGCGTCCGGTCACGGCGCCGGCGCTGACCGCCGGGTTCAGCCGCGCTCGGCGCCGCCGTGCGTGCGGCTGGCGCGCTCGTGCTGCTGCTGGTTCTGCTCGACGTAGCGCCGCCATGCCGCGGTCGCCGCGCTGTCCCCGTCGGGGTAGTACCCGATCAGCTCGCGACCGCCCGACTTCGGCGCCCAGGTCACGGCCCGGAACGTCACCCGTCCCGCGAGCTTGAGCCGGCGGATCACGGCGACCGGCTCGGGGTGCCCCGGGACGGTGAGCACCCACTCGACCGGCCGGACCAGACGCCGGGGATGCCACTCCACCACGGCCGGAAGCGTAATCGAACACACCTTCGAGTCACCACCTCGACCCTGCTTCCGTGTCGCGCCCGGTCCTGGCAGCATCGGCCCATGGCCGATCCTCAGCGCTACTCGACCCGCATGCATCTCATCGGCCGGAACACCGGCGTGCCGGTACCGGACGACGTGCTCGAGGCACTGGGTGGCGGCCGCCGCCCGGCCGTCGAGGTCGCGGTGAACGGCTACCGGTACCGCAGCACGGTCGGCATCATGGGCGGCAAGGCGCTCATCCCCTTCTCCTCCGAGCACCGCGCTGCGAGCGGCATCGCCGGCGACGACCCGATCGACGTGGAGCTCGCGCTCGACACCGCTCCACGAGAGATCGCGGTGCCCGCGGACTTCGCGGCCGCGCTCGAGGCGGCAGGGATGACCGAGGCCTTCGGTCGCCTCGCGCCCAGCCATCGGAAGGCGCATGTGACGTCGATCGAGGGCGCGAAGGCGGCTGACACGCGGCAGCGGCGCATCGAGGCGGCGGTCGAGAAGGTGCGCGCGGGGGTCTGAGTTCTCCACAACCTTCGAATGTGTGTTCGATTGTTGTGGTAGTGTCGGCGCATGGCGGAGGACGTCGAGCAGCCGGAGGAGCAGGGGCTCCCGGCGCATCGTGACGTCAGCGCGTGGCTTGCGCACCTGGAGCCGGCCGCTGCATCGACTCCGCTGGATGCGTCCGATTGGGAGCTGCTGGATTCGGTCGAGGTGCTGCACCGGACTCGTGCCGCCTTGGACCTGGAGCGCGCGCGGGTGCTCGCGCAGGTGTGGGGTCGCCGTCGGACGAGCAGCACCGATGACGAGGCGGTGCTGCGTGAGGTGGCGATGATCTCCGGGGTGTCGTTGGCGGCGGCGGAGCGGATGCTGTCGACGTCGCTGGCGCTGGATCAGGGGCTCGCGGCGACGACGGCGAAGCTGCTCGAGGGGACGCTGCCGTGGTCGCATGTCGAGGTGCTCGTCGATGGGGCGAAGCAGGTCGGTGCCGAGTTCGTCGGCGAGTTCGAGGTGGAGGCGATCCGGCTGATCACGGGGGCGGGCATCGGGCAGGCGAAGGATCGCGTGCGCCGGCTGGTGGATCGGATGAACCCCGATGAGATGGTGGAGCGGCACACGAGGGCGCGTGCGGAGCGGGATGTGACCCTGGAGCCCGGTGCCAACGGCATGGCCTGGCTCCACATGTACCTCCCGGCGGTGGAGGCCGTCGCGATCCGTGACCGGCTGACCCGGGCGGCGATCGCCCTGCACGGTGAGGAGGGCGAGGACCGGTGCATCGGCCAGCTGCGTGCTGATGTCGCGATGGACCTGCTCCTGAACGTGCTGCCGGAGGCGACGGATTGGCAGGTCCTGGATCGGGATCGCCGTACCTGGGGTGCGCTGACGATCGTGCCGCAGGTGCACGTGACCGTCCCGGTGATGACGCTGCTGGGCCAGTCGAATGAGCCGGGCTCCCTGCGGGGCTACGGGCCGATCGATCCGGAGACCGCGCGTCGGCTCACCGCCCAGGCCCCGAGCCTCTTCCGGGTGCTGGTCGATCCCGGCACCGACACGGTGGTGCAGGTCGGTCAGGAGCACTACGCGGTCCCGCCGGGGTTGCGGCGGTTCCTGCAGCTGCGGGATGAGCGGTGCCGGTTCCCGGGCTGCGACCGCAGCGCGGACCTGTGCGACATCGACCACACGATCCCCTGGGCCTGGAACGGGGAGACGAACGCCGAGAACCTCGCGCATCTGTGCCGAACCCACCACCTGTTGAAGGAACGCGGGTGGGGTGCTGAGCTCCAGGACGACGGCACCATGATCTGGACCTCACCGTTCGGGCGCAAACGCATCACCCTGCCCGCCGTCGAACTCGCCGCCTGACGAGCGCGCTCAGCGCTGCCCGAACGCGATCAGCGCGGCCAGTCCGCCACGAGGTGGTCGGCCACCCGGTAGGCGTTCGCCACGATCGTGAGCGTCGGGTTCACGCTCCCGTTCGTCGGATGCAGCGACGAGTCGCAGACCACGATCCGGCGGGTGCCCCACGGCCGGCCGAACGGATCCGTCGCCGAGCGGGCCGGGTCGGTCCCCATCCGTGCCGTGCCGCACGAGTGCTCGCCCGCCGCCGACGCCGTCGCGGTACCCCGCTGGCGATGGATGTCCCGGGCACCGGCCGCGAGCAGCCACTCCTCACCCATCACGGCCATGCCGTCCTCGACCTCGACGGAGCTTCGATGCACGTTCTTCCGGAGGGCGGCGCCGGGCCGGCCCCACCGGTCGCGGACCCCGGCCAGGGTGACGCGCGAGGTCGGCATCGGGATCTCCTGACCCATCCCGAAGACGCCGAACATCCGGGGCCGGTCCTCCCGCATCCACGTCTTGTGTCCCTGACCCCAGAGCGGCACGCCCGGCATCGGGTTCGCCGCCGAGGTGAGGGGGAGCAGCCCCATCAGGTCGACCAGCACGCCGCCGCCCCACGGGATCGACGTCGCGTGCACGTGGTCCAGCGTCGCCACCGAGTGGCCGGGCCCGACGTACCGCTTCACCGGGTGGTCGACCATCGAGAGCATCGTGACGAACCGGTGGTCGTGCAGGTGCCGGCCCATCTCGTCGTTGCCGATGCCGCTCGCGAGCAGGAGCCGCGCGGTCTCGACGGCCCCGGCGGACACGACCACGACATCGGCGCGCACGACGAGCTCGACCGGTTCGGGCGCGGAGGTGGCCGCCATCACGGTGACCTCCGCGGAGCCGGCGCCGTCGCGCACCTCGATCACCTCGGCGTCGTAGAGCACGTCGCAGTTCCCGGTCGCCGCGGCGCGGGGCAGGAAGGTGTTGTGGGACCCGTTCTTCGCGTTCACCGGGCAGGCGTGCCCGACGCACTGCGGGCACCGCACGCAGGCAGGCCGCCCGTCGTGCGGCACGCTGTTCAGCGCGAGCGGGATCGGTCCCCAGCCCCAGCCGAGCCGGTCCGCGGCGCTGCCCAGCAGCTCGCGGGCGGGCTCGGTGCCGAACGGGGGCATCGGGTAGCGGGCGGAGCGTGGTGTGCGGGAGGTGAGCCCGCCCTCCTCGCC
>NZ_DATBTU010000063.1:0-6604 GCF_036559085.1 Amnibacterium sp.
CTGGCGGCCGGCGCCATCAACCCGGCGCTCGCGACCGCGCAGTACGCCGCCATCCCGGAGCGCCTGCTCGCCCGCGCCCTCGCCGCGGTGAACGCGATCGCCTGGGCCGGCATCCCGCTCGGCGCGCTGCTGGCCGGTGCGGTGGTGAACCTGGTGGGGCTCGTGCCGACCCTGCTCGTCCTCGGCGCCGTCTACGGCCTCGTCACGCTCGACCCGTTCCTCCGCCGCAGCTGGCGCGCGATGGACCGCGATGCCGGAGTGCCCGCGACCGAGTCGTCATCCCCGCGCCGAGCAGATGGGGACTGCGCAAACGACGGAGTTCCTGCGCCAGAACGCCTCCGATCCGCATGAACCGTGGCGGAGCAGCCCGTTGCTCCGTCGTTTGCGCAGACCGACGCGCGCAGCGGCTGGAGTGGCGCTGGTGGTCGCAGTTCGCGCCGCCGGCGCGCTGCTGCTGGCGGCCACAACTGCGACCACGAGCGCTCAGGAGCGGGAGCGGCGCTCCCGGACCCGCATGTTCACGACGATCGGGCTGCCCTCGAAGCCGAACAGCTCGCGGAGCCGCCGCTGGATGTAGCGGCGGTAGCCGGGGTCGAGGAACCCGGTCGTGAACAGCACGAACGTCGGCGGGCGGGTGCTCGCTTGCGTGCCGAACAGGATCCGCGGCTGCTTGCCGCCGCGCACCGGGTGCGGATGGGCGGCGACGAGCTCGGCGAGGAACGCGTTGAAGCGGCCCGTCGGGATGCGGGTGTCCCACGACTGGAGCGCGGTCTCGAGCGCGGGCACGAGCTTCTCGAGGTGGCGGCCTGTCCGCGCGGAGATGTTCACGCGCGGAGCCCAGGAGACGTGCCCGAGGTCCTGCTCGATCTCGCGCTCGAGGTAGCGGCGGCGGTCGTCGTCGAGGAGGTCCCACTTGTTGTAGGCGAGCACGAGCGCCCGGCCCGACTCGAGCACGAGGTCGACGATCCGCACGTCCTGCTCGCTGATCGGCTGCGAGACGTCGAGCACGACGACGGCGACCTCCGCGCGCTCGAGCGCGGCCTGGGTGCGGAGCGACGCGTAGAAGTCGGCGCCCTGCGACAGGTGCGTGCGGCGGCGGATGCCCGCGGTGTCGACGAAGCGCCACACGCGGCCGCCGAGCTCGATCTGCTCGTCGACCGGGTCGCGGGTGGTGCCGGCGACGTCGGAGACGACGACCCGGTCCTCCTGCGCCGCCTTGTTCAGCAGGCTCGACTTGCCGACGTTCGGCCGGCCGACGATCGCGACGCGGCGCGGGCCGCCGAGCTCGGGCCGCGCGACCGCGGACTCGAGCGGCAGCACCTTCATCACGTCGTCCAGCAGGTCCGCGACGCCGCGGCCGTGCAGCGCGGAGACGGGCCACGGCTCACCGAGGCCGAGCGACCAGAGCTCGGCCACGAGCGGCTCGAGGCGGTCGCCGTCGACCTTGTTCGCGACCAGGCGGACCGGCTTGCGGCCGGCCCGGAGCATCCGCACGACCCGCTCGTCGGTCGCCGTCGCGCCGACGGTCGCGTCGACCACGAACAGCACGGCGTCGGCGAGCTCGACCGCGATCTCGGCCTGCGCCGCCACCGCGGCGTCGAGGCCGGAGGCGTCGGGCTCCCAGCCGCCGGTGTCGACGAGCGTGAACTCGCGGCCCTCCCACTCGGCGCGGTAGGTGACGCGGTCCCGGGTGACACCCGGCACGTCCTCGACGACCGCCGCGCGGCGGCCCAGGATACGGTTCACGAGCGCGGACTTGCCCACGTTCGGCCGGCCCACGATCGCGAGCACCGGCAGCGCGGGGGTCGCACCGAGCTCGTCATCGCCGATCTCGACGCCCTCGAGGAAGGCGCGGTCCTCCTCGTCGAGCTCGTACTCGGCGAGCCCGGCGCGCAGGGCAGCGGCGCGGCGCTCCGCGGCCGCGTCGTCGACGGCGGCGAGCCGCTCGCCGAGGTCGTCGTTCTCGAACTCGAGGTCGTCATCAGTCATCGGGGCACCCGTTCCAGCACGAGGCCGACGAGGGCCTCGACGGTGCCGTCGAAGTCCAGGTCGGTCGAGTCGAGGGTCGTCACCCCGTCCGCCGCTTCCAGGAAATCGACGACCTGTGAGTCCTTCGCGTCGCGCTCCGCGATCGCCCGCGCCACGGTCTCGTGGTGCAGGTCGGGCAGCTGCCGGGCGCGCCGCGCGGCGCGCACCTCGGGGCTCGCGGTGAGCAGCACCCGCACGTCCGCGTCCGGGGCGACGACGGTGGTGATGTCGCGGCCCTCGACGACGACGCCGGGGTCGGCGGCGGCCAGCCGCTGACGGAACCCCACGTTCAGCGCCTCGCGCACGGCGGCCACGCGGGCGACGCCGCTCACGGCGGAGGTCACGCGCGGCTCGCGGATGGCGTCGGTCACGTCCGCGCCGCCGACCCGCACCCAGTGCTCGGCCGGGTCGTCCGCGCTCTCGAACCGGAAGCCGTCGAGCGCCCGCACCACGTCCTCCGGATGCTCCGGGTTCCCGCCGTGCTCGAGCACGCTCCAGGCGAGGGCGCGGTAGGCCGCGCCCGTGTCGAGGAACGCGAAGCCCAGCTTCGCCGCCGCCGCGCGGCTCACGCTCGACTTGCCGCTGCCCGCCGGCCCGTCCACCGCCACCACCGTGCTCATCCCGCCACCCGCCATCCGCGCTGCTGAAGATCCGCCTCGAGTCCCGCCGCCGCCTCCGGCGCGACCTGCACCTCGACGATGCCGATCGGGGCGCCCGGCGAGTGCTCGAGGCGCAGGTCCTCGAGGTTCACGCCGAGCTCGCCGATCTCGCCGAGCAGGCGGGCGAGCTGGCCGGGGGTGTCGTCGATGAGCACCACGAGGGAGGCGAGCTTGAGGTCGGCGCCGTGCTTGCCGGGGATGCGCTGCACCCCGGCGTTGCCCGCGGCGAGCAGGTCGGCGATGGCGCGCTGCGCGCCCGCGGCGTCCGGGTCGTCCAGCGCCTCGAGCACCGCGTCGAGGTCGTCGCGGAGGTCGGACAGCACGGGCACGATGCGGTCCGCGTTCGCCGACAGGATCTGCACCCAGAGCGCCGGGTCGCTGGCGGCGATCCGGGTGGTGTCGCGGAGGCCCTGCCCGGCGAGGTCGGTCGCGTGGGCGGGCGCGTCGACGAGCCGCGCGGCGAGCAGGCTGGCGACGAGCTGGGGCGCGTGCGAGACGACCGCGACGGCGTCGTCGTGCCGCTCGACGGGCAGCCGGACCGGCGTCGCGCCGAGGTCCAGGGCGAGCGCCTCGAGCACAGCGGCCTGCTCGGTGGTGCTCGCCTCGTGCGGCGTGATGACCCACGGCCGGCCGAGGAAGAGGTCCGCGCGGGCGGCGATCGGGCCGCTGCGCTCGCGGCCGGCCATCGGATGCGAGCCGAGGTACCGCTCGACGGGCGCGCCCTCGGCGAGCAGCCGGTGCAGCGGCGCGCTCTTCACGCTGGCCACATCGGTGACGAGCGCCGACGGCCAGGCGGCCAGCTCGGCGGCGACGACCTCCGCGGTGCGGTCGGGCGGGACCGCCACGACGACGAGCGCCGGCCGGTCGTCGGCCGAGGCCCTGCGTCCGGCACCGTAGTCGACGGCCAGCGCGAGCGTCGACGGCGACGCGTCGGTGAGGGCGACGTCGACACCTTGCGCGGCGAGACCGAGCCCGATGGACGTGCCGAGCAGGCCGGTACCGACGACGCGGACCTGCCCCGAAGTACGGGCGGACACGGGAGACGAGCCTACCGGGCGGGGCGCGCGGGTCCCCGCCGGGCGAGGGTGAGCACCGCGCCGAGCTCGGCGGACGTGAGATCCCTGGTGGCGCCCACCTTCAGGTCGCCGAGCGCCAGCGGGCCGAAGCGGCGTCGGACGAGCTCCTGCACGGGGTGGCCGACCTCGTCGAACATGCGCCGCACGATCCGGTTGCGCCCGGAGTGCAGCACCACCTCGACGAGGGTGGCGTCCGCGCTCGAGCCGCCCGGCAGGATCCGCGCCCGGTCCGCGGCGATCGGCCCGTCCTCGAGCTCGAGGCCGTCGGTGAGCCGGGCGAGGGTCTTCGGGAGCACCTTCCCGGCGACGCGGGCGACGTAGGTCTTCGTCACGCCGAACGACGGATGCGCGAGCACGTTCGCGACGTCGCCGTCGTTCGTGAGCAGCAGCAGGCCCGACGTGTCCGCGTCGAGGCGGCCGACGTTGAAGAGCCGCTCCTCGAACTGCGAGGTCCAGCGGGTGAGGTCGGGGCGGCCGTGCTCGTCCTTCAGCGTGCTGACGATGCCGGTCGGCTTGTTCAGCATCACGTAGCGGCGGGTGGGGTCGATCTGCACGGCCTCGCCGTCGACCGCCACGTGGTCGGCCGCCGGGTCGACCCGGCTGCCGGGCTCGGTCACGACGCGCCCGTTCACCCGGACGCGCCCCGCGGCGATCATGTCCTCGGCGACGCGGCGCGAGGCGACGCCGGCTGCGGCGAGCACCTTCTGGAGCCGCACGCCGTCGGTCGACAGCTCATCCGGCATGCTCGTGCGCCCCCTCCGCGCCGGCGAGCAGCGGCGCGATCGGCGGCAGCTCGTCGATCGAGCGGATGCCGAGCGCGACGAGCAGGTCGTCGGTCGTGCCGTAGAGCACCGCGCCGGTCTCCTCGGAGCGGCCGACCTCCTCGATCAGGCCCCGCGCGTGCAGGGTGCGGATGACCGAGTCGACCGACACCGCGCGGATGGCCGCGACCTGGCCGCGGCTGACGGGCTGCCGGTACGCGATGACGGCGAGGGTCTCGAGGGCCGCCTGGCTGAGGCGGCCGGGCGACTCCGCCTCGGCGAGCGCCCGCACGGCCTCGTCGTGCTCGATCCGGGAGTAGAGCCGCCAGCCGGTCGCGACCTCACGGAGCTCGAAGCCGCGGCGGCGGCCACCGGCGCGGCCCTCGTAGTCGTCGCGGATCCGCTCCACGGCCTGGCGCACGACCGCGACCGGCCGATCGACCGCGGTCGCGATGGTGGTCAGCGGCAGGGGCGCGTCGGCCACGAGCAGCAGCGCCTCGATGCGGGCGTCGAGGTCGGCGAGGTGCGACGGCGTTGCCGGCGCTCCGGGGACCTCGACCGGCACCGACGTCGCCTCGGCGTCGCCGACATCCGGCTCACCCAGGCCGATGCCGGCGAGCAGCAGCGCCACGGGCTCCCGCGGTGGTCGGCGGTCGGTCATTCGAGGTCTCCGAGTCGGTCGAGCATGGTCTCGTCCCAGTCTGGCGCGCTCCAGCGCAGCAGGAGTGCCCCGAGCGGCTCCAGCTGCTCGAAGCCGACCGCGCCCTGGCGGTAGAGCTCGAGCACGGCGAGGAACCGGGCGACGACGACGTGCCGGTCCGTGGCGTCGGCGGTGAGCTCGACGAAGGAGAGGCCGCCGCCGCGGCGGAGGCGTGCGACGACGTTCGCGGCCTCGGCGCGGAGGCTCACGACGGGCGCGTGGAGGTGGCCGAGGCCGACCGACGGCGGGATCCCCTCGGCCAGGGCGCTCGCGGCGAGGGCCGCGAAGGCGGCCAGGTCGAGCGGCACGTCGGGCGGCGGCACCGGCGGCCGGTGCCGGTCCTCGAGCTCGCCGCGGCGCGGATGCCGTGCCGCCTCGAGCTCGAGCGCATCCGCGAACCAGGCGGTCGCCTCCTTGTAGGCGCGGTACTGCAGCAGCCGGGCGAAGAGCAGGTCGCGGGCCTCGAGCAGCGCGGCGCCCTCGGCGTCGACGACCTCGCCCTGCGGTAGCAGGCCGGCGATCTTCAGGTCGAGCAGCGTCGCACCCACCACGAGGAACCCGCTCGCCTGGTCGAGGTCCAGGTCGTCCCCGAGCTCGGCGAGGTGCGCGAGGAACTCGTCGGTGACCGCGGACAGCGCGAGCTCGGTGATCTCGAGCTCGTGCCTACCGATCAGGTCGAGCAGCAGGTCGAAGGGGCCGTCGAACTGGCCGATCCGGACCCGGAAGCCGCCGTCGTGCGGTTCGGTCAAGCCATCGCGCCGCGCGCCACCAGCTCGCAGGCGAGCTGCCGGTATGCGTGCGCGGCGCTGTGCTCCGGCGCGTACTCGAGGATCGGCTCGCGGGCGACGGAGGCGTCCGGGAACTTCACGGTGCGGCTGATCACCGTCTCGAGCACCTGGTCCTCGAAGGCCTCGACCACGCGGTCGAGCACCTCGCGGGAGTGCAGCGTGCGGGGATCGAACATCGTGCCGACGATGCCGTCGAGCTCGATCGCGGGGTTGAGCCGGTCACGCACCTTCTCGATCGTCTCGACGAGCAGCGCGACGCCGCGCAGCGCGAAGTACTCGCACGCGAGCGGGATGACGACGCCGTGGGCCGCGGTGAGCGCGTTGACGGTGAGGAGGCCGAGCGAGGGCTGGCAGTCGATGAGGACGATGTCGTAGTCGTCGGTCACGCGGCGCAGCACCCGGGCGAGGCTCTGCTCGCGGGCGACCTCGTTGACGAGGTGCACCTCCGCCGCCGACAGGTCGATGTTGGCCGGGATGATGTCGAGGCCCTCGATCTGCGTGTGCTGGATCGCCACGCGCGGATCGGTCCTCGACGAGCCGAGCAGCAGCTCGTAGATCGTCGGGACGTCGTCCGTCTGCACCTTGAAGTTGG
>NZ_DATBTU010000064.1:0-48726 GCF_036559085.1 Amnibacterium sp.
TCGGTCGCATCCGCGAACGCGAGGTCGGGGTAGCCCCGGACCGAGCAGTCCACGCCGGTGCGGTTGGTGACGCTGAGCACGCTCTCCCGGTGCCCCATCGCGGCGTCGCCGCGGACCACGGCCACCTCCACCTGCTCGTCCGAGCACCAGTCGGTCGGGACGACGTGCTGCCCCGGAGCGACGGGCGGCACGGTCGGGCCGTCCCGGGTAGGAGCCGGATTCGGCGCGGCCTCGGTCACGGGGGCTGGAGCGGTCGGCAGCGCCGGTGCCGCGACGACCGCGATCGCGGCGAGCACCGCGATCGCCGCGGTCAGGGGCAGCGCTCGTCGGGGCCGTGAGGCCGATGTTGCTGCCGCCGCACGGGCCGGACGGGCGATGAGGGCGGGCAGCCAGCCCCAGACGACGCCCCACAGGGCGGCCTGCTGCAGGTACGGCGGCAACGGATCGAACACCATCCGAGCGCGCATCGGCGGCCAGGCGGCGACGATCTGGCCGAGGCCCGACAGCAGGCCCGTGGCGGTCGCGGCGAGCACGACCATGAACCACCAGGTCGCGAACGTGGCGGGATCCCCTCGCCCTGACCGGCGCCGGAGCACCGCCGCGCCGACGGCGACCAGGGCGCCCACCAGCAGCGCGGGGGCGAGCGGCTCGACGAGGTTGCGCGGGGCGGCCGACAGCCAGGCCCCTTGCTGGCCGTTCGGCAGCACGATCTGCACCAGCGCTGGCGGCAGCACCTCCTGGTAGGTGAGCACCGTACCGATGCCCGAGGTGATCAGCCAGAGCAGGCCGGCGACGAGTGGGGGCAGGATCGCGCGGCCGCGGCCGCGCTCATCCCCCTCCCCCACACCTCCACCCTTCCGTACGCGCGCGGTCCATGCGAGCCGATGAAACCCGGGGTCGGCGCCCGCCGCCGTCCCGCTTCGACTGTTGCCACTTTCTGTGGTTATCGACCTGCTTTGACAGCAGAAAGTGGCAACCCCTGGAGCATCGGATGGGTCCCGGAACAGGGTGGGCGGCGCGCCGGGAAGTTATCCACAGATTACCTGGTCGGAAGGCAGGGAGTGTCTGACCCCTGTGGTGCACTTCGGGTATGGAAGCAGCGGCGGCGGCACGGGCGGCGCTGGCTGCCGCGCTCGCTGCGACGCCCCGGTTCCGGACCTGCTCCGATGATGAGCTGGTGGCGGAGACGGAGGCGTGGGAGGCCATCGGCCGCCTCATCGACGCCCGCCGAATCGCCGCGGCGGCGGAGATCGAGGTGCGGTCGGCGCCGGCTCGTGGCGATGCGGGTCTCGCGTTCGTGCGTGGCCGGAAGGACGCCGCGGACCTGATCGCGGATCTCGCGCGGGTCGGGCTGCGGGAGGCGAAGCGGCGCATCGGGATCGGCCTGGCGCTGCAGCCGCGGCTCACGCTGGCCGGTGACGAGGTGCCCGGCCGCTATCCCGAGCTCGCCGCAGCGGTGCAGGCGGGTGAGGTCGGCCTCGAGTCCGCGCGGATCATCGTCGAGACCCTGCACGCCGTTCGGCGGCGAGCGGATCCGGAGCAGGTCCCGGTCGCGGAAGCGGCGCTCACCGAGGTGGCCTGCGAGGTCGGTCCCGAGCTGCTGCGGATCCACGCCGACACGTGGCGTGCCTACCTCGACCCGGACGGCGCGGAGCCCGACGAGGACGAGCAGCACCGCAAGCGCTCGTTCACGCTCGGCCGCGAGGGGCTGGACGGGATGACTCCGTTCCGTGGCCTCGCGGCCGCCGAGGACGCCGCCGTCATCCGCGCCGCGTTGCACAGTGTCCGCCGCGGCGTGCACTGGCAGCGCGAGGACTGCGACGACAGCGAGGACCTCGAGACGGGCTGGCGGGAGACCGAGGGCGAGCGGCGCAGCAAAGCCCAGTTCGACTTCGACACGGTTCTGGCGTTGCTGAAGGCCGGGATGTCGGCGTCCGATGACGCGAAGGCCGGCCCGACCAAGCCCGGCCACGAGGTCATCGTGACGACCTCGCTGGCCGACCTCCAGGCGGGGCGTGGCTGCGGCAGCATCGACGGCGTCGGAGCGCGGATCTCGATCCCCTCCGTCGAGCGGCTCGCCTGTGGCGGCGGCCTCCGCCTGCTCGTCACCGGGGAGGCAGGCGAACCCCTCGTCCTCGGCCGGACCGAACGGCTCTTCACCGCCGCCCAACGCAAGGCCCTCGTCGTCCGGTTCGGCGGATGCGCCTACCCGGGCTGCACCGCCCCCGCCGCCTGGACGGAGGCCCACCACATCCAGTGGTGGCACCGAGACGACGGCGGCACCGACGTGCTCAACGGGGTGCTCCTCTGCGCCTTCCACCACCATCTCGTCCACGCCAAGACGTTCCAGCACGAGATCCGGGTCCACAACGGCTTCCCACACCTCGTCCCCAAACGCTGGAACGGCCCACCCGAACCCCGCCACCGGATGCAGACCCGCCCGAGAGGCGCACCACCGAACGAAGCGAAGGCGGCCTGAACCGCCCCTCCGGGAAGACAGATCACCTGTCGGGTCAGCGCCGGCGGAACCAGTCCAGCAGCGCCTCGACCCGGGTCGTGGTGAGCCAGTCGGTGCCGAACGCGTCCGCTGACATGATCGAGCCGTTGAAGCCGGGCAGGTAGGTGAGATCCGCGGCCGGCCGGTAGCCCATGGCCCAGTCGGGGAAGCGGCGCGTCTCGATCCGCTCCTCCGCCAGCACCCACACGCCGGTGTGGCGCGGGTCGGCGGCGATGCGCGCGAGCACGGCGCGGACGACCGCCTCCGGGCCCTCGAGCACCTGCATGAACTGCCCCGCGTGGTGCAGCAGCAGGCCGGTGACGCCGCGGGCCTCGTTCGCCGCGCGGCTGCGGCCGAGCAGCTCCGCGAGGTCCTCGTCCGAGAACGGGACGGTCGCCGAGCTGGAGTACACGATCGAGACCTCGTCGTCCGATCGTGCACCGGGCAGCCGATCGGCTGCTCGCTCGGGAAGCGTCTGGGTCACCGGTGCTCTCCTCCGCCTGCGTCACGGGCGGCAGGCAGGTCGATCGTCCCGGAGCGGATGCGCGCGGCCCATCTCCCCGTAGTGGGGATCGACCCGCCCGGTCGCCTCGTGCGACTGGGTCAGAGCAGCGCGCCGACGGCGAGCGCCAGCAGCCCGAGGCCGGGCGGCAGGAGCTGCACGAGCGCCGCTCGCCAGAGCCGGGGGCTCGATGCGAGCAGCACCGCGCCCGCGCCGATCATGCTCCCGGCGCCCGCGACGAGGAGCGCCCCGGCCGCGACCGGCAGCGGACCCGCGAGCACGATCCCGGCGACCGCGACGACCGCGAGGAACAGGTTGTAGAAGCCCTGGTTGAACGCGAGCATCCGCGTGGCCTCGGCCTCCTGCTCCGACCGGATGCCGAAGGTCGCGCGGGTCGCCGGCTGCATCCAGCGCAGCGACTCGAGCACGAAGACGTACAGATGGATGGCCGCGGCGATGCCGATCAGCACGAGCCCGACGACGGTCATGCCGCATCCTCCCGTACCGGGCGTCGCACGGCGAGCTCGCGACCCCTGGTCCCCGGAGCACGCACGGCGTCAGAATCGAGCCGCTGTCGAGGGAGGCGCCCGTGAGCCAGGAGACGACCGGTCCTGCACCCGAGGCCGCCGAGCGGATGCGCACCGTCGGTCGCTGGGTGGTCGCGGCGGCCGCGGTCGTCGTGCTCGTCCTCGTGATCGGCGGGTACGGCATGGGCTGGCACTGGACCGGCCTCTCGCGAGCCGTGACCCTCTGGGACTGGATGCAGGCGCTGCTGCTGCCGCTCGCCCTCAGCGTCGCACCGCTCCTGCTGCTGCACCGCAGCCGACTCCGCCGCGGGCACCACATCGCGCTGCTCGCCGCGCTGCTCGCCTTCGCGGTGCTCGTCGTCCTCGGCTACCTCGTGCCGCTGGACTGGACCGGCTTCCGCGGCAACACCCTCTGGGACTGGTTCGAGCTCACCCTCCTGCCCCTCGTCGTCACCGCCGCCCCGGTCTGGGTTCGCGCGAACAGCGTGCAGCGACGCCACCTGCTCGCCGCCGGCACCGCGCTCGCCGTGTTCGCGGCCTTCGTGCTCGCCGGCTACACCGTGCCGCTGCTCTGGACCGGCTTCCGCGGCAACACGGCCTGGGACTGGCTGAAGCTCCTGCTGCTGCCCGTGCTGCTGCCCACGGTCGTCATCCCGCTGCTCACCTCGCGGATGCGGCGATCGCTCGAACCCGAGGAGGAGGAGGAGGAACCGGAGAAGGCAGGGGAGCCGCAGGATCACGCCGGGCAGCCGGGCGCGGAACGCCCGGCCGCGGAACCTGAACGTCCCGTTACCCGAGGCGGCTAGCGTCCCCGAATGCGGCTGCACCACCTGTCCTTGACCGTCGCGGCAGTCACCGTCCTGACCCTGGCGGGCTGCACCGCCGAGGCGGTGCCGCCATCCACCGCGAGCGCGTCGCGGACGTCGACGGCCTCCGCGACGGCCACCGCGGACGCGCCGGTCATCGCGCCCAGCACCGCGAGCGCCGCACCCAGCGCAGCCAGCACCGAGGCGGGCTGCCCCTCGAACGGTGTGACGCGCCCCCCGGATGCGGAGGTGGCCATCGACGGCGATCTCGACGGCGACGGTCGCGACGACCGGGTCTTCTACTCACAGAGCAGCGCGGTGTTCGGCATCGCGACCGCATCCGGCGCGGTGCTCACCGTGCGGGACGACCTCGCCGGCCCCGGCAAGCACAGCGGCTGGGCGGCTCCGATCGCCGGGGGCGCCACCGTGATGGCGATCGCCGACGGGCGCGGGGCGATGCTCTACTCGCTGCAGCGTTCGGGCGGCGCTTGCGCGATCCGGCCCGTCAAGGACGCGCAGGGCCACCAGTACGAGTTCGACCAGGAGCGCCTCCGCGGCAACGGCACCGGCGTGGGCTGCCGCCCCCAGGACGGCGCGCTCCAGCTGGGCGGCTACGACGCGCGGCCCGTCGGGTCCGCATCCGGCCCGTACAAGGTGACCTTCACCCGGGTCGTGGTCTCCCCCGACGGACGAACCGCCACGAACGGGCCGACCACCGTGGTCGACCCCGCGGCGGCGAGCACCAGCGCGACGCTCCGGATCGCCAGGGACTCCACCTGCGCGTCGGTGCCGATCGTCGCCTCCAGCGGGGAGTAGCGCCGCCCGTCCTGGAGCATCCGCTCGACGACGCCGTGCGAGGCTGAGGCGGTGCGTCTGCTCCTCGTCCGCCACGGCCAGATCCCGTCGAACGTGCACGGCATCCTCGACACGGATGTGCCGGGCCCGTCGCTCACCGACCTCGGCCGCGAGCAGGCCCGCGCGCTCGTGACGACGCTCGCCGACGAGCCGATCGAGGGGCTCTGGGCATCGGTCGTCGTCCGCACCCACGAGACCCTCGCGCCCCTCGCGGAAGCGCGCGGGCTGCCGATCGCGGTGCTGCCCGGCCTCCGCGAGATCCGGGCCGGCGACCTCGAGGGCGAGCGGACGCGGGACGCGCAGCGCACCTACATGCAGACCGTCTTCGCGTGGGCGACCGGCGACCGCGACCGGCGGATGCCGGGCGGTGAGCAGGGCCACGAGTTCTTCGCGCGCTTCGACGGGGCGCTCGCCGAGATCGCCGCGACCGGGGCGCAGGACGCGGTCGTGGCGAGCCACGGCGCCGCCATCCGCTGCTGGTCGGCGACGGTCGAGGGCGCGGACACCGAGCACCTCGGCTCGCATCCGCTGCCCAACACCGCGATGGTCGCCATCGAGGGCGAGCCCGGCGCCTGGCGGATGCGGGCCTGGCGCGAGGCGCCGGTCGGGCAGCCGGTGCCGCCGCCCGACCCGGAGGCCGACCCGACGGGCGCCGGCGGCTGACGATCGGCGCCGGCCCCACGCGGGGACCGGCGCCGAACCGTTCAGCGGACCGGATGGTTCGAACGGATCAGCCCGGTGGGGTCGACGGCCGCCTTCACGGCGCGGAGCCGTGCCGCGGTCTCCTCACCGAACAGCTCGTCCGGCGTGCGGGGCTCCTCCGCGAAGTTGAGGTAGCTGCCGCCGGTCCACCACGGGCGCAGCGCCTCCTGCACGGACATGATCGCCGCACGCACGACCGGCACCGCCTCGGGCACCGGGGTGATCCCGACCGCGAACATGAGCAGGTCGGCGTCGAACGACGCGACCGCACCGCCGTCCGCCGGCCGACGGCCCGCCGCGCCACCCAGCTGCCGCAGCTCGGCGGAGAGCAGCTCGGAGCCGGCGGCGAGCGTCGCGGCGACGAACGCCGAGATGCCGTCCTCGTCGAGCGCGTGGAGCAGGCGGCCGTCGCCGATGCCCGGCACCGGGCCAGGAGGGTCCATGTGCAGCAGCGAGAGCTCCGTCATCGGCGTGACATGCACCGTGTCGATCGCGGGGCCGAGCGCTCGCAGCGGTACGAGGAGCGCGTCGACCTCGGCCTCCGTCAGCTGGCAGCACACCTCCACGACGGCGAACGAGTTGCCGGCGAGCTGCGGCGGCAGGTCCGGCAGCGGTGGGAAGTTGAGGATGCGGCCGACGGACGTGACCTCGTCCGGCACCGACGGCAGCCACCGCCGCCACGCCTGCAGCACCTCCTCCGCCCGCTCGAGCGGGAAGAACAGCACGCCCGCGACCACCGAGGCGATCGGGAAGAGCCGCAGCTCGATGTGGGTGACGACGGCGAAGTCGCCGCCGCCGCCCCGCAGCGCCCAGAAGAGGTCGGGCTCGTGGTCGGCATCGACGCGGCGGGCGCGGCCGTCGGCCGTGACGACGTCGAGCGCGACGACGGTGTTCGCGGCGAGGCCGTGCGAGCGCAGCAGCCAGCTCGCGCCGCCGCCGAGCACGTAGCCGGCGACGCCGACGTCGTGGGACGAGCCGGCGAGCGCGGCCAGGCCGTGCTCAGCCGCGGCGGTCGTGACATCCGCCCACCAGGCGCCGGCCTCGACCCGCGCGATCCGCCGGTCGGGGTCGATCTCGACGCCGCGCATGGCGCCGGTGCGGACCAGGATCGTGCCGGCGAGGTCGCCGAGCGGGGCCGCGTTGTGGCCGGTCGACTGCGCCGCGACCGTGAGGCCGAGCTCACGGGCCGCGTCGACGACGGCGCTGACGTCGCGAACCGAGGCGACCTGCGCGACCGCGGCGGGCCGCTGGTCGACATCGAGGTGCCAGGCGGTGCGCGCGACGTCCCAGTCCGCGTCGTCCGGGCGCACGAGGCGTCCGTCCAGATCGAGCGCGAGGTCGTCGAGTCGATCTCCGGAATCGGTGATGAGGGTCATGTCGGAAGTCCTTCGTGGTGAGGTTCGTGGGCGCTCCCTGCGGCGCCGGCGACGACTCTGGCCTCGGCGACCCCAGCGGGCCCATCCCTCATCCGGTCCCTTTCCGGCGCCCGGACCCCCTACAGATGTGGGGTTGTGCGGATGCTGGGAGTGGTTACGCTTCGTCAGTCAGGGGGCTGTGACCACGTGGAGGCGGCCATGACGACGACGATCGAACGCGGGATCTCGGATGCACGCGAGGCGTGCGCCCGCAGCACCGACCAGCTGGACCTCTTCGCGCAGGTGTCGGAGCGGCTGCGCAAGGTCGTGCCGTTCGACGGCGCGGCCTGGTTCGGCATGGACCCGGGCACCATGCTCGCCACCAGTCCGGTGCGGGTCGAGAACGTCGAGGACGGCCACTGCGACTCCTACTGGGAGCGCGAGTGCCTCGTCGAGGACGCGCTGCTCTACCGTGACCTCGCGCGGACCGACTCCGGCATCGGTACCCTCTACGGCGTCACCGACGGCCACCCGGCGCGGAGCGCCCGCTACCGCGAGTTCCTCGCTCCGCAGGGCTACGGCGACGAGGTGCGGGCGACGGCACGTGCCGGCACGTCGACCTGGGGCGTCGTCGACCTCTTCCGCGACCGATCGCGGCCCGCGTTCACCCCGGGCGAGGTCGGGATCGTGCGAGCCGTGCTTCCGACGCTCGGGCTGGCGCTGCGCGCGCTCGCGAGCGCCGCCGCCGCCCCGGGCAGCGCCTCGGATGGACCCGGCACGGCGCTCTTCGATGCGAGCGGCCGGGTGCTCTCGCTCGACGACACCGCCGAGCGGCTCTTCGAGGAGCTGGCCGGCCCGCGCTGGGCGGACCCGGTGCTGCCCATGACGCCGATCCTCGCCGTGGTCGCGCGCGCGGTCGCGGTGCAGGAGGGCACCGACCGGCGGCCGGCGACCGTGCGGGTGCGCGCTGCTTCAGGACGGTGGCTCGCGGCGCAGGGATCCTGCCTCCGCGGCCGGGACGGCGCCAGCGGGCCGATCGCGCTCACGATCGAGCCGGCGAAGTCGTCGCAGATCGCCCCGATCATCGTCGAGGCGTACTCGCTGACGCCTCGGGAGCAGGAGATCACGCGAGCGGTGGCGCGCGGACTGTCGAACGTCGAGATCGGCGAGGAGCTCTTCCTCTCCCCGCACACCGTGCGCGACCACCTCAAGGCGATCTTCACGAAGGTGGGCGTCGCGAGCCGCGGCGAGCTCGTCGCCCGGCTCTTCGCGGATCACTACGGTCCGGTCATGCACGCACCGACGGCCCCCGTCGAGCACGTGGTGTTCGGCTAGAGCTCGAGCCGCATCACGAGCCGTCGCAGGGTGGGGTGCGCCACCTCGGTGAACCCCTCCCGCGCGAACTGGCGGGCGACACCGACGTGCGTCTCGCCCCAGGGCACGTCCACGCCCGGCTCGACGAGCATCGGGTAGCCCTCGATCGCGGCAGCCCCGCGCGCTCGCGCGTGGGCGACGGCGGCCGTCAGCATCGCGCTGCTCACGCCCTGCCGCCGGTATCCGGCGCGGGTGACGAAGCAGGTGATGGACCAGACCCCCGGATCCGCGAGGGACTCCCCGCGCTCCTTCGGAGCGAGCCGCTGCCGCTTCAGGAACGGATAGGCGTTGCGGGGCTCGACCGCGACCCAGCCCACCGGCTGGCCGTCCAGGTAGCCGACCAAGCCGGCGGTGGTCGCAGCCGACGGGTTCCCCCAGTCGTTCTCCATCCGGAACCGCGCGCGGAGCTGCTCGGGCGGAGCCTCCCAGTGCTCGCGGCCCGGCACCTTGAACCGCTGGCAGGAGCAGGCGGCCGGTCCCCCGCGCATCCCGAACACCGTCTGCACGTCGGACCAGGAGGCCTCGTTGCCGGGCACCGCCACGAGATCCAGGGGCGCGGGCGGGGACGGCTGCTGCATCGGCTCGAGCGTGCCAGCGGTGGAGGGCAGGGTCAACCTACGCGGACGGCCGGGTCGATCGGCGACGGGCAGGATGGACCCATGGCAGAACCGAGACCGCTCGACATCTCCACCCGGGCGGTGACCGTCGGCCGCCCCGCCGCGGAGCCCGACGCGCCCCTGAACGTGCCGGTCGTGCTCGCCTCGACCTACGGGGCGGGCGGCGAGGCGGAGTACGGCCGCTACGCGAACCCGTCGTGGACCGCCTTCGAGGACGCCCTCGGCGATCTCGAGGGCGGCCGCTGCCTCGCGTTCGCGTCGGGCATGGCGGCGATCGCCGCGGTGCTCGACCTGCTGCCGGCCGGCGCCCGCGTCGTGGCGCCCCGGCACTCGTACACCGGCACGATCGCCCAGCTGCGCGACTCCGCGGCGCGCGGCCGGCTCGTGCTCGAGCTCGTCGACATCACCGACAGCGCGGCTGTCGTCGCGGCGACCGCGGATGCGGCCATGCTGTGGATCGAGTCGCCCACCAACCCGGCGCTCGAGGTCGCGGACCTCGCGACCGTCGTCCCGGCCGCGAAGGCCGCGGGCGCGATCGTCGTGGTCGACAACACCTTCGCCACCCCCCTGCTGCAGCGGCCGCTCGAGGCGGGCGCGGACATCGTGGTGCACTCCGTCACGAAGTACCTCGCGGGCCACAGCGACGTGCTGATGGGCGCCGTGGTCGTCGCGGACCGCTCGCACCACGACGCCCTGCTGTCCACCCGCGGCCTGCGGGGCGCCATCCCCGCGCCGCTCGAGGCCTTCCTCGCCCTCCGCGGCCTGCGCACGCTGCCCGTGCGCCTCGAACGCGCGCAGGCGACCGCGCAGGCGCTCCTCCCGCGCCTCGAAGCGCATCCGGTCGTCGAGGAGGTGCGGTATCCGGGGTTCGGCGGCATCGTGTCGATCGTGCTCGCGGATGCGGCGATCGCGGACGACTTCGTGGCTCGCGTGCGGCTCTGGCGGCACGCGACGAGTCTCGGCGGCGTCGAGTCCACCCTCGAGCGGCGGCGCCGCTGGCCGGCGGAGGCGCCGACCATCCCCGAAGGCCTCGTGCGGCTCTCGGTCGGCCTCGAGCACCCCGACGACCTCTGGGCCGACCTCGACGCGGCCCTCACGAAGGCCGCGCGCCCCGCCTGAGGTCTCAGGTGCGCCTTCGGGACATCCGCACGGATCCGCCGATGCACAGATGTCCCGAAGGCGTACGGCTCAGGTGATCAGGCCGCGGACGTCCTCGGCGGTGAGCAGCGAGCCGAAGAGCTCGTCGTCGTCGAGCACCGCGTCGAAGACCGCGGACTTCCGGGCCTTCAGCGCCATGACCTTCTCCTCGATCGTGCCGGCCGAGACCATCCTGTAGACCATCACCGGCTTGTCCTGGCCGATGCGGTGGGTGCGGTCGATGGCCTGGTCCTCGGCGGCCGGGTTCCACCAGGGGTCGAGCAGGAACACGTAGTCCGCCTCGGTGAGGTTCAGGCCGAAGCCACCCGCCTTCAGGCTGATCAGGAAGACGCCGGCGTCGCCCTCCCGGAAGTCGCGGATGGCGCCGTCCCGGTCGCGGGTGGTGCCGTCGAGGTACGCCGTGCGGATGCCTGCGGCGGCGAGCCGCTGCTCGACGATCCGCAGGTACGAGGTGAACGAGCTGAAGACGAGCGCCTTGTGACCCTCCGCGAGCACGTCCTCGAGCTGCTCGAGCAGGACCGGCAGCTTCGAGCCCGGGGTGTCGGCGTACTGCTCGCCGATCAGCGCGGGATCGAGGGCGAGCAGCCGCAGCAGCGTCAGCGACCGGAAGACGATGAACCGGTTGCGGTTCAGGTCCTCGAGCAGGTCGAAGAGCTTGCGCCGCTCGCGCTGCAGCCACACGTCGTAGAGCGCCCGGTGCGCGGGTGCGAGGTCGACGGCGAGCACCTGCTCCTGCTTCGGGGGCAGGTCCGCGGCGACCTGCTCCTTCGTGCGGCGCAGCAGGAACGGGCGGATGCGGCTCCGCAGCCGGCCGAGCCGCTCCGACCGCAGCTCCGCGGTGACGGCCGGCGCGTTCCCGGCGCCGACGCCGTCGCGGATGCCGGCCGGCGGCTGCTCGATCGGCCGCACGTACTCCTCCGCGAACCGTCGGGTGGAGGGCAGCAGCCCCGGCGCGACCACCGCGAACAGGGCGCGCAGCTCGGTGAGCGAGTTCTCGAGCGGCGTCCCCGAGACGGCGAGCTTCACCGGCGCCTGCAGGTCGCGCACGCACTCGTGGATGCGCGAGGCCGGGTTCTTCACCATCTGCGCCTCGTCGAGGATCAGCCCGGCCCATCCGTCCGACCGGCCCACCTGCTGGTACGCGTCGACGTCGAGCCGCAGCAGCGCGTAGCTCGTCACCACCACGTCGGCGCCGACCGCCACCTCGGCGACGGGCGACGCCTTCGCTTCCGTCGCGGTGACGGTGCGGACGACGAGGCCCGGCGTGAAGCGGGCCGCCTCGGCCGCCCAGTTCGAGACGACCGAGGTCGGGGCGACGACGAGGAACGGCCTGCGCTCCCGCCCGGGCTGCTCGGCGAGGTGCTGCACGAGCGCCAGGCACTGCAGAGTCTTGCCGAGGCCCATGTCGTCGGCGAGCACGCCACCGAGTCCATGCCGGTGGAGGAATGCGAGCCAGGCGAGGCCGTCCTGCTGGTACGGGCGCAGATCCGCCTGCAGCCCGGCGGGCTTCGCGACGGGCTCCGGCGCGCCCCGCACCTCCTCGAGCATCCGGCGCCACTGAACCGCGGGCTGCGCCTCGTCCGCGAGATCCTCGAGCTCGGCCCAGAGCTCGGTGCGGTATCGGCTGATGGACGGGGTGGCGGCGGCGGTCTCCCACTCGGTGAGCTCCATCGCCTCCTCGAGCAGCGCCTTCAGGGGTCCGAACGCGGGATGCGTGAGGTGCAGATGCCGCCCGTCGGCGAGCAGGATGCGCCGCTTGCCGCTCGCGAGGGCTTTGAACAGCTGCCCGAACGGCACCCGGCGGCCGTCCACGGTGACCACGACGCCGAGGTCGAACCAGTCGGTGCGGTCCGACGGCACGGTCGTGACGGTGAGCCGCGGCGTCCCGGTGAGCTCGCGGTAGTCGGGACGTGCGCCCGTGACCACGACGCGCACGCCGGGCAGCCGCTCGAGCTCGGGCAGCACGCCGGAGACGAAGTCGGCGGCGTCGAGGTCGCTGATCGTCGCCGGCTCGGGAACCGCGCCCGGCCCCGTCTCGTGCATCCACTCCGCCGGCAGCAGATCGGCCGGCAGCACGGCGGCGAGCGCCGGGACGATCGCGCCGCGCGGCAGCCGTTCCCAGGCCCAGTCGAGCCGCAGCACGTGGCCGGGCGAGAAGGCGGCGGTGAGCACGAGCGCGGGCGGCGCCGGAGGGGGCAGCGCCACGGACCCGTCGCTGCTGCCGACCTCGAGCCGCTCCCGCAGCTCGGGCAGGTAGTCGCGGAGGAACTCGGCCTCGCCCTCCTCCGGCACGACCACCGGGGCGTCGTTCCGGCCGAGCGCCTTCAGCAGCCGCAGCCGCTCGGCGTCGAGCGGCTCGTCGAGCTCCGCCAGCACGAGGGACCGCGGCGCCGCCGGGTCGAAGAGGTGCACCCCGTGCATCCCGATGGCGCCCGCGCGGCGCACCTCGACCGGCACGCCGTCGATCGTGAGGGAGGGCGCCATCCGCAGCCCGTCCCCGTGCCGGACCAGGTCGAGCGCCAGCGACGCACGGCCGGCGACGGTCACCGTCGCCCCGCCGCTGCCGACGAAGGGCACATCGAGCTCCCCCGCCTGCTGCAGCAGCGCCCAGAGCACCGGGTTCGCGAACTCGTCGAGGAACACCCAGTCGAGGTCCTGCCCCGCGGTGGCCGCGACGCCCGCACGGTGGAGCGCGACGAACTGGCTGAACCACCGGTGCTGCGCCGGGTCGAGCTCGAGCTGCCGCTGCTTGTGCGGCAGGTTCGACCACGTGAGGGCGCCTCGAGCCCATCCTCGGCCGGTGCGGGTGACCGGGCGGACGCCGAGGCGGTACTCGCCGCTGCCGGGCTCGTCGTCCTTGCGGCTGCGGCCGGTCACGGCCTTCGACGTCGGCCCGTTCCAGCGGTACGTCGTGCGGGCGATCAGCTCCCGCAGCTCGAACTGGAGCCCGAGCGCCGTGGGCTGCGAGTCCGCGGCGGATCCGCCGGGCGCCGGCAGCAGGTACCCGTCGAGCGCCTCCCGCCATTCGGGCCGCGGCGCGGTCTCCTCGGTCGGCACCGGTCGATGGTGCCACGCCGAGGGGACGCCCACTGCGGAGCCCGCTCCCGGCCGCCGCCCACCTTCCGATCACATGCTCGGGACCGCGGCGGCCGTCCGGCGTCCGCGATCCACGAGGGGAGACGACATGGCCGACTTCGGCGACATGGCGAAGAACGCGCTGAACAGCGACAAGGGCGAGGAGTTCAGCGACGAGGCACTGCGCAGGGGCGGGGACGAGGCGGACAAGGCCACCGGCGGCTCCCACACGAAGCAGATCGACGAGGCCGAGCAGGCGGCCGACGGGAAGATCGGCCAGTAGGCCCCTATCCGCGAGGACGGCCCGGCGGCAGGATGGCCGGATGAAGGAGCACATCGCCCACACGGAGCGCCTCATCCACGCCCCCATCCAAGCCGTCTGGGCCGTCCTCACCACCCCCGATCGGCACGCGGTGATGATGTTCGGTGCCGAGGTCGAGACGGACTGGCAGGTCGGCTCACCGATCACGTGGTCCGGCACCTGGGAGGGCAAGCCCTTCACCGATCGCGGCGTCATCACCGCCGTCGACGAGCCGACCCTGCTCGCCGTGACGCACTTCAGCGCGATGAGCGGCGAGGACGACCGGCCGGAGAACTACCACGCGATCGAGTGGCGCCTCGAGCCGATCGGCTCGCAGACCCGGGTGACGCTGCTGCAGGACGGCAACGCGACAGCCGAGGCGGCCGCCCGCGCCGAGGCGAACTGGGCGGGCTCGCTCGACCGGCTGGCGACGATGTCCGCCGACTGACCGTGTGGGTCGGCTGGATCGAGTTCGATCTGCTCCTCGGCGACGTGCACTCCCTGAAGGGCAAGCGCGCAGTCGTCCGGCCGCTCGTGGCCGAGCTGCGCCGCCGGTTCACCGTCGCCGCCGCGGAGACGGGCACCCTCGACCTGCACCGGCGGGCCGGAGTCGGGGTCTCGCTCGTGGCCGCGGACGCGCGGCACGTCCGCGACGTGCTCGACGAGGTGGAGCGCTTCGTCGCCGAGCGGCCCGAGACCGAGCTGCTCTCCGCCCGCCGTGGCCTCGCCTCGTCGGAGGACGAGTCGGCAGACTGACGGCGTGCCCGTCGCCTCCCTGCACCTGACCGTCCTGATCGACCGACCCGCGGATGCCGTCTACCGCTACGCCTCGGACCCGGCGAACCTGCCGGCGTGGGCCGCGGGGCTCGCGTCGGGGATCCGCGAGGAGCGGGGCCGCTGGTTCGCCGACTCCCCCATGGGCGATGTGGAGGTGGCGTTCGTCGGCACCAATGAGCTCGGCGTGCTCGACCACCAGGTGGTGCTGCCGGACGGCACCGCCGTGCTGAACCCCCTCCGCGTGCTGTCGTACGGGGACGGCGCCGAGGTCGTGTTCACGCTGCGGCGGGAGGCCGGCGTGGACGACGCGGCGTTCGACGCGGACGTGGAGGCGGTGCGGGCCGACCTCGCGACCCTCAAGCGCATCCTGGAGTCCCCGCCCCGCGACCCCGACACGGACGCCGACCGCGAGTCCTGACTGTTGCCACGTTCTGCGATCTTGAGTGCTCCATGATCGCGAGAAGTGGCAACAGCCAGGTGGGTCGGACCCGGGGTCAGGTGGCCGCGAGGCGTGCCTTCTGCTCCTCGATGTCGTAGCCGACCTTCGGCCACTGCGGATCGATGCCGCGCAGCGCGTCGATCACGATCGTCTGCACCGCCCAGCGGGAGTACCACTTGTGGTCGGCCGGCACCACGAACCACGGCGCAGACGGCTCCGTGGTCCGCCGGATCGCCCGCTCGTACGCGGCCATGTACTCGTCCCAGCGGGCGCGCTCGTCCACATCCGTCGGGTTGTACTTCCACTGCTTGTCGCGGCGGTCGAGCCGCCGCGCGAGCCGGTCCTTCTGCTCGTCGCGCGAAAGATGCAGCATCACCTTCACGATCGTGGTGCCGGATGCGACGAGCTCGCGCTCGAACGCGGCGATCTGCCCGTACCGCTGCTCGATCACCTCGGAAGGGACGAGGCCGTGGACGCGCGCGATGAGCACGTCCTCGTAGTGGGACCGGTCGAAGACCCCGACCATCCCCGGCGCGGGCAGCTGCGCCCGGATGCGCCACAGGAAGTCGTGCGCCTGCTCCTCGTCGGTCGGCGCCTTGAAGGCGTGCAGGTGAACGCCCTGCGGATCCATGTTGCCGACGACGTGGCGCACGATGCCGCCCTTGCCCGCCGTGTCCATCGCCTGCAGGACGAGCAGCAGCGAGCGCTTGCCGCCCTCCATGCCGGCGGCGTAGAGCCGCTCCTGCAGATCCGCGAGCTCGGCACCGTGGTAGGCGCGCTTCCTGGCGGCCTCATGCCGGCCCTTCGTGATCCCGGGGGTGGAGGAAGGGTCGATGTCGGCGAGGTGCAGGTCGGCGCCGACCGGCGTGGGTCCACTCATGAGCGAAGACTAGGGACCCCTGCCGCGCGCTCCCCTCAGCCGCGGAGGTAGGCGTCGACGAAGAGCGCACCGCGCACGTCACGCATCCGGTCGAGCACGCGGTCGACGAGCCTGCCGGAGACCCCCGCCGCCTCGACGTCGTACGGGCCGAGCGGCGCCAGCCCGCCCGTGCGGATGCGGATGACCTCCCAGCCCGCGTGCCGCAGCAGGCGGTCCTTGCGGGCGTCGACGGCCTCGCGCCGGCCGACGTGCTCGAGGCCGTGGCGCCCGGTCGTGTCGTACTCGATCGCGATGCGCAGGTCACCGAGCACGAGGTCGGGCCACGCCTCGAGGTGGTCGAAGAACGGCTGCGCGAGCCGCACAGCGTTCTGCGCGAGGTCGAACGCGATCCGCTCGACGAGCGCGGCGCGGAGCGAGCCCTCGGCGGCGGATGCGGGGGCGGGCGCGCAGCTGCTCACGAACGGCTCACCGACCGGCAGCGCGGGCGTGTTCGGGCAGAGGGTCCGCTGCGGCTTCGCGCGGGCGCGCCTCGGCGGCGGCGCTGCGGGCTTCGGCGCCGGCGCGACCGGCAGCGGCTCGCCCGCGGCTTCTGCGGCGACCGCCGCCGCCGGCCGCATCGGCAGCGCCCTCGGGGAGCGGCCGCGGGCCCGCTCGGAGCAGGTCGGGCACCAGGTGGAGCGGCGCCGCTCGCGGCCCGGCCGCATCCGCTGCTCCTCCGGCGTCGCGATGAACCGGTGGCCGCTGTCGCACTCCCAGAGCAGCCACACGTCGGCGGCGAGCGGCACCTGGCTGAGCGCGATGCCCCGGTTGAGGTCGGGGTGGTACTGCTTCTGCAGCACCGGGTAGCGGGCCCAGTCGTCGCGGTAGGCGCCGACCGGATAGGGCACCGGGCGGCCCGTGGACGCACGCCGGCGCTCCCACCACGCGTCGACCGGCTCCGGCATGGCGGCACCCTACGACGCACCACCGTCGCCGCGTCGCGGCCCGAAACCGCCGCAGGTGCGCCGGGCCACTTCGGACACCTGTGGGCGTCATCGGACGCCCGTTCCGCCCGAAGTGGCCCGTCGGGGCAGCGCGACGCGCCGGGGCCGCAGGCGGCGGCCGACTCAGCCGGCGTCGGCCTCCTGGGCCCGCAGGGCGCGGTCGACGCGGGCGAGCTGCTCCACCACGATCCGGCGCAGCGGCGTCGGGTCCGGATGCACGTCGAGCCACCGCCGGGACGCGTCGGCGAGCGCCGCGCTCGCGAGCGGCAGCGGGTAGAGGCCGCGGGCCAGCGCCTCCGCGATCGCGAACTCGCGGTCCGCCCACAGGCCCTCGATCACGTCGAAGTAGCGCTCCACGTAGGGCGCCAGCAGCGAGGGCGCAAGCACTCGCCGGAACCCGGCCGCCGTGGCCCGCACCTGTGCGTTCGGCAGCGCCGCGGAGTCCACGACCGAGGCCCAGGCCACCGCCTTGCCGTCCGGCGTCGGCAGCGCGGCCCGCGCCTCGAGCGCCGTCTCGCGGCCCTTCGCGGTGTCGTCCTTCGCGAGGGCGGCGGCGATCTCGGGCTCCCCTGCCCGGCCGCCGGCGACGAGGGCGACGAGCAGCCGCCAGCCGAGGTCGGTGTCGACCTCGAGCCCCGGCAGGCCGGCGGTGCCGTCGAGCAGCCCCTGCACCGCGTCGAGCTGCGCGGGCGAGCGCGCGATCCGCGCGAAGGTCGTCGCGAGCTGGAACTGCGCGTCCGACCCCGCATCCGCAGCCCGGGCGAGGGCGAGCAGGCCGTCGGCCAGCTCCTCGAGCGCCGCGCCCCGCCGTGCGGGCGCCACGTAGTCCTCCGCGGCGAGCACGGCCTGCTTCAGCACGATCTGCAGCGTCGCCGACACCGTCTCGGCGCCGGCGTGCTCGAGCACGAGTGTCAGGAAGTCGGATGCGGGCAGCTCGGCGTCCCGGGTCGCGTCCCAGACCGCGCTCCAGACGAGGACGCGGGCGACGGCGTCGTCGATCCGCGACAGCGAGGCCCTGGCGGTGGCGAGCGAGCCCGGATCGAGCCGCACCTTCGCGTAGGCGAGGTCGTCGTCGTTCACGAGCAGCAGCGCAGGCGCCGGCACCGGATCCGGCAGCGGCACCGGCGTGCGCTCCCCCTCGACGTCGAGCTCGATGCGCTGGGTGCGCACCAGGCGCCCGTCCTGCTCGTCGTAGAAGCCGACGGCGAGCCGGTGCGGCCGCAGCTCCCCGTCGGTGGCGGTCTGCACGAGGTCGAGGCGCACGACGCCCCCGTCGTCGGCGATCGCCAGCTCCGGCACGAGCGTGTTCACGCCCGAGGTGCGCAGCCAGGCGCGGCTCCAGGCGTCGAGGTCGCGCCCGCTCGCCGCCGCGAGCTCGGTGAAGAGGTCGGCGAGCGTCGCGTTGCCCCAGGCGTGCTTCCGCAGGTAGGCGCCGACCCCGGTGAGGAACGGCTCGCGGCCCACGTAGGCGACGAGCTGCTTCAGCACGCTCGCCCCCTTCGCGTAGGTGATGCCGTCGAAGTTCACCTGCACCGCGTCGATGTCGGGGATCTCCGCCTCGATCGGATGCGTGGACGGCAGCTGGTCCTGCTCGTACGCCCAGTTCTTCTCATCCGCGTTGAACGACGCCCACGCGTCCCGCCACTCGGTCACCTCGGCGGTCGCGAGGTAGGAGACGAACGTGGCGAACGACTCGTTCAGCCAGACGTCGTCCCACCAGCGCATCGTCACGAGGTCGCCGAACCACATGTGCGCGAGCTCGTGCAGCACGACCATCGCGCGGGACTCGCGCATCGCCTCGGTCACCCGGGAGCGGAAGACGAAGGCCTCCATGAACGTGACGGCGCCCGCGTTCTCCATCGCGCCGATGTTGTACTCGGGCACGAAGAGCTGGTCGTACTTGTCGAACGGGAACGGCACCCCGAACGCCGACTCGTAGAAGGCGACGCCCGCGGCGGCCTTCGCGAACATCTCCTCGCCGTCGAGGAACGGCTCGAGGGACGCCCGTGCGAAGGCGCCGAGCGGGATCGTGCGGCCGTCGGACGAGGTCAGCTCGCCCCGCTGCACGGCGTAGGGTCCGGCGATCAGGGCGACGAGGTAGCTCGACAGGCGCGGGGTCGGCCCGAACGACCAGCGGGCGGCCCCGTCCGCGACCGGCTCGGGCTCGGGCGTCGGCTGGTTCGACACGACCTGCCAGTGCGCGGGCGCGGTCACGGTGAGCCGATAGGTGCTCTTCAGGTCCGGCTGCTCGAAGACGGCGAACATCCGCCGGGCGTCGGGCACCGCGAACTGCGTGTACAGGTACGCCTCGCCGTCGACCGGGTCGACGAAGCGGTGCAGGCCCTGGCCCGTGTTCACGTAGCGGGCGTCCGCGACGACGACGAGCTCGTTCTCGTCCTCGAGGCGCGGCAGGGCGATGCGGATGCCGTCGCTCACCTCGGCCGGATCGAGGTCCTCGCCGTTCAGCCGCACCGAGTGCACCCGGGCGGTGACGGCGTCGACGAACGTGGAGGCGCCCTCCGTCGCGGCGAACCGCAGCGTCGTCGTGGAGCCGAACTCGGTCGATCCGCGAGTCAGGTCGAGCTCGATGTCGATCGAGTCGACGGTGATCAGCGCGGCCCGCTCGGCGGCCTCCGCGCGGGTCAGGTTCAGGCCGGGCACGGCTCTCTCCCTTCGTGGGCGGGCATCCGCATCCGCCAGGACAGCATCCTGGCCCGCCCGGCCGGTTCGCTGTGAGCCGAGGCGGGGCGCGACGGCCGGGGCTGAGGCAAGAATGGTCCGGTGACGTGGGGGAACATGGGCAGCCTCCGGGCGATGCCCGGCAGGCGGGACGAGCTCGTCGCGATCCTGACGCGGTACAAGCCCGAGCTCGCGACGAGCGGCTGCCTCGTCTACGAGGTGGGCGTGAACGAGACGACGCCCGACCGCGTCTACGTGCTCGAGGTCTGGGAGAGCGCGGATGCGCATCGCGCGTCGCTCGGCATCGGGTCCGTCCGGGAGGGCCTGCACGAGGCGCTGCCGCTGCTCGACGGCGACATGGTGAGCATGAAGTTCGACATCACGGGCTCGCCGCTGACGCCGTGACAGCAGGTCAGCCCGTCGCGCCGGCCAGCAGGAGGGCTTCGGCCCGGGCGGGCTCCCCCTCGTAGATCCCGCGGGCGGCGAGGGTGACGACCGAGGTGCCGGGCAGGCGGCGCCCCCGCCGCGACACGCAGTCGTGCTCGGCGGTGAGCAGGACGAGCACACCGGCGGCGTCGAGCGCAGCGGCGACGGCCGCGGCGATCTCGTCGGTGAGCCGCTCCTGCACCTGCGGCCGCGCGGCGACGGTGTCGACGACCCGGGCGAGCGCGCCGAAGCCGGCGACCGGCCCGGACGGCGCGTAGACGATCGAGGCCGTGCCGGCGAACGGCAGCAGGTGGTGCTCGCAGGTCGAGACGAACGGGATGGCGCGGAACGCGACCGGGCCGCGTGCCGCGACATCCGCGACGGCGGCGGCGGCCAGCGCCGGCACCGGGTCCACGCCGACGCCGGCGAACCGCTCGGCGCCGAGCTCCGCGACGCGGGCGGGCGTCGCGGCGAGCGCCGGCCGGTCGGGGTCCTCCCCCATCGCGCGGAGGAACTCGGCGACCGCCGCGGCGGCGCGGGCCGAGTCGACCGTCACGACCGGCCCTCGATCGCGAAGAGCAGGTCGCGCACCGGCCCGTAGCCCGGCAGCACGGCGTCCGGCTCGATCTCGAGCCAGGGGGCGAGGACGAAGTCGCGCTCGTGCGCGCGCGGATGCGGGACGGTGAGGCCGGGACGGTCGATCCGCAGGTCGCCGTAGGCGATGAGGTCGAGGTCGAGGGTGCGGTCGCCCCAGTGCTCGAGCCGCTGCCGGCCGAAGACGCGCTCGATGCCGAGCAGCGCGGTCAGCAGCGCATCGGGCTCGCGCGTGGTGGTGCCCACGACGACGCGGTTCACGTAGCGCGGCTTGGCGGGGTCGGGGCCGGTGCTCGTGAGCGCGACGGTCTCGATCGGCGCCGACGCGGCCACGACGGTGAGGCCGGGCAGGCGGCGGAGCGCGGCGACGGCGGCCTCGAGGGTGCGGGCGGGCTCGCCGAGGTTGCCGCCGAGCGCGATCACGACGCGCTCCTGCGGCAGCAGGCGCGCCGCGGTCCGGTCCACCCTCACCGCGACGTCGCCGAACGGCACCCCGATGGGCGCCTGCGGCTTGTGGATCGTGACGATCGCCCGCTCCACCCGCGGGTCGGCGAGCACGAGCCGCGCGACGCGATCCGCGACGGTCTCGATGAGGCCGACCGGGTCGCGCTGGACCTCGGCGACGATCGCCCTGGCGAGCTCGCCGTAGTGCACGGTGCCGAGCACGTCGTCGGTCGCGGCGGCGACGTCGAGCGGCACGACGAGCTCCACGTCGACGACGAAGTCCTGCCCCTGCTCCCGCTCCTCGGGGTGCACCCCGTGGAAGCCGCGCACGCGGATGCCCGAGAGCAGGATGCGATCGCCGCTCATGCGGCCACCGCCCCGCGCAGCGCAGCCACCACGTCGAGCGCGGTGCGCGTGCCCGCTACGTCGTGCACGCGCAGGCCCCAGACGCCGCGGCCGGCGAGGAGGGCGGAGAGCACCGCGGTCGGCAGGTCGCGCGCCTCGGCGGGCGCGCCGTCCGGCGCGAGCGAGGCGAGGAAGCGCTTGCGGGAGACGCCGACGAGCAGGCGGATGCCGTCGACGGCGAGCTCGTCGACGCGGGCGAGCAGCGCCCAGTTCTCCTTCGCGCCCTTCGCGAAGCCGATGCCGGGGTCGAGCACGAGCCGCTCGTCCGGGATGCCGGCCGCGCGGGCGGCCGCGACGCGCGCCGCGAGCTCGGCCCGCACCTCGCCGACGACGTCGCTGTAGTGCGGTGCGTCGCCGGCGGGACCGCGGGAGTGCATGAGCACGAGCTCGGCGGACGACGCAGCGACGACCCGCAGCATCCGCGGATCCTTCAGGCCGCCGGAGACGTCGTTCACGATCGTCGCACCGGCGGCCAGCGCGGCCTCGGCGACCGCGGCGGAGCGGGTGTCGATGCTCACCCGGATGCCGTCGTCCGCGAGGGCCGCGACGACCGGGACCGTGCGCCGCAGCTCCTCCGCCTCGCCGACGGCGCGCGCACCCGGCCGGGTCGATTCGCCGCCGACGTCGACGACATCCGCCCCGGCGGCGACGAGGGCGCGGCCGTGCGCGATCGCGGCGGCGGGGTCCAGGTAGCGTCCGCCGTCGCTGAAGGAGTCGGGCGTCGTGTTCAGCACGCCGAGGAGCACGGGAGGGGCGGGAGGCACGGTCGATCAGGCTAGCGACCACGGCCGGGCGATGGACGGGTGCCCGTCAGCCCGCGAGCACCACGATCCAGGCGAGCACCGACGGGGTCACGACGCCGAGCAGCGAGATCCACCGCTCCATCCGCGCGTCGACGACGTCCCGCCGCACCCGCGACTGCTCGCGCCAGACGAGGACGAGGAAGCCGGCGGCGGCCGCGAGCATCAGCAGCGTGAGCACCCGCACGGCGCCCGACGGCGGATGCCCGGCGAGCCCGGCGCCGATCTGCACGAAGGCGATCACGCCCCACGGGACGATGCCGAGCGCGGCGGCGAGCATCAGGGCGAGCGGCCGGCCGGCGGGCATCGCCTCCTGGAGGGCGGCGATCAGCACGGCGCCGGCGGTGACCGCGTAGACGAGCACGAGGGCGGGCACCTCGGCGATCCCGTTCAGCTGCGCGACGAGGAACACGGTGATCGGGAGGGTGAACGACCACTCCCACCAGCGGAGCGGATGCCGGTTGCGCGCGACGGCGTCGCATCGACGCCGGGCTGCGCCGCCCGGCAGCGCGACGAGCCGCGCGGCCGCGGCGAGCACGAGCACCACGACGGCGGCGGGTCCGGCCGAGACCGCGGCGAGCGGCACGCGCACGATGGATCCGTCCGCCCCGCGCAGGGTCACGCCGACGGGCAGCGCGGCAGCCGGGCGCGGCGCGGTCGCGAGCAGGATCCCGAGCACGATCACCTCGGCGAGCAGCACCGCCGCGCCGATCGCCGCGATGAGGCGCAGCCGTCCCGGATCCGTCTCCACGACGAAGAGTCTGCCGACTACTGCCATGCGTGCTGTCCGTGCGGACATCTGCTGCCGCCGAAACGCGAGCAGTCGTCCGTGCGGACAGCAGACGCGGGGTCCTCGAGCTGGGGCTCAGGCCTCGACGGAAGCGGAGCCCCGGTCGAGCGAGCCCTCCTTCGTCTCCGCCTGGCCCTCCGACAGCACGCCGAGCTCGCTGCGCACCACGGAGGTGAGCAGCCGCATCCGGTCGAGGTCGGAGTGGTAGCCGACGAGCGAGTAGGCGTTCACGCCGTCGATGACCGCGAGCAGCAGGTGGGCGACCGTGTCGGGGTCGGCGGGAAGGAAGTCACCGGAGCGCACGCCGCGGCGGATGACCGAGGAGACGAACGTGTGCCACGCCCCCTCCTCCTCGCGGACGGCCGCGGCGAGGGCGTCGTTGCGGCGGCCGAGGCTCCAGGACTCGAGCCAGACCGAGTCGACGTCCATCCGCACGGGCAGCGCGAGCGTCTCGAGCAGGGCGGTGAGCTGCACTGTCGGCGCCGGATGCGCGAGCACGACCCGCTTCACCTCGGCGAGCTCCGCGCCGACGATCCGCCCGAACACCTCGGCGACGAACGCGTCGGGATCGGGGCGGTGCTGCAGCACGACCTTCGGGGTCGTGGTGCAGCGCGCCGCCACCGCGGTGGGCGTGACGGCGTGCAGGCCCTCGTCGAACGCGATGCTGACCGCCGCCTCGACGAGTTCGTCGATCGACACCTGGCTCTGCTTGCGCCTCATGGTCCCTCCACGGTCTCGGCGTCACCGATGCGGGAGGAGCAGGATCCGGGCCCGGCGCACCGTCGAACGTGCACCACATGGTCCACGCCGGGCGCCGGTTCGTGCCGAAGCGGCACCCCGCGAGTCGTGCGGTGCGAACACGATCCTGGCCTGGATCGGCGCGGTCCGCCTGCCCCCGTTCGTGCGCCCCGGGGAACCGGGGGCGCACCGGCCGATCAGCCGGGTGAGAGGCTCCGGATGCCCTCGGTGAAGCGTGCCGCGCCGCCCTGGGCCGGATGCCGCACCGCCACGGCCTCGACACCCGCGGCCGCGAGCGCCGCCTCCGCCTTCCGGCCGACCGCGACGACGCGGCGGATGCCGAAGGCGGCGAGCAGCTCGAGGGTCGCCGGGGTGCCGTCCCGCACCTCCTGCGGTCGCGGCGTGCGGTTCGAGGCGGCGTCGCCGGCGCGGAACGGGTGGTGCGGCACGATCGGCCACGACACCGGCAGCGGGCGCCCCCAGGTCGCGAGCGCGGACCAGACGATCGCTGAGGACGCCTCCCAGGCGGGCGCCGGGCCGTCCGGGACCGCGAAGCCGTCGCCGCCGGGGTCCCCGGTCAGCAGGCCCGGCCGGGCCGTGAGCTCGCGGAGGCTCATGAACGGCACCCCGGTGACGGTCGCGCCCCGGTGGCCGGGCGCCTCGGCGATGAGGGCGGTGTCGGCGTCGCCGACGAGCTCGAGGTAGCGGCGGAGGTTCGTCAGGCGCAGCGCGCCGGCCGGGGTGCTCGCGTCCCAGAGCGGCTCGGCATCCGCGGGCACCGGCACGACGGCGAGCAGCTCGAGGAAGCGCGAGAGGTCGGGCATCCGCTAGGCGCGGCGCTGTCGCTTGAGGGCGCGACGGGCGGCGCCCGCCCCTGACCGCGTCGCGACGCGGGCCGGATGCCGATGGTGCAGCGGCCGCAGGTCCGCAGCGAATCGGGCGCCGAGGATCTCGTCCCCGGCGACGCTCGGGTGGAGGGTGACGGGGTCGATGATCGTGTCGATGTCCTGGCCCGTGAACCAGCCCTCACGAAGCGGGGACACGTAGCGCACGTGCAGCCGGCCCGCTTCCGCTGCGATGATCCGGTCGACCCGCAGCTGCACGGCGGTGACGGGCCAGGGGTCCGGGCCGGGACCGAGCAGCACGATCGCCGCGTGCGGCAGCGACCGGTGGACGCCCTCGATCGTGGCGTCCACCGCGGCGGGCAGTGCACCGAGATCCGCGAGGTCGTCGTTGCTGCCGCCTTGCACCACCACGATGTCGGCCGCGGTGCCCGCGGGCACCGACGCCGCCCGCTGCGGGTAGGTGCGGGTGCCGGGCGGCGCGGTGAGGTACCCGCTCCCTCCCTCACCGTCCACGACCGCCGTCATGCCGAGATCATCCGCCGCATCCTGAAGGAGCGCATGGATCGGATCCGCGCCGTATCCAGCCGCCCAGGAGTCGCCGATCGCGTACAGCCGACCGCCCGCCTCGGCGGGGGCGGCCCGGGCGAGGTCCGCACCGGTGAGGGCGGTCGCAGCGACGGCCGCGATCACGATCCGGGAGAGCGGGGACACCCCTCCAGCATGCCCTGCGAGCGCAGACGAGCGGAAGCCGGATCGGCGAGGATGGCGGCGTGCCGCTCCTGCCTGCCACCCGCACCCCCGATCCCGCCGACGCCCCCGTCCTCCGCTGGGGCGTGCTCGGACCCGGGGAGATCGCGGGCGACTTCGTCGCCGCGCTCCAGCGGCACACGCGGCAGCGGGTCGTCGCCGTCGGCTCCAGGAGCGCCGAGCGCGCGGCGGCGTTCGCCGCGACCTACGCCGTGCCGAACGTGCACGTCGGGTACGAGGCGCTCGTCGCGGATCCCGAGGTGGACGTCGTCTACATCGCGACCCCGCACAGCGAGCACACCGCGAACGCCCTGCTGGCCATCGCGGCCGGCAAGCACGTGCTCATCGAGAAGCCCGTCGCGGTGACCGCCGACCTCGCGGGCACGATCTTCGCCGCTGCGGAGGCCGCGGGCGTCTTCGCCATGGAGGCGATGTGGACGCGGTTCCTGCCGCAGACCGACGTCGTCGCGCAGCTGCTCGAGGACGGCGCGCTCGGGCGGCTCTCCCTCGCCACCGCCGACTTCGCGGGCGGCCCGGCCCCGCGCGATCCGTCGAGCCGGCTGCTCGATCCCGCGCAGGGCGGCGGCGCGCTGCTCGATCTCGGCGTCTACGTCGCCTGGTGGTCGCAGTTCACGCTCGGCACCCCGGATGCGGTCACGGCCCGCGGTGCGCTCGGGCCCACGGGCGTCGACGAGCAGGCGACCCTGCTGCTCGAGGCCGGCGAGGCGCAGGGCATCGGCGTCGTCGGGCTCCGCGGCCGCACCGCCTGGAGGGCATCCGTGGTCGGCGCCGCGGGCCGCGTCGAGGTCGACTCGCCCTACTGGGCGGCGAGCGGGCTGACGCTGTTCGGCGCCGACGGCGCGGTGGCCGACCGCTGGGAGGACCCGTACGGGCGCCCGTTCCGGCAGGGCCTCTGCTACGAGGGCGCGGCGACGGCCCGCGCGATCGTGGAGGGACGCACCGGATGCCCGGAGCATCCCGCCGAGCGCGCGATCGCGGTGCTCGAGACCCTCGACGCGGCCCGGCACGAGCTCGGCTACGCGGATCCGCCCGGCTGGACCGCATGACGGCGGACGAGGAAGCGGTCCGGGCGGTCGCGGCACTCGCCCGCCGCACCGCGGACGCCCTCACCGCCGCCGGCGCCCGCGACGAGGCGCTGGCGGAGTACGTGCCGGCCCGCCGGGTGCTGCTGATCGACCGGCCGTCGCAGATGCGGCCGCTCGGCCGCGTCTGGCGGCTCGGCGTCGTGCTGCTGACCCCGGACGGGTCGCTGCTCGCGACCGGCGCGACCACCCGCGCGGTCGAGCCGGGACATCCCGGCCATGTCGCCCTCTCGGTCGAGGACCGCCGCGAGCATCGCGCCGCCGCGTACCGGGGGCCGTTCACGCGCGGCGAGACGGTGAACTACGACGCCCGGCCGATCCCGCTCACCGTCGAGGCGCTCGCCGCATCCGCGGGCCCGCTGCTGCTCCGCGACGGCCGGGTGCTGGTGAAGTGGAGCGCGTCGCTCGGCGACGAGGCGGCCGCCCCGTTCGACCCCTACCTCAGCGAGCGGGCCGAGCTGCTGCTGCATCCGCCGCAGGGCGCCTGACCCGACCGCGGATCGCTCGGGCCGCCACGAGGCCGAGGGCCGCGAGCGCCGGCAGCGCCGGCTCGGTCGCGGCCCCGCGCCGGCTCGACGTCGTCACCGGGCGGCGGCGAGGGCCGCGAACACCTCGGACAGCGCGGCGAGCACGCTGACGTGCCCGTCGCCCGGACGGATGCGCACCTCGGCGTGCGGGATCGCGGCGCCGAGCAGGCGCGCATGGGCCGGCGGGATGACGCGGTCGGCGTCGCCCTGCACGAGCAGCACCGGGGCCGTGACGCGGGCGAGATCCACGCCCCACGGCTGCGCGAAGGCGACGTCGTCGTCGACGAGGCCGTCGGTCCCCTGGCTGCCGGCACGGACGGCGTCCTCGCCGATCGCGGCGAGCGGCCCCCCGAGCGCCGCCCAGTCGGCGGCGACGAAGCTCTCGGGGTCGAAGTCGTCGGGCAGCGCCTCCCGCGCCGCGCGCCCCTGCCGGGCCGCGGTGAGGGCTTCCGGGGAGGCCATGCCGGCGAGCCAGTCGTCGCCGCCCGTGTCGGGCGCGACGGACGCGAACGTGCCGACGGCGGCGACGCGGTCCGGGAGCAGGGCTGCGGCGGCGAGGGCGTGGGGGCCGCCGCCCGAGTAGCCGGCCAGGGCGAACCGGTCGATGCCGAGCGCGTCCGCGACGACCGCGGCATCCGCTGCGGCGTCGGCGATCCGGCGGTCCGGCCACCGCGTGGATGCGCCGTAGCCCGGCCGCGCCCAGCCGATCAAGCGGAGCCCCGCCGCCTCCGCCGCCGCCCGCACCGGCCCGATCAGGTCGCCGGTGTGCGGGGAACCGGCCTGCCAGAGCAGCGGGAAGCCCGCGCCGCCGGCATCCGCCACCTGCAGGGTGCGGCCGTCGGACGTCCTGATGCTCGCCGCTGCGCTCATCCGCTCACGGTAGAGCCCCCCGGAATCGCGCCGTTCCGGAGTTCCTGCGCGACACGCCGCTGTTCGCGCGCGCAGCGCGGCGTGTCGCCCGGTTTCTCCGGAACGGCGCGATGGAGGCTCGAGTCAGGCGGCGGCCCGTGCCCGCTTCCGCAGCCGCCGGAGCTGCGCGTCGAGCACCGGGCGCGCCCGGCGCTGGCCGCCGCGCACCGCGATCGCCGCCGCGAGCGCCTCGAGGACGCGCAGGAGCCGGTCGGCGTCGGGCGTCCAGCCGCGCCGCTCGCACTCCTCGAGCCACTCGACCGCGCCTCGGTGGCCACGCTCGCCGTTGCAGCGTCGGCAGGCGGCCACCTCGTTCTCGAGCCACGACGGCCCGCCCTTCACGCGCGGCACGACGTGCTCCCGCGTCGGGCGCGTGCGGTCGGTGAACGGCTGCCCGCACCAGATGCAGGTGTCGCCGTCGCGACGGCGCGCCTCGCGCAGCCGCTCCGCCCGCCCCTGCTGCACCACGGGTCCATGGTGCGCCCGCCGCCGTCGGGACGTGCGCGACGCCTCAGCGCGGATGCGCGCGCGGCACGTGGGGCGCGTGCATGCCGGCCTGCTGCGCCGGCGCCAGCACCGGCACGACCGCGATCACGGCTCCCATCCCCAGCAGGACCGCCACCGAGACCGTGATGAGCCGGACCTCGGCCGGAGCGGGGCGCGTGACCGATTCGAGAACCACCGATCCCTCCCCCACGCCGCCCGCTGCTGCGGCCCCGAACGCACGGTAGGCCGATGCGACCGGCACCTCCATACGTGGTTCCACCCATTCCGCCCGGCGCGGCGTGCCGCTCCCGAGGGGGCCGGAAGCGAGGATCGCGGGCATGACGGGGCGGCGATCGGCGGCGCAGCCGTCCCGCACCGTGCTGGCGGAGTCCCGCTGGCCGGCCGTCCTGGGGGTCCTCGTGGCGCTCGCGGCGTACGGCGCCCTGCCGAGCAGCGTGCCGGTCTGGCTGCGGATCGTCGTCGTCGTGCTCGGGCTCGTGCTGCTCGTGCCGGTGCTCGTGCTGAACCCGCGCCGCCTCGACAAGCAGACGCGCTGGTCGCGGATCCTCTCGGTCGTGCAGGCGCTCATCCTGCTCGTCGCGAACCAGGTGGCGCTCGCGATCCTCATCCATGCGCTCATCACGTCGGACAGGAAGGACGGCCCGGCGATCCTGCTCGCGACCCTGCAGGTGTGGGCGACCAACGTGATCGCGTTCGCGCTCGTCTACTGGGAGCTCGACCGGGGCGGCCCCGTCTCGAGACGGCGCAAGGCGCGCGGCGAGCTGCCGCCCGCCGACTTCCGCTTCCCCCAGGACGAGGATGCGGACGCCGTGGACGAGGTCGCGGTCGGATCCTCCGAGAAGTCCGACTGGGCGGCCGGCTACCTCGACTACCTGTACTTCTCGCTCACGAACTCGATGGCGTTCTCGCCGACCGACGTCATGCCGCTCAGGTCCCGGGCGAAGGCGCTGATGGGCGTCGAGGCGTTCACCGCCTTCGTGATGCTCGCGCTCGTGATCGCCCGGGCCGTCTCACTGCTCGGCTGACCCGCAGGCGAGACCTCGGCCGTCGGGCTACGGTCGGGAGCAGGCTGCGAGGAAGGACTCGAGGATGCGGATCGCGAACCTGGCTGGACGGGCCGTGCTGCTCGGCACGGCCGCCGTCGACGTGGCGACGGCGAGCGAAGGCCGGTTCGGCCCCGATCCGATGTCCGTCTGGGCCGACTGGGAGGCGTTCCGGCAGTGGGCGTCGACGGTCGACGTCGACGCGGCTCCGGCCGCCCAGCCGTTCGAGGTCGGCGACCTCGACGCCCCGGTGCCGGTGCCGCAGCAGGTGTTCGCGATCGGGCTGAACTACGCCGACCACGCCGCCGAGACGAGCATGGCGCTGCCGACGGAGCCCTTGGTCTTCACGAAGTTCCCGTCGTCGCTCACCGGGCCGGAGGCGACCGTGCGGCTGCGCGGCGACCGGGTGGACTGGGAGGCCGAGCTCGTCGTCGTGATCGGCGAGGGCGGCCGTGACCTGCCCGCGGGCTGGGACGCCGTCGCGGGCCTCACCGTCGGCCAGGACCTCTCCGACCGCACGGTGCAGAACCGCGGCGACCGGCCGCAGTTCGGGCTCGGCAAGTCGTTCGCCGGCTACGCGCCGACGGGTCCGGCCGTCGTGACGGTCGACGAGGTCGGCGAGGGCCGCGACCTCGGCGCGCTGCGGATCGGCTGCCGGCTCACCGGCCCGGACGGCGACGAGGTGCTGCAGGACGGCACCACCGCCGACATGGTCTTCGCCGTGCCGGAGCTGATCGCGCGGCTGTCCGCGATCGTCGAGCTGCGCCCCGGCGACCTGATCTTCACCGGGACGCCGTCGGGCGTCGGCCTCGGTCGGACGCCGCAGCGGTTCCTGCAGCCGGGTCAGGTGCTCGTCACCGAGATCGAGGGCGTCGGCAGCATCCGCCAGACCTTCACGGCCTGACCCCTCACCTCACCCTCACGCGGTAGCCGGATGAACCCGGGCCGGCCAGTCAGCCGAGGACCGGGGGCGCCGCCATGCCGAGCGCGCGCTGGTCGGGCAGGAAGCCGAGGGGCTCCGGCACCCAGCGCGCGATGAAGTCGTGGGTTTCGCGGCGCAGCTCGAGCTCGATGCGGTGCGGCGTCTCGAGGAACAGCACCTCGAGCGCCAGCGTGCCGTCGCGCCAGCCGCCGCCGATCCCGATGGGACCGACTCCGTCCGAACCCTCCACCGTCGACCAGCCGGGCCGGCCGACGGGCAGCGTCGCCTGGGCGTCCCCGTCGTCGACCACGAGCGTCCAGCCGTCGCCGCCGCGCGCGAGCTCGACCCGCACGAAGGGCGGCTCGCTCCCCTCGGCCGGCGGATAGGCGCCGGTCCAGGCGTGCTCCTCGCCGCCCGGCGCCGCGGTCCCGGCCGGCACCGGCACGGTGAGGCCGCGCAGGCGCTCGGCGAGCGCCGCATCCGCCTCGGCGTCCCCGCCACCCGCGAATGCGGGCACCAGGTGCTCCCACACGGCCTCGAGCACCGGCCCGGCCGGCTCGGCGGCTTCGGTGATCGCGAGCACCGCGTCGAACTCGGGCAGCACGAGCACGAACTGGCCGAAGGCGCCGTCCATCCGCCAGCCGTGCCGCGACAGCCAGACCTGGTAGCCGTAACCGAGCGCCCAGTCGGGCTCGGTCTCGCCGGGCGCCGTCTCGATCCGCTTCTGCGGCACCTCCTCCGCCCAGCCCTCCGGCAGCACCTGCCGGCCCTCGAAGCGGCCTCCGTCGAGGTAGACCTGGCCGAGCCGGGCGATGTCGCGGGTCGTCGCGTGCAGGCCGCTGAAGCCCATGTCGCGGCCCTCGGGGTACTGCTGCCAGCCGACCGGCCCGATGCCGAGCGGATCGAGCAGGCGCGGGCGCAGGTAGTCGACGAGCCGCTGCCCCGACTCCTTCTGCACGATCGACGCGACGGAGTAGGTCGCGAGCTGGTTGTAGGTGAAGACGCTGCCCGGCTCCGACTCGGGCTCGTGCAGCAGGAAGCCCCGCATCGGCTCGTGCGGATCGCCGGACGTCGCCGCGTTGATCATGTCGACGAGGTGGCCGCTCGACATCGCGACGACGTCGCGCACCCGCATCCGCCGGGCGCGCGGGCCGGTGATCTCGGCCTGGAACTCGGGGAAGTGGTCGACGACCGCGTCGTCGAGGCCGACGAGGCCCTCCGCGATCGCGAAGCCGAGGGCGGTGCTCGTGAAGGTCTTGCTCAGCGAGTAGAGCAGGTGCAGCCGGTCCGGGGTGAACGGCGCCCACCAGCCCTCCGCGATCGTGCGGCCGTGGCGCAGGAGCACCACGCCGTGCGGCACGGTGCCGGGCAGTGCCTCGAGCGCGTCGAGGAAGCGGGCGATGCCGCGGGCGTCGACGCCCTCGGCGGATGGGGTGCTGGGGTGGAGCGGAGTCGTCACCCGGGGAACGCTACCGACCCCTCCCCAGGCATCCGGCGAGAGCGCCGCCGGCCGGAGGGTGCGGCCGGTACCCTCCGTCCCGTGATCCTGCTCCTCGGCACGCGGACGAGCGTCGCGCTGCGCGCGACGGTCTGGTTCGTGTGCCACTTCTGCGGCTTCCACGCCGCGCAGCAGGTGGTCGAGCGCCGCACGCGGCTCACCCTCTTCTTCCTGCCGCTCTTCACCGTCTCCCGCTCGTACGTCAACGTCTGCATGAGCTGCGGCCGCGAGGTCGACCTCAGCCGCGACCAGGTGGAGAACGCGGAGCGGTGGGCCGCGAGCCAGTCCATCCGCTGACGGCTCCCCCCTCACGGGAGTTGCCGCTCGTGGCGACTTCTCGGGCCAGCACGTCGCCACGAGTGGCAACCCACGGGGTGCTGGAACTGTTGGCGACTTCTCGGGCCGGCAAGTCACCACGAGTGGCAACCCCAACCGATGGTGGACGTACGGGGGCCGGGCGGGCATGCGCTGACGGGCCCACCTCAGGGGAGTTGCCACTTTTCGCGACCTTGAGCGCGCCATGCTCGCAGAAAGTGGCAACAGCTGAGGGGGTGGGCGGGGCGTCGGGGCGCGGGCCTAGGGTGAAGGCGTGGTCACGCCCGGATCCGTCGCAGTCGTCACGGGCGGTGGCACCGGGATCGGCGCAGCCTGCGGCATCGCGCTCGCCGAGGCCGGCTGGACCGTCGTGCTCGCCGGCCGCCGCGAGCAGCCGCTCACCGCCGTGCGCGACGCGCATCCGGGCCTCGCCCTCGACACCGCCGTCGCGGACGTGACCGACGAGGCGTCGGTCGCCGACCTCTTCGCCGGCGTGGTGCAGCGCCACGGCCGCCTCGACCTGCTCTTCAACAACGCCGGCCGCGGCGGCTCCGCGGTCCAGCCCGACGCGATCGGGCTCGACGAGTGGCGTGCCGTCGTCGACACGAACCTCACCGGCGCGTTCCTCTGCACCAGGGAGGCGTTCCGCATCATGCGCGACCAGCGGCCGCAGGGCGGCCGGATCATCAACAACGGGTCCATCTCCGCGCAGGCGCCGCGCCCGCTGTCGCTCGCCTACACGGCGACGAAGCACGCGATCACCGGCATCACGAAGTCGATCTCGCTCGACGGGCGCCCCTACGGCATCGCCTGCGGGCAGATCGACATCGGCAACGCGTCCACCGACATGACGGCCTCGATGAACGACGGCGTCCGCCAGGCCGACGGATCAGTCCGGCCCGAACCGACCATGGCCGTCGCCGACGTGGCCGCCGCCGTCGTGCTGATGGCCGGCCTGCCGCTCACCTCGAACGTCGCGACGATGACCGTCATGGCCACCGCGATGCCGCTGGTGGGCCGCGGATGAGCGCCTACGAGACGGTCTGGGAGCGCGACCGCAGCATCGTGCGCCTCCCCGACCCGGCGATCGAGATCATCGACGAGCGGTTCCGGTCGATGCTGCCCTTCCAGGCTGTCGTCGAGCGGCTCTGGACCGGCGGCCGCTGGCTCGAGGGGCCCGTCTGGTTCGGCGACGGCCGCTACCTCGTCTTCTCCGACATCCCGAACGACCGGATGCTGCGCTGGGCCGAGGAGTCCGGCGCGACGAGCGTCTTCCGGCAGCCGTCGAACAACGCGAACGGCGGCACCCGCGACCGGCAGGGCCGCCTGATCACCTGCGAGCACCTGACCCGCCGCGTCACCCGCACCGAGCACGACGGCCGCCGCACCGTGCTCGCCGACCGGTTCGAGGGCAAGCCGCTGAACGCCCCCAACGACGTCGTCGTCGCGGCCGACGGTGGCATCTGGTTCACCGACCCGGGCTGGGGCGTCGAGAGCGACTTCGAGGGCGACAGGGCCGAGAAGGAGATCCCCTGCCAGGTGTACCGGATCGACCCGGACACCCTCGATCTCGAGGCCGTCATCACCGACATGGCCCGGCCGAACGGCATCGCGTTCTCCCCCGACGAGTCCCTGCTCTACGTCGTCGACAAGGACATCCGCGTCTACGACATGGTCGACGGGCGGCCGGCGAACGGCCGCCCCTTCGTCGACATGGGGCCGGGGACGTCCGACGGCATCCGGATCGACACGGCGGGCAACCTCTGGACGGCCGCCGCGGGCGGGCCCGGCTACGACGGCGTGCACTGCTACGACGCCGACGGCGTGCTGCTCGGCCGCATCCACCTGCCCGAGGGCTGCGCGAACCTCGTGTTCGGCGGCCCGAAGAAGACGCGGCTGCTGATGACGGCCACCTCCTCGCTCTACGCCGTGCACCTCGACGTGCGCGGCGCTCAGGCGCCCTGAGGCGATCCGCGGAGGATCCCCACCTGGGCGCGGGCTCCGTGCGCCATGATCGCCCCGTGACCGCCGCCCTCTCCCCCGAGCTCGCCGACCTCGCGCACGCATACCGAGTCTCCACGTCGTTCACCGACTGGCGCGGGCGCACGGTCGAGGTCGCGCCGGAGACGATCCGGCGGGTGCTCGCCGCGATGGACGTGGACACGAGCGACCCCGTCGCGGCCCTGCACGCGCACTGGCTCGAGCCGTGGCGGCGGATGCTGCCGCCCTGCGTCGTCGCCACGGCCGGCACGGCCCGCTGGGTGTGGATGCACGTGCCCCACGGCGCCCCCGCGGAGCTCACCGTCCGGCTGGAGACCGGCGGCGAGCGCCGCCTCGAGCAGGTGCTGCACTGGGTCGATCCGCGCGAGGTGGACGGTGCCCTCGTCGGCGAGGCGACCTTCGCCATCCCGGCGGACCTGCCGGTCGGCTACCACGTGCTCGCCGGCGTCTCCGGCGAGGCGCGCGTCGAGGTGCCGCTCATCGTCACGCCCGCGCGGCTCACGCTGCCCGAACGGCTCGGGCACCGGGGCTGGGGCCTCGCGGCGCAGCTCTACAGCGTCCGCTCAAAGCGCTCCTGGGGCATCGGGGATCTCGGCGACCTCACCGACCTCGCCGTCTGGGCGGGCGGCCGGCTCGGCGCCGACTTCGTGCTCGTGAACCCGCTGCACGCCCAGGAGCCGGTCGCGCCGCTCGAGCCGTCCCCGTACCTGCCGAGCTCGCGGCGCTTCTTCGCGCCGATCTACCTGCGGATCGAGGCGATCCCCGAGTACGCGGACCTCAGCGAGTCGCACCGCCGCGTCGTCGGCCAGCTCGCCGACCAGGTGCACGCGCGGCTCGACGGCTCGGATGCGATCGACCGCGACACCGCGTGGACGGTGAAGCTCGCCGCCCTCCGCATCATCGCGCGGGTGCCCCGCACGCCCGGCCGGGAGGTGGACTTCCAGACCTTCCGCCGCCGCGGCGGCGAGGCGCTGCGCCAGTTCGCGACGTGGAGCGTGCTCGCCGAGGAGCACGGCAACGACGCCCGCACCTGGCCGGCCGAGCTGCGCGACCCGGCGAACCCCGAGGTCGCCGCGTTCGCCGAGGCGCACGCGGACGAGATCGGCTTCACCGAGTGGCTGCAGTGGCTGCTCGACGAGCAGCTCGAGCGCGCGCAGGGCCGCGCGGTCGACTCGGGGATGGCGCTCGGCACCATGCACGACCTCGCGGTCGGCGTGCATCCGGGCGGGGCGGACGCCTGGCGCCTCGCCGACGTGTACGCCTCAGGCATCGCCGTCGGAGCGCCGCCGGACCCGTACAACCAGCTCGGCCAGAACTGGAACCAGCCGCCGTGGCGCCCCGACCGGCTCGCCGAGACGGGCTACGCCGCGTTCCGGGACCTGCTCGGCGCGGTGCTGCGGCATGCCGGCGGCGTCCGCGTCGACCACGTGATCGGGCTGTTCCGGCTCTGGTGGGTGCCGGAGCGCACCGATGCGTCCGAGGGCGCCTACGTCTACTACGACCACGAGGCGATGGTCGGCATCCTCGCCCTCGAGGCCCAGCGGGCCGGCGCGGTCGTCGTCGGGGAGGACCTCGGCGTCGTCGACCCGAACGCGCGCACCTACCTCGCGTCCCGCGGGATCCTCGGCACGTCGATCCTGTGGTTCGAGTCGGACGGATCCGGGGGCCCGCTGCCCGCGGAGCGCTGGCGGGAGGCCTGCCTCGCCTCGGTGACGACGCACGACCTGCCGCCCACCGCCGGCTACCTCGCCGGCGAGCACGTGCGGCTTCGCTCGGCGCTCGGGCTGCTGCCGAACCCGCTCGAGGAGGAGCTCGAGGCGGACCGGCACGAGCGGGAGCGGTGGCTCGACGAGCTGCGGATGCGCGGCCTGCTGGCCGACGACGCGGACGAGGAGGCGACCGTGATCGCCCTGCACCGCTACCTGACGCTGACCCCGGCGCGGCTGCTGTCGGTGGCGCTGCCCGACCTCGTCGGCGACCGCCGCATCCAGAACCAGCCCGGCACGCAGGACGAGTACCCGAACTGGCGGGTGCCGCTCTCGGGACCGGACGGCCGCCCCATCCCGCTCGAGGCGGTGCTCACCTCGGCGCGCGCCGCCCGGCTCGCCGCCGCAGTCCGCTGACCCGGTCGACCACCTCCCACCGGTCCTCGGGCCGTCGGGCGGAGCGGCGGTGCAGCGCCCAGCGCTGCACGAGCAGCGTCGTCGTCGCGGCGATCAGGATGCAGACGACGTTGACGACGAGCTGGATCGCCGCCCCGAACGCCTCGCCGGGGCGCCCGGCGACGAGGGCCGTGCCGATGTTCGCGGCCGCGGGGATCGTCGTGACGCTGATGAACACGCCGACCAGGGCCCCGGACTTCGACGCGGTGAGCGACACCATCCCGGCGGCGCCGGCGATGAGCGCGGTGACGACGCTGAACACGTCCGGGTGCGCGACGAACGAGGTGAGCGAGCGGTGGCCTGCCAGGTAGCCGGCCGGCAGGCCGACGGTGACCTTCAGCAGGCCGACGGCGCCGGCGGTGACCGCCACCGACAGCGGGAAGCCGATCAGCAGAGCGGTGATGGACCGGCGGGCCGCGCCCCAGCGCCGCTGCACGACGGCGACCGCGACCGCGACGAGCGGACCGAACTCGGGGCCGAGCACCATGCCGCCGACGATGAGCACGGAGCTGTCGGTGAGCAGCCCGACCGCGCAGATCAGGGTCGCCGCGATCAGGAAGACGAGGAACGTCGAGGAGAGGGTCGCGTCAGCGGCGGTGCGCTGGCTGATCTCCTGCCAGACCACAGCGTCCACGCCGGCGCCGGGGGCGTCGCGCTCCGCGGCCTCGACCGGGTCGCCGAAGGCCGCGTCGACCTCGCTGATGGTCACGGTTCCACCGTGCTCGACGCAGAGCCCGCGCAGCCGGTCGAGCACCGCGTCCGCGGCCTCGCGCACGACGTCGGCCTCGATCCGCTCGCCCTCGGGCTTCACCGTCGTGCCGGATCGGCGGACGAGGTTCGTCACTCCGGGCTCGGCCGTGAGCGCGTCGAGCACCGCGGAGGCGCGCTCGGCCGGCGCGACGACGGCGAGGTGGAGCACGGCGGTCAGTCGGGGATGCTGTCCGGTCGCCCGGCGTCCTCGACGACCCGCGTGGCGGACTCGACGAGCGCGACGATCCGCTCGGCCTCCTCCGCGGTGATGGAGGTGAGCACCTCGTCGAGGCGCGTCTCGGTGTCACCCACGACGGCGTCGATCTTCGCGCGGGCGTCGTCGGTCAGCTGCAGCACGCGCACCCGGCCGTCGACGGGATGCCGCGGCTTCTGGATGAAGCCCGCGACGGTGAGGCGGTTCGTGATCGTCGTCGCGGTCGCCGACGACACGCCGAGGCGGATCCGCAGGTCGGTGCCGCGCGCGGGCTCGCCCCGGCGCTCACGGCTCCGGATGAAGCGCAGGGCGGCGAGGTCGGTGCTGCCGACGCCGAGCAGCTGACGGAAGCGGGAGCGCATGCGCATCTCCGCGTCGTCGAACTCGCGGAGCGCGACGACGATCGCGCTCGCCTGGGGAACGAGCTCCCCGGCGACGAGCTCGGACGGCACGGCAGCCGCCTTCGGGTCGCTCATCGGCACCACCCTTCGCTGGTCACCGTACAGGCAGAGACCGCACCGACACCCAGGTTCGAAGTCGGTGGTGTAGCGACTCCTCGCGCGACGCGCAAGGCGAGAACCGGATAATCTCGGCAACCGAGACATCACCGGTACACTCGCCGATGTACGGAGGTTCCGTGCGCATCGGGACAGTGCCGTTCCGAGACCACGGGCGCCTGCCGCCCGGCGAGGACGGAAGCATGACCGAGGAGACCCGCACCGCGGCTCTTCCGGCGGTGCTGCAGGGCCGGTACCGGCTCGGGACCGTCATCGGCAAGGGTGGCGCGTCGGTCGTCTACCGGGCCCGCGACCAGCTCCTCGGCCGCGACGTCGCGATCAAGGTCTTCACCGCCCGCGCCGCGGATCCGCAGGACCTGCGCGCGCAGGAGACCGAGGCGCGGATGCTCGGCGCGCTGAACCATCCGGGCCTCGTCACGCTGCTCGACGCGGGCATCGACCTCACCGACATCGACGCCCCGCAGGTCTTCCTGGTGATGGAGCTCATCCGCGACTCGGACCTCCGGGAGCGGATCCGGCGCGGCCCGCTCGACGCGCGCCAGGTGGCGTACATCGGGTACGACATCGCGGGCGCGCTCGAGTACGTGCACGAGCACGGCATCGTGCACCGCGACATCAAGCCCGCGAACGTGCTCCTGTTCGAGGCCGGCATCGAGCGGCCGATGCGCGCGAAGCTGGCGGACTTCGGCATCGCGATGCTCCGCGCGCAGGGCGTGCTGCCGAGCGAGTTCACCACCGGCACGGCCGCCTACCTCAGCCCGGAGCAGGTCGAGGGCCACGAGCTCGACGCGGAGACCGACGTCTACAGCCTCGGCCTCGTGCTGCTCGAGGCCGCGTCGGGCCGCGTCGTCTACCCCGGATCCGTCATCGACTCCGCGCTCGCCCGCCTCGACCGGCAGCCCGAGATCCCGCATTCCGTGCCCCGGCCGCTCGCCGCCGTGATCGCCTCGATGGTCGAGCGCGAACCGCGCAACCGGCCGACGACGCCGGAGGTCGCCGTCGCGCTCCGCGACGTGCTCGTCGACGACCTCGGCGGGTCGCGCCCCGCTCCGCACGACGCCGAGACCTCCCGCCTCGAGGCGGTGCAGCGCTACAACCTCGTCGACACGCCGCCCGACGGCGCCTTCGACCGCATCACGTCGCTCGCGGCGCGCATCTTCGACGTCCCGGTCGCGATCGTCTCGATCGTCGACGCGAACCGCATCTGGTTCAAGTCGCACTTCGGCGTCGACATCTCCGAGGTCGAGCGGTCCCGCGGCCTCGCGACCGGCGGCGGCCTGCACGAGCAGACCCTCGTGATCGAGGACGTGCTCACGGATCCACGCATCGGCGTGTACCCGCAGGCCGTGTCGAGCTCCGGCCTGCGCTTCTACGCGGGTGTGCCCCTGATCACGCCCGACGGCCACAACCTCGGCAACCTGCAGATCATCGACTACAAGCCGCGGAAGATGGCTGAGGGCGAGGTCGCGATCCTCGAGGACCTCGCCGCGATGGTGCTGCACGAGATGGAGCTGCGGCTCGCAGCCCGCCGGGTCGTCCTCCGCCGCGACTGAGGCGCCGCATCCGCCGTGGATCACCGTCGCGCGGTAGCCGTGGCGACGCGAGAAGTTGCAACCCACCTGGGTGATGCGCCCCTCATCGATGTCCCGATGGGGTGAGTTGCCACTTCTGGCCCCCGAAACGCCCGTTCGAGGGCGAGAACTCACCTGGGCGCGCGCACGTTCACGAGGTGACGGAGACGCGGCGGCGTCGCGAGGTCTCCGTGACCGGGGCGGCGATGAAGCCGAGGCCCGCGAAGCGTAGCCACGACACCCGCAGCTCCATCGTCGCCGCCGCCGCCGGGTCGTCCTCCGCCACGACTGAGCGGCGGCATCGGGACTACCGCGCGACGGGGAGCCCGTCGGCGGTCGCCGCCGTGCGCGGGCGCGTGCCCGCGAGCAGGATCGGCCAGGACAGCAGCCACGGCACCGCGATCGCCCCGAGCAGCAGCGCCGGGTCGACGTGGGTGACCAGCCCGACCAGCGCGGCCCCGATCGACGCCGCCGCCGAGCGGAGCCCTGCGCCCACGATGAAGACCTGCGCGCGCACCTCGCTCGGGCTCTCCTCCTGCCGGATGCGGAGCATCGCGGCGACCCCGGGCGCGTCGGGCAGCCCGGCCAGCGTGAGGGCGACGAGCGTGAGGGCGAAGGTCGGCACCACCGCGGCGAGCAGCGTGAGCAGCCCCGTGGCGGTGAAGCCGATGGCCATCACGCGGCGGGCGGGGAGCCGGCCGAGCAGGCGGGTGACGGCGGGGGTCGTGATCGCGAGCGCGCCGGCGACCCCGCCGATGGCGAAGCCGGTGAGCAGCCATCCGCCGCCGCTCTCGCCGCCGCCGCGCTGCACCGCGAGCAGCACCGCGACCACCGGCATGGCGCCGCCGCCGAGCTGCACGATCGTCCCGGCGGTGGTCGAGCGGGTGAGCGGATGGTGCGTGAGCAGGTGCCGGGTCGCCCCGCCGATGCCGCGGAGCAGCGCGGCCGGGTGCATCGATCCGCCGCGTGGGACGAGCGGCAGCAGCTGCAGCACGACGCCGCCGACGAGCGCCACGACGGCGAGCGCCAGCAGCGCGCCGGTCGGCGAGAGCACCACCGTGGCGAGCGCGACGAGGCCGGGGCCGCCGATGCCGGCGATGTTGTAGGCGAGCGCGTCGACGGCCGTGCCCCGGGCGACGTCGCCCGGCAGCACCTCGCCGACGAACGCGGACAGGCCGCCCATGAAGACCGGCATCACGATGCCGCCGACGATCAGCGCGGCGAACACGATCGGCAGCGGCACGACCGTGAGAAAGGCGCAGAGCACGAGCACGCCGGCGAGCATCACGGAGGCGCCGAGCATCAGGTGCCGCGGCGAGCGGGCGGCGTCGAGGAGCGCGCCGATCAGCGGCGCCGCGATGACGCTCGGGGCAGTGAGCACCGCGATGAGCGCCCCGCCGAGGGCGACGTTCTGCAGCTGGATCGCCGCGGCGAGCGCGAGGGCCACGCCAGCGCCCCCGGAGACGAGGCGCATGGGCACGGCCGCGGCCAGGTACGTCAGCTCCGCCCGGCGCGCATCCATGCTCCGAGCCTTGCAGGTGCCGCCGACCGGATCCTCCGTAGGCTGCCGCGGTGCCCGAGCCGCGCCCCGTCATCACGGTCGTCGCGGCTCTCGTGACGGATGCGGCGGGCCGCCTGCTGCTCGTCCGCAAGCGGGGCACGGACCGGTTCATGCAACCCGGCGGCAAGCCGGAGGCCGGCGAGGGACTCCGGGAGGCGCTCGCGCGGGAGCTGCTCGAGGAGGTGCGGCTGGACGTCGATCCGGCGGCGCTCGAGGACCTCGGCCGCTTCGAGACCGACGCCGCGAACGAGCCGGGGCACGCGCTCGTGGCTCACGTGTTCCGGCTGACGGTGGCCGGCCCGGTCGAGGCGGCAGCGGAGATCGCGGAGCTGCGCTGGTGCACCGTCGCCGAGGCCGACGACCTCGGCCCGCGCCTCGCGCCGCTCGCCCGGCACCTGCTCGCCCTCTGCTGAGCCGCGACATGGAACGGCCCCGCCGCGCTGGGTGCGCGGCGGGGCCGGAGGGCGAGCGCCCGGGTCAGGCGCTCGTGGTGATGGCGCCGTTGACGCCCTTCGGGAAGAACCCGCCCTTGGTCGTCCTGCCCGGGTTCAGGTAGACGATGTTCAGCACCTGCCCTGGGGTACGACCGAACGCGATCGAGTTGTCGTCCGTCGGCACGATGTTCGAGTAGGACCTGTTGCCGATGCCCTGGTCGTCGTCGCTCTTGCCGTCGAGGCTGTCGCGCGCGTTCGAGATCTTCTGCACGGCGTCGAAGATGCCGCTCGTCTCGAAGCCCTCGTCGTAGAGGGCGCCGCGGATGAGGCCCGCGTGGTAGGCCTCGACCGCGAGGATGCCGGCGGCGGCCCCGAGATAGGTCTTGTTCGTGATGAGCGGGGCTGCGCCCTTGTAGGCGGTGACGCCGACGTCCTCGAAGATGAATGCGGCGAGCAGGAAGTTGTTGTCGCTCGCGAAGGCGTCGAACTTCTGCCCCGGCTTGATGAGACCGGCTGCCTGAGCCGCGGCCGTGAAGGCGGCGTCGAGGGCGATCGCCGGCTGCGACACCCGCGCGCTGCCGAGTGCGGCGCGGAGGAATTCGACGTGCTGCTTCTCGTCCTTCGCGATCTCGTGAGCGAAGTTCTTGATCTTCCGCGAACGGAAGGGCACGCGGTGGCCGCCGGAGACACGGCCGCGCTCGCCCGTACCGGTCGTCATGCTGTCGGGCAGTCCCTCGCCGTAGGCGGCGCGGAGGTAGAACTCGGCCTCGAGGTACTCGAGGTTCAGGGCGAAGTTCAGCACCGAGCCGTCGCTGACGCCGCCGGTGTCGGCCGACGCGGACGCCGCCGGGAGGAAGGCCGCGGCTGCGGCGCCGGCGCCGGCGAGGCCGGTGAGGGTGAGGAGCCTGCGGCGGTCGACCTGGGTCTCCGCGCTGCGTTCGATCGCGTTCGCGATGAATCGCTTGTCGTACATGTGGGGTTCTCCTTCATCGGGTTTGCGACCTTCTCGGATCGCGCCGCCCCGGCGCCGACGGGTCGCCGTCACCGTGAACTGCCCGAAATGTAGGAGTGGGAAAGCCATCCGCAAGTAGCCGAACCTGGCAGAACGCCTACAGAAGGGCCGCATTCGAGAGTCGGCTCCGAATACCGGAATGCCGACGGATGCGGTCTGCCGCATCCGACCCGGAGAAGAACGCTTTCGGTGCCGTCGGAATGGGATTCCCCGGCCGCGTCCGAGCCTCAGGATCCGGGCAGCGCCCGCTCCGCGATGACGCGCTTGTACCAGTGCGCGCTGTCCTTGAGGATCCGCTCCTGGGTGTCGTACTCGACCCGCACGATCCCGAACCGCTTCGTGTAGCCCCACGACCACTCGAAGTTGTCCATCAGCGACCAGACGAAGTAGCCCTGCACGGGCACCCCGGCGTCGATCACGTCGAGGACCGCCTGCAGGTGCCGGTGCACGTAGTCGATGCGGTCGGCGTCGTGCACCGCGCCGTCCTCGACCCGGTCGTCGAACGCGGCGCCGTTCTCGGTCACCATCAGCGACAGGTCGGGGTAGCGCTCGTGCAGCACGGTGAGCAGGTCCGCGAGCCCCTGCGGCTCGATGTTCCAGCCCATCTCGGTGTACGGGCCCGGCTGCGGGAGGAACTCGACGTCCTCCGCGCCCGGCCACGGCGTCGCCTCGGCGCCCTGGTGGCCGTCCGCCTGCTGCTTCGGTGTCGCCCCGTCCCAGAGGCGCACCCGGCTCGTCGAGTAGTAGTTGACGCCGAGCACGTCGATCGGCTGTTGGATCGCCTCGAGGTCGCCGTCCTGCACGAAGGACCAGTCGGTGATCTCCTTCGTGGCCTCGAGCAGCTCCTCGGGCAGCCGGCCCTCGAGCATCGGGCCGAGGAACGCCTCGTTGCCGAGCGCCTCGACCTTGCGCTTCGCCGCCTCGCCGCTCGGCCCCTCGGGCCGGAAGACGTGCAGGTTCAGCGTGACCGAGAACTCCGGGTCGTTGGTCACGACCTCACGGAGCGCCGTGAGCGCGAGCCCGTGCGCCAGGTTGAGGTGGTGCACGGCCTGCAGGCTCGCCAGCCGGTCGGTGCGGCCGGGCGCGTGCACGCCGGAGGCGTACCCCAGGTAGGCGGCGCACCAGGGCTCGTTGAGGGTCGTCCAGGTGGCGACGCGATCGCCGAGCGCCGTCCCGACGACCCGGGCGTAGTCGGCGAACGCCTCCGCGGTGCTGCGGACCGTCCAGCCGCCCTCATCCTCGAGCGGCTGCGGGAGGTCCCAGTGGTAGAGGGTCGCGACCGGCGAGATGTTCCGCGCGAGCAGGCCGTCGACGAGCCGGGAGTAGAAGTCGAGCCCGGCCCGGTTCACGGCGCCCCGGCCCTCGGGGACGATGCGCGGCCAGGCGATGGAGAAGCGGTACGCCTGCAGCCCGAGGTCGGCCATGAGGTCGAGGTCGGCGTCGAGGCGGTGGTAGTGGTCGTCCGCCACGTCGCCCGTGTCGCCGTTCACCGTCCTGCCGGGCGTGTGGCTGTACGTGTCCCAGATGCTCGGGCGGCGGCCGTCCTCGTCGACCGCCCCCTCGATCTGGTACGACGCGGTGGCCGATCCGAACACGAACGACTCCGGGAATCCCATCCGACACTCCTTGCGCTTCCTCGCGAATCCAGCCCGACCGAGTATTCCGCAGCGCGACGCCGGTTCTCCCACGGCATAGGGGTTCCCTGGGCATCCGGCACCCGCTGCGAAGCCTGGCTCGATACCATGAGGTCTGTTCCTGAGGAGGGATGCGCGATGCGTCTTCGCCGGATGACGGCGGGCCTCGTGCTCGGCGTCCTGCTCTCGGTGGCCGGCACGGCCGCCGCCGAGGCCGCCACGCCCGTCGACACGGGTGGCTCCTCGGTCGTCGACCAGGTGCACGCGCTCACCTCGGCCCAGGTGCCGCAGGTCACCGATGCCGTGGATCGGGTGGCGAGCGACTCCAGCACCCACCTCACGGTCGTCTACGTCGACACGTTCAGTGACCCGGCGAACGACCAGGCGTGGGCGATCGCGTCAGCGCAGCGCAGCGGGCTCGGCAGCGGCGACCTGCTCGTCGCGGTCGCGACGCAGTCGCACCAGTACGGCTTCGCCCGCTCGAACGACTACCCGCTCTCCCACGCCGAGGTGCAGAGCCTCGTCGACTCGGCGCTGATCCCGGACCTCAAGCAGCATCAGTGGGCGGATGCCGCGATCTCCTTCTCGAAGGCGCTCGACACCCGGCTCCAAGGCGGCGGTTCGGGATCCGCGGGATCCTCGGGGTCCGGATCCGATCCGGGGCAGAGCGCCTCGTCGTCCGGCACGAGCGGAGGCTCCGTGTTCCTCACCCTGTTCCTGCTCGTCGCGCTCGTCGCCGTCGTGCTGGTCGTCGTGCGCGTGCTGCGCCGCCGCCGGGCCGTCACCGTCGGCGCGGGCGCGGGCCCGTCGCCGGTGGGGCCGCCCGCCGCGCCGCCGGTCGACCAGAAGGAGCTCGACACCCAGGCCGCGCGGGCCCTCATCGCGCTCGATGACGAGCTGACGACGAGCGACCAGGAGCTCGGCTTCGCCGAGGCGGAGTTCGGTGAGGAGGCCGCGAAGCCCTTCCGCGCCGCCCTCGAGACGGCGAAGGCGAAGGCGAAGGAGGCCTTCGGCATCCGCCAGCAGCTCGACGACGAGATCCCCGAGACGCCCGACCAGCGGCGGGCGATGACCCAGCGGATCATCCAGCTCGCGAAGGAGGCGGACGCGGGCCTCGACGCCCAGAAGGAGTCCTTCGATTCGCTGCGGAAGCTCGAGGCGCAGCTGCCCGACGCGGTACGGGCCGCGGACGGCGACCGAGCCCGCCTCGCCGCGCAGGCGGACGCCGCCGAGTCCGCACTGACGCAGCTGCGCAGCCGGTACGGCGACGATGCGACCCGCGGCAGTGCCGACGACCTCACGCAGGCGCGGTCGCTGCTCGCGTTCGCGCAGCAGGCGCTGATGCGCGCGGGCGCCGCCGGCGGCAAGGCCGGTGAGGGCGCTGTCGCGCTGCGCGGCGCGCAGCAGGCGCTCGGGCAGGCGGGCACCCTGCTCGCCGGCATCAGCGCCGCGCCCGGCGAGTTCGAGGCCGCGAAGCGCCGCCTCGACGCGACGGTGGCGGACACCCGCAGCGACGCCGACGAGGCGCGACGGCTGCTCCCTCGGGCCGGCGGCGACCGCCAGGCGCTGGAGCGGGCGGTGAAGGATGCGGATGCCGCGGTGGCGGCCGCGGCCGGAACCGCGCCGAACGCGGCCCTCCCGCCGCTCGAGCAGGCGAACGCGGCGCTCAACGACGTGCTCGATCGCGTCCGCAGCCGGGCCGACAGCACGAAGCGGGCGGTGACCGCGCTCCCCAGGGTGCTCGACGGCGCGGAGCGCTCCGTCGAGGCGACCCGCCGGTACATCGACACCCGACGCGGCGGCGTCGGCACCGACGCGCGCACCCGGATCGTGGAGGCGCAGCGCCAGCTCGACACGGCGACCGCCGCCCAGCACGACGACCCGGTGGGCGCCCTCGCGGCCGCGCAGCGTGCGCAGTCCCTCGCGAACGAGGCCTACGAGCTCGCGCAGCAGGACGTCGACGACTTCCGCGGCGGCCCGTGGGGCGGCGGCGGCCGGTACGGCGGTGGTGGCGGCGGGTTCCTCACCGGCGCACTGCTCGGCGGCATCCTCGGCGGCGCCCTCGGCGGCGACCGCTGGGGGGGCGGCGGCTGGGGTGGCGACGGCTGGGGCGGTGGCGGCGGCTGGGGCGGCGACGTCGGCGGCGGCGATTTCGGTGGCGGCGGCGGGTTCGACGGGGGTGGGGGCGGCTTCGGCGGCGGCGACTCCGGTGGTGGTGGAGGGTTCTGATGGGCAGACTCTGGAACAGACAACGGAAGGGTTCGACGATGGCGAAGCAATCGATCCTCGGCCGCGTCTCACAGCTCGTACGGGCGAACGTGAACGCGATGATCGACCAGGCGGAGGATCCGCAGCTGATGCTGGATCAGCTCGTCCGCGACTACTCGAACAGCATCGCGGAGGCGGAGGACGCCGTCGCGGTGACGATCGGCAACCTGCGGCTGCTCGAGCAGGACCACGACGAGGACGTCTCGGCGGCCGCGGACTGGGGCCGCAAGGCGCTGGCCGCGAGCGCGAAGGCCGACGAGTTCCGCGCGGCCGGCAAGGCGGCGGATGCGGACAAGTTCGACAACCTCGCCAAGGTCGCGATCGGCAAGCAGATGCAGTCCGAGAAGGAGGCCCGCACCGCGGAGCCGACGATCGCGTCGCAGAACGAGGTCGTCGAGCAGCTGAAGGCCGGCCTCGACGGGATGCGCCAGAAGCTCTCCGAGCTGACGTCCAAGCGCGACGAGCTGGTCGCCCGGTCGAAGACGGCGGCCGCGCAGTCGCAGGTGCACGACGCGATGCGCAGCATCGACGTGATGGACCCGACGAGCGACCTCGGCCGCTTCGAGGCGAAGGTGCGCCGCGAGGAGGCCAAGGTCATGGGGCAGCAGGAGCTGGCCGCGTCGAGCCTCGACCAGCAGTTCGAGAGCCTCGAGGACCTCGGGAAGCAGACGGAGATCGAGGCGCGGCTCGCCGCCCTGAAGTCGGGCTCGAACCAGCTGACCGCGACGCCGCGGCGCGCGATCAGCGAGTAGCGGCGCTGCGGCCCACCTGGCCGTCCGGCATCCGCCGGACGGCCCGATGACGCTGCGCACCGCCACCGATCCGGGCGACTACCGCTCGATCGCGTGGCGGCCGCCGCAGACGATGCGGTGGGGGCTGCCCGCCGCGGTCGTGGTGCTCGTGTTCTTCGCCCTCGAGCCCCTCGTCGGCGTCGGCCTCGCGGCCCTCGGCGTGCACGTCTCGACCGCCGGCGGCATCGCGATCGGCCTCGGCGCCTACGCAGTGGCGGTCGGCTACGCGGTCCTCGTCTCGCGGCGCGCCGGATCCGGGTCCCTCCGCCGCGACTTCGGGCTCGCCATCCGCCCGATCGACCTCGGGATCGGGTTGCTCGCCGCGATCGGGATCGAGATCGTCCGCGTGCTCATCGGCGCGGTGCTGACGTCGGTCACGCCGCTGCGGCCGACGACGAACGTGCACCTGGCGGGCTCGACGGCCGGGAACGTGGTGCTCGGGATCGTCGCCGTGCTCGTCGGGCCCGCTGTCGAGGAGCTGATCACCCGCGGCATGCTGATGCGCGCCATCCGCGCGGCGATCCTGCGCCGTGCCGTCGAGCCGACCGAGGTCCGGCGGCACCTCGCGGTGGACGCCAGCGTGCTGCTGTCGGCGGCGGTGTTCACGGTGCTGCACCTGCACGAGGCGCCGGACCTCGTGACGGCGGTGGCCCTGGTGCTCAGCATCTTCCCGATCGGGCTCGTCGTCGCCTGGCTCGCGACGCGCACCGGCCGGCTCGGGCCCGGCATCGTCACGCACGCCCTCGTGAACGCACTCGCGCTGGCGGCGGCCGTCTCCCTGGCACACTGACCGGACCTGACGGCGTCATCCGACCGGGTCGAGGCTCGCGCGCAGGGCCACCCGCTACGGTCGAGACGTGCAGAAGCCCAAGCTCTGGCTGCGAGTGCTCGTCGTGGTGGCGGCCTTCTGGGTCGCCCGCGCCCTGCGCCGCGCCGGCCTCACCTGACGGCGGGCGTCGCCGCGCATCCCCTGCGCAGACGGCTGCGCGAACGACGGAGGAATCGCACTTCGTCGACCGGTTCAGCCCGACTGCAGCCCCTCCGGCGCAGAAACTCCGTCGTTCGTGCAGGAGGAAGGATCGGGTCAGCCGGCGAGGGCCGCTGGATCGGTGACGGGCAGGCGGCAGACGAAGTCGTGGCAGAGGTAGGCGGCCGCCGCACCGCCGACGAGCCCGCGCTCCGCGAACAGCTCGAACTCCGCATCCGCGAACGCGCGCACCGCATCAGGGGAGACGATCGCGGTGACCGACGTCGGCACGGACCGGGCCGCGGATGCCAGCGGGCCGTCCGGCTCCGCGGTCACGACGACGAGCTGCCGCACCGGCTCGGCCATGGCCAGCGCGACCCCGAGCAGGCCGCCGAAGCCGATCGGCCGCGCCGCCGCCTGGGCCGCGAGCGGGGCGATCGCCGCGGCCGCCGCATCCCGGTAGCGGGGCTCCGCGGTCAGCAGATGCAGCCGCCACGCGGCCCGCGCCATCAGGGTCGTTCCCGACGGGTACGCGCCCTCCCCCGCATCCGCGTCGGCGGTCACGCCCTGGGCGCCGAGCACCGGGTCGCCGCCGCCGGGCAGGACGACGCGGCCGTCGGCGAGGCAGGCGTCGACGAGGTCGCGGCCGACCACCGCGAGGTCCGCGCGGCCGGTCGCGACGGCGAGCGCGAGCAGGCCGTCC
>NZ_DATBTU010000065.1:0-13703 GCF_036559085.1 Amnibacterium sp.
GTGCTCGGCCGCGACGTCGCGCGCGCGTCGGAGCGGGAGGTGCTCGCGCACCGCAGCCAGGACATCGGGATGCTGATGCAGGGACCGGAGCGCAACCTGCTGCCGTACGCGACCGTGCGCGCGAACGTCGAGCTCGCGCAGCTCGCCGCTCGCGCTCCCCGCGCGGTCCGCCATCGACGTGCCGCCGAGCTCCTCGAAGCGGTCGGGATGGAGAAAGCGGCGCAGCGGCGTGCGGGCACGCTCTCCGGGGGTGAGCAGCAGCGCGTCGCCCTGGCCGCCGCGCTCGCGACCGGCCCCCGCCTGCTGCTCGCCGATGAGCCGACGAGCCAGCTGGACCGGGAGAACGCGGCGGGCATCGCGCAGCTGCTGCGCACCGCGCGCGACCGCTGGGGTACGACCGTGATCGTCGTCACCCACGACGCCGAGCTCGGCGAGGCGATGGATCGCAGCCTCACCATGCGCGACGGCCGCATCGGAGCGGAGGCGCGCAGCGGCGAGCAGTACGCCGTGATCGGACGGGACGGCACGGTGCAGCTCCCCGCCGATCTCGCCGACCGGTTCCCCGCCGGCGGACGGGCACGGGTGGTCCGCCACCCCGGTCACATCGAGCTGCATCCCCTTCCCGGCCAGCAGGATGAGCGCTCATGAACGGCCCGATCGAGCTGACGGCGACGGGCATCGAGCTCCGGCGCGGGCGCCGGACGATCCTCGACGGCGTGGACGTCGCCGTCCCTGCCGGCCGCATCGCCGCCCTGACCGGACCGTCCGGATCGGGCAAGACCTCCCTCCTGACGGTCCTCGCCGCGCTGCAGGCACCGGACCGCGGCGAGGTCCGCTACGACGGGCAGGCCGTCACGCCCCGCACGCGGGACCCCTGGAGCGGCCGCGTGCAGATCGCGCATCAATCCTTCGGCCTCCTCTCGCTGCTCACCGCCGCGGAGAACGTCGAGCTCGCCGCGCAGGGGCTGCCCACGGCGAGGCGCCTCGAGCGCCGGCCGCTGCGCGCCGCCGCCCGCGACGCCCTGGAGCGGGTCGGCCTCGCCGCGCGCGCGGATCACCTCGTGGACGACCTCTCCGGCGGAGAGCAGCAGCGCATCGCGCTCGCCCGGGCCATGTCCACCGCACCGGCCCTGCTGCTCGCGGACGAACCGACCGCGCAGCTCGACGCCGAGAACCGCGAACGCGTGACGGACCTCCTCCTCGACCTGGCGCGGCGAGGCGCGACCGTCGTCGTGGCCACGCACGACCAGGAGCTCACTGGGCGCTGCGACCTCGTGCTCACGCTGCGCGACGGCGTCCTCGCCTAGTCGGGGCGACGCTGCGGGCGGCCCTCGCTCCGTCGGCTCGACCGCCGGTCGGCACGCGGCTACGGCCGACGCTCCGACCCCAGGTCACGGAGATACCAGGAGCCGGTCTTCCCACCGATGTCCGACGGATCCGCCGGACCGACCGTCACGAATCCGTTGCTCAACAGGACTCGTTGCGACGCCACGTTCGCGCTGGAGACGGCGGCGCGAAGTGAGTGGAGGTCGTGCACCCGCGCGGCGAGGACGCACATCTCCTCGACCGCCGCGGTCGCGACGCCGTGCCCACTGGCACTCTCGGCCACTCGATAGCCCAGACGGGCCGTGCCGTCGTGAAGGTCGAAGAGGTTGAACCGGCCCAGAACGACGCCGTTCTCATCGACCAGGAGGTAGTAGGCGCTGGTCCCCGCGGCCTGTTCGGCGAGCGCATCCTCGAGATGACGCTCGAAGTGCTCGAAGAACTCGTCACCTCGATCGGAGATGGATCTCGCGAAGTAGTCCCGATCGGCGCGCTCGAACTCCAGAACGGCGGCACCGTGCTCGGGTCGCAGGGGCTGCAGCTCCGGCGCATCGGGATCGTATCCGGTGCGGTGGTCGCGCCGCATCGTGCACGACCCGACCGCCCGAGCACGTGTCGAGCTCGCCCGGCGCAGCCGGCGGCGGCCCGGGCCGGAGGGGTCGGCGCGAATCGCCCCAAGCGGGTGACGCGTCGCATCGGGGGCCGCGCGACCCTGCCGAGGTCGGCCGACGGACAGGAGCACCATGCTGGGCAGGCGCAAGGAGCAGCACGAGGAGCGCGACGGCGGCGGCGAGCGCACGCAGTACCGGATGCGCGAGCAGCTCGTGTCGATCGGTGACGACTACTGGATCGAGAACGCCGCCGGCCAGCGCGTGTTCAAGGTCGACGGCAAGGCGCTCCGCATCCGCAAGACCCTGAAGTTCGAGGACGCGCACGGGCACGAGCTCGCGAAGATCCAGGAGCGGATGCTGCACATCAAGGACACGATGGAGATCGAGGACGCGCACGGCCATCGGGCGGCCATGGTGAAGAAGGCCCTGATCACGCCGTTCCGTGACCGGTGGATCGTGAAGATCAAGGACGGCCCCGACCTCGAGGTCCAGGGCAACGTGCTCGACCACGAGTACAGCTTCAAGGACGGGCACCGGGCGGTGGCCACCGTCTCGAAGAAGTGGTTCCGCGTCGCCGACACGTACGGGGTCGAGATCGACGAGGACCAGGATCCGGTGCTCGTGCTCGCCGCGACGGTCGCCGTCGACATGATGGCGCACCCGAGCAAGTAGTGGCGGACACGACGACCACGGGCGGTGACCCCGTGACCGAGCGCATGACGCGGATCGCCGGCGGCGACTTCCGGATGGGCAGCGACCGCTTCTACCCGGAGGAGGGTCCGGTGCACCGCGCCTCCGTCGCACCGTTCGAGCTCGACACGGATCCGGTCACGAACGCCCGGTTCGGCGAGTTCGTCGACGCCACCGGCTACGTCACGACCGCCGAGCGTCCCTTGAGCGCGGAGCAGTTCCCGCAGCTGTCCGCCGAGGAGCGCGAGCCGGGCTCGATGGTGTTCACCATGACCGCGGGCCCGGTGGACCTGCGGGACTGGCGTCGGTGGTGGCGCTGGGTGCCGGGCGCCGACTGGCGGCACCCGTCCGGTCCCGGATCCTCGATCTCGGATCGGCAGGACCACCCGGTGGTGCAGGTGAGCTTCGACGACGCCGAGCGCTACGCCGAGTGGGCCGGGAAACGGCTGCCGACCGAGGCGGAATGGGAGCTCGCCGCGCGGGGCGGCCTCGACCAGGCCGTCTTCGTGTGGGGCGACGCGGACGATCCAGGAAGCCGCCTGGCCAACCACTGGCGGGGCCGGTTCCCGTACGAGAGCACCGGATGGGGCGGTACGAGCCCGGTGGGCTCCTACCCGCCGAACGCGTTCGGGCTGCACGACATGGCCGGCAACGTCTGGGAGTGGACGTCGAGCTTCTTCGCCCCCAGGCACCTCCCGCAGGGCGCGCGCGGCCCGGACGCGGGCGCCCGGCCGGTGCTGTTCACGGGCCCGCAGCTGTCCGGATCCGTGCGGCGGGTGCTCAAGGGCGGCTCCCACCTGTGCTCGCCGGAGTACTGCCTCCGGTACCGGCCGGCGGCACGTTCTCCGCAGAGCGAGGACACGTCCATGACCCACATCGGGTTCCGCTGCGCTCGCTGATCGCCCGCAGCGAGGAGGTGCTGCCCTCGCCTGGTCGCGGCGAGGAGATCCCCCGCCGACCATCCGATCCGGGTGAGTCCCGGCGACCGGCGCCGTCCTACCGTCGCTGGCGTCGGCGGTGCCGGCATACCGGCGGTCGAGCCGGTCCGATCGTTCCCCGAGGAGAAGTCATGCCAAGGATGTTGCGTCGAGCTGCTGTTCTGGGGGCGACGGCGCACGTCGCGTCACGCCGCGGCCAGGAGAAGGCGATGGCTGCGCAGGAGCAGCAGGAGGCCGCGCCGCCGCAGGCCGCGCCCGAACCCGCTCCCGCCCCGGCCCCGGCAGCCGGTGCGTCATCGGCCGGTGGATACGACGAGCTGATGCGGCTCAAGGGCCTGCTCGACGCCGGCGTGCTCACGCAGGCGGAGTTCGACGCCCAGAAGCAGCTGGTGCTCGGCTCCTGAGCCGAGCGGCCATCGATCCCGACCGAGACGAAGGAAGAACCATGTTCGGACCAGTCCAGATGCTCGTCATCAGCTTCGACGAGCCCGATTTCCGGGGCGAGATCATCGAGGAGATGAAGCGCCTCAACGACACCGGTGTCGTGCGCCTGATCGACGCCCTCGTCGTGCAGAAGAACGCGGACGGCAGCCTCACCGCGCTGCAGTGGAGCGAGCTGTCGATCCCGCAGGCGGAGGACTTCGGCGCCACCGTCGGCGCCCTCCTCGGGCTCGGGATGGGCGGCGAGGAGGGCATGGAGGCCGGCGCGGTCGTGGGCGCGGGACTCGGCGCCGACGGGCACGTGCTCGACGAGTCGCAGGTGTGGGACGTCGCCGACACGCTCGAGCCAGGAGCCGCGGCGGCGATCGCCCTGATCGAGCACCTCTGGGCCACGCCGCTCCGGGACGCGATCGGGCGGGCCGGCGGCATGCCGGTCGTCGACGCCTGGATCCATCCCCTGGACCTCGTCGAGATCGGTCTCCTCGCCGCGGACGACGCCGACGCCGACGCCGAGGTGGAGGCCCCCGCCGACACGAAGGCCCTCGCCGACGCGAAGACCCCGGCGTAAGCCCGCACCGGCGCGTCCGCTCCCCATCCAGCACTCGAACATCGCAGATCGAAGGAATCCACCATGGCGAAGCCGTTCCGCGGGGTCATCAACGTCGACATCCGGGACTCGGTCCAGGACTGGGGCCCGTTCGCGCCGCCCGAGGCGCCGGAGGGCGCGCCGAACGTCGTCTACATCGTGCTCGACGACGTCGGCTTCTCGGCGATGGGCTGCTACGGCGGCCCCATCGACACGCCGAACATCGACAGGATCGCCGCGGACGGGGTCCGCTACACCCAGTGGCACACCACCGCGCTGTGCTCGCCGACGCGCTCGTGCCTGCTCACCGGCCGCAACCACACCCGCAACTCGATGGCGTGCATCACGGAGGGGTCGAGCGGGTTCCCGAACGCGTCGGGCACGATCCCGCCGGAGAACGGCATGCTGTCCGAGATCCTCGGCGAACGCGGCTGGAACACGTACATGGTCGGCAAGTGGCACCTGTGCCCGACGGTCGAGATGAACCTGGCCTCGACGCGGCGCAACTGGCCGACGGGTCGCGGGTTCGAGCGGTACTACGGGTTCCTCGGCGCGGAGACCAGCCAGTGGTACCCGGACCTCGTCTACGACAACCACCCCGTGGACCAGCCGAAGACACCCGAGGAGGGCTACCACTTCGGGGTCGACATCACCGACAAGGCCATCGAGTTCATCATGGACGCGAAGGCGGTGGCGCCGCAGAAGCCCTTCTTCCTCTACTACGCCCCGGGCGCGACCCACGCGCCGCACCACGCGCCCCGTGAATGGATCGAGCGGTACGCCGGCCGGTTCGACGACGGGTACGAGGCGATGCGGGAGACGACCCTCGCTCGCCAGATCGAGATGGGCATCGTGCCCCCGGACACCGAGCTGCCGCCGCTGAACCCGATCGGCACGCCGTCGACCCGGAGCGGGCCTGAGGGCAAGCCGTTCCCCGAGTTCGACGCGACCCGGCCATGGGACGCGCTGTCGAAGGACGAGCAGCGCCTCTTCTCCCGGATGGCCGAGGTGTACGCGGGGTTCCTCTCGCACGCCGACGCGCAGATCGGCCGGCTGCTGGACTACCTCGAGGAGACCGGCCAGCGGGAGAACACCCTGGTCATCCTCGTGTCCGACAACGGAGCGAGCGGCGAGGGCGGCCCTGACGGCACGGTCAACGAGATGCTCTTCATGAACGGCATCCCGGACGACATCGACAACAACCTGCCGATGCTCGACGAGCTCGGCGGCCCGAAGACCTACAACCACTACCCGAACGGGTGGGCGATGGCCTTCAACACCCCGTTCAAGATGTGGAAGCGGTACGAGTTCAACGGCGGCACGTCCGACCCGTGCGTGATCTCATGGCCGGCCGGCATGTCGGTCAAGGGCGAGATCCGCGAGCAGTACCACCACGCGATCGACCTCGTGCCGACGGTGCTCGACGCCCTCGGGGTCGAGCCGCCGGAGACGATCAAGGGTCACACCCAGAGCCGCCTCGACGGCGTGAGCATGCGGTACAGCTTCGAGGATCCGGCGGCGCCGACCACGAGGCGGACGCAGTTCTACTCGATGCTCGGGTCGCGCGGCATCTGGCACGACGGCTGGAAGGCCGTCACGACCCATCCGACGATCAGCGGCTGGTCGCACTTCAACGAGGACGAATGGGAGCTGTACCACGTCGATGTCGACCGATCCGAGGTGCACGACCTGGCGGCCGAGCAGCCCGACCGGCTCCGCGAGATGGTCAACCTCTGGTACGCCGAAGCCGGCGCGAACGACGGCTTCCCCCTCGACGACCGCTCGGCGCTGGAGATCATCATCTCCCCGCGCCCGCAGCTGTCGGGGCGGCGCGAGCGCTACGTCTACTTCCCGAACCACGCCGAGGTGCCGGAGGCGCAGGCGGTCATGGTGCGTGGTCGCTCGTTCGTCATCGGCGCACTCGTCGACCTTCCCCGGCGCGGCGCCCAGGGCGTGCTCTTCTCGCAGGGCTCACGCTTCGGCGGACACAGCCTCTACGTGAAGGACAACCGGCTGCACTACGTGAACAACTTCGTCGGCATGCTCGAGCAGATGGTGGTGGCCACGGACGACCTGCCGGTCGGCGACGGCCTGATCCTCTCCGCCTCCTTCGAGAAGGACGGCTCGGACCCCACTCCTGTGGCGACCGGCCTGCTGTCCCTCTTCCACGGCGACAGGAAGGTCGGCGAGGGCCGGATCAAGCTCCAGCCGGGCGGGTACATGATCGCCGGCGAAGGTCTGGCTGTGGGTCGGGACGTCGGCGACCAGGTCACCCTCGACTACCCGGGCGAGCGCCCGTACCGGTTCACCGGCGGCACCATCAACCGGGTGGCGGTCGACGTCAGCGGCGAGCCGTACATCGACCTCGAGCGCGAGGCCCAGGGCATGCTCATGCGCGAGTAGCCGGCCCCATCAGGAGCCCGGCTCCGCCGGGACCGCCCCGGGCGGCGCGAGCAGGTTCGCGGTCAGATACGAGACGACGACGGCGACGATGGTGAGCGGCATCGCCGGGAAGCCGTCGGATCCGAGGAACAGGGTCGTCAGGAGGACGGCGGTGAACGGCAGGCGCAGCATGCCCGCGGTGACCGCGCCGATGCCGATCGCCGCGCCGGCGATGAGCCCGAGCCCGGGCAGGTGGGACAGGGCGATGCCGGCCGCGGCGCCGATGAACATGGCGGGGAAGGTCGGGCCGCCGCGGAACGCGCTCAGCGACGCCACGTACGCGAGGCCCTTGCAGAGCAGGAGCAGCAGCAGGGCGCCGACGCTGTAGCTGCTGGAGTGCGTGAGGAGGACCGGCAGCGTGCTCTGCCCCGAGAACAGCACGTCGGAGCTCGCATGCCCGGTGGCCGCGGCGTAGGCGATCGCCAGCCCGGCGATCACCAGCGCGAGGACCAGGGTGACCCACACCGGCCAGCGCAGCACCACCCGCTCGTGCGCTGCGATGGACAGCCTCCTGATCCCGGCGCAGAGCGGACCCGCGACGAGCCCGATCACCACCGCCCAGCCGAACTCGAGCACGGTGGGGGTCCCCGCGGGCGGCAGGTCCGGGATGGCGAGCGAGAACGTCCCGATCCCGGTGATGGATCCCAGGCCCGTGAAGACGAGTGCACCGACGCCCGCGCCGAGCAGCCCGGGCAGGAGCACCGCGGTCGCCATCGTGCCGCCGATGCTGAGCGCCTCGAGCAGCAGGAACGCCCCGGCGAGCGGCGAGCCGAGCAAGGTGCTGATCGCCGCGAAGCTGCCGGTCGCGGCCACCACCGCGGCGGCCTGCGCCGGGACCGGACGCCGGCTCAGCCGCACGGCCAGGACGGCCAGCCCCCCGCCGAGCGCGATGAGCGGTGCCTCCGGCCCGACGACCGCGCCGAGGCCCACGCTCGCGAGCGCGGCCAGCAGGACTCCCGGCAGCGCCGAGGTCTGCGGCGGCCCGCCGGGGTGGAACCCGTACGCAGGCGACTCCCCGCCCCGACCGGGCAGGTACCTCGCGGTGAGGCCGACCAGGAGCCCCGCGAGCGCGAGCGGGAGCAGCGGCCACCAGAGCGGAGCGGCCGAGAACCCGAGCGCTCGCGGCAGGTCGGTGAACATCCATGAGTTGATCGCCGCGGTGAGCCCGAGGAACCCGAAGGCCACCCCGGCGATCGGCACGCCCAGCACCACTGCGAGGATCAGCAGCCGCAGGTAGGCCGCCGACCGCATCACGGCGATGGGATCCGGCGGCCGGGGTACGGATCCGGCGGGGTCGGGCGCAGCCGACTCGTGCACTTCCCCGGTGGTCGCCACGACTCGATCGTCGAGGCCGGATCTTCCGAACCGCGTCATCACGTCCGGATGAAAGAACGCGCGCGGCGGCATCCGCCCCCGAAGTCACCCGGCACGGGCGACGCGCCACCTCCGCGCCCGGCCGTTGCATAGGGCGGGGCAGCGGAGGGAGGCAGCCACCGATGCGTCCTGTGCGGCTGAACCTCGCGCTGGCGTCCCTGTTCGCCGTCGGATCGGCCTGCTTCGCACTCGGATCCGTGCCGGCCTACGCGAACGCGGTCGGCGCGACGGCCGACTCGGTCACCTTCTTCGTCGGCTCCCTCTTCTTCACCGCGGCGTCCTTCCTGCAGCTCGTGCAGGCGCAGACCCCGGCGATGACGGGCGTCGATGGACGGAGCCAGCACGTGCCGTCGCGGCTGGTCCTGGGCGCGTGGCTGCCGCAGGACCGCGGCTGGCTGTCGGCCGCCGTCCAGCTCCCCGGCACCCTGTTCTTCAACATCAGCACCCTCGCAGCGCTGGTCCACAACGCCACCGTGCAGCAGCAGGACCGGCACGTCTGGCGACCGGACCTGTTCGGCTCGATCCTCTTCCTCGTCGCGAGCGCGCTCGCCCTGCTGGCGGCGCGGAGCCTGCGGACCGGCCCGTCCCGCACGTGGCCCCTGGCGATCGGGTGGGTGAACATGGCCGGCTCGGTCTTCTTCATGGCCTCCGCGCTCGGCAGCTTCGTGCTCCCCAGCACGGGCGGCCTCGTCGACGTCCCGGTCGCCGTGGGCGGCACCTTCCTCGGCGCGCTCTGCTTCCTCGTCGGAGCCCTGCTCCTGCTTCCCGCCTGGCGCGCCGCGCTCACCGTGGCCCCGCCCGCCGTCCATCCCATCGAGACAAGGAGTCCGACATGACCTACACGCCCCTCGACGAGGAAGCGCTCCTCTTCGGCAACCGATTCGTGACGGAGGAGGTGCCCTCCAAGGAGTTCCCCGTCGACGGCATGACCTCGGTCGATGCGATGCGGCTCGTCTCGGAGGACCTCGTGCTCGAAGGGGACCCGGCGCGCAACCTGGCGACCTTCGTGACGACCTGGATGGAGCCGGAGGCGCAGCGGCTGATCGCGGACAACCTGCACCGCAACTTCATCGACCACGCCGAGTACCCGCGCACCGCGGAGATCGAGCAGCGCTGCATCCGCATGCTCGCCGACCTGTTCCACGCGCCCGGGGAGACGACGGGGGCCCGCACCCAGGGCTCCTCCGAGGCGATCATGCTCGGCGCGCTGTCCCTGAAGTGGAAGTGGCGTCAGCGCCGCGAGGCGGCGGGCGAGCCGACCACTGCGCCGAACCTCGTCTTCGGCGGCGACGTGCACGTCGTGTGGGAGAAGTTCTGCCGGTACTTCGACGTCGAGCCGCGGATCGTGCCGCTCACGCCGACCAAGTACACGATCGGCCCGGAGGAGGTCGCGTCGTACATCGACGAGAACACCATCGGCGTCGTCGCGGTGGTCGGGACGACGTTCACCGGCCACGCCGACGACGTGGTCGGGATCAACGCGCTGCTCGAGCGGCTGAAGGCGGAGCAGGGCCTCGATGTGCCGCTGCACGTCGATGCGGCGAGCGGGGGGTTCGTCTGGCCCTTCCTCTACGCCGACTCCCCCTGGGACTTCCGGCTCGGGCAGGTGCGGTCGATCAACGTGTCCGGGCACAAGTTCGGGCTCGTCTACCCGGGCGTCGGATGGCTGATCTTCCGGGAGAGGTCGGACCTGGCGAGCGACCTCGTGTTCAAGGAGAACTACCTCGGCAAGACCGACGAGACGTTCACGCTGAACTTCTCGACCGGCTCGTCCATGGTCATCGCGCAGTACTACAACTTCGTGCGGTACGGCCGCGCGGGCTACGGCTACATCATGCGGAACATGGAGACGAACGCCCGCCAGCTGGCCGAGGGGCTCCGCGCCACCGGGCTCTTCGAGCTGATCGGCGAGGACGAGGAGCAGCTCCCGCTCGTCGCCTTCCGGCTGGCGAACGACAACGGCTACGACGAGTTCGACGTCGCCTGGCAGCTGTCCGCCGAGCGCGGCTGGATGGTGCCCGCGTACTCCATGCCGCCCAACGCCGAGAAGGTGACGATCATGCGCGCGCTCGTGAAGGAGACGCTCACCCGCGACCACGTCGACACGCTCGTGAGCGACATCGAGGACGCGTGCAAGACGCTGGCCCGGAAGGGCGGCGCGCACGAGAGCGAGCGGCGTCAGATCATGACGGGCCCCGGCCACTGAGCCGCCCGGGCGCCCTCCAGAATGCGGGCGACTTCCGTCATTCCGGGCGCCTCTTCACGCCCGGGATGACGGAACGCGCCCGGATCCCGGCTAGGAGTCGTGGCCGACGGGCGGCTCGCCGACGAAGTCGCGTCCCTCGGATGCGAGCTCGTGCCAATCCTCCCGGTCGGCGATGACGACCCACTCGCCGCGCGCCGTGCCGTCGGACGGGCCGGGCGCCGCGATCCCGCGAGCGACCAGGTCCGCCGCGCGCGCCTGCGGCAGGTCGACGACGAGGCCCTGCGAGGTCACCCGGGCGAAGCGCCGCCCCTGCACGAACAGGTCGTCGCCGTCCGCGGTGACATCGAGGTCGCCGTCCTCGGTCAGCGCGATCTGCAGCGTGTCCACGTCCAGCTCCGTCATCCGCGATCCTTCCGTCGGTGCGACCAGTCAAGCCCATCGCGGACCAGCGCGGAATCCGGGCCGCTTCCGTCATTCCGGGCGCCTTAACGCGCCCGGAATGACGGAACGCGCCCGGATTCGGGGTCAATCCGTGGCCCCGCGCGAACGCCGCCGCCTTCGAGAAGGCGATCGACGAGATCGCGGAGGCGACGAGGCGGATGCTCGAGGAGCTGGTGACGAATGCGCCGCCGAAGAGCCGAGAGCTCGAGGCGATCAAGGGCCGGGCGCGGCACGAGCAGCGGATGGAGCGCGAGGTCCGGATCCGGACGGCCCCGGCTTGACGGCCGCACCCATTCGATGGGCGTCGACCGATCATGGACCGGGTGCGATGATGCCCGCCCGACGTGCGTCTGACCGTTCGAGCGGAGGCCGCTCGGCCCCACCATCACGATTTCCGTGTGATTCCGGAGGAGGACCCCCTCTCGTCGCCGGGGCGGCCTACTGTTCGCGACACGAGGTCGCGTCAGAGGGGTTCCCTTGTTCACCGAGCCGGGCACGGGCGCAGCCGAAGGGATGGCTGCGAAGCGGAACGACGCCCTGCCGCCGCCGGTGCTCAACGACCGGTACGCCGTCGGATCGGTGATCGGGCGCGGCGGCGCGGCGACCGTCTACGCCGCCACGGACCTGCTGCTCGGCCGCGCCGTCGCGATCAAGGTGTTCACCACACGAGCGGAGTCCGCGCAGGCGCTCCGGCTGCAGGAGGCGGAGGCGCGGCTGCTCGGCCGACTGAACCACCACGCCCTGACCACCCTGCTCGACGCGGGGGTCGACGCGACCGATCCGGTTCATCCGCGCATCTACCTGGTGATGGAGCGCGTGCCAGGGCACGACCTGCGGCAGCGCCTGCGGGGCGGCCCCTTGACGGCGACGCAGGTCACGGCGCTCGGCGCCGAGATGGCCGACGCGTTGCACTACGTGCACGAGCAGGGCTACCTGCACCGCGACCTGAAGCCGGCGAACGTGCTGCTGCTCGACGACCGGCCGGACCACCGGATCCGGGCGAAGCTCGCGGACTTCGGCATCTCGACGATCATCGGCACGCCCGAGGGCGAGAACACGACCGGCACCGCGGCCTACCTCGCCCCCGAGATCGCCGAGGGCGGCGATGCCGAGCCGGCGTCGGACGTCTACTCGCTCGGGCTCGTGCTGCTCGAAGCGGCGACCGCGCAGGTCGCGTTCCCCGGCACGATCACCGAGTCGCTCCGCGCCCGCCTCGAGCGCGATCCCGCGGTGCCCGGCACGCTGCCCCCCACCTTCACCGCGGTGCTGCGCGACATGCTGGAGCGGCATCCCGACGACCGGCCGCCGCTGCCGCAGATCGCCGTCGAGCTGCAGAACGCCTACCTCGCGGAGCTGGTGCACGCCCGGATGCTCGATCCGGCGCTGCTGCCGCACGAGGCGCGGCGGATGACGGCCGCGCGACGCTACGACGTCCCGGACGGGGAGGAGACGTTCGACCGCGTCGCCCACCTCGCGCGTCGCCTCCTCCGCGCGCCGATGGCGCAGCTCTCCGTGCTCGACTCGGAGCGCAACCACATCCGTGGCGCCGCCGGCCTGCCGACCGGGTACTCGCTCCCGCGCACCGACCCGTTCTGCGCGGATCCCGTCACCACCGGCCGGCCGGTGGCGGTCGAGGACGTCCGGGCCGACCCACGGACGTGGCGGAGCACGCTGCTCACCACCCGGCCCGACATCCGCTCCTCCGCAGGGGCGCCCCTCGTCACCGCCGACGGGTCCGGCATCGGCGCCATCACCGTCTTCGACCGGGAGCCGCGCTCGTTCACGCAGCAGGAGCTCGCGGATCTGGCGGAGCTCGCCGCCCTGGTGATGCGGGGTCTCGAGCTCCGGCTCGCCGCCGGCGCCGTGCCGCGCCCCGCTGATCAGGGGCCCTTCTGACCGCTCGCGCGCCCTGCTCCGCTTGGCGCGGCAGGATGTGCTCATGGACGAGCCGAAGACGAGCGGGACCGGGGATCAGGGCGTGACGACGATGGAGTCGATCCCGGTCGAGACGGCCCGGATCATCCGCACCGGCACCCTCTGGACGGCCGCCGCGATGCTCGTACCGGCGGTGGGTCTCGGACCGCTCGTCGCGGCCGGCTGGCGCCCGGACGCGATGCCGGTCGAGTTCACCGTCGTCTGGTGGATCGGCGCCCTCGCCGCCGCCGGTGGTCTCGCACTGCTCATCTGGGCGGGCTGCCCCGTGCTCGGCTTCCGGCTCGAGCAGGCCTATCGCCAGAAGATCGTCTCCATCCGCGTCGGCATCGTGCTGAACGTGAGCGGGACGGTGCTCGCGGGGTTGGCCATCCTGCTCGGCCCCGTCGAGCACTGACGTCGCACGAAGGGCCGCGCCTGGGGTGTACCGACGGGGCATCCCATCCCGGACGGGACCGACCTAGCGTGAGGACGACCCTCGACGTGAAGGAGCACCGGATGACCGACCAGCCCAGGCAGATCGGCGGCGGCCGCCGCAGCATCGGCGACATCGCACCGAAGCTCGCGGCGCTCACCGACGACGTGCTCTTCGAGGACGTCTGGAACCGGCCGGAGCTCGCCGCCCGCGACCGGAGTCTCGTCACCGTCGCGGCCCTCGTCGCCGGCGGCGATGCCGACCAGCTGCGCTTCCACCTGGGGCGCGCGATGGAGAACGGGGT
>NZ_DATBTU010000066.1:0-31978 GCF_036559085.1 Amnibacterium sp.
CCAGGTCGGCGATGGACTCCAGCGCAGCGTTCTCGAACTCCAGCTGCACACCGTCGATCTCGAACATCCGCTGGTACTGCTTCACGAGCGCGTTCTTCGGCTCGGTGAGGATCTCCATGAGCGCGTCGCGGTCGAGCGGCAGCACCGTCGTCACGACGGGTAGGCGGCCGATGAACTCCGGGATGAGCCCGAACTTGTGCAGGTCCTCGGGCAGCACCTCGCCGAAGAGGGTCTTCTCGTCGAGCTTCGAGTGCAGCTGGGCGCCGAAGCCGATGCCCTTCTTGCCGATCCGCTGGGAGATGATCTGCTCGAGGCCCGCGAAGGCCCCCGCCACGATGAACAGCACGTTCGTCGTGTCGATCTGGATGAACTCCTGGTGCGGGTGCTTGCGGCCACCCTGGGGCGGGACGCTCGCGGTGGTGCCCTCGAGGATCTTCAGCAGCGCCTGCTGCACGCCCTCGCCCGACACGTCGCGGGTGATCGACGGGTTCTCCGCCTTGCGGGCGATCTTGTCGACCTCGTCGATGTAGATGATCCCGGTCTCGGCGCGCTTGACGTCGTAGTCGGCGGCCTGGATGAGCTTCAGGAGGATGTTCTCGACGTCCTCGCCGACGTAGCCGGCCTCGGTCAGGGCTGTCGCATCGGCGACGGCGAACGGCACGTTGAGCCGCTTCGCGAGCGTCTGCGCGAGGTAGGTCTTGCCGCAGCCCGTCGGGCCGATCAGCAGGATGTTCGACTTCGCGATCTCGATGTCGTCCTTGATCGCCTCGGCCGGCGCGAGCGTGCCACGGGCGCGGACGCGCTTGTAGTGGTTGTAGACAGCGACGGAGAGCGCCTTCTTCGCCGCGTCCTGGCCGATCACGTACTCCTCGAGGAAGGCGAAGATCTCCTTCGGCTTCGGGAGGTCGAAGTCGCTGGGCCCCTCATCGGCGGCCTCCGCGAGGCGCTCCTCGATGATCTCGTTGCAGAGCTCGACGCACTCGTCGCAGATGTACACACCGGGTCCGGCGATCAGCTGCTGCACCTGCTTCTGGCTCTTGCCGCAGAAGGAGCATTTCAGCAGATCGGCGCTTTCGCCCATTCGAGCCATCGAGCGTCTCTCCCCCGGTCAGGTTGCTTGGCGACGAGCCTAACCCGCGCATAGGAAGCCGCCCGCAGCGTGTCGAAGGTGTTTCGCCGGGATGCGGAGTGGGCGGGTCACGGATGTGCGGCACCGGTGCCGATGTGACGGATGTGACGGGGCCGGAACCGGGCAGAATCGCCCCGTGGATGTCGACGCGCTCGAGGCGGCCGCGGCCGCGACCCTGCCCCCGCACGTGTACGACTACTTCCGCGCCACCGCCGGCGGGCCCGAGGTCGCGGAGCGGTCGACGAGCGCCTGGTCGGCGTTCCTGCACCGCCCGCATGTGCTGCAGGACACCGAGCGGATCGACACCGGCACCACCGTGCTCGGCACCCCCGTCACGACGCCCGTGCTCGTCGCGCCGATGGCCCAGCAGGTGGCCGCGGATCCGCTCGGTGAGCGGGCGACGGCCGCTGCGGCCGCGGCCGCAGGGTCGCTGATCGGGATCTCGACGAACACGGCGGTGCCCTTCGCCGAGGTGGCAGCAGCCGGAGCGCCCTGGTGGTTCCAGCTCTACATCTTCAAGGACCGCCCGATCTCGGAGCAGCTGGTCGACCGGGCGGTGGAGCACGGGGCGAGCGCGATCATCCTGACCGTCGACATCACCGGGTTGCGGCATCCGTCCCCCGAGGCGAACTACGCGGTCGATCCGACCGACTGGCCCCTCTCCCCCGCCGCGGACCGGCTCGTCAACCTCGACCCCGATCTGCGCGAGCGGGCACGCGGCGAGGGCGGCTGGTTCGCGCGCGACTTCGGGTTCCGGGCGATCGAGTGGCTGCGCGAGCGCACCGGTCTGCCCGTCGTCGTGAAGGGCGTGCTCCGCGGCGACGACGCCCGGCGGGCGGTGGACGCGGGCGCCTCGGCGGTGCTGGTGTCGACCCACGGGGCACGCGCCTTCGCCACCTCGGTGCCGAGCGCCCGTGCGCTCGCCGAGGTGGCGGATGCGGTCGGCACCGACGTCGAGGTCTACGTCGACTCCGGGCTGCGCAGCGGGATCGACGTGGCCACCGCCCTCGCCCTCGGCGCCCGCGCGGTGTTCCTCGGCCGCCCTGTGATGTGGGGCCTCGCGACCGGGGGTGAGGCCGGGGTGCGGAACGTGCTCGAGAGGGTGCACCAGGAGCTCGTCACCGCGATGGACCTGCTCGGCGCCCCGACCCTCGCCGACCTCACCCAGGACCTGGTCGTCCCGGCCTGACCGCGAGCGATCTGCAGGATCGCGGGCGGTCTGCAGGATCGACACGCGGCGCGCATCCTGCAGACCGCCCGCTGTCCTGCATCCGGCACGGCGGGGTCAGCGGGCGACGGCGAGGACCCCGGCGACCAGCACATCGAGCAGCGCGTCGAAGCTGCGGTCGAGGTCGTCGGGCAGGCCGAAGCCGCCGCCGGACTCGAGCACGGCGAACCCGTGCACGGCCGACCGGACCACGCGGATGGTGTCGATGAGCCGGTCCTCAGGCACGCCGGCGCCGCCCAGGACCGCGCTGATCACCTCGACCGTGTCCGCGGCGGCCAGCCGCACGGCGGCGCCGGCCTCGCCGTCCGCCTCGGGCGCCACCTGCGTCGCGGCGTAGAGGCCGGGATGCTCCCGGGCGAAGCCCCGAACGGCGTGGCCGAGGGAGCGGATGGCCTCCGCTCCCGATCGGCCCACAGTCGCAGCGGCGCTGCGGCGGCCCAGCTCGCGGAGGGCGACCAGGGCGACGCCCTGGCGGAGGTCCGCCAGCGAGCCGACGTGCTTGTAGAGGCTCGGCACAGCGACCCCGGCGGCGGCGGCGACGGCCGCGAGGGACAGCCGGGCGAAGCCATCCGGCGTCTCGTCGACGAGCCGGATCCCGATGTCGACGACCGCGTCGCGGCTGAGGCCCGCCCTAGGCACCTGCGGGCCGCCATCCGGAGCCGTCGCGGAGGCCATCGGCGAAGGCGGCGATCGCCGGCAGCACGAGGTCGGGGCGCTGCGTGTGCGCGTAGTGGGCGGCCTCCGGCACGAGCAGGGTCTGTGCCGCGAGCCGCTCCCCCATCCACTGCAGCTCGGCGGCCGGATCGGCGTAATCGGGGTCGAGCGCCCCGACGGCGATCAGCGCCGGCGCGCGGACGGCGCTCATCCGGGGCTCGACCACCGAGTGGTCGAGCTGCTGGGTGAGGTGCCGGAAGGCGGCCAGCCGGCCGGGCTCGCGCATCGAGGCGGCGATCTCGGCGACGTGCGCCTCGAGTTCGGCGGGCGCGGTCCCGCGGTTCAGCGCGCCCGCGTAGTACCGGGTCCAGAACGGGACGCCCCAGGGGCGCGCGAACAGGAGCCGGAGGAGCAGGCGGTTCATCCGGAGGCGTGCCGCCGACCCCGACTCGCGGAGGAAGGGGCTGAGCAGCACGAGGCCGGCCACGAGGTCGGGACGGTCGGCGGCGGCGAGCACGGCGGCCGAGCCGCCGAAGGAGTTGCCGATCAGGAGCGCGGGCTCGCCGAGGGACGCGAGCAGGGCGACCAGGTCGGATGCGGTCGCCGCGTCGCCCTGCTCTGTGAAGCCGATCTCGCTGCCGCCGTGACCGCGGACGTCGGTCACGACGACGCGGAAGCCGCGCCCGACGAGGTCGGTGACGAGTCCGTCGTAGACGGAGCGGAGGTCGCCCATGCCGGGCACGGCGACGATGACGGGGCCGGAGCCCGTGTCGGTGAAGGCGATGCGGCCGCCGGGACGGCCGAGGTGATGCACATCCGGCGAGATGCTCATTTGCATAGCCAGCAGGCTAGTATCATTAGCCAACGATGTCCATACCCGGTTCCGGCGGCGACCCGTCTGCAGGATCGCGATCGATGTGCAGGACCGGCGCTCGGCGTACGTCCTGCAGACCGCGCACGATCCGGCACCGTGCGCGGGAACGACGAAGGGCGGAGCCGACATGGCTCCGCCCTTCGTGTGCTGCAGATCAGGCCCGGGTGAGCGCCGGGGTCGCCGAGACCTGCTTGCGGGTGGTGAGCACCTGGTCGACGAGGCCGTACTCGAGCGCCTCCTGGCCGTTCAGGATCTTGTCGCGCTCGATGTCGCGGTTCACCTGGTCGACGGAGCGGTTCGAGTGCTTCGCCAGCGTCTCCTCGAGCCAGGTGCGCATGCGCAGCACCTCGGCGGCCTGGATCTCGATGTCGCTCGCCTGGCCGCCCGAGCCGCCGGACGTGGCCGGCTGGTGGATCAGGATGCGGGCGTTCGGCAGCGCGAGCCGCTTGCCGGGAGCACCGGCCGCGGTGATGACCGCCGCAGCGGAGGCCGCCTGGCCGAGCACCACGGTGGAGATCTGCGGACGGATGTACTGCATCGTGTCGTAGATCGCCGTCATCGCGGTGAACGAGCCACCGGGCGAGTTGATGTACATCATGATGTCGCGGTCGGGGTCCTGGCTCTCGAGCACGAGGAGCTGGGCCATGATGTCGTCCGCCGAGGCGTCGTCGATCTGCACGCCGAGGAACACGACGCGATCCTCGAAGAGCTTGGCGTACGGGTCCTGGCGCTTGAAGCCGTAGGCCGTGCGCTCCTCGAAGCTCGGGAGGATGTATCGGGACGATGGCATCATCGGCAGCGAGCCGGCAGCCTGGAAGGTGGGGGTGTCCATGGAGAGTGGTGTCCTGTCTTGTACGGCGATCAGAGGTTCGCGGCGCTGACGGTCTGGCGGCTGTCCGTGCCGCCGCCGCCGGTGACGTCGGAGGCCGACGCGCGGATGTGGTCCACGAAGCCGTAGTCGAGCGCCTCCTGGGCGTTGAACCAGCGGTCGCGGTCGCCGTCGATGTTGACCTGCTCGACGGTCTTGCCGGTCGCCTCGGCGGTGATCTGCGCGAGCCGGTTCTTCATGTCGATGATGAGCTGCGCCTGGGTCTGGATGTCGGACGACGTGCCACCGAAGCCGCCGTGCGGCTGGTGGAGCAGCACGCGGGCGTTCGGCGTGATGTAGCGCTTGCCCTTCGTGCCCGCGGTCAGCAGCAGCTGCCCCATGGAGGCGGCCATGCCGATGCCGACGGTGACGATGTCGTTCGGGACGAACTGCATCGTGTCGTAGATCGCCATGCCGGCCGTGATGGAGCCGCCGGGCGAGTTGATGTAGAGGAAGATGTCCCGCTCGCTGTCCTCAGCGGCGAGCAGCAGGAGCTTCGCGGCGATCTCGTTCGCGTTCTCGTCGCGCACCTCGCTGCCGAGCCAGATGATGCGGTCGCGCAGCAGCCGGTCGAAGACGCTGGGCTGGGGGCTCATGTCGGCCATATCGGTACGACTCCTTGTTCGGTTTCGTGGTCTGGCGTCAACGCTACTGAGCGCGGCCGACCGTCCCGGCGATGTTCGCCGTCGGCAGAGCCTCCATCCGCCGACCTCCCAGGCGCGGCCGTCGGGCCCAGCGTCTGCTGTCCGCACCGACGACTGTCGGCGCTGCAGCGGCAGCAGTTGTCCGAGCGGACAGCAGATGCGCGGGGTCCTGCAGTCGGCGTCCGAGAGCCCGACCACCGCGGGCCCTGAGACGACGAACGCGTCGCGATTCGAGTCGCATCCACCGAGGGGATGCGGCTCGGATCGCGACGCGAACGAGGAGGTGGTGGGCTCAGGCCTTCGGCGTCGCCTCGGGGGCTTCGGGCTCGTCGGCCGAGGGCTCCTCGGCGGCGGGCGCCTCGAGCGCCTCGTCGTCCTCGAGCTCGGGCGTCGGGGTGACGACGAAGTCGGAGAGGTCGACGGGGTTGCCGTCGGTGTCGACGACCTTCACCTGGCCGAGCACGACGCTGATGGCCTTGCTCCGCGCGACCTCGCTCATCATGGAGGGCAGCTGGTTGTTCTGCTGCAGCACCTCGACGAACTCCTGGGGCTGCATGCCGTACTGCTGCGCGCTCTGCACGAGGTACTGCGCGAGCTCGTCCTGCGAGACGCCGATCCGCTCCTTCTCGGCGACGGCGTCGAAGAGCAGCTGCGACCGGAAGGCCTTCTCGCTCGACTCGGCGACCTCGGCGCGGTGCACGTCGTCCTCGAGCCGGCCCTCGGACTCGAGGTGGCGCTGCACCTCGTCGTCGATGAGCTGCTGCGGGACGGGCACGTCCACCTGGGCGAGCAGGGCGTCGGCGACCTTGTCGCGGGCCTCGCTGACCTGCTCGAAGCGCTTCTGCCGCTCGACCTGCGACCGTACGTCGGCGCGGAGCTCGTCGAGGGTGTCGAACTCGCTCGCCATCTGGGCGAACTCGTCGTCGAGGTCGGGCAGCTCGCGCTCCTTGACGGCGAGGACGGTGACGGCGATCTCCGCCTCCTCGCCCTCGTGCTCGCCACCGAGCAGCGTCGACTTGAAGGTGGTCGACTCGCCCGCGGTGAGCGACTCGAGCGCCTCGTCGATGCCCTCGATCAGCTCGCCGGAGCCGAGCTCGTAGGAGATGGCGTTCGCGGAGTCGACCTGCTCGTCGCCGATCGTGGCGGTGAGGTCGATCTGCACGAAGTCGCCGGTGGTGGCCGGGCGCTCGACGGAGACGAGGGTGCCGAAGCGGCTGCGCAGCTCGTCGAGCTGCTGGTCGACGTCCTCGTCGGTGACGACGATCGGGCTGACCGCGACGGTGAGCGCGCCGAGGTCGGGGACCTCGATCTCGGGCCGCACGTCGACCTCGACGGTGACCTGCAGGTCGCCGGAGAAGTCGGATGCGTCGGGCCACGCGGTGATGTCGGCCTCCGGTCGGCCGAGCGGGCGGAGGTCGTTCTCCTCCACGGCCTGGCGGAAGAACGTGTCGAGCCCCTCGCTGACGGCGTGCTCGAGCACGGCGACGCGGCCGACGCGCTGGTCGATGATGGGCGGCGGCACCTTGCCCTTGCGGAAGCCGGGGATCGCCACGTCCTGCGCGATGTGGCTGTAGGCGTGGTCGATGCTCGGCCGCAGCTCGGCCGGCGGGACGGAGATCGCGAGCTTGACGCGGGTCGGGCTCAGCTTCTCGACGGTGGTGGTGACCATGGCGGTCTCGCGATTCCTTCCGGGATGCACTCGGCATCCGTCGTTCCAGGCGGGTCGGGGCGACAGGATTCGAACCTGCGGCCTCCCGCTCCCAAAGCGGGCGCTCTACCAAGCTGAGCTACGCCCCGCGATCCGTCAGCGGACTTCGGGACGCGGCCCGTCCGGCCCGCGGAAGCGGGGACCGCCTCGTGTGGGCGGCCGAACGGCCCGGTCGAGTCTAGGCCACGCTCGGCGCGCCGCTCAGCGGGTTCGCAGACCGGCCGCCGGATCAGCGGGGCCGCGGGGTCAGATCGCGGCGTCCGCGGACTCCGCGGTGGCGCCCGCTGCCGGGTCGTCCGTCGACACGTCGCCGGAGCCGGTCGAGTCCTCGGGCGGCGCCATCCGTTTGCCGACCTCGATGGCGGCCGTCGAGCCCGCGAAGCCCGCCAGCACGGCGAAGAGGCCCCAGCCGAGACCCCAGCGGCGCTTGCCGATGAGCGCGTCGAACGAGAGGTCGCCCGGGCCGTCGTTGGTGAGACCGGCGACGACCGACATCAGCACCGCGTTGTACTCCCAGCCGCCCGCGGAGTTCCAGGGGCCGTTCTTGCCGTGCACCTTGCGCACCGCGGTCGCCATGGTGCCGATCAGTGCGGCCGCAGCGAACGGCGTGCCGGCACCGAGGGCGATGCCGGCACCGCCGACCGTCTCGCTCAGCGCGGCCGCCCGCGCGTTCACCTTCGCGGGTTGCATGGAGAGCGCGGTCATCATCTGCTCGGTGCCCTCGAGGCCTGGCCCCCCGAAGGCGCCGCGCAGCTTCTGCAGTCCGTGCCCGACGAAGAATCCACCGACCACCAGTCGGACGATCAGCTTCCCGAAGTCCATGGGACACCCCTTCCGTAGGACGCCGCGGAGCGCGGCACCGGAGCACGGTACGCGCGCCGGACCGACCGAGGCTGTGGATCCCCGAGACGCGGTCAGGCGACGAGCGGGCGCACCTGCCGGCCGAGGAAGCGGAAGAAGCCCTCCGGGTCGGGCTCGGTCGAAGTCGGCTGGATCACGACCGTGTCGACCCCGGCGTCCGCCCAGCGCCGGACGGCCGCCGCGATCGTCTCCGCGTCGCCCGCTGCGCCCACGTCCGAGCCGTCCGGGAACTCCCAGGCGCGGCGCTCCGCCTCGAACCGCTCCTCGGCGCCGGGGCCGGTCGCGGCGAGCATGAAGCAGACGACCCGGAAGGGATCGGTGCGGCCGGCGGCCGACCGGGCCGCCTCGATCCGGGTCAGCGCCTCGCGCGCCTGGTCGGGGGTGGTGCCACCGGTGAGGATGACGCCGTCGGCCTTCGCCCCGACGAGCTCGAGCGTCTTCGGGCCCTCCGCGCCGGCGAGCACCGGGACCCGCTGCTGCGGCGGCCAGTCGAGGCCCACGTCCGTGAGCTTCACGTACCGGCCGTCGACGGTGAGGCGCTCCCCTGCGAGCAGCGGGCGGAGGGCGTCGAGGTACTCGCCGAGCAGCGTGAGCGGCGACGCGACGCGGGCGCCGATCCAGCCCATCCACTCGAGCACACCGTGCCCGACGCCGATGATCGACCGGCCGGGGAAGAGCCGCTCGAGCACCGCGGCCTCCATCGCCAGAGTGGCGACGTTGCGCATCGGGACGGGCATGAGGCCAACCCCGACGCGGAGCCGCTCGGTGAAGGCGAGCGCGGCGGTCATCGGAGCGACGCCGCTGCTCTTGAAGCAGTCCTCCCAGAGCCACAGCTCCTCGAGGCCGGCCTCGTCGGCGGCGCGGGCCACGTCGCGGAGCCGCTCTGGGGCGAACTGGGGCAGGAAGACGGCGCCGAGGGTGGTCATCGGGCCATCCTCGCGCACTCCCCCGACGCGGGTCAGGCCTTGGCGCCGGGGGCCGGCCGGCGCCGGCCACGCAGCCGCGCGATCCGCCGCTGCACGCCCCACACCGTGACCCGGCGCATGGCCTCCACGACGATCGCCTGGCTCATCTTGCTGCTGCCCTGCTCGCGCTCGACGAACGTGATCGGCACCTCGCGCACGTCGAGCTGCTTGTCGGATGCCCGCAGCGCGAGCTCGACCTGGAAGACGTAGCCCTCGCCGCTGATCGTGGCGAGGTCCAGGCCGCGCAGGGCCGCCGACCGGTAGGCGCGGAAGCCGCCGGTGATGTCGCGGAGTGGGACGGAGAGCATGGCCCTCGCGTACCGGTTGCCGGCCACGGAGAGCAGCCGGCGGCGGAACGGCCAGTTGACGGTCTTCCCTCCCGGCATCCACCGGGTCCCGAGCACGACGTCCGCGCCGTCGAGCACGGCGGCGAGGAGCCGCTCGAGGTCCTCCGGCCGGTGCGACCCGTCGGCGTCCATCTCGACGAGCACGTCGTAGCCGCGCTCGAGCCCCCAGGCGAACCCGGCGAGGTAGGCGGCGCCGAGGCCGGCCTTGCCGGCGCGGTGCAGCACGTGCACCCGCGGGTCGCGCTCCGCGAAGCCGTCGGCGATGGCCCCGGTGCCGTCGGGGCTGCCGTCGTCGATCACGAGCACGTCGACGGAGGGCTTCACGTCGGCGAGCCGCGTCAGCAGCACCGGGAGGGACTCGGCCTCGTTGTACGTCGGCACGCAGACGAGCGCGCGGAGGTCGGGTTGCGACATGCGGGACCTTTCTTGGTGAAGTCGTGGGCCGTTCAGGCCGGGGCGCACCGCATCCACGATCGCGCTGCCGCTGCATGCGCGGCGGAGGCGGACCGCGGCAGGTTCGCGGCGCACCGCGTCCCTGCGGAGCCGAGCCCCGGCGTTCGCCTGCCGTTCATCTTGGCCAAGACAAGGGCGGATGCGTAACCGCGCGCCCGGTGCGGCGCATGTCGAGCGGCCCGGCTCCGATCACTGGGCAGCGGCGTCCGGCCGTGCGTCGACCCCGGTCTCGGCCCGCTCCTGCTTGCGTCGCGCCGACCGCTTCCGCAGGTACTCGATGACGATCGGCAGCACGGAGACCAGCACGACGAGGGCGAGGATCACCTCGAGGTTGTTCGCGACGAACGGAAGACCGCCGAGCAACGAGCCGACGACGGTGACCCCGACCGCCCAGAGGAAGGCGCCGAGCACGTTCCAGGGCACGAACTTGCGGTACGGGTAGCGGGCGCTGCCCGCGGCGAGCGGCACGAACGTGCGCACGAAGGGGACGAATCGGCCGAGCACGAGGGCGCGGCCGCCGTACCGCTCGAAGAACGCCTCGGTCGCCCGGAGCCGTGACGTCTTCAGGACCTTCGCGTCCTCCTTGAACATCCGCGTGCCGAACACGTGGCCGATGAGGTAGCCGACCTGATCCCCCGCGACCGCTGCGACGAACCCGACGAGCGCGATCACCGGCACCGAGAGCCCGAGCTGCACGTGGAGGAGGCCGGCGGAGACGAGGAGCGAGTCGCCGGGCAGGAACGGGAAGAGCACACCGGATTCGATGAAGACGATCACGGCGATCGCGACGAGCGCCCAGGGCCCGAGCGATTCGAGGAAGGGTCCGGGATTCAGCACCGCCCAAGGGTGCTGGATGCGGTCTAAGGATCCGCGGAAGGTGACGATCTTCTCGGCGTTTCGCCATGTGGCCCACAGCGGTTCCGGGGGTGTCGGGGATCAGCGAGGCGGGTCGGGGCGCACCCGCACCGGTGCGAGCACGCCGACCACGATCGCCGCCGTGATCGACCCCGCCGCCATGATCGAGGCGAGCACGACGATCTGGAAGCGGCCGGCCTCGAGCGGCGAGACGCCGCCGAAGATGGCGCCCACGAAGGCCCCTGGCAGGGTCACGAGCCCCGTCGTCTTCGTCTGGTCCGTCGACGGGATGAGGGCGAGATGCACCGCACGGCGGGCGAGGTCGCGGGTCGACTCCCGCGGCGCCGCCCCGAGCGCCAGCCAGCCCTCCACGTCGTCCCAGTGCTCGTGGACGGACTCGAGGAAGCGCCGGCCGGCCAGCGTGGCGATCGACATCGAGTTGCCGATGACGATGCCGCCGATCGCGAGGGCGTAGCGGGCGGTGAGGGCGAGCGCGCCCGTGCCGAACACCACGCCGAGCGCGACCAGCACCCCGGCGGCCATCGCGCCGGCGACCAGCAGCAGGTGCCGCCGGTTCCACCCGAGCCGACGGGTCGCGGTCGCCGTCGCGACGCCGAACATCACGAGCAGTGCCACCGCCACCCACAGCGGGCTCGTGATGACGCCGGCGAGCACGAGGCTGATCACCGCGAGCTGCGCCGCTCCACGCAGGATCGCGAGGGTCGGGCCGAAGCGCTCGGGCGCTCGGGTCCAGGTGAGCACGGCGATCGTCACGGCCGACAGCACGGCGACGCCGAGCAGGGTCGGTGCGAGCGCAGCAAGGGTGATCACGACTCACGGTATCGAGGCGGCGCTGCGGTTCCGCCTCGGCGGCTCCTCGGCGCACGGTCTACGATTCGGCCATGCCGCAGATGACGGACGAGGCCCCATGGCTGCGACCCGCGTTCGACGGCCTCGAGCAGGCCGAGACCACGAGCCTGACGCAGCTGCTCCGCGGGCACGCCGAGCCCGCGACACCGGCGCATGCCGAGCATCCGGTGCGATCGGTCGTCCGGACTGCGGGCGCGTTCGGCCTGGTGCTCGCCGCCAGCGTGTGGCTCGGCCACTCACGCCCCTGAGCTGAGCATCCCCGCACGCTTCCGCGCGGATCAGCGTTCGGGCTCCAGCACCTTCCGGATGGTGCGCACGAGCAGTACGAAGCCGACCACCATCACGAGGAAGCCGACGGGACGCCAGATCATGTCGTCCGTGCTCGCGGCAACGGTCGCACCCGCGACGGTGAGCAGGAACTCGAGCGTCGCGGCATAGAAGAGCCCGTTCCAAGGCGCGCCGACCATGCGTCCGAGGCTACGCGCGCTCGGTGCACCCACTGCGCGCATCGAATGCTCCCTCAGGAGGCTGACGGCCGCCACCGGGCGACCTCGAAGGTGTGGTAGCGGATTCCTTGCAGCGCTGGAATCTCCCGAAGTGGGGAGAAGTGTGCCCAGGAAACCGGGGGTACCGTCGGCCCCCTACCCATGAGCTACATCGAACTCCCCGTCGCCGAGTACCGGCGCCGGCTCGCCGCGCTTCCCGCACGCCCGGCAGACGCCGCCGACGCAGCGGCGGCGCAGCCCGGCCCCTCGGTCGGGGACGTCGCGGTGCGGGCCGCCCGCTCGCGGTATCCGAGGGCGTTCGCGGCGCTCGACGCCGAGCAGAGTCTCACCGCCGAGGAGATCACGGAACGCGAACGGCTCATCATGGCGGCGATCGACGCGGTGCAGGGCGCTCCGGACCAGACCTGAGGCCGCCCGCGACCACGCCGTCCGCCCACCATCCGCACGCGAGGCAGAGCAGGCCCTCCGCTTCCCGTGATCCGGGCGCGAAGGTGAGCGCGAGGCGGTCGGCGCCGCAGCGGGAGCAGGTCATGCCTCGAAGGGGTATTCGAGGCCACCGACAGCCGCCGGCGATGCTCCCGCAGCACCGCCGGCAGCCGGCTCGGTACGCCGCTCCGGATCAGGGCAGGATGTGCCCGGCGTCCGTGAAGAGGCCGTACCACTCCTCGCGGGTGAGCGGGATCTCGGATCCGGCGGCCGACTCCCGCACGCGCTCGGGCTTCGTGGTGCCGAGGACCACCTGCATGTTCGCGGGATGCCGGGTGATCCAGGCCACCGCGATGCCGGTCGGCGTGACGTCGTACTTCGCGGCGAGGGCGTCGAGGCGGTCGTTCAGCTCGGGGAAGGCCTCCCGGTCGCCGAGGAAGACGCCGTCGAAGAAGCCCTTCTGGAAGGGCGACCAGGCCTGCAGCGTGATCCCGTTGAGGCGCGCATGATCGAGGATCCCGTTGTCGCGGTCGATCGACTGGTCCAGGCCCTTCATGTTCGCGGCGATGCCCTGGCCGATGAGGTTCGCGTGCGTGATGCTCAGCTGCACCTGGTTGAACAGCAGCGGCTGGCGCACGGACCGCTTCAGCAGCTCGATCTGCCCGGGCGTCTGGTTGGAGACTCCGAAGTGGCGCACCTTGCCCGCATCCGCCAGCTGGTCGAACGCCGCGGCGACCTCCTCCGGCTCGACGAGGGTGTCGGGGCGGTGCAGCAGGAGCACGTCGAGGTACTCGAGGCGCAGGGCCGCGAGGGACTCGTCGACGGCGGTGAGGATGTGCTCCTTCGAGAAGTCGAAGAAGCCGTCCTGGATGCCGACCTTGCTCTGCACGATGACCTGCTCGCGCTCCGACGGCGAGAAGCGGATCGCCTCACCGAAGCGGGTCTCGCAGCCGTGCGGGGAGTCCCCGTAGACGTCGGCGTGGTCGAAGTAGGTGATGCCGGAGTCGCGGGCGGCGCCGACGAGGGCCTGCACCTCGGCGTCGCTGAGCGACTGGATGCGCATCAGGCCGAGGATGACGTTGGAGACGGTGGCGTCGAAGCCGGGGATGGCGAGGTTCTTCACCGCTCCGTTCTACTCGCGCCCCACCTGTGAGGCGGCCGGTGCGCCGGCGTCATGCGTCCTGCGGCGTCTCGGTCTCCGACTCGTCCTGCGGCAGCGCATAGGAGTCGTACTTCTCGATCTGGTCCCGCATGTACTGGATCGCGTCGCTGTTGTCCGGCTCGGGCAGCTTGGAGTGGGTGCTCTCCGCCATCAGCACGGTGCCGGAGTTGAGCAGGAACAGCGCCTCGACGAGCTCGCCGTCGATGCCGAGCGAGCGGATGCTCACGCTGTCGGCGCTGCCCACCTTGCCGAGGAGCGCCGCGTAGCGGATCAGGAGGTCGGCGACGTCGTCGCCGACGAGGAACGACTTCTCCGCCATGGTCACGTGCTTCATCCGGAAACCGTAGGCAGAAGGGCCGAGCGGTTTCAGGGGGTTGACTGGAGGACTTCCGGGTGGGCTGCGGGAGAAGGACGTACAGGGCATCCTCGCCCCCTGAAAAGGCCCGTTTCGAGCGACCCCCGCTTCCCCGGGCACGCGGGCGTGTCGCCGATCCCACATCCCTGGAGTCGGCCGCGGTCGAACCTATGTTCCTCGCCGTGACTGCCCCAACCCCCGTTTCCCCTCAGCCCGCGAAACCCGTCAACAAGACCGCGCGAACCGCCCTCATCATCGCGATCGTCGCCTTGGTCCTGGGCTCCATCTGGTTCCTCGGCTTCGTCACGTGGATCGTGGCGGGCGTGGCAGTGATCCTCGCGATCGTCGGACTCACGCGGCCTCAGCTCCCCAAAGGCTTCGCGATTGCAGGGCTCATCGTCGGACTCATCGCTCTCGTCGCCGGGCCCGCGACTGCGGTCACCAACGTGGTGAGCGCCGTTTCGGGTTCCCCGTCCTCCGACACGGTCGCGATCGCACCGTCCTCAGCGCCGACGGACACCGCCCAGCCGGCAGCAGCGGCCACGACGACTCCTGCTGCTGCGCCGAGCGACATCGCCGTGCCCGACGTCGTCGGTAAGGAAGGGGACGTGGCAAAGGCCACGATCAAGGAGGCGAATCTGATCGTGAACTTCGATGCCGGCAACGACACGGTCCTGCTCTCGGCCAACTGGACCGTGACGGGGCAGAGCCCCGCCGCAGGTACCAAGGTCGCCGCCGACTCCACCGTGACCCTGAAGGTCGTGAAGACGAGCACCCTCCCCGCGAGCCAGGCTGCGGCATCTGCTGCTCCTGCGGGAGACTCATCGGCGCCCGCGGCGCCTGCTGTCCCCGCCGAATACCTGGCCGCCCTCGCGTCGGCGCAGGACTACAACGACCAGCAGTACATGAGCAAGCTGGGCCTCTACAACCAGCTGACCAGCCAGTACGGCGAGCAGTTCTCCAAGAAGGCCGGCCAGTACGCCGTCGATCACGTGAAGGCCGACTGGAACGCCAACGCCCTGGCGAAGGCCAAGGACTACCGAGAGCAGCAGCACATGTCCTCTGCCTCGATCCACGATCAGCTCACGAGCTCTTACGGCGAGAAGTTCACGCAGGCGCAGGCCGACTACGCCATCGCGCATCTGAACGACTGATCGAGATCAGGGGGTGGAGGCAAAGATGCCTCCACCCCCTGATCATTCGAGAGACGCCGACACTGCGCGGGAACGTCGAAGCGCGAGCGAACCTGCGCACCCCAGTCCCGAGCCGCTTGAGGCCTGACGGACCTCTCGCCCCAGGCCCGAAGCCGACGAAGAGCCGGTCCGAACGCCGCATTCGGAGGGGATGACGGGAATCGAACCCGCACCATCAGTTTGGAAGACTGAGGCTCTGCCATTGAGCTACATCCCCGCGTCGCGGCGGACCGCGGCCGGATCAGGGTACCGGACCTCCCCGCCCGGCGAGGGACGGAGAGCCGCCCGGCGCTCATCCGCCTTCCAGGCTTCGTTGCGACCGTCCATGCAGAGTCGTCAGCAGCGGGCGGAAGGAACGGGCGTGAAGCGCATCTCGATGGGGACGGACACGCTTGTCACGGACGGGCGGCTCGCCGACCTCCTGACCGACTACGCCCGGCAGCTGGCGCGCTCCGGCACCGCCGACACCGTCGTGCTGCCGGTCGCCCGCGAGGGCGCAGCCGAGCAGGCGACCGTGCTGCTGGGACCGGCGAGCCAGATCACCCTCACCGAGAGCCACGACGAGGAGGTCGACGACGTGGACCTGCCTGACGTCGAGGCGGTGATCGCCGACCTCAGACGGCGCCTCGACCGGCTGGCCGGCCACGGCGGCATGACCGGGAACGAGGACCCCGACGAGCACGAGTCGTTGGAGGAGGGCTTCCCCGACGACGAGCCGCAGCACTGAGGCCGCAGCCGCTCAGATCGCCCGGTGCGTGAACCGGCCGCCGACGAGCGTGGCCGCGACCGCGTCGGCGCTCATCCGCTCGGGCGGCAGGTCGATAAGCACGAGGTCCGCGGCGTCGCCGACCTGCGGATGAGGGCGGCCGCGCGTCGCCGCGGCGAGCGCCTCATCGACGGTGATGCGCTGCTCCGGATGCCACGGCGGCTGGTCGTCGTCGGTGCGGTGGACGGCCGCGCCGATCGCCAGCCACGGGTCGAGGGACGCCACCGGCGCATCCGACCCGAACACGAGCGTGGCGCCCGCGTCGAGCAGCGAGCGGAACGGGTAGGTGCGGCCGGTGCGGCCCGGCCAGTGCTGCTCGGCGACGTCGCGGTCGTCGAGCAGGTGCGCCGGCTGCACGCTCGCGGTCACCCCGAGCGCCGCGAATCGCGGCAGGTCGGCGTCCGCGACGAGCTGCGCGTGCTCGATCCTGCCGTGCGCGCCGGTCGCGGCGTAGGCGTCGAGCACCTCCGTGACGGCCGCGTCGCCGATCGCGTGGATGGCGGGCACGAGCCCGACGGCGGACGCGCGGCGGAGCAGGTCGCGGAGCCGCTCCCCCGGGATCGTCAGCAGGCCGTGGCCGCCGTCGGGATAGGCATCGGCGGTATAGGCCGTGCGGGTGTTCAGGGCGCCGTCGGCGAGCGCCTTCATCGGGCCCACGCTGATCAGGCCGCGCTCGTCGATCGGGTCGCCCGTGCGCAGCCCCTGCGCCTCGGCCCGGTCGAGGTCCGCGGCGTAGACGGCCGCCTCGATGCGCAGCGCGTCGAACCCGGCGGCCGCGCGCCTTGCCCAGCTCTCGGCGTTCCAAGCCATCTCGAAGTCGACGACCCCGACGACACCGGAGCGGGCCGCGCGGGTGGCGAGGCCGGCGACGGCCGCATCCGCATCCGCGTCGCTCAGCCGGCGGACGGCGCGCGAGACGGCGAACGCGGCGTCCTCGCGCAGCAGACCCGACTCGTCGAGGTCCACGCCGAAGCTGCGGCCGGCGGCGCTGTTCAGCCAGACCGCGTGGATGTCGTGGCTCTGCAGCACGACCGGCCGCTCCCCCGCGGCGGCGTCGAGCAGCGCGCGGGTCGGCAGGTCGGGCCAGACCCCGTCGCGGAAGCCGAGCCCGACGAGCGGGCGGCCGGCGGGCAGCGCCGCCGCGGCGGTGCGGACGAGCGCCGCGGCCGCGGCGGCGGATGCAGCCGTGCCGAGCGACAGCCAGGTGCTCGCGAGCGCGGCCTGGGTGACGTGCACGTGCTCGTCCCAGAGGCCGTGCAGGAGGCGGCGTCCGTCGGCGTCGAGGACCTCCGCGCCATCCGCCTCGATTTCGGGAGCGATCGCGGCGATCCGGCCACCGGCGAGGCGCACGTCGACGACGGCGTCGCTGACGAGGCAGCGCCGCAGGAGCAGGTCAGGCACGCCGCTGCCGCGCCTCCCGCATCAGCGCGGCGAGCGCCGGCTGCGCGTACGGGCCGTCGCCCTCGAGGTGCTCGATCACCGAGTCGACGATGTGGGTCGGACGGTTCTGGCTCAGCTTCGACTTCGCGGTGACGGACGTCGGGGTGAGCCGCATCCCCACCGTGCCGGACTGGAGCCGCTCGGCGTACGCCGCATCCGCGGGGTCGGCGAGCATCCGCCGGGGTTCGGGAACGCGGTCCTCGAAGTGGTCGACGAGCCTGCCGAGCACGGCGAAGTTCTCCTCCGCCGACAGGATCTCGGGAACGCCGCGCAGGTGCGCCGCCACGAAGTTCCAGGTCGGCACGGCCGGGTTCGCGTCGTACCAGGACGGCGAGATGTACCCGTGGGGGCCCTGGATCACGACGAGCAGCTCGTGCCGCCCGAGCTCGTGCACCAGGTCGTCGGGACGGCCGACGTGCGTGAGGATGCTCAGCTCCTCCCGGTCCTCGTCGACGACGACCGGGTAGTGCGACGCGACGAGGCCATCCGCGGTGTCCGACACGATCGTCGCCCACGGGTTGTCCCTGATCAGCTGCTTGATCGCCGCCGGATCCGCCAGGGAGAAGCTCGGGTTCTGCCGCATGTCAGCGCTCCGCGGGCTTCGGCTTCGGCAGCGTCTGCCAGCCCGGCGCCCAGTAGAGGTTGCGGCCGCCCATCTCCTCCATGACGACCTGGCCGCGGCCTCGAGGGCTGCGCTCGCCGGTGCGCTTGTAGACGTAGTGCCGCTCCTCGCGGCTGGCCATCGCCCGCCGGTACGCCTCCTCGGTGTCGAGGTCGTCGCGGGTCATCATCTGGCCCGTCCGTACGCCGATCTCGAGCAGGTGCGCCCAGTCGCGCCAGAGCTTGCGCAGGGTCTGCGGGGAGAGGTCCTTGCCGGGGGTGTGCGGATTGAGGCGGGCGCGGAACAGCAGCTCGGCCCGGTACACGTTGCCGATCCCGGCGACGACGCTCTGATCCATCAGCTGCAGGCCGATCGGGGTCGCCGACTTGCGCACCGCGGCCACGAACCGGTCCTCCGCCGCCTTGCCGGAGTCGTGCATCGGGTCGGGCCCGAGCTTCGTGATGAGCTTCGCGACCTGCTGCGGGTCGAACACCTCGCACGCGGTGGGCCCGCGGAGGTCCGCGACGGCGCGCTCGGTGAGCAGCCGCAGCCGCACCTGCCCGATCGGCTCGGGCGGGAAGTCGACGAGCTCGACGTCCTCGCCCTTCTCCGACTCCGCCATCCGCAGCCGCGTGCGCCGCGGCGCGCCCATCGAGTTGAGGCTCGACTCGGGCAGCGCGTCGGGCACGAACGCGTCGTCGCCGGCCACCTGATCGACGAAGGTGCCGCGCTGGTTCGTCTGCCCCATCCGCCCGTTGGCCGAGGCGAGGGTTGCGTCGGCCTCGATCTCGCCGGCGAAGTCCCACGCGCCGTAGAGACCGAGGTGCACGTGCAGGATGCGGTCCCCTTCGAACTCGAGCAGCAGGTGCTTGCCGATCGCACTGGCGCCGATCATCCGCCGGCCGTCGAGCTCCGCGGCCCCGGCGGCGAAGCGGCCCTGCGGGCTCGAGGCCGCGACCCGGTCACCGACGAAGTTGCGGCGGAACTGCATCGCGATGCGATGGATGGAGTGCCCCTCAGGCACGCGCGTGCCCCGGGTCATCTATGGGATGCCCGGCGATGTCGCCGGTGTTCTCGTACTCCGCCAGCTGCGCGATCCGGCGCGCGTGCCGTTCCTCCTTCGAGAAGGGCTCGGCGAGGAACAGGTCGATGAGGTGCATCGCCTCCTCGAGCGTGTGCTGGCGGGCGCCGATCGCGCAGACGTTCGCGTCGTTGTGCTGCCGGGCGAGCAGGGCGGTCGACTCGTTCCAGATCAGGGCCGCGCGTATGCCACGCACCTTGTTCGCGGCGATCTGCTCGCCGTTGCCGGAGCCGCCGAAGACGACGCCGAGCGTCTCGACGCCCTTCGCCTGGTCGTCGACGACGCCGAGCGCCGCGTTGATGCAGAAGGACGGGTAGTCGTCGAGCGGCTCGTACGAGGTGGGGCCGTGGTCGACGACCTCGTGCCCGGCCGCCTCGAGGTGCTCCTGCAGGTGCCGGCTGAAGTCGAGGCCGGCGTGGTCGGTCCCGATATGGACGCGCATGTCGCGAGTCTAGGACGGCGTCTCGCGTGCGTCCGGGCCGCGTCGACGCCTCCCTCCGCCTTCGGACGCGGCCGGCTGATCGCGCCGTTCCGGAGTTCTTGGCCGACACGCCGCGTCCGGCGCGCCAGGCGCGGCGTGTCGTCCGGTTTCTCCGGATCCGCGCGATGGATGAGCCGGATCGGTGGGAGGGATGAATCCGCTCGGCAGAGCCTCGACACCGACCGATGGGGCCAGCGGGCGTCAGTAGGGTTGTCGGCCGTACCGATCAGGTCGAGGCCCCATCCGGCCTCCCCGGTCCCGCGAACACGAGGAGCGTCACATGCCCGGAGAGAACCTCACCCGCGTCGAGGCGCAGGAGCGCGCCGGACTCGTCCAGCCGTCCGCCTACGACGTCGAGCTCGACCTCACGCGCGGCGCCGAGGTCTTCGGCTCGACCACGACCGTGCGCTTCACCGGCACCCCCGGCGCCTCCACCTTCATCGACGCGATCACCAAGACCGTGCACTCGGTGACCCTGAACGGCACCGCCCTCGACCCGGCCGAGGTCAGCGACGGCATCCGCATCAAGCTGCCCGACCTGCAGGCCGAGAACGAGCTCACGATCGTCGCCGACGCGATGTACACGAACACCGGCGAGGGCCTGCACCGCTTCGTCGACCCGGTCGACGACGAGGTCTACCTCTACTCGCAGTTCGAGGTGCCGGACTCCCGCCGCATGTTCGCGGTCTTCGAGCAGCCCGACCTCAAGGCCACGTTCCGGTTCACGATCACGGCGCCCGCCCGCTGGGAGGTCGTCTCCAACCAGCCGACGCCCGAGCCCGAGGTCGACGGCGACGTCGCCACCTGGCGCTTCGAGCCCACCCCGCGGCTCTCCTCCTACATCACGGCCCTGATCGCCGGCCCGTACCGCGTGGTGCGTGACGAGCTGACGAGCTCGGACGGGCGCACCATCCCGCTCGGCGCCTTCGCCCGCGCCTCGCTGTTCGACCACCTCGACGCGGACTACGTCTTCGACATCACGAAGAAGGGCTTCGAGTTCTTCGAGCGGATCTTCGGGGTGCCGTACCCGTTCGACAAGTACGACCAGCTCTTCGTGCCGGAGTACAACGCGGGCGCGATGGAGAACGCGGGCGCCGTCACGTTCGTGGAGGCCTACGTCTTCCGCTCGAAGGTGTCGGATGCGGTGAAGGAGCGCCGGGTCGTCACGATCCTGCACGAGCTCGCCCACATGTGGTTCGGCGACCTCGTGACCATGAAGTGGTGGAACGACCTCTGGCTGAACGAGTCGTTCGCCGAGTACATCTCCACCCTCGCGACCGCCGAGGCCACCGAGTGGACCGAGGCCTGGACGACCTTCAACATCATGGAGAAGAGCTGGGGCTACACGCAGGACCAGCTGCCCTCGACGCATCCGATCGTCGCGGACATCCCCGACCTCGAGGCCGTGCAGGTGAACTTCGACGGGATCACGTACGCGAAGGGCGCCAGCGTGCTGAAGCAGCTCGACGCCTGGGTCGGCCGCGAGCCCTTCCTCGCCGGCGTCGGCAACTACTTCCGCAAGCACGCCTTCGGCAACACCGAGCTGCGCGACCTGCTCGTCGAGCTCGAGGCCACGAGCGGCCGCGACCTCACCTCGTGGAGCGCCTCCTGGCTCGAGACCGCGGGCGTGAACACGCTGACGCCCGAGATCGACATCGACGAGAACGGCTGGATCACGGGCTTCACGATCCGGCAGACCGCGAGCGAGGCCCAGCCCACCATCCGCCCGCACCGCCTCGCTGTCGGCTTCTACGAGCTGCAGGGTGAGCGGCTCGTTCGCACGGAGCGCTTCGAGCTCGACGTCGCCGGCGAGAGCACGGATGTGGCCGAGGCCGTCGGCAAGCGCCGCCCGGCGCTCGTGCTGCTGAACGACGACGACCTCGCCTACGCCAAGATCCGCCTCGACGAGGAGAGCCTCGAGACCGCGATCGCGCACCTCGCGACGATCGAGTCGCCGCTGGCCCGCTCGCTGGTCTGGGGCTCGGTGTGGGACGCGACCCGCGACGCCGAGGCGCGCCCGCGCGACTTCGTGCGGCTCGTGCTGAACAACGTCGGCAGCGAGACCGAGTCGACCACGCTGCGCACGGTGCTGCAGCAGGCCGCGGTCGCCGCGTCGAGCTACGTGGCGCCGGAGATCCGCGAGGAGACCCTCGTCGCGCTCGGCGACGGCGTGCTCGCCCTGCTGCGGCAGGCCGAGCCCGGATCGGATGCGCAGTTCCAGTTCGCGAAGAACCTCGCCGCGCTGGCCCGCACCGACGAGCAGCTGCAGGCGGTGCACGGCCTCCTCTCCGGCAGCGAGACCCTCGACGGCCTCTCGGTCGACACCGACCTGCGCTGGGAGCTGCTCATCGCGCTCGTCGCGGGCGGCAAGGCCGGCGAGGCGGAGATCACCGCGACCCTCGCCGCCGACGACACGGCCACCGGCCGCGAGTCCGCCGCGCACGCCCGCGCCACCATCCCGACGGCGGAGGGCAAGCGCGCCGCCTGGGCGTCCGTGGTCGACTCCGCGGCGCTGCCGAACGCGACGGTGCGGGCCACCTGCCTCGGGTTCCGCCGCGCTGCCGACCTCTCGCTGCTCGAGCCCTACGTCGAGGAGTACTTCGGCGTGATCGAGCAGCTGTGGGCCGACCGCAGCTACGCGATCGCCGAGGCGCTGGCCCGCGGGCTGTTCCCGGCGCCGCTCGCCGACCGGCGGCTCGTCTCCGCGGCGCAGCAGTGGCTCGAGGCGCATCCGGAGCCCACGGCGCTGCGCCGGGTGGTCGTCGAGAACATGGCCGGGGTGCAGCGTGCGCTCGCGGCGCAGGCGCGGGATGCGCGTGACTGACGGGCTCTCCGCCGTGCTGCAGTCCGCGACGACCCAGGCGGTGAAGTCGGACTGGGAGGCCTTCTGGGCCTCGACCTGGGGCGACGTGCTCTGGCACGTCATCCAGATCGTGCTCATCGTCATCGTCGCGCTGCTGGTGCGCCTCATCGCGCACCGCATCGTCGGCGTCTTCGTCGAGCGGGTCGTGTCCGGGGTCAAGCGCCGGCAGCGCGCACAGGACACCCAGGCCCTGCTCGCTTCTCCGGTCGCGGCGGCACGGCTCGTGGCGCGCACGCGCACGCTCGGCTCGGTGCTGAACAACCTCGTGTCCGCGGTGGTCGTGATCGTGGCGATCCTCTACATCGTCACGGTCATCAACGCGCAGATCACCGCAGCGTTCTCCCTGATCACCGCCGCGTTGGGCGCCGGCCTCGGCTTCGGCGCGCAGAACATCGTGAAGGACGTGCTCACCGGCCTCTTCATGGTCGCCGACGACCAGCTCGGTGTCGGGGACATCGTGAACACCGACCTGGCGAGCGGCGTCGTGGAGGCCGTCGGCATCCGCGTCACGCAGATCCGCGACGCGAACGGCGTGCTCTGGTACGTGCGCAACGGCGAGCTCACCCGCGTCGGCAACCTGTCGCAGGGCTGGTCGCGCGCGATCGTCGACGTGACCGTGCCGAAGGATGTCGACGTCGACGCGGTCCAGGAGCGGATGCTCGCCACGGCGACGCAGGTGCTCTCGGATCCGCAGTGGGCGCCGTACATCGCCGAGAAGCCGGAGCTGTGGGGCATCGAGTCCGTCACCCCCGACGGCGTCGTGCTGCGGCTCGTGGTCCGTACGCGCGTGAACACCCGCGACGACGTCGCGTGGTCGCTGCGCGTGCACCTGCACGAGGCACTCGTGGCCGGCGGCGTGCAGGCGGCGTCGATCAGCAGCGCACCGCTCGACCGGTTCGAGCTCGCCGGCGCCCTGCGCGGCGTCCGGCCGCCGAGCACCGGGCCCGTCTCGCGCCGGACCCCACGCACGCGCCCTCCCCGTGCCGCGGATCCCGCAGCCCAGCAGGCGGCCGCCCTGCAGTCCGCGCCACCGCAGCCGACCGCGCCGACCGTGCGGCCGCGATCCGGCGCGCGGGGTGCATCCGGCGCGCACGGCGCCTCGGGGACCAGCGGTCCGGCCGCCCCGTCGGACGGCTCCGATGGCCGCTGAGGACGCCGTCGCCACGACCGACGGCTCCTTCTGGGCCGCGGTGGGTGGCCGGCCGACGTTCGAGAAGCTCGTCCGCACCTTCTACGCGGGCGTCGCGAGCGACCCGGAACTGGTCGCGATCTACCCCGAGCAGAACCTCGAGGGTGCGATCCAGCGGCTCACCGGCTTCCTGGAGCAGTACTGGGGCGGACCCGGCACGTACAGCGAGCAGCGCGGGCACCCGCGGCTGCGGATGCGGCACATGCCGTTCAAGGTGAATCCCGCGCAACGCGACCGGTGGCTCACGCACATGCGCGCCGCTGTGGACGCGATCGAGCTGCCGCCGCTCTACGAGGCGGAGCTGTGGGCCTACCTCGAGCGAGCGGCCTTCGCCATGGTGAACACCTTCGAGGACTGACCGCGCGTCAGTGCGCGAGCATCGCGCGCAGCACGAGCAGGCCGCCGGCGAGCGCGCCGACCGTGGCGAGCACGACGCCGAGCAGCACGGCGAGTCCCGCCAGCCGCATCACGAAGCGGCCGACGCCGAGCCCCGCGACCACGAGGAGCGCGATCGCGAGCAGCCGGGACGCCGAACCGGCCGCGATCGGTGCGACGGGCAGCACGGAGGCCGCCGCCCGCACGGTCTGCTGCTCGGTCACCTCGGCAGGCTACGAGCGCCCCACCCGTCCCTCCAGCCCCAGTGGGAGGGTCCCATGCCACACGCGGACGCGCGGCTCGCTTCTCGCTTCTCGCTGCGGCCGGCCATCCACCACGTGAGTTGCCACTTCTGGCCCTTCACGAGACGCTTCGAGGGCCAGAAGTGGCAACCCACCTCGTGGGCGACGCCTGGATGAGGGCTCGCGACGGTCAGCTGCCCTGGAGCGACCAGGCGCGGCGCTTCACGAGGATGTGCCCGCGCTCGGTGCTGAGGCGCGTCCAGGGGCCGGAGTCGTAGATGGGGATCTGCTCGAGCGGGTCCATCAGGAACCCCAGGCTGTGCGCCGCGAAGGCAGCGCCGCCCGGCACGTGCTCGGCGCCCTCGATCGGCCTGCTCCAGACGTCCGCCCGCACGCGCCGCACGATCGGCTCCCCCGCATCCGCCGGCAGCGCCTCCGCGACCTCGACGATCCCGGCCTTCGCCACCTCGGTGAGCACGTCGGCCTGCGTCTGGCCGACGGGCAGCCATCCGCTGCGGGGAGGGGCGACGCCCGCCCACGTGACGGTGTTCACCTCGGCGGGGATGCCGACGCGCACGAGGTCCGAGGTCGCGTCATCCCCGGCCCGGTTCATCCGCTCGACGAGCGAGGCGATGGGGACGACGACGTCGAGCTCCTGCGACGGGTCGATGCCGACGGTGCGCAGCCCGAGCACGGTCGGGGTGTCGTCGAGCAGCCCGGACGGGTAGAGCACGGCGGTGTAGACGGCGAGCACGCCCGCTCCGCCGACGAGCCGGACGGATGCCCGCTCGACGGCGTCCGCGCGGCCGAGGTACGTCTGCAGGTCGGCGAGCGCCGCGGTGTCAGGCAGGTCGAGGGTGCGGTCCATGAGCGCCAATAAACTTACCCCGCACCATCCCCGCGGCCACGGTGCCGCACCTGACGCGAGGAGCAGCAGATGGACCCGCTCGCCGGGATGCTCGCGGCGCTCGACCTGGTCGACACCGGAGCCCGCACGTCCGAGGACATCTTCACCGGGACGCCCCAGTGGAGCCCCGCCGGCCGCCTCTTCGGCGGCCAGGTGCTCGCCCAGTCCGTGGTCGCGGCGGCGCGCACCGCGCCCGAGGGCCGGCACATCCACTCGATGCACGGCTACTTCCTGCGCCCGGGCGACGTGGAGGCCCCGATCACGCTGGCCGTGGACCGGATCCACGACGGCCGCTCGTTCTCGACCCGCCGCACCCAGGCATACCAGCACGGGGTGCCGATCCTGTCGATGATCGCCTCGTTCCAGACCGAGGACTCGGGGCTCGAGCACCAGGCCGCGATGCCCGCCGATCTGCCCCAGCCGGAGGACCTGCCCGACGAGCGGACCGCCCTCGCCGCCGTCGACCATCCGATGGCGCAGTACTGGGCCAGCAGCCGGCCGTTCGACATGCGGCACGTCGAGTCGCCCGTCTTCCTCTCGGCGGATGGGGAGCACGTCGCGCACCAGGCCGTCTGGCTCAAGGCGATCGGCGACCTGCCCGACGACCCGGCGCTGCACCGCGCGGCGCTCGCCTACGCGAGCGACTACACGATCCTCGAGCCCACCTTCCGGCGGCACGGCATCGCCTGGGCGACCCCCGGGCTGAAGGCCGCGAGCCTCGACCACGCCATGTGGTGGCACCGGCCCGTGCGGGTGGACGAGTGGCTCGTCTACGTGCAGGAGTCGCCCAGCGCGAGCGGCGGTCGCGGCCTGTCCCTCGGCCGGATCTTCACCCGGGACGGCGAGCTCGTGGCATCCGTGGCGCAGGAGGGCATGGTCCGCATCCCCGGGGCTTCCTCAGCCTGATCTACATCGCGCCGTTCCGGAGTTCATGCGCGACACGCCGGGCTTCGCGCCCCAACCGCGGCGTGTCGTCCGATTTCTCCGGATCCGCGCGAATGAGGAGGGGCGCGACAGCCGCTCTGCTGAGGGCGGAGGGGTCAGCGGCGCGTGAAGCCCACCGGCTCCTCGACGTACGGCGCCCAGGCCGCCTTCTCGGCGGCGGTGATGCGCCGGGGCTTCGAGTCGCTGGCGTTCGCGAGCACGAGGGTCGTCGCCGCCCGCGTGTACAGCAGCCGCGGCTCGACGCCCATGGGCGTGTAGATCTCGTAGTTCAGCTCGAGGCTCGCCCCGCCGATCCGGCTGATCCACACCTCGGCATCGAGCGGCGCCCGCTGGAACGGGATCGGCTGGAGGTACTCGACCTCCTGCCGCGCGATCAGCGCGAGGGTATCCGCGCCCGGACGCCCGTCGAGCACGCGGGGACCGACGTGGTCGGTCGAGTCCGCGTCCTCACCGGTGACCCAGAACGCCTCGATGCGCACCTCCTCGAGGAGGTGCAGCATCGCGGCGTTGTTGACATGCGCGTACGCGTCGATGTCGCTCCAGCGGAGCGGGACCGCCACGTGCAGGCGCATGGGTCAGACGCGGGTGAGCTTGCGGTACACCCCGCGGCCGACGCCGACCGACTCGGGTCCGAGCCGCTCCGCCTTGTTCTCCTCGTAGGCCTGGAAGTTGCCCTCGAACCAGTACCAGTTGCCCGGCTGCTCCGCGGTGCCCTCGTAGCTGAGGATGTGCGTCGCGATGCGGTCGAGGAACCACCGATCGTGGGTGATCACGACGGCGCAGCCCGGGAACTCGAGCAGCGCGTTCTCGAGGCTCGACAGCGTCTCCACGTCGAGGTCGTTGGTGGGCTCGTCGAGCAGTAGGAGGTTGCCGCCCTGCTTCAGCGTGAGGGCGAGGTTCAGCCGGTTCCGCTCGCCGCCGGAGAGCACGCCGGCCGGCTTCTGCTGGTCCGGGCCCTTGAAGCCGAAGGTCGAGACGTAGGCGCGCGACGGCACCTCGGTCTTGCCGACCTGGATGTAGTCGAGCCCGTCGGACACGACCTCCCAGAGCGTCTTCTTCGGGTCGATGCCGCCGCGCGACTGGTCGACGTAGGAGATGTCGACCGTGCTGCCGATCGTGAGGTCGCCGGCGTCGAGCGGCTCGAGGCCGACGATCGTCTTGAAGAGCGTGGTCTTGCCGACGCCGTTCGGGCCGATCACGCCGACGATGCCGTTCCGCGGCAGGGTGAACGAGAGCCCGTCGATGAGCACCCGCCCGTCGAAGCCCTTCTGCAGCTTCTTCGCGTCGATGACCTGGGAGCCGAGGCGCGGACCCACCGGGATCTGGATCTCCTCGAAGTCGAGCTTCCGCGTGCGCTCGGCCTCCGTGACCATCTCCTCGTAGCGGGCGAGGCGCGCCTTCGACTTCGCCTGGCGGCCCTTCGCGTTGGAGCGCACCCACTCGAGCTCGTCGGAGAGGCGCTTGGCGAGCTTCTGGTCCTTCTTGCCCTGGACCTGGAGGCGCTCCTGCTTCTTCTCGAGGTAGGTCGAGTAGTTGCCCTCGTAGGGGTAGAGGCGGCCGCGGTCGACCTCCGCGATCCACTGGGCGACGTGGTCGAGGAAGTACCGGTCGTGGGTGACGGCGAGCACGGCGCCGGGGTACTTCGACAGGTGCTGCTCGAGCCAGAGCACGCTCTCGGCGTCGAGGTGGTTCGTGGGCTCGTCGAGCAGCAGGAGGTCCGGCTGCTGCAGGAGCAGCTTGCAGAGCGCGACGCGGCGCTTCTCTCCGCCGGAGAGGAACTCGACCTTGGCGTCGCCGGGCGGGGTGCGCAGGGCGTCCATCGCCTGCTCGAGCTGCGAGTCGAGGTCCCAGCCGTTGGCGGCGTCGATCTCGTCCTGCAGCTTCGCCATCTCGGCACCGAGCGCGTCGTAGTCCGCGTCCGGGTCGGCGTACTCCTCGCCGATCTGGTTGAACCGCTCGATCTTCGCGCGCAGCTCGGCGACGCCGTCCTGCACGTTCTCGAGCACCGTCTTCGACTCGTCGAGCTCGGGCTCCTGCATCAGGATGCCGACGGTGTAGCCGGGCGTGAGCTTGGCCTCCCCGTTCGACGGGGTGTCGAGGCCCGCCATGATCTTGAGGATCGTGGATTTGCCCGCGCCGTTCGGTCCGACGACGCCGATCTTCGCGCCGGGGAAGAACGACATCGTCACGTCGTCGAGGATCAGCTTGTCGCCGTGCGCCTTGCGGGCACGGACCATCTGGTAGATGTACTCCGCCATACCGCCCAGTCTAATTCGGGCGCCCCTGTCGGCCGGTCGGGCTCAGAACGGGGCGTCCACCCACGACGGGTCCTCGACTCGCTCCGAGGGCTCGGTCGACGGGGCCCCGATCGCGGAGACGCCCCACTCGCCGCTGTGGTCGACGGGCGGCGCGGCGGGAGCGGCCGGCCGCGGCTGCTGGACGGGCGCCTGGGTCGGCGTGCTCCCCGTGTCGATCCCGGCCGGCGCCTGCTGGCCCCGCTGCATCCGCTCGAAGCGGCTCACGCCGAACGTGAGGTCGTGGCCGAGGGACACCGCGCGGATCTCGATCGACCGGTTCTTGTGGCCGTCGGCGCCGTCCCACTCGCTGACCGAGAGGTCGCCGGCGACGATGACGCGCTGGCCCTTCCGCAACGATGCGAGCGCGTTCTTCCCGAGCTCGCCCCAGGCGTTGACCCGGTACCAGCTCGTCTGGCCGTCCGACCAGTTGCCCTGCGCGTCCCGGCGGCGGTCGGTCGACGCGACCCGGAACTGCACCACCGCTCCGCGGCTCGTGCTGCGTTCCTCGGGGTCGGTCCCGAGGGCCCCGACGACGGTGATCCGATCGGCCATCTGCTGCTCCCTCATCTCGCACGCGGCACCCTGCCGCGACCGGATCCGCGCTCCGCATCCGTGCCGTGAACCGGAGCGCGGATCCACGAGGAGGGTGCACGTTCCAGGGCCGGAACGGGCGCGCGGCCCGTCTCCCTGGGGAGAACGGGCCGCGCGGACGGGCTGTGGAGGAGCGGATTCGGCGTCAGGCCGCCTTGACGTACCGGGCGTAGGACTTCCGCACCTTGTTCACCTTGGGCAGCGCCACGGCGAGGCAGTAGCCCTGGTTCGGGTTCTTCGCGAAGAAGTCCTGGTGGTACTCCTCGGCCCGGTAGTACTCGCCGAGCGGCGCCAGCTCGGTGACGATCCGGCCGTCCCAGATGTCGGCGGCGCGCTCGATCGCGGACTGGAACAGCGCCTTCTGCTCCTCGTCCTTGTAGAACATCGCCGACCGGTACTGGGTGCCGACGTCGTTGCCCTGGCGGTTCAGCTGCCGCGGGTCGTGGAGCGTGAAGAACACGTCGAGGATGACCTCGCGCGGGATCACGTCGGGGTCGAAGGTGACCTCGACCGCCTCCGCGTGCCCGGTCATCCCGGTGCAGACGGCCTCGTAGCTCGGGTTCTTGAGGCGGCCGCCGGTGTAGCCGGAGACGACGTCGACGACGCCGTCGAGGGACCGGTAGACCGCGTCGAGGCACCAGAAGCAGCCGCCGGCGAGCACGAACGTTTCCATGGATGGATCTCCTGTCGTCGGGCGCCGCACCGGCGCCCACGTGCGTCAACCCTGCCCGGAAGGCCCTTGTTCCCCGGCATCGGCAGCCCTCGACCGGCGTTCATCGGCGTGTCATGGGCGCTCGGTACCCTGGCCCCATGTGGGACGCGTTCGTCGCCTGGTTCCAGTCGGCTGCAGGGCAGCGTGTGCTGTACAGCGCCGTCATCCCCGCGGTCGCGATCATCGTCGCGGGCCTGATCGCGGCCCTGATCGCGAGAGGGGCGGTGCGCGCGCTGCTCACCCGGGCGGATCGCGACGCGGTCGCCGGATCCGTTGCGGCACTCGTCGAGGCGGCTCGCGTCCGAGCGGGCGGGTCCACCGATCGTGTCGAGGACGAGCGGATCGACCGGCTCCGCACCGAGGCCGACATCCGTCTGCGGCTCGCTCGACCCAAGGGCTCGGCGCTCGCGGCGGACTGGGCATCGCTACGGCTCGACGCGATCGAGCGGTCGGGTTCCTCGCCGGTCCGGCAGGGCACGGCGGAGGCGGACGAGGTGCGCGAGCGGCTGCTCGCCTGGGTCGCCCGTCCGGGCCGAGCGAAGCGCCTGTTCGCGGAGGACATCGAACGGCTCGGCGCGGAGCGGGACGCCCGCCGCACGAAGGCGGGGATCACCCGATCCGCTCCCCCGGAGGCCGCTCCTCGGAAGGTCGCGGCACCTGCTCCTGCCGCCGCTCCCGCGGCCCCGGCCGGTGCTCCCGACGGGCAGGGGGCGGACGACGCGACCGGCAGCGCCGCCGTCGCTGCCCGGCTGAAGACGCACAGGGACCGCATCGAGAACCAGCCCGAGCCGGTCTCCGCGCGCGAGCAGAACCGCCGCGACGAGCCGGCCCGGGAGCAGCCCGTAGCCCAGGCCGAAGCCGCTCCCCCGGCGGCCGACCCGCCGCCGAGCACCGAACCGGTGCTCGTGCAGCGCACGCGGCTCGACTCACTGGATCGGTCGGGTGAGGACGCGCGCCTCGAGCACTCACGGCATGCCCGAGCCGAGGCCGCCGCGGCTGCAGCTGCGGCCGCCCCTGCCGAGCAGGACGCCCCCGCTCCCGCTCCCGCTGCCGCGCCATCGCCGGAGCCGGCGTCGGCTGAGGCACCCGCCGCCGTGGCGGTCCCGGCGACCGTCGACGAGCAGCCGGCGCCGTCGCAGAAGCAGCCGGTGCCGGCTTGGCTGGACACCTACGACGACGAGGCCGACGTGACGCGGGACATCGACCTCTCGAAGACGCCCCCGCCGATGTCGGCTTCCGCCGTGCGCGACCGCACGAGGACCGGGGACGACATCGTCCCTCGTCACTAAACTCGGCCCCTCATGCCCCGATAGCTCAATGGATAGAGCAACGGCCTTCTAATCCGTAGGTTGCAGGTTCGAGTCCTGCTCGGGGCGCAAGAAGCCTGATCAGGGGCAAGTTACGGATTCGGGCCCGAGGGCAACTCCGTATTTACTCCGAACATTCGCTCGAGATGTTCCGCCGCCGCCGAGCTGCCGACGTTGCGGCTCATGTACACGTCCTGGGTCAGAGAGGGCTTCGCATGGCCCAGATATTCCGCGATCCCACGAGCGCTCATGCCGGCGACATCAAGTCCGGTGGCGGCGGTCTTCCGGAGCGCATGGGTGGTCACTTCCTCGAAGCCCAGGCGGCCACGGTTCTGTCGCCAGATGTTCTCGACGTTCACCGGATCGCGGACCCGCATCCTCACCGACGGGAAGACCACGTCTGCGTTCCGCTGCCTGGACTCAAGTATTCGGAGCGCGCGAGGCGGCACGGAGATGGTTCTCGTGGACGCCGCGGTCTTGCCGTGACGCTGGTTCATCACGCCACCACCCGGCACCCGCACTGCCGTGCCGTTGAGCGTGACCTTGCCCGTGACGAAGTCGACGTCCGACCACAGCAACCCGAGGGCCTCCCCCACTCGGCACCCGGTGAGCACCATGAACGCCAGGATCTGACCGACGTCCAACTGCGTGAGGACCGGGTCCGACAGCACCGTTTCGATGAACCCCGGTACTGCGTCAAGCGCCAAGGCGCTCGAAGCGTGGGACTGGCGGTGACGGATTCGAGCGACCTGACTGACCGGATTCGATCGGAGCGCGTCCACGCGGACCGCCATGCCTAACATGCCCGAGAGGACGGATCGGCATGTCTTCGCCTGGCCGTGCCCGTGCTCCTTCGCGACGGCGGTGAAGAACTGCTGCAGCCGGCCGGGCGTCGCCTCGTCGAGCCGCAGGTCTCCGATCCGCGGGACGATGATCGACTTCAACACCTGCTCGTAGGTCGCGACCGATCCAGCTGCAAGGCCGGAGTCACGCTTCTCCGCGACAAAGCGCTCGGCCAGAGCGACCAGTCGAGTGGACCCTCTCAGCTCGCCGCTGGACGGCGTGGCCATGTCGACCAGGGCC
>NZ_DATBTU010000067.1:0-101806 GCF_036559085.1 Amnibacterium sp.
CGCCGCAGGGCTGCAGATCGCCTGGCACCTGGGCGACGCCGCCGCCCCTCCCCTGGCGCCCGGGACGTTCGACGTGGTGCTCGAGCGGCACGTGCTCTGGGCGATGCCCGACCCGGCCGCTGCGCTGGAGGCGTGGTCGACACTCCTGAAGCCGGGCGGTGTGCTCGTGCTCGTCGAGGGCCGCTGGTGGACCGGCGGCGGGCTCGCCGCGGGGGAGGTGGAGCGGATGCTCGAGACGATGGGCCGGACCGCCGCGACGACGCCACTGCCGGATCCGGCGCTGTGGGGCGCCCCGACCGAGGACGAGCGCTACCTCGTCGTCAGTCGGAGCCGGCTGTGACCGAGCCCTGGCTCTCCGCGGAGGCGTTCGAAGCGATCGTGATCGACGAGCTCGACGCGCTCCCCGACGAGATGGTGGACGGCCTCGAGAACGTCGCCTTCGTGATCGAGGACGAGCCGGAGGACGGCGAGGACCTCCTCGGGCGTTACGAGGGCGTCGACCTCACGCATCGTGACCGGTACGGCTTCGGGGAGCTGCCCGACCGGATCGTGGTGTTCCGCCTGCCGCACCTCGCCGCGTGCGACACCGAGGACGACCTGCGCGACGAGATCCACACCACGCTCGTGCACGAGATCGGGCACTTCTACGGCATCGACGACGACCGCCTTCATGAGCTCGGGTGGGCCTGAGCGGTTCCATCCACGCGTCGCTCACCTCAGCGGCGCTCCGCGCCAGCCGCGCTCATCGCACCGCCGAGCCCGTCGCGCGGTTGGTGGGCCCACGGAGCCGGTTCCGGCGCGACGCGAAGCGGCGTGACGGCCGTGCGACGGGGATGGCAACAAGCGGTACGCATGCGTACCGCGCGACGCCAGAAGTACCGCGCGACGGTCGGATGGATGTAGGCCCAGGCTCGTGAGGCCGCGGATGGCCGCATGTTCATGCCGGATCCTCTCCTCCACAGGCGTCTTCCGGCGGGACTGCCGGGGAGAACGAATCCCTGGTCGATCGCGTGTCTCGAGTGCTGGGGAGTGTCGGTGGCCGGTGTCACGATGTGCGCATGCAGAACCACGGAGAGCTCGGGCAGGCGACCACCGTCGTCGGTGAAGTCCCGTGCGGTCCGGTGGGGATGGGTGACCGGCAGCTGCTCGAGGACGCCGAAGCGTGGGAAGCCTTGGGCCGGCTCGTCGACGCCCGTCGCGTCGCGATCGCCGGGGAGATCGCCTGGCGGTCGAGGGAGCAGCTGGGTGAGCACGGCCTCGCCCGACGTTCCGGTGACCGGGACGCGACCGACCTGCTCGCCCGCGAGCTGCTCATCAGCGGACGCGAAGCCCGGAAGCGCACCGCACTTGGCCTCCGGGTCCGGTCGCGACTGTCCATGCAAGGCGAAGAGCTGCCCGGCAGGTGGGCACACGTGGGCGCCGCACTTCAAGCGGGCTCGATCACCGTCGACGCCGCCCGCGTGATCGTGGACGCACTCGGGTCGATCGCCCGCCGGGCTGACGCTGCCGAACTCGAGATCGCCGAGCAGGCACTGGTCGATAGCGCGACGTCGACGTCACCGGATCTGCTGCGGGTGCAGGCCGAGGTGTGGCAGGCCCGCCTCGACCCCGACGGGGCGAAGCCGGCGGAGGACGCCGCGCACCGGAACCGGGGAGTGAAGGTCGGGATCGAAGGCCCTGACGGGATCACCCGCAGTGTGCTGCTGACCGCGACGGAGGAGACCGCGCTGCTGCGGGCGATCTTCGACGCGAACCGGCGGGGTGTGCAGTGGAAGCAGCAACCGGCCGAGGACTGCGACGACGACACCGAATGGCACGAAGTCGGCGACGACAGGACGAAGGCCCAGTTCGACCACGCTCCCCTACTGCACGGCCGCCACGCCGCTCCGCGGCGCGTCGGAACCGGCAGCGGGGGCCCATCTTCGCGATCCTCAGAGCCGGCCTCGGCGTCGACCCCGACCGACCAAGCAAGGCACCCGAGCCCGAGGTCGTGATCCACGTCGACGCGGCCGACCTCGCCAACCGGGAAGGCTGCGGCTGGATCGACGGGGTCCTCGGCCGCATCTCCATCCCCTCGGTCGAACGACTCGAATGCGCCGGACGGACCCGACTCGTGGTCACCGGGAAGGACGGCGAACCACTCCACCTGGGCCGGAAGAAGCGCGGCTTCAGCCGCGCCCAACGCCGGGCACTGGCCGCCCGAGACGGCGGGTGCGCGTTCCCCGGCTGCCGAGCCCCGGTCGCCTGGACCGAGGCACACCACATCGCGTGGTGGAAACGCGACCACGGCCGCTCCGACATCGAGAACGGCATCCTGCTCTGCTCGTTCCACCACCACCTCATCCACTCCACCGACGAGTGGGAGATCCGCATCCACGAACACGTCCCCCACCTCGTCCCGAAACGCTGGGGCGGGACACCGTTGAAACGCCACCGGATGCAGCAGCACCGCATCCGCACGGCGAGGAGTACTGCGCCCCCGGGCTGATGCTCGGACCGAGGCTCCGGCGAGGGGCGCCGGCGCCGTCCGTGCCAGAGAGCCGACCCCGCCGATGAGGCGGGTCAGATGTGGCGGGACTCCTCGTTGGCGTTCGCCTGACCCTGCAGCGTGTCGCTGTCCTTCGGGTCGAAGCGGAACTGCACGTACTGCTCACCGTTCAGCTCGCGTCGGTCGCCCGCGACGTAGTCGTAGAGGCCGTCGGTGCCGTCGACGAGCGCCATCTGGGTGACGCGCTCCTCGGTCTTGCCGTCGATGAGGTACCGGTGCTCCGTGGTGCCCTCGAGCGGCCCGTCGACGTACTCGGCGACGTATCGGTTGGGCTCGGCGGACGGGATGCTCGCAGTCATGCCGCGACGGTAGCGCAGCGGGCTGTCGGGATGCTCAGCAGAGATCTGCAGGGAGGGCCGGCTCGTCCGGCAAGCGCATCGGCAGACCCACCCCGCCGACCAGCACGAGATCCGCAAGGGCACGCATCGTCTCCCGCGCGCGCTGCCGCTGCTCCTGCGCGGCCCACCGCTGGTGGCCGGGTAGCGCGCCCGCGGGATCGCGCCGGCGGATCCGCCACGAGCGCACCACCGGGTCCACGTCGAGAAGCAGCGCGAGCCCGGCGAACGGCCGGGACGCCGCAGTGAGTGCTCCGCAGCCCTCGACGATCAGCCGGCCACCGGGTCGCAGGAAGCCGGTGCCGTCGACCCGGCCCTCCGCCCAGTCCCACCGAGGCCACGACGCCACACGGCCGGCCGCGAACGCGGGCAGCACCCGCTCGGCGAGCACCCCGGCGGCCCGGTCCAGACCGTCCCAGCCGCAGTAGAGCTCCTCCATCTGGAGTACCCGGGCCCCGAGCCGCGGCGCCAGCCACCGTGCCAGCGTGGTCTTGCCGCTGCCCGATCGGCCGTCGATCAGCAGCACGCCCGCGCCGAATCGCGCCCGGACCTGATCGAGCAGCGCTGCGGCGCCGATCCGTCCGACGGCGTCCTCAGGTGAGGACGACACGGTAGCTCCCGGTCGCGACGCCGACCGTGACGGCCACCCCGGCGACCAGCAGCCCGGCGACCAGCACGCCCACGTCCGGCCGCCCGAACGGCGACGGCCTCGACCAGGTGCGGTGGTGGGCGGCACCGAGACCTCTCGCCTCCATCGCGGTGGCGAGCAGCGTGGCCCGGCGCAGGGCCACGACGAGCAGCGCGAACACCTGGGACGGCAGCCGGCGGATGCGGTTCCCGTCGCCGACGCCGCGGGCCCGTCGGGCGAGGGCGATCGTGCGCCAGTCCTCGCCGAACACCTCGGCGAGCCGCACGGCGGCGAGCCCCGCGAGCACGAAGCGGGCCGGCAGGCGCAGGCGGCCACCGAGCGCGTCGGCGAGCCGCGTCGCGTCCATGCCTGAGAGCAGTACGACCGCGGGAAGGCCGATCGCGAGGATCCGCAGGGCGATGGCGAGGGCGAGCTGCAGCGACCCGTCACTCACCTCGACCAGCCCCCAGCTGAGGTGCACGACGCCGGCCGTGCGCCCGTAGAGCGCGATCGTGACGCCCGCGACCAGTGCGGCCACCACGAGCACCCCCGATCGACGCAGGAGGGTGCGCACCGGCACACCGCTCAGCGGAAGGAGGAGCAGCTCCAGGAGCACGGCGGTCGCGGCGGTGACGACATCGACGCTCGCGAGCAGCACGAGGTCGACGAGCAGCGCGACTCCGAGGGCCGTCAGCGGGTTGATCCGCTCGACGAGCGCGGTCACGCCAGCACCGCCCGCACCGGCGCGAGGGCGATGCGGTCGCCGGCGAGCGCCGCGAGCTCCTCGTCATGGGTGACCGCCACCACGCCGGAGCCGTCCGCGACGGCCTCCAGCAGCAACGTGACGAGCGACGCCCACGTGAGCGCGTCCTGCCCGAAGGTCGGCTCGTCGAGCAGCAGGAGCCGCGGTGCGGCGGCGAGCGCGCTGCCGACGGACAGCCGCCGCTGCTGCCCGCCCGACAGCGTGAACGGGTTCGCCTCGGCCAGCCGCACCAGGTCGAGTCGCTCCAGCAGCTCGTCGACGCGCGCCGCCACCTCGGCCGGCGACCGACGGAGCGCGCGGAGGCCGATCGCGAGCTCGTCGCGCACGGTACCGGCGAGGAACTGGTGCTGCGGCGACTGGAACACGACCGAGATCCGGGACAGCAGCTGCCGCGAGCGCCAGGTGACCGGTCCCCCGCGGAGTCCCGCGGCGAGCGCGGCCGACGGCACGACCTCCCCCGCGACCGGGCGGATCAGGCCGCCGAGCGTGAGCGCGAGCGTGGTCTTGCCGACGCCGTTCGGCCCGGTGATGGCGGCGAGGCGGCCGGACTCGAGTGCGAGGTCGTCCACGCCGAGCACGGGCCGCCGGTCACGCCCGACGACCAGGTCGTGCGTCCCGAGGAGCGCCTCCGCGGCGGGAGCCTGCGGCCGGGAGACCACCGGCGACCGTCCCGGCACCCAGATCCCCTGCGCCGCGAGCCGCTCGCCGGCCGTGTCGAGCACCGCCGCCGGCGCCCCGTCGGCGAGCACCGCGCCGCCCGGGCCGAGCACGACCACGCGGTCCACGACGTCCCGCCAGACGGCGACGCGGTGCTCGACGACGAGCAGGGTGGCGCCGGTGGCGCGGACCGCCGCAGCCACCGCGTCGCGCACCTCGGTGACGCCGTCGGGATCGAGGCTCGCCGTCGGCTCGTCGAGCAGCACGAGGCCCGGCCGCATCGCGAGCACCCCGGCGAGCGTGAGGCGCTGCTGCCGCCCGCCCGACAGCCGGGTCGCGGATGCGTCGAGCGGCACGTCCAGGCCCACCGCGGCGAGCGCCGCGGCGACCCGCGTGCGCACCTCGTCCGCGGGCACCCCGAGGTTCTCGGCGCCGAACGCGGCGTCATCGCCCACGCGGGGCAGGATCACCTGCGACTGCGGGTCCTGCAGCACGAGTCCCGCCCGGCCCGGGACCGACCGCGGTGGGCGTCCGTCGATCGTCAGGCTGCCCCGCGACTCACCCTGGTCCTCGGCCAGCACCCCGGCGAGCGCGGCGAGCAGCGTCGACTTGCCGCTGCCAGAAGGGCCGAGCAGCAGCACGCGCTCCCCCGGCTGCACAGCCAGGTCGAGGCCGTCGAGCGCCCAGGGCCGGCGGCCGGCGTGCCGCCATCCCCATCCGCGCGCCTCGATCGCGGCCGGCCGGGTCATCCGCTAGCCGACGCGCTTCGCGTCGCGACCGGCGGCGAAGCGGGCGAGCGCGCCGGTGCGCGCCAGCGCCCGCACGAGCAGCAAGGAGAGGAACCCGAACACCGCGCCCGAGAGCATCGTCGAGATCGCGTAGACCACGACGAACACCGGCTTCGAGCCCGGGTAGTAGAGGAGCAGGTCGACGACGGTCTCGCCGAGTCCCGCGCCGGCGCCGGCGAGGAACGCGACGCCCGGGCCGAAGCCGCGGTAGAGGAACACCGCGAAGACCAGCTCGGCGCCGAGGCCTTGCGCGAGCCCGGAGATCAGCGTGGTCACGCCCCACTGGTTGCCGACGAGCGCCTCGATCACTGCGGCGACGAGCTCGGCGTAGATCGCCGCACCGGGGCGGCGCACGATGAGGCCCGCGAGCACCCCGGCGAACAGCCACGGCCCGTTGACCAGGCCCTGCAGGCCCGGCAGCAGCGGGGTCAGCAGGGTGGCGGGCCCCTGGTAGGCGACGCCCCAGGCGATGAACACGACGCTGCAGGCGGCGGCGATCACGCTCGCCACGACGATGTCGACCACCCGCCAGGTGGTCCGTGGACGGTCGAGAACAGTCATATGGATCACGTGCCCTTCCTCAGGCACGGGCGGATGGAGAGCCTCCCTGCGCCGGCATGATCCGGATCAGGTTCCGGGGCGCGGTCCCCCGCAGCCCCACGGTCGAAGCTTGGATCAGCTTCCTCTCAGCCCGGCTCACCGGACTCCCGTGAAGGGCCGAGCATACGCTGGCGGGCATGGAACTGTGCGTCTTCACGGAGCCCCAGCAGGGAGCCGACTACCTGACCCAGCTCGCGCACGCGCGCACCGCCGAGCAGCTCGGCTTCCACGGCTGGTTCCGCAGCGACCACTACCTGCACATGGGCCACATGGGCGGCACGGACGGCATGCCGGGCCCGACGGATGCGTGGACGACGCTCGCCGGCCTCGCCCGCGAGACCGAGCGTGTGCGGCTCGGCACCCTCGTCTCGAGCGCGACCTATCGGCATCCGGGGATCCTCGCCATCCAGGTCGCGCAGGTCGACGCGATGTCGGGCGGCCGGGCGGAGCTCGGGCTCGGTACCGGCTGGTTCGAGGCCGAGCACCAGGCCTACGGCATCCCGTTCCCGGCGAAGCGCTTCGGGCTGCTCGAGGAGCAGCTCGCCGTCGTCACCGGCCTCTGGTCCACCCCGCTCGGGGAGACCTTCTCGTTCGAAGGCGAGCACTACCGGCTCACCGACTCCCCCGCGCTGCCCAAGCCGGTGCAGCGGCCGCTGCCGCTCATCGTCGGCGGCCTCGGCCCCACCAGGACCCCGGCGCTCGCCGCCCGCTACGCCGCCGAGTACAACGCGGGCTTCGTCGACGAGCCCACGATCGAGGCGGCCTTCCGCCGCGTCGGTGACGCGGCGGAAGCGGCCGGCCGGAGCCGGACAGACCTGCGCTACTCGATCGCCCAGCCCGTGGCCGTGGGCCGCACCGAGGGCGCGTTCCGCGCGCGGGCCGAGCGGATCGGTGCCGACCCCGAGCACCTGCGAGCCGTGAACCTCGGCGGCACGATCAGCGAGGTCGCCGACCGGATCGGCCGCTACGCGGAGCTCGGCGCCGCCCGCGTCTACCTGCAGACCATCGACATGTCCGACCTCGACCTCCTCGCGGAGCTCGCCGACGGGCTGCTGTGACAGTGGCGTTCCTCCAGCACGAACTGGGTGACGGCGGCGCGCTCGCCCTCCGCGACCTCACCACCGCGGCCCCGATGCACCGGCTGACGGCGGCGAACCTCGACCGGCTCCGGCACTGGGAGGACTGGGCGATCCCCGACCTCCAGGACGGGGCGACCCGCGCCTACACGCGCATCCAGCTGGCTGCGTTCGCGGAGGGCCGAGCCCTGCCGCTGGCGATCCTGCAGGGCGGCGCGCTCGTCGGCAGCCTCGGCGCCCGGATCGATCTGCAGCGCGAGAGCGCCGAGCTCGGGTACTGGATCGACGAAGGCTTCGAGGGGCGCGGTCTCGTCACCCGCGGGGTTCGGGCCGTCGTGCGGCACCTCGCCGAGGAACGCGGCATCCGCCGGTTCGAGATCCGCACGGCGGTGCACAACGAGCGGAGCCGCGCCGTCGCCGAGCGGACGGGCTTCGCGCTCGAGGGCGTGCTGACCGGCGCCTTCCGCGTCGGCGCCGAGCGCTACGACGCGGCGCTCTACGGACTCGTGGTCTGACCCGGCCTCAGCCGACCTGCACCTGCACGGTGTGCAGGCCGGTGGCACCGTCCGGCACCACGTCCGCGACCTTCGCCGTCTGCACGAGCCCGTTCCGGTCGGTGGCGCGCACCCGCAGCGTGTGGGTGCCGCGCTCGGCGATCCAGCGGTACTTCCACTGCCGCCACACGTCGATCGACGCCTCGGTGCCGAGCTCGCAGTCGCGCCAGGGCCCGTCGTCGATCTGCAGCTGCACCCGGGCGATCCCGGTGTGCTGCGCCCACGCGACGCCGGCGACCGCCACGACGCCGGGTGCGACGGAGCGCCCGGGAACGTCGATCCGGCTCGACACCTTCACCGGCCCCTTCTCGGACCAGCCGCGGTTCGTCCAGTACGCCGTCGCCTCCGAGTAGCGGGTGACCTGGAGGGACTGCAGCCACTTCGTCGCCGACACGTACCCGTAGAGACCCGGCACGACCATCCGCACCGGGAAGCCGTGCAGGTTCGGCAGCACCTCGCCGTTCATCCCGACGGCCAGGATCGCGTTCCGGCCGTCGGTGAGCGCGGAGAGCGGGCTGCTCGCGGTGAAGCCGTCAGCGCCGGTCGACAGCACCATGTCCGCGCCCGCCTTCGGGCGCGCCCGCGCGAGGAGGTCGCGGATGGGCACCCCGAGCCACGTGGCGGTGCTGATCAGGCCGCCGCCGACCTCGTTCGAGACGCACATCAGCGTGGTCCGGCTCTCGGAGAGCCCCATCGCGAGCAGCTCGGCGTAGGTGATGCGGAACGGCTGCTCGACCTCTCCGGTGACCTCGAGCTGCCAGCTGGACGGGTCGACCTGGGGCGGCGAGAGGCTGATGTCGATCCGGTAGAAGTCCGCGGTCGGGGTGAGAAACGGGGCGACCCCCGGCACACCGACCGAGACGCCGGCGGGCAGCGGCTCCACGGTGGCCACGGGCTTCGGCAGGCGCACGCGGGCGATCGCGCTCGCGACCCGGCGGCTCCCCGCGGTCGCGGCGGATGCGCCCCAGCCTGCGAGCGCGCCGGCGGCCGCGGTCACGACCGTCGCGATCACGAGACCGCGTCGCGTGGGCCCGGCCTCGCCCGCCGCGCGCGGGCGGAGGCGCCCCACCAGCAGCGCGAGCACGAACACCCCGACCACGAGGTCGACGAGCGATGGCGTCACGTCGACGACCGACGCACCGTGGCGGGTCGCCGCGGCGCCGGCGGCCACGAGGCCGACCACGACGATGAGGACGCGTCCGAGCGGCGCGCGGCGCAGCTCGAGGAGCCCGGCGACCGCGCCGAGCACCAGCAGCAGCACGAGCAGGACGATGAGGAGGAAGGGCTTGTCACCGGTCCCGAAGGCGCGGATGACGGTCTCCTTGAGGAACCCGGGCGTGAGATCGATCACGAACGACCCCACGGACAGCAGCGGGCTCGCGGACGGATGCAGCACCGCCGCGACGAGCTCCCCCGCGCCGATCGCGGCAGCAGCGGCAGCGACGCCTGCCGCGCAGGCGAGCGCTCGGCGCGTCCCCAGTTCGGTCACGCCGGATTCTAGGCATGCAGGGAGGTCGGCCCTGCGCCGCGGGCTACTTCTTCAGCGCTTTGATCACGAGGGCGAGGGACTTGCCCGCCACCCACACGAACGGGATGCCGACGGCCAGCAGCGCGACGGGGTTCGCCTGGAAGCGCACGCCGAGGCTGTCGCCGACGTAGGCGCCGATCGGCAGCGTGTACCCGCCGCCGCCACCGCCGCTGCCGGTGCCCTCGCCGTCGTCGCCCTCCCCGGCGCCGAAGCCGTAGGCGATGAGGGCGACGGGAACGAAGGTGGTGCCCTCGATGTCCTGGGACTCCCCGTAGACGGCCTTCACCCCGAAGGACTTGACGGTGTTCGCGAGCTGGACGGCGAGATCACTCATGACCAGCACGCTAGCCCTGCCCTCCCGTGCGCCGCCGATCGCGTTCCTGAGACGTTCCTGGGTGAGCGCCGGGGTCCAGCGGATCCGGTGATTCCCGTCGTGGGGCCCCGGTACCGTGATCCGTCGCCCGCGCCCCGGCCATCGTCGATGGCGTGCGCGACAGGACAAGGAGATCTCCCGTGCAGACCTGGCCCGGTACCGCCTATCCCCTCGGGGCGACGTTCGACGGCAGCGGCACCAACTTCGCCATCTACTCGGAGGTCGCCGAGAAGGTCGAGCTGTGCCTCTTCGAGGAGGACGGCACCGAGACCTGCGTCGAGCTGATCGACGTCGACGCGTACGTCTGGCACTGCTACCTGCCGCAGGTGCAGCCCGGCCAGCGGTACGGCTACCGGATCACCGGCCCGTACGACCCCGAGAACGGCTCGCGCTGCAACCGCAACAAGGTCCTGATGGACCCGTATGCGAAGGCGACGGTCGGCGAGTTCGACTGGGACCAGTCCCTCTTCTCGTACACCTTCGGCGACCCCGACTCCCGCAACGACGAGGACTCGGCCGGCCACGTGATGCTCTCCGTGGTCATCAACCCCTTCTTCGACTGGACGGGCGACCGCACCCCGCGCATCCCCTACAAGGAGTCGGTGATCTACGAGGCCCACGTGAAGGGCCTCACCGAGCTGCACCCCGACGTCCCCGAGGAGGACCGGGGCACCTACGCCGGCGTCGCCCACCCCGCGGTCATCGAGCACCTGCAGAAGCTCGGCGTCACCGCGGTCGAGCTGATGCCGGTGCACCAGTTCGTGCAGGACTCCACGCTGCTCGACAAGGGCCTCCGCAACTACTGGGGCTACAACACCATCGGCTTCTTCGCGCCGCACAACGAGTACGCGGCCACCGGCCAGCTCGGTCAGCAGGTGCAGGAGTTCAAGTCGATGGTGCGGTCTCTGCACGCCGCCGGCATCGAGGTGATCCTCGACGTGGTCTACAACCACACCGCCGAGGGGAACCACATGGGCCCGACCCTGTCGTTCCGCGGCATCGACAACGCGGCCTACTACCGCCTCGTCGACGACGACAAGCGCTACTACATGGACTACACGGGCACGGGGAACTCGTTCAACGTGCGGCACCCGCACGCGCTGCAGCTGATCATGGACTCGCTGCGCTACTGGGTCACCGAGATGCACGTCGACGGCTTCCGCTTCGACCTCGCCGCCACCCTCGCGCGCGAGTTCTACGAGGTCGACCGGCTCTCCACCTTCTTCGAGCTCGTGCAGCAGGACCCGGTGGTCAGCCAGGTCAAGCTCATCGCCGAGCCGTGGGACATCGGCCCCGGCGGCTACCAGGTCGGCAACTTCCCCCCGCAGTGGACGGAGTGGAACGGCAAGTTCCGCGACACCGTGCGCGACTTCTGGCGCGGCGAGCCGTCGACCCTCGGCGAGTTCGCCGCCCGGCTCACCGGATCCGCGGACCTCTACGAGAACTCCGGCCGCCGCCCGGTCGCGTCGATCAACTTCGTCACCGCGCACGACGGGTTCACCATCCGCGACCTCGTCTCCTACAACGAGAAGCACAACGAGGCGAACGGCGAGGACGGCAACGACGGCGAGTCGCACAACCGCTCCTGGAACTCGGGCGTGGAGGGCGAGACCGACGACCAGGCGGTGCTCGCGCTGCGTGCGCGCCAGCAGCGCAACTTCCTCGGCACCCTGCTGCTCAGCCAGGGCGTGCCGATGATCCTGCACGGCGACGAGCTCGGCCGCACGCAGGGCGGCAACAACAACTCCTACGCGCAGGACAGCGAGATCAGCTGGGTGCACTGGGACCAGGCCGACCAGCCGCTCATCGAGTTCACGGCCGCGGTCTCCCGGCTGCGCCGCGAGCACCCGATCTTCCGCCGCGGGCGCTACTTCACCGGCCGCCCGGCGAAGCGGGAGGAGGGCGCCCCGAAGCCCGACATCATGTGGCTCCGGCCCGACGGCACCGAGATGCAATCCGAGGACTGGGACAGCGGGTTCGGCAAGGCGGTCGGCGTCTACCTGAACGGCGAGGGCATCCGGGACCGCGATGCACGCGGCGAGCGGATCACCGACTCCGACTTCCTGCTCTACTTCAACGCCGCCGAGGGCGCGGTCAAGTGCAAGCTGCCTGCGCGCTCCTTCAACGCGGCGTGGGACGTCGTCGTCGACACCGGTGGCCGCAACGTCGACCAGGGCGCGCTGAAGGCGGGCAAGACGCTCACCGTCGACGCCCGGTCGCTCGTCGTGCTGCAGGCCCACCAGGAGCCGGACGTGGAGCCGGACCACTCGGTCGCCGCGTCGCTGGCCGGGTTCGCCGCCGGCACCGGCGCCTCGAACGCGACCACCAGCACCACCGGAGGGACGGCCGCTCGATGAGCCCGCGTCACACCCCGCGCACGCCCGTCTCGACCTACCGGGTGCAGGTGCGGCACGCCTTCGACCTGCACTCGGTCGCCGAGCTCACCGACTACCTGGCCGAGCTCGGGGCGGACTGGGTCTACCTGTCGCCGCTGCTCGAGGCGGAGCCGGGCTCGGACCACGGCTACGACGTGATCCGGCACGACCGGGTCGACCCGGCGCGGGGTGGGGATGAAGGCCTCGTCGAGGCGGCGAACGCGGCGCACGGGGCGGGGCTCGGGGTGCTCGTCGACATCGTGCCGAACCACATGGGCGTCGCGACGCCGAAGGCGAACCCGTGGTGGTGGGACCTGCTCACCCACGGCCGGGAGTCGAAGTACGCCGAGGCGTTCGACGTCGACTGGGACTTCGGGAACGGGCGCATCCGGATCCCGGTGCTCGGCAGCGCCGAGGACCTCAGCGCGCTGACGATCGAGGACGGCCGGCTCGCCTACTACGACGACCGGTACCCGATCGCGCCCGGCACCGCCGACGACGGAGCGGATGCGCGGACGGTGCACGCGCGGCAGCACTACGAGCTCGTCGACTGGCGCCGCGCCGACGCCGATCTGAACTACCGCCGGTTCTTCGCGGTGAACACCCTCGCCGGCTTGCGGGTCGAGGTGCCGTGGGTGTTCGACGAGTCGCACGCCGCGATCCTCGACTGGGTGCGCCGCGGCCTCGTCGACGGCCTGCGGATCGACCACCCGGACGGGCTGCTCGACCCGGGGGCGTACCTCGACCGCCTCGCCGAGGCGACGGGCGGCGTCGCAGCGCCTGATGGGCAGACACCCCGAGAGGGCGTCTACGTCCTCGTGGAGAAGATCCTCGAGGGCGACGAGCCGCTGCCCGACTTCTGGGCGACGGACGGCACCACCGGCTACGACGCGCTCGGCGACTTCGACCGGGTGCTGGTCGACCCGTCGGGCGAGCGGCCGCTCACCGAGCTCGCCGACCGGCTCGCGGACGAGCCCGTCGACTGGCACGACCTCATCCACACCACCAAGCGCGAGGTCGCCGACGGCATCCTGCACTCCGAGGTGCTCCGCCTCGTGCGCGAGGGCGTGTGGCAGACGGACGACGACCCCGAGCGCCTCGCCGACGCGGTCGGCGAGCTGCTCACCTGCTTCCCCGTGTACCGCACCTACCTGCCCTTCGGCGAGGCATACCTCGACGAGGCGGCCGCCGAGGCGAGCCGGCGCCGGCCCGACCTCGCCACCGAGGTGGCGTCCGTCGTCCGGCTGCTGAAGGAGGTCGACTCGCCGATCTCGAAGCGCTTCCAGCAGACCTCCGGCATGGTGATGGCGAAGGGCGTGGAGGACACCGCGTTCTACCGCTACTCCCGCCTCACGAGCCTCACCGAGGTCGGCGGCGAGCCGAACATGTTCAGCGAGGACGTCGACCGATTCCACGCCCGCATGGCCGGGCGGCAGGAGCAGTGGCCCGCGGCGATGACCACGCTGTCGACGCACGACACGAAGCGCGGCGAGGACGTCCGCGCCCGGATCGACGTGCTGGCCGAGGTGCCGGCCGAGTGGGCCGAGGCGCTCGCCGCGCTCGAGGCCGCGGCACCGATCGGAGATACGACCTTCGCGAACCTGCTGTGGCAGGCCGCCGTCGGCGCCTGGCCCATCGAGCGCGACCGGCTGCACGCCTACGCCGAGAAGGCCTCCCGGGAGGCCGGCGTCTCGACGACGTGGACCGCCCCCGATGAGGAGTTCGAGGCGCGGATGCACGCCGCGGTCGACCTCGTCTACGACGACGACGCCGTGTACGCGCTCGTCGAGCGGGTGGCCACGAGCCTCGCCGCGGCCGGGTGGTCGAACAGCCTCTCGATGAAGCTGCTGCAGCTCACGGCGCCGGGCGTGCCCGACGTCTACCAGGGCAGCGAGCTCTGGGAGACGTCGCTGGTCGACCCCGACAACCGGCGCCCGGTCGACTACGCGAGGCGCCGGCAGCTGCTCCGCGAGATCGACGCCGGCGCGCTGCCGCCGATCGACGAGACCGGTGCCGTCAAGCTGCTCGTCGTCGCGCAAGCGCTCCGACTGCGCCGAGCCCGGCCCGAGCTGTTCACCGGGTACACGCCGCTGACCGCGTCCGGCCCCGCCGCCGACCACCTCGTCGCGTTCGACCGCGGCGGCGCGATCACCCTCGCGACGCGCCTGCCCGTGCACCTCGCCGAGGCGGGCGGCTGGGGCGACACCACGCTGGACGTCGGCTCCGCGCCCGTCCGCGACGTGCTCACCGGGCACGAGCACCCGGGCGGCGCGCTGCGCGTCGCCGACCTGCTCGCGCAGTACCCCGTCGCGCTGCTCGTCACCGAAGGAGGGAAGCCGTGACGATCCGTCACCCGCTCGCCGTCTGGGCACCGAAGCCGGAGCGCGTCCGTGTGCGCGTGCTGGGCGCCGACCACGACCTCGTCCGCGGGGACGACGGCTGGTGGGCGCCCGCCGAGGGCGGGCTCGCCGACGTCGCGCCCGACGCCGAGTACGGCTACCTGCTCGGCGACGACGACCGGGTGCTGCCAGACCCGCGCTCCCGGCGCCAGCCGCGCGGCGTGCACGAGTCCTCACAGCGCTTCGACCCGGCCGAGCACCGGTGGCAGGACGACGCCTGGACCGGCCGCCCGCTCGCCGGCGGCGTGATCTACGAGCTGCACATCGGCACGTTCACGCCCGAGGGGACCCTCGACTCCGCCATCGAGCGACTCGACCACCTCGTCGCGCTCGGCGTCGACTTCGTCGAGGTGCTGCCGGTCAACGCCTTCAACGGCACGCACAACTGGGGCTACGACGGGGTGCTCTGGTACGCCGTGCAGGAGACCTACGGCGGCCCGGCCGCCTACCAGCGGTTCGTCGACGCCTGCCACCAGCGCGGCCTCGCCGTCATCCAGGACGTGGTCTACAACCATCTCGGCGCATCCGGGAACTACCTGCCCGAGTACGGGCCCTACCTCGCGGAGGCCGGCGGCAACACCTGGGGCGCCTCGGTGAACCTCGACGGCCCCGACTCCGACGAGGTGCGCGCGTACATCATCGAGAACGCGCTGATGTGGCTGCGCGACTACCACGTGGACGGCCTGCGCCTCGACGCGGTGCACGCGCTCGTGGACCACCGTGCGAAGCACGTGCTCGAGCAGATGGCCGAGGAGGTCGCCGTGCTGTCGGCGCACCTGCGCCGGCCGCTCACCCTCATCGCCGAGTCGGACATGAACGACGCGCGGCTCATCACCTCGCGCGAGGCGCACGGCTACGGGCTCGACGCGCAGTGGAGCGACGACTTCCACCACGCGCTCCACGTCGCCCTGACCGGCGAGACGACCGGGTACTACGGGGACTTCGCCGGGCTCGGCGTGCTCCAGCGGGTGCTGACCCACGGCTTCTTCCACGACGGCACCTTCTCGAGCTTCCGGGAGCGGCACCACGGCCGGCCCATCGACCGGCTCACCCTGCCGGCGCACCGCCTCGTCACCTTCGCGCAGGACCACGACCAGATCGGCAACCGGGCGACCGGCGACCGACTGTCCGAGACCCTCTCCCCCGCCCGGCTCGCTATCGGCGCGGTGCTGAACCTCACGACGCCGTTCACGCCGATGCTCTTCATGGGCGAGGAGTGGGGCGCGTCCACGCCGTGGCAGTTCTTCACCTCGCACCCCGAGCCCGAGCTCGGGAAGGCGACGGCGGAGGGCCGCATCGCGGAGTTCGCGAAGATGGGCTGGGACCCGGCGATCGTGCCGGACCCGCAGGATCCGGAGACGTTCACGCGCTCGAAGCTCGACTGGACGGAGCCCGAGGGCGGGGCGCACGCCGCGCTGCTCGACCTGCACCGCCGGCTCATCGACCTCCGCCACCGGCTGCCGGAGCTGACGGATCCACGCTTCCCGACGATCACTGCCGTCGCGAACGACGCGGCTGGCACGTTGGTGCTCCGCCGCGGCGGCGTGAGCGTCGCCGTGAACCTCGGCGAGGCCGAGGCCCGCGTCGAGGCGGCCGGGTCGCTGGTGCTCACCACCGCGCAGGGCGTCGCGCTCGACAGCGGCACGCTCGTGCTGCCCGCAGAGTCGGCCGCGATCACCGTCGCCGCCTGAGCCCTCTTCGCCCGACCCGTGTGCTGTCCGCACGGACAACTGCTGCCGTTACATCGCCGACAGTTGTCCGTGCGGACAGCGCTCGCGGCCCGGGTGGCCGGGCTCCGGGCCTACGCGTCGAGGGTGGCGAAGACGACCAGGTTGTCGGCGTAGATGCCGTGCACCTCGTCGAAGGGCTCGCTGCATGTGATCAGCCGCAGCTCCGCGTCGGGCGTCGCGCCGTAGACGGCGGAGGTGGGGAACAGCGCCTTCTGCACGACCTTCGCGGCCGTGACGCTGAAGTGCAGGGTGCGGCCGTCCGACATCCGCACCTGGATGCGGTCCCCTGCGCGCAGCTGCCGCAGGTCGACGAACACCGCGGCCCGCTTCGTCGTGTCGAGGTGCCCCGCGATCACCGCGGCCCCGACGTCGCCCGGCACCACACCCTTCGCGTACCAGCCGGCGTCGGCCCACGCCGTCGGAGGCTGCAGCACGCCCTTCGCGTCGCGGGTGAGCGTCTCGAGCGGGGCGTCGACGCCGATCGACGGGATGAGCACCCGGATCGGCCTCGCCGTCGAGCGCGACGTCGTCGGTGCGGGCTGCGGGTCCTGCAGCCCGCGGGCCGCGCCACGGGCGACGTGCTCGGCCTCGGTCGCCGCCGCGACCTTCAGCGCCGCCGCTCGGTGGACCGCGGCGGCGTGGGCGCTCGCCTGCGCGGTGGTCGCCGCGAGCGCGACCGCGGCGACGCCGCCGTCCGCGAGCACGGCGACGGCGATCAGCGCGGCGACGAGTCGTCGCCGCGCATCACCGTTCCACCGGCCCCCGAGCATCAGTGCTGGGGGCTCGCCGTCCGGCGGCGCAGGAGCACGCCGCCCGCCGCGAGTCCGCCGACGCCGGCGAGCGCCGCGAGCCCACCGGCGAGCGCCGGGGTCGCACCGGCACCGGCGAGGCCGCCCGCCCCGGTGTCGATCGCACCGGTCGGCGTGACCGCCGCCGCGGAGCTCTCGAGGATCGGGCTCACCGTGAGGCCGCCCGAGGCGTTGTCGAGCACGAAGAGCGTGTGCACGCTCCCGGCCGGCAGCGAGACGGTGGAGGTCTTCGAGGCCCCGCCGCCGGTCAGGGTGACGGGCTGGGATCCGGCGGACACGTCCGTGTAGGGGCTGGCGGCCGCGAACGACAGGTCGGACGCGACGGCCTGCGAGCCGACCTTCACGGTGACGGTGTCGTGCTTCGTCGACGCCTGCAGCACCCGCACCCGCGACTTGCCCGACGCGGGCGCGGTGAGGTCGTCGGCGTAGACGTGCGTCTGGAGGTCCTTGTTCAGCCCGAGCGCCGCCACGGTCGAGGCCTTGCCCGCGTCCACGGTCACCGAGGCCTTGACGACCGGCGTGCTGCCGGCGGGCGCTCCGGCGGGCACCATCGCGATCGCGTACGTGCCGGGCGGCAGCTTGATGTACTGCGACACCGCCCCGTACCCGACGCTCGACAGCTTGTAGAGCGTCGTGCCGCCGGAGAGGCTCGAGAGGGTGACGTCGACCTGCTTCGTGTCGGGTGAGAGGTGCGCGACACGGACCCAGCCGGTGTCGCCCGACGCCGCGGCGGCGGGCAGGGCGGGCAGCAGCGCGACGAGCGCCGCGGCGAGCAGCGCGGCGGCCGCGGCGAGGGGGCGGGATCGGACGGACATGGGGAGCTCCTCGGTCAGGGCGATGGAACGAAGGTGGGATCTGGGGCGAACGTGGCGAGCACGCCCGCGTCGGTGGCGTCGATGGTCGATGTGGCGTAGTCCCCGCGGAGCGACGACAGGTACCGGAGCACCGTGCCGGTGGCGTCCGCGTCGGCGGGCACCGGGCGGCCGTCGATCGCGCTGATCACGGCCTGCCTGCGGACGGTACCCGTGTCGCCTGCGAGCGCGGGGAATCCGCCGATCGTGACGGTGTGCTGGGACAGCAGCTGCCCGAGGACGATCGCGATGCGACTGTCGACCTCCCCGCCCTGCAGCAGCGCGCGGTCGGGGCCGTCGACGGTGAGGCGGGGGTTCTGCGCGAGCTCGGCGCCGGTGCGCTTCCTCGCGTCCGCGGCGCGCCGCTCCGCCGCGGTCGGCGGCGTCGCGGACGGCGTCGGGGCGGGGGTGCTGCGGACGGCCCGTACCGCGACCGCGCCGGCGCCGACGCCGAACCGGGCGACGGGCAGCGACCGGGCGAGCACGGCCTGCGAGGCGCCCGTGGATGCGGCGAGCTCGGGACCCGTGGTGACGAGGTAATCGGCGGTCGACCACGGGGCCGAGCTCGGCGCGGGCGCGTCCTCGGCGGGGGCGAACCAGCCGACGCGGGCGCGGGTGCCGGTCACGAGGTCGGGCCAGGTGCCGAGGTCGACGAGCACGACCTGCCCGGCGGGCACCGACCGCCGCACCCACCCCTCCGCGCGGACGACGGGCTGCCGGGCGCCGGGCTGCAGCGCTGGCAGCGCGCCGACCCAGACGACGACGGCCACCACGATGAGGGCGAGGACGCCCATCAACCATCCGGAGCCGATGGCGCTGACGGCGAACCGCGGGTCTCCGAGCGCGACGACCGCGCGGTCGATCACGACGGCGGTCGCGAGCGTGAAGACGGGCAGCAGCAGCACGATCGGCCCCACCGGGTCCTGGCCGTCCGGCCAGAACGCGACGATCGCGGTGAGGGCCGCGAGCAGCGTGACCGGCGCCATGCTCCAGGACCGCGCCGTGAGCACGACCGCGACGAGGCCGAGCAGGAGGGACAGCGGATCGGCGCGCAGCCAGGCGACAGCACTGGCGGCGCCGAGGGCCGGGAACGCGGCCTGGCCGGCGGCGGCCGCGCCGATCGCATCCGCGGAGCCGGCAGCTCCGCCGGACCGGGCGACCAGCAGGCCGGCCAGCAGGCCGATGGCCAGGACGACCAGGAAGCCGGCGAGCGCGCCGATCGCGGGTCGCCGGGACGGCTGCACGGGCGGCGCTCCCACGGCCCGGAGCAGGGTGCGCTCCCGTCGGTCGTGCGGGAGCAGGTACGCCCAGACGAGGCCGGGCAGGGCGATGAGCGCGATCGGGGCGGTGAGCACCGCGGTGGCCGCCAGGGCGCCGATGGCGACCGACCCGCCGATGCCGCGGCGGCCGAGCACGAGCAGCGCGGCGATGAGCAGCCACACGAGGGCGACGTTCACGGGCACCACCTGGGTGTGCACCGCGATCGCGACCGGTGCGATGCCGAAGGCGGCGGTCGAGGCGCCGGCCGCGAGGCCGCTGGCGCCCGCGCGCCGGAGCACGAACCAGAGCAGCGCCACGCCCGCGAGCGTCGTCAGCAGCATCCCCCCGTGCGCCGCGGCGAGGACCGTCTGCGCGTCGCCGCCGAGCAGCAGCCGGTCGAGGGCGCCGAGCTGCAGCCAGCCGATGACCGGGGTCGTGAACCAGTGGCCGTAGCCGTGGAGGCCGCCCGCCGACGTGGCCGCCCATCCGCCGGCAAGGGCGAAGCGCGCGTCGCCGGTCGGCAGGCGCTGCGCGGCGGGCGACAGCGACTGCACGAGCACGACGGCGACCAGCGCGGGCAGCAGCGACACGAGCGGCGTGCCGCTGCGGAGCATCCAGGCGAACCAGCCGGGCAGCCCTGCGGACCGGGAGGTGCGATGCCGCGACGACTCCCTCCGCCGACCGCGGGCGGGCTCGACGACCGACACGGCGCTCACGGGTTCGCAGGTGGACGCGACGGCGACGGCCGCCTCCCCCCACTCCCCCGCGCCGACGCGCGGCTGCCCACGCGTGGCCCCCGGACCCCCGCCATGCTGACAGTGTGCTGATGCCGGCTGGGAACCAGCGGTCAGCCTTCGGTGTCGACCAGCCGCTCGCGGTCCCGGCCGCGTGCATGCAGCAGCGCGGCGGGCCGCACGGCACCTGCACCGAAGCGGGCGACGGCGCGGTCCGCGGCGGACTCGACACCCCGCCACTGCTCGTCGTCGGACCAGAGGCCGAGCATCTCGTCCTCGGCGCGCATCAGCTGCTCGGCCCGCGTGCCGAGCAGCCGCACCGCGCGGCCGCGCAGCCGCTCCGCCGTGAGCAGCGCGGTCGTCTCCTCGTGGATGCGCTTCGCGAGGTCGGTGGGCTCGGCGAGGGTGTGCGACCGGCTCACCGTCGTGAAGTCCGCGAACCGCAGCTTCAGCGAGATCGTCCGTGCCCGGTAGCCGGCGGCACGCAGCCGCACGGCGACCCGGGAGGCCTGCTCGAGCAGCTCGCGGCGGAGCTGCTCCTCGTCGCGGATGTCCTGGCCGAACGTGTTCTCGTGCCCGATGCTCTTCTCGACGCGGTGCGTGGAGACCCGCCTCGGGTCGCGCGCCCAGGCGAGGTCGTGCAGCTTCGTGCCGGCGGCCGGCCCGACCCACTTCGTCAGGACGTCGGGCGGCGTCGCGGCGAGGTCGGCGACGAGCCGGATCCCCCGCCGCTGGAGGGCGTCCCGGGTGGCGGGGCCGACGCCCCAGAGCGCGTCGATCGGCAGCGGATGCAGGAACTCCAGCACCCGGTCCGGCGGTACCACGAGGAGGCCGTCGGGCTTCGAGCGGGTGGAGGCGAGCTTCGCGATGAACTTCGACGCGCCGGCGCCGACCGAGCAGGTGAGGCCGGTCTCGCGGTGCACGCGCCGCCGCAGCTCGGCCGCGATGACGGCGGGCGGCCCGAAGAGCTTCACCGCCCCGGCCACGTCGAGGAACGCCTCGTCGATCGACAGCGGCTCGACGATCGGCGTGACCGACCGGAAGATCGTCATGACGGCCGCGGACGCCTCGCGGTACTTCTCGTAGTGGGGCCGCAGCACGACGGCCTGCGGGCAGAGGCGGAGCGCCCGGCCGACGGGCATCGCCGAGCGCACCCCGAAGCGGCGGGCGGCGTAGTTCGCGGACGAGACGACGCCGCGGCCGCCGTCGTGGCCGATGATGACGGGCTTGTCGACCAGCTCGGGGTGCTCGAGCAGCTCCACGCTCGCGAAGAACGCGTCCATGTCGACGTGCAGCACGGTGGCGCGCGAGCTGTCGACGTCGGGCGCGGACACCTGGCGCTCGCCCTGACCGCCCTTGACCGTCACACGCCCATCCTCCCTCCGGGCACCGACATCCCCTGGCGCGTCAGAGGCGCTTGATCATCTCCAGCTCGAGGGACGGCGGGTCGAGCGGATACGGGCTCGTCGCGCCGGTCAGCACGAAGCCGCGCGCCTCGTACGCGGCGCGCGCCCGCGTGTTCAGCTCGTTGACCTCGAGCCGCAGCACGTCGGAGAAGCGCCGCGCCCAGTCCTCGACGGCGCCGAGCAGGGCGTCGGTGACCCCCGCGCGGCGCCCGCGGTACCCGGGGGCGACGTAGACCCCGACGAGCACGGGCCCGGTGGCGCCGGGGACGCCCGCCATGGTGCCGATCCACCGGCCGTCCTCGTGCACCGCGACGACGGAGATCGAGCCGTCCCCGCGGGGCCGGGCGCGGCGCCGCCAGTACGCCTCGTCGTGCTTGCGTGCCGCAGCGAGCGTCTCGAGGTACGCGATCGGGGTGTCGGCGAGCATCTCGAGGCGGAGGTCCCGCACCTCGCGCCAGTCCTCCTCGTCGGGCGAGCGGATGAGGAACGCGGCCGTCATCGGGCCACCGGCTTCGCGAGGACGTCGACGACGGCGCCGAAGAGGGGCGGCACCGCGCGGGCCAGCGGCACGACGGAGCCCCGCACCGGCGAAGCGGCCAGCCGCAGGACCGCTTCGGTGGCGAGCCGGTGCGGCCGCGTCGCGCGGGACCAGTCCCGGTCGTAGCCACGCAGGTCCCCGCCGGCGACCGCGGCCGCCACCCGCTCGGCGCCCGCCAGCCCGACCGCGAGGCCCTCGCCGGTGAGCGCGTCGACGTAGCCGGCGGCGTCGCCGACGAGGGCGACCCGGCCCGCGACCCGCCGCACCGTCACCTGCCGGAGCGGACCGGCGCCGCGCACCGGATCCGCGGCGCTCGCCCCGGCGAGGCGGGCCGCGACGTCCGCGCAGGAGGCGAGCGCCGCGGCGAGGTCGAGCCCCCGGCCGCCCAGCACCGCGACGCTGACGAGGTCGGCCCGCACCGGCGTGACGTAGAGCTCGAAGGCCGCCCGCCAGTGCACCTCGACCAGGTCGGTCCAGGGCGCGACGGCGAAGTGCCGGCGCAGCCCGTACCGGTCGCGGCCGGCGGCCGGCCGCGCGAGCCCGACGGCCCGGCGCACGGCGGAGTGCAGCCCGTCGGCGCCGACCGCGTACCGGGCGCGGATGCCGGCGACCGTCACGCCGTCGGCGTCCTGCTCGAGCCCCGCCACCTTCGCCCGGCGCACCTCGATGCCGAGGTCGGTCGCGCGCGCGGCGAGCGCGCCATGCAGTGCGAGGCGCTCGACGCCCCGGCCCGGTGATCCCGGGAAGCGGTGGGCGACGGACCGGCGCGCATCCGCGTATAGGAAGCCGGTGATCGGGACCCCGGGCGGATCGACGCCGAGGCGGGCCAGCACCGCGACCGCCCCGGGCATGAGGCCCTCGCCGCAGGCCTTGTCGATGAGGCCGGTGCGGGACTCGAGCACGACCGTCTCGAGCCCCCGCAGGCGCGCGGCGATCGCCGTCGCGAGGCCGACCGGGCCGCCGCCGACGATGACGAGGTCGGGGATCATGAGCGGCTCTCGGCGAGCGCGCGCGACATCGCCGCCTCCTCCGCTGGGATCCGGAACCGCAGCAGCAGCACCGCGTTCAGGACCGTGAAGGCGACGGCGGTGACCCAGCTCGTGAAGACGAGCGGCAGCGCGATCCCCTCGAGCGCGACCGCGACGTAGTTCGGATGCGACAGGAACCGGTAGGGGCCGCGGCGTACGAGCGGCAGGCCGGGCACGACGACGATGCGGGTGTTCCAGCGGTGGCCGAGGGTCAGGATGCACCAGTAGCGCAGCGCCTGCGAGGCGAGCACGAGCACGACGGCCGTGATGCCGAGCGCGGGCAGGAACGGCCGCGGGGCGAGCAGCGGCTCGAGCACGCAGGCGACGCCGAGCGCGGAGTGCAGCGCGACCATCGCCGGGAAGTGGCCTATGCCCTCCTCGCGGCCGCCGTGGGCCAGCGCCCACCCCAGGTTGCGGCGTGAGATCACGAGCTCGAGGAACCGCTCGGCGGCCGCACCGGCGAGCAGCGCGAGGTACCACCAGTAGGCGATCCACCAGTCGTGCGTGAATGCGGCCACGGCGGACGCCGATCAGGCCGCGGTCGGCAGCGGGAGCGCGGCCGGGTCGCCCCACTGCAGCAGCACGAACTCGGCGCTGACACCGGGGCCGAGCGCGAACAGCAGGCCGTACTCGTCGCGCAGGTGGGGCGCGCCGAGCTCGCTCGCGAGCACGTGGAGCACGCTCGACGACGAGAGGTTGCCCACCTTCGCCATCGACTCCCAGCTGCGCGCGAGGGCGCCGTCGGGCAGGTCGAGCCCCCGCTGGAACGACTCGAGCACCTTCGGGCCGCCGGGATGGGCGATCCAGGCGCCGACGTCCCCGATCGTGAGCCCGTGGGCGCCGAGGAACGCCCGGGCGTCGCCCGGGAAGTTCGCGTCGATCACGTCGACGACGCCGGCGGTGAGGATCACGCGGAAGCCCGTCTCGCTCGGCCGGAAGCCGATCGTGCTCACGCTGCCCGGGTAGAGCCGGCTGCGGGTGTCGACGACCCTCGGCCCGCGGGTGCCGAGCCGCTCGGCCCGCTCCTCGCCGACGAGCACGACCGCCGCCGCGCCGTCGCCGAACAGGCCGCTCGCGACGATGTTGTCCATCGAGTCGTCGTCGCGCTGCACGGTCAGCGAGCAGAGCTCCACGGACAGCAGCACGGCGACCTCGTTCGGATGCCCGACCAGGTAGTCGTGCGCGCGGGCGAGTCCGGAGGCGCCGGCGACGCAGCCGAGGCCGAACATCGGCATCCGCTTCACGTCCTCCCGGAGGCCGAGCAGCGGCACGAGCAGCGCGTCCACGGACGGCGCCGAGATGCCGGTGACGGAGGTGAAGACGATGAAGTCGACCTCGTCGGGCGCGACGCCGGCGGCGTCGAGCGCCTCCTGCAGCGAGGCGGCCGCGAGCCGCGTGGCCTCACCGACGAACCGGTCGTTGGTCTGCCCGAACGTGAGCGCCGTGCGGTACTGCTCGAGCGGCAGCACGAGGTGGCGCGTGGCCACGTGAGCCGAGGAGTGGATGCGGCGCATCACGGCCTGCTTCCGCGGATCCTGCGTCACCATCGGCGCGAGCAGGTCCGTGATCTCGCCCTGCGCGTAGGCGTGGCCCGGCAGGGCCGTCGCGATCGCGGCGATCCGGGTCATTTTCCGGAGGCTACACGCCGTGGCAGAGCCCTCGTGCCGAGGCGGACGTCCTCCCTGCTGCTCCCAGGCTCTGCCGCATGCCGATCGTCGACAACGCCGTGTACGTGGACGGCCGCCGCACCCCGGATCCGTCGAGCCTTGAGGAGATCGTCGACCTCGTCGAGCAGCGGCACGGGTCCGGGTGGATCGGCCTCGACCGGCCGTCGGAGGCCGAGCTGCGCGCGGTCGCGGACGAGTTCGCGCTGCATCCCCTGGCCGCGCTGAAGCGCTGGCAGCCTGCTCAGGTGCTCGTGGTCAGGAGACGAGTGCCGCGTCGACGGTGATCGTCGTGCCGGTCAGCGCCTTGCTCACCGGGCAGGTGTCCTTCGCGTCCTGGGCGGCCTTCGCGAAGCCGTCGGCGTCGAGGCCCTCGACCTCGCCGCGCACCGTGATGACGATCCCGGTGATCCGGAAGCCCTGCGTGTCCGGGCCGAGGGAGACGTCCGCCTTCACGTCGAGCGAGTGCGGCGTGCCGCCGGCCTCGGCGATCACGGCGGAGAGCTGCATGGCGTAGCAGGCCGAGTGCGCCGCGGCGATGAGCTCCTCGGGGCTCGTGACGCCCTGCGCCTCGTCGGCGGTGCGGCGGGGGAACGACACCTCGTAGGTGCCGACGCCGGAGCTCGAGAGCTCGACGTGGCCGGAGCCGTCCATGAGGCCGCCGTCCCAGGCGGTGCGTGCGGTGCGAGTGGGCATGTGGATCTCCTTCTGCTCGAGGGCGACGGCCCGGAAGCGGGACCGACTATTCCGTGCGGCCGCCGACCGGCTGCTGTGTGGTCTCGAGGCGGGCGAGCCGCTCGCGGGCCTGCCCGACCGCCGCGGCGGGGCCGAGCAGCGCGGCGGTCATGCCGAGCACCCGGCGCGTCGCGGCGATCCCGATCGACCCCGCGGGACGCAGCCCGAGCATCCGCTGCGCCCGCGGCGGCAGGGCGGCGACGGCGCCGTTGAACAGCAGCGGGTAGCTCGGCCGGAGCAGCCGGGGCAGGGGCGGCCGGCGGATGAAGCGCACGGCGTCGCGCACCCGGTCGTCGGCCCTGAGCACGCCGCTCGCCCAGACCGCGTCGAGCTGCGCGTCGAGCTCGGCGACCGACCGGGGCGGATCCGCGACCCCCATCAGCTCGCCCGCGAGCGCCCAGTCGCGCACGTAGGCGTCGGCTCCGCCGGGGATCGGATTCGTGGAGAGGAGCAGGTGGGTGCGGAGGAACGAGTCGGCGAAGGCGAGGTGCACCCAGGACAGCAGGTCGGGGTCGCTGGCCGCATAGGGCACGGGCTTCCCCGACGCGTCGAGGTAGGTGCCGCGCACCCGCTCGTGGATCCTCGACACCCACGCGCTCGCCCCCCGCGCCTGGCCGGTGCTGCCGAAGCTCACCGTCGTGATCCAGCGGATGGTGCCGTCGAGGCGCCCGAACGGGTCCTCCCGGTAGCGGGAGTGGTCGTGCACGCCGGCCATCGCGCCCGGGTGCAGGGCCTGCATCAGCAGGGCCCGGGGACCGGCGACGAGGGTGGCGATGTCGCGGTGGACGGCCCACACCGCGCCGTCCGGCTCGAAGTAGCCGGCGTCCTCGCCGTCCGACAGAGCCCGCGTCCACTCAGGGATGCCGGCGGGCTGCCCCGACAGCACCTCGAGCAGCTTCGCGCGCAGGAGGCCGGCCGGGGTCACCTCAGCATTCTGCGACGCCGGGCGGTCGCCCTCGTTCCCGCGGCCGTCCGCTCCCAGCCGTCTTCGAGCGGACGGGGCCGCCTGCAGCCCTTCTCGCCCGCGACCCCTGCGATTCGCTGCGCAATCGACGGAGTTCTCGCACGCAAGGCCCCTGGATCCCCATGAACAGGTGCCCTGATGCGGTTTCTCCGTCGTTTGCGCAGGAGGGATCGGCTGGCGCTGCGCAGGGCGTAGCGCACGGCGCACCCGCGGCCGGCACTCAGGCCGGTCCCATCCGCCTGCCCGGCGCGGCTCCTAGCGTGACCCGCGACCGACACGGGAGGAGCAGTCATGACGAGGTTCGGGTACACCCTGATGACCGAGCAGAGCGGCGTGAAGGAGATCGTCTCGTACGGCATCCGCGCCGAGGAGGTGGGCTTCGACTTCGAGGTCTCCAGCGACCACTACTCGCCCTGGCTCACCGAGCAGGGGCACGCGGGCTACGCCTGGACGATGCTCGGCGCGGTCGCCCACGCGACCAGCCGGGTCGAGCTCGCGAGCTACGTGACGTGCCCGACCATCCGCTACCACCCGGCCGTCGTCGCGCAGAAGGCGGCGACGATGCAGGTGCTCTCCGACGGCCGCTTCATCCTGGGCATGGGCGCCGGCGAGAACCTCAACGAGCACGTGGTCGGCCAGGGCTGGCCGCCGGTGCAGCAGCGCCAGGACATGCTCGAGGAGGCCGTGCACATCATCCGCGCGCTGCACACGGGCGAGCTGGTGACCTGGGAGGGTGAGTACTTCCGAGTCGATTCCGCCCGGATCTGGGATGCGCCCGACGGCGGCGTGCCCATCGGCCTCGCGGTCTCCGGAGATTCCTCGGTCGGGCGGTTCGCGCCGCTCGCCGACCACCTGATCGCGACCGACCCGAAGCCCGAGCTGCTGCGGGGCTGGGACGACGCCCGCGGATCGGATGCGCCCGCGTCGCGGAAGATCGGGCAGATCCCGATCTGCTGGGCGCCCGACAAGCAGCAGGCCATCGATCTCGCGCACGAGCAGTTCCGCTGGTTCGGCGGGGGCTGGGGCGTGAACGCCGACCTGCCGACGCCGCACGGCTTCGCCTCGGCGAGCAGGTTCGTCCGCAAGGAGGACGTGGCCGAGAGCATCGCCTGCGGCCCCGACCTCGACGAGCTCGTCGAGGGCGTGCGACCGCTCTGGGAGGCCGGCTTCACCGACATCGCCGTCGTGCAGGTGGGCGACCGGCTGCAGCAGCGCTTCCTCGACGAGGTCGCCGAGCCGCTCCTCGAGAAGCTGCGGGCGGCGGCGGCGAAGGGGTGACGCGCACTGCCGGTGCGCTCACGCCGTCCGGGCCCGCAACCTCGCGCTGCGGGCGTCGGCGGGCGCGGGTTCGGCATGGATGGCGGGCCGGCCGTGCCGCGTGTAGGGCGGTGTGCCCGGTGTAGGCCGTCGTGCGGTGTGTCGGCCTAGGGCCGGGACGGATGCCTACGGCCGGGACGAGGGCGCATCCGGATGACGGCGATCCGGCCGGAAGACCGTGGATCAGCCCGATCCGGCCGTCTGCCGGCAGGATCGCCGTCGTCGTGACGGCTGGGCCTACTGGCCGCGGCCCGTCTTGTCCTGGAGGCGGTCGATGTGCTCCGACGCCTCCGCCTTCGTGATGTCAGCGGGGATCTGCTCCCCCGCCTCGCGCGCCAGGGTGTCGAGGTAGCTCTTCTGGGCGCCGGTCGCGGGCTCGTCGCCGGTCACCCAGTCGCTCGGGTCCTTCTCGGTGCTGGAGCCCTCGGGTCCGCCCAGCATCTCCGTCGTGTCATCGCTCATGTGTTCGAGAGTACGAACGGCGGATGAGCGTCCGCCGAGCGCCGCACGACCGTTCAGCCGCGGTAGATCGGGCTCTCGTCGAGGCGCTGCAGCAGGTCGGCGACGTCGTCGTACACGGCGATCGCGCCCGCATCCGTCAGCTCCCCCGGGCCGATCCCGCCGGTGCGCACGCCGACCCCGTCGACCCCCGCCTTCTTCGCCGCCTGCATGTCCCAGGCCGCGTCGCCGACCATCAGCGCATCCCCCGGCTCGACGCCCGCCTTCTTCAGCGCCATCTGCACCACGCCGGGTGCGGGCTTCGCCTCCGCGACGTCCTCCGAGGTCGTGTACTCGGCCACCGCGTCGTCGATCTGCAGCACCTGCTGCAGCACCTCGAACTCCTCCTGCGGCGCGGAGGTGGCGAGCACCACCTTCAGACCGCGGCCGGCGAGCTCGCGGAGCAGCTCCTGCGCCTGCTCGAAGGAGCGCAGCCGCTCGGCGTCGCGCTTGTAGTGCGTCGAGTGCCGCTCCTTCGCCTCGTCGCCGAGCCGGTCGAGGTCGTCGCCGAGCAGCACCTCGAGCAGCTTGCCGGAGTCCATCCCGATCGCCCGGTGGATCCGCCAGACCGGCACCGGGTGCCCGACATCCGCGAAGGCGCGGGCCCACGCGTCGACGTGGAGGTAGTTGGAGTCGACGAGGGTGCCGTCGATGTCGAACAGGATCGCGGTGTATCGGGCGTCGGCCATGCAGGCGAGAAAAGCAGAGGCACCTGCACGGGCACCCGGACCAGGATGGGGAGATGCCGGTCCGTCTCCTCGTCCTCGCCGACACGCACCTGCCGAAGCGGGCGAAGGTGCTGCCGGACGAGGTGCTGGCCGAGCTCGCGACCGCCGACGGCGTCGTGCACGCGGGCGACTGGGTGGACGAGGCGACCCTCGACCTGCTCGAGGCACGCGCGCCGTTCGTGCTCGGCTGCGCGGGCAACAACGACGGACCCGAGCTGCACCGGCGGCTGCCCGAGGTCGCGCGGCGCGAGCTCGAGGGCGTCCGACTCGCCGTCGTGCACGAGACCGGCGCATCCGTGGGCCGCGAGCCGCGGATGGAGGCCCGGTTCCCGGAGACCGACGTGCTCGTCTTCGGGCACAGCCACATCCCGTGGGACTCCACGACACCGGCGGGGCTGCGCCTGCTGAACCCCGGCTCCCCCACCGACCGGCGACGCCAGCCGCATCGCACCTACGGCGTGCTCACCCTCGACGCTGGCCGCATCGACTGGGCCCTGCACCGCCTCGGCGCCTGACCCCCATCGCGCCGTTCCGGAGAAATCGGACGACACGCCGCCCGAAGAGCGCCGGACCCGGCGTGTCGCGCAGGAACTCCGGAACGGCGCGATTCCGGGCTACGCGGTGACGAAGTCGATCAGCTGCTCGACCCGGCCGAGCAGCGCCGGCTCGAGGTGCCCGTAGTGGTCGACGCGGCTGAGGATGCGCTTCCACGCGGCGGCGATGTCCGCCTGGTCCTCGTGCGGCCACTTCAGCGCCGCGCAGATGCCGTGCTTCCACTCGATGCCGCGCGGGATCACCGGCCAGGCCTTGATCCCCAGCCGCTCGGGCTTCACGGCCTGCCAGATGTCGATGTAGGGGTGCCCGACGACGAGCACGGTGTTCCCCCACGGCTTCGTCGCCGCGGCGGCGATGCGGCTCTCCTTGCTGTTCGCGACGAGGTGGTCGACGAGCACGCCGACGCGCCGCTCGGGGTCCGGCTTGAAGACCTTCAGCACCTCGTCGAGGTGGTCGACGCCCTCCAGGTACTCGACCGCGACGCCCTCGATCCGCAGGTCGTGGCCCCACACCTTCTCGATGAGGTCCGCGTCGTGGCGGCCCTCGACGAAGATGCGGCTGCCGCGCGCGACCCGGGCCTTCGCATCCGCGACCGCGTAGGACCCGGATGCGCTCCGCAGCGGCCGGGACGACGCCGGCCCCACCTTGGGCACCCGCAGCGCGACCGCCTGCCCGTCGATCAGGAAGCCCGGCCCGATCGGGAACACCCGCACCTTGCCGCGGCGGTCCTCGAGGCGCACCATCCGCCCCTCCACGCCGACGACCGCGCCGACGAAGCCGCTCGCGACCTCCTCGACGACGAGGTCGCGCACCGCCTCGACCACCTTGGGCGGCGGGGCCTTCTTCTTCCAGCCGCCGTCCGCCAGCACGTCCGCGCCGTATCGATCGATGCTCACCCGCTCGACGGTAGGCGCCGGATCCGCGGCCGCCGGGATCCGGCGCCGCGCGTCCGAAGGTCGGGCCGGCCCTCAGCGGCTGCCGGGTAGCGTCGGTCCGGGAGGCGCACGATGTCCCGGATCCTCATCACCGGCGCCGCCGGCCGCATCGGCACGGCGCTCGCCCCGCTGCTGCGCGAGCAGGGCTTCCAGCTGCGGCTGCTCGACCTGCAGCAGCCCTCTGCCGTGACCGACGCCGACGAGGTCGTGCTCGGCTCCGTCACAGACGAGGCGCTCGTGCGCGAGGCCGCGGAGGGCGTCGACCTGCTGCTGCACCTCGCGAGCTTCCCGACCGACCGCGAGTGGCGGCGGATGATCGACGTCAACCTCGAGTCGGTGCACGTCGTCCTCGAGGCGGCGCGGGAGGCCCGCGTGCCGGTGACGCTGCTCGCGAGCTCCGGGCACGCGGTCGGGTACACGCCGGCGTCCGAGGTGGGCGACACCGTTCCGTACCCCCGCCCCGACAGCCTCTACGGCTTCGCGAAGGCCGCCGGCGAGGCGCTCGCGAGCCTCTACGCGGACCACTTCGGCATGCGGATCGTCTCCGCCCGCATCCTCACGTTCGACGAGCGGCCCCGGACGGCCAGGGCGCTCGGCACCTGGGTCTCCCCCGCCGACCTCGCGCGCCTGGTCGTCGCCGCGCAGGCCGCCCCGGTCGGCCACCGCATCGTCTGGGGCGTCTCGGCGAACACGCGGCGGCCGGTGTCGCTCGAGGCCGGCCTCGCGCTCGGCTACCGCCCGGAGGACGACGCGGAGCGCTGGGCCGACGACGTGGCAGGCGAGCTCGGGCTGCCGGACGCAGCCGCGATCCCGCCCCTCGGCGACGAGCCGCTCGGCGGCGAGGTCGCCGATCCGGCGCGCCCGCTCGGGCGACCCTGGTGACGCCGCAGCCCGGCGCGGCGCACATCGGCACCTCCGGCTGGAGCTACGACCACTGGAGCGGCGTGCTGTACGAGCCGCAGCTGCCGCCCCGGCGCCGCCTCGAGGTGTACACGACGCGCTTCCCAACGGTCGAGCTGAACGCGAGCTTCTACCGCTGGCCGCCCGCCCGCACCTTCGCCGGCTGGCGCGAGCGGCTGCCGCCCGGCTTCCTGCTGTCGGTGAAGGCACCGCGGGGTCTCACGCACGCCAAGCGCCTGCTCGAGCCCGAGCAGTGGATCGAGCGGATCGCCGCGGGCTGGCACGAGCTCGGGCCGGCGCGGGCGATCCTGCTGGTGCAGCTGCACCCGAAGCACGAGCGCGACGACGCCCGGCTGCGGTACTTCCTCGCGCACGTCCCCGACTGGATCCGAGTCGCCGTCGAGTTCCGGCACCCGTCGTGGCATGTCGAGGAGGTGTTCGGCATCCTCGAGGAGCACGGCGCCGCCTACTGCGTGATGAGCGGCGCCCGCCTGCCGTGCATCCTGCGGGCGACGGCGCAGACCGTCTACGTGCGGTTCCACGGCCCCGACGCGGAATCGCTCTACGCCGGTTCCTACAGCGACGACGACCTGCGCTGGTGGGCCGACCGCATCCGCGAGTGGCAGGACGGCAGCCACGAGGTGTTCGCCTACTTCAACAACGACGGCGAGGGGCACGCGGTCCGCAACGCCTGGCGGCTCGCGGAGCTGCTCGGCTGAGCCGCGGCGGGGTCACTCCTCGCCGATGTCCTCGTTCCACACCTCGGGATTGACCCGGATGTAGTCCGCCATCATCGCGATGAGGTCCGGGTCCTCGAGCACGACGACCTCGGTGCCGTGCTCGGCGAGCCAGTCCTGACCGCCCATGAAGTTGACGTCCTCACCGACGACGACCCGCCCGATGCCGAACTGGCGCACGAGCCCGGAGCAGTACCAGCAGGGCGACAGGGTCGTCGCCATCGTGGTGTCCCGGTACGAGCGCTGCCGGCCGGCCGCGCGGAACGCATCCGTCTCGCCGTGCACGGACGCGTCGTCGTGCTGCACCCGCCGGTTGTGGCCCGCCCCCAGCAGGCGCCCCTCGCGATCGAAGAGCGCCGCGCCGATCGGGATGCCGCCCTCGCGGGCGCCGATCCGAGCCTGCTCCGCGGCGACCGCGAGCTTCTCCTCGTCGGTGACGTATCGCCGCTCGTCGCTCACGCCGCGCTCGCCGCGTCGGTGTGCGCCGGCACCTCGTAGCCGTCCTTCGGCAGCGCGCCGCCGAGCCGGGGCTTGAACACCGGGAAGAGGAGCAGGTAGATCCCGGCGGCGAGCACGAAGCCGACCAGCGGCGTCAGGTCGCCGATGCCGTAGTCGGACACGAAGCCGCCGCTGAACTTCTCCGTCGGCGCGACGAGCAGGCCGGTGTACAGCGTCTGGTTCGAGAACAGCCAGATCGAGACGACGATGCCGACCACGAGCCCGATGAAGCCCGGCCAGTTCGTGTACCGGGCGTCGTCGGCGAGGAACGCGGCGATGCGGGTGCCGCGGCGCATGTAGCGGTCCGCGAGCACGACCCCGAGCCACGGGGCGATCCAGTAGGCGATGACGAGGAGGAAGTTCTCGTAGGTGCCCTTCGGGTCGGCGCTCGCCGCGAGCGCGATGAAGAAGCCGATCACCCCGAAACCGACCGCGACGATGCCGCGGCGCAGGGAGAACGGGATGCGGACGCCCGCGGCGAGGAAGCTCATCGCGCCCGAGTAGATGTTCAGCGCGTTCGCGGCGATCGCGCCGACGCAGATCGCGAGCAGCGTCAGCTTGCCGACCAGCACAGGCATGACATCCGTCGAGGTGAAGAGGTCGGTCGGCGTGCCCTTGCCGAAGTCGACGATGGTGGCCGCCGCGGCGCCGGCCGCCATCAGCACGGTGCAGGAGACGAAGTCGCCGAGGAAGGCCGCGACGCCGGTCTTCACGGCGGAGGTGCGGGCGGGCAGGTAGCGGGAGTAGTCCGTGGCGTACGGGTTCCATCCGGCCGCGTAGCCGAAGGCAGCGGCCATCGCGACGGTGAAGCCGCCGAAGCCGGCGGTCATCCCGCCGGGGCCGCCGTTCGCGCCGCCCGAGAGGTGCCCCGAGGAGACGGCGTAGATCGTGGCGATGAGGAAGATGATGCCGAGCACGATCGAGGCGTACCGCTCGAAGCCCTGCACGAGATCGTGCCCGATGAACGCGACCGCGACCTGCACGACCACGATGATCAGCAGGCTCAGCCAGATCGGGATGCCCGTCAGGCTGGTCAACGCGAACGCCCCGCTGACCGAGTTCGTCGCGAACCAGCCGAGCCCCGCCAGCACGGTGTTCAGCGCGGCCGGGAGGATGTTGCCGCGCGTCCCGAAGGCCGTGCGGCCGAGCACCATCTGCGCGACGCCGTCGCGCGGGCCCCAGCTCGAGAGGATGCCCTGCGTGAGGCTGCCGAGCAGGTTGCCGAGCACGAGCGCGCCCATCGCCTGCCAGAACCCGAGGCCGAAGAACGCGACCGCGATGATCCCGACGTAGATGGTCGCGAACTCGAGGTTCGGCGCCGTCCAGGTCGCGAGCAGCTGCCACGGCGAGCCGTGCCGTGCCTCGAGTGGGATCGCCTCGATCCCACCCGCCTCGACGATGGACTTTCGCGCGGTCGTGGTGCTCGTGGCTGTCACAGGATCAGAGCCTAGACAGCGTTCGGGGGCGCGCGCCGCCGCCGTGACCGTTCCGCGAGGCACTGGTAACCGGCCCGAAACACGGGGCCGGGATCAGCGCAGGACGGGCGGCGTCCGGATGCCGAACTCGTGCCGCAGGGCGCTCCTCGCGGCGAGGTAGCCGGCCTGGCCGTGCACCCCGGGCCCGGGTGCCGCAGCGGACGAGCAGAGATAGACGCCGCGGCCGACGTGCCAGGGGTCGGACGACGGCAGCGGCCGGGCGACGAGCTGCAGCACGTCCACCGCGCCCGCCGCGATGTCGCCGCCGCCGTAGTTCGGGTCGTACCGCTCCATGTCCGCGGCGCTGCGCGCGTTCGTGGCGAGCACGAGATCGCGGAAGCCGGGCGCGAACCGCTCGATCTGCGCGGTGACGAGCTCCATCGGGTCGATCCGCGCCCCGTTCGGCAGGTGCGTGTAGGTCCAGAGCACGTGCTTGCCGGCCGGCGCCCGGCTCGGATCGACGAGGGTGGGCTGCGACACGAGCACGTACGGATGCGGGGGCACGCGCCCGGCGGCCACGTCGCGCTCCCCCGCGGCGATCTCGGCGCGGCTGCCGCCGAGGTGCAGGGTGACGGCCTCGCGGGCCTCCGGATTCGTCCACGGCACGGGCCCGTCGAGGGCGAAGTCGACCTTGCCGACGCCGTCGCCGAACCGGAAGCGGCCGAGCAGCAGGCGCAGCGGCGCCGGGATGCGGCGCCCGGCGATGCGCAGCAGCGCGGGCACGCTCGTGTCGAAGAGCACGACGGCGGCGGCCGGCAGGTCGGCGGGGCCGCGCAGGTCGCGGCCGGTCTCGATCCGCCCGCCGTGCGCGATGAGGTCCGCGGCGAGGGCGTCCACGATCACCTGGCTGCCGCCGACGGGCACCGGCCAGCCACCGGCGTGCCCGGTGACCGCGAGCGCCAGCCCGGCGGCGGCCGGCCCGAGGGCCGGCATCGGCCGGATGGTGTGGGCCATCACCCCGGTGAGGAGCGCAGGCGCCTCCTCGGTCCGCCAGCGGCGGTCCCAGGAGGGGCTGCCCTGCTCGATCGCCCGCAGCCCGAAGCGCACCGCCGTGACCGGGTCCGGCGGCACGCGCAGCACCGGGCCGAGCGTGAACCGGGCGACCTCCGCGGAGCGGGCGACGAGCGGGCCGAGCAGCCGGTTCCACGCGGGGCCGTCGGCGCCGAGCCCGTTCGCGGTGCGCCGCAGGTCGCGCCAGGCGAGGCCGGCGCGTCCGTCGTCGAGCGGATGCGCGTAGGAGAGCTCCGGCGTGACGAACGGCACCTTGGCGGCCAGGCCGAACCGGCGGAAGAACGGCGAGGCCAGCGCCATCGGATGCACGGCCGAGCCGAGGTCGTGCCGGAAGCCGGGCAGCGTCACCTCGGCCGTCCTGGCGCCGCCGCCGATCGTCTCGCCGCGCTCGACGACCGTGACGGAGAGCCCCGCCCGGGCGAGCGTCACCGCGGCGGCGAGGCCGTTGGGGCCGGCGCCGACGATCAGCGCATCCGGGATCCTCACCGCCGTCGGACGACCGGACGGGGTGCGGGCATCCCCCGATCCTCCCCGGCCGCACCCCGGCGGCACAACCGGTGTGACCCCTGTTTGCCGGGGCAGACGCCGGGAGGCAGGATGACCGCATGCCGGAGATCACCACCGTGCACGACGACGTGCACTCCCGTTACCTCGCGTCCCTCGACGGCGAGGTGATCGGCGAGGCGGTGTACCGCGACACGGAGGACGGCCGGATCTTCACCCACAGCGAGATCAACCCGGCGTTCGAGCACCAGGGCTACGGCACGCAGATGGTGCGGGCCGCCCTCGACGACACCCGGAGCGCCGGGCTGAAGCCGATCGGGCAGTGCTCGATGGTGCGCAACTTCCTCGCCGAGCACCCGGACTACGCCCGCCGCTGACGCTCGGGCACGCGGTCGTACACTGGACGGGCCGTTCCGAGACGGCATCCACACCATGCAGCCGTTGACCGAAGCCCAGATCCGCGAGTCGTTCGTGAACGTGTCGAAGGGGGACGCGGCGAAGGTGCCGATGCCCGGTCTGCACGAGGTGGTCTGGGACGAGCGGGAGTACCTCGGCTGGCACGACGCCCGCGCTCCGCGCCGCGCGTACCTCACGGTGTGGAAGGGCGACCGGCCGGTGTCGTTCGTGCTGCGCAGCGCGGAGCGGCGCATCCGCAGCGGCATCAGCGCGATGTGCTCGCTCTGCCAGATGCCGCAGCCGGGCGGCCAGGTGACGCTGTTCGCGGCGCCCAGGTCCGGTGAGGCGGGCCGCAACGGCGACACGATCGGCACCTACATCTGCGCGGATCTCGGCTGCTCCGCGATCATCCGCATCGCTCCCCCGGCAGCGCCGATGCAGCTGCCGCCGGAGGAGGTCGTGCAGCGCCGCATCCAGGGTCTCGAGAAACGGCTCGGCGCCTTCACGGACGGCGTGCTCGGCGCCGCGTAGGCGCTAGAACCCGACGCCGCCGCCGGAGAACCCGGGGGTGGCCGCCACCGCGGCGATCCGGTAGATGCTGGCCTGCCGGTCCTCGTCGACCTCGGACCCCGCCGTCGCGATCGCGTCGAGCTGGTCGCGGAGGTAGCGGAACAGCGCGGTCGCGACCTGCAGGCGGTCGGCGTCCGCGGGACGGTGGTCGCGGTCCGGCTGCTGCAGCGTCATCGCGATCACGGCCGCGGTCGCCCGCGCCCGCACGAGCACCTTCGCCTCGACGACCCGGTTCACCTCGCGCCGCGGCGGTGAGCCGGGCTCGAGCTCCCAGGCCTCCGGCAGCAGCTCGTCGAACCCGCGGATGACGAGCCGCACCCGGTCGAGGTCCTCCTGGAACTGCGACGGCCCCGCGCCGGCCGCGAAGAGCCGCGAGTCGCCCGCCAGGATCCGCTCGAGCTCCGCCTCCCGGCGGTGCAGCACCGCCAGGTGCTCCGCGAGCACCGTCCTCAGCACCGCCTTGCGCATGGATCCGCCCTCCTCGGTGCAGGTGTACTCCGAATCGATGGGAGACGGCTTGTGGCCTGCGGGCGGATGTGCCGGATGTGCCGGATGGAGGCATCCGTGCCGGGCGTATGCCTGGATGTGGCGTGTCGGCCTCCACCCGGGACGGTCCCCTACCGCCGGGACGCGGCGGATGGCGAGGGGTGCCGACGCCTGGTGGGCGCACCATCCGCACCTGGTCACGGCCTCTCGAGCCCGATGAGCGGCAGGGATGTGGATGGGTGCGCTGCGAACGGAGGATGCGGTCGGGAGCGGAGGACGTCGAGGCCGGTTCCGTCATCCGTGGGCGACGGAGTCCTCCGTTGGCGACGCGACAGGGCCGGTGGATGCGCCGGATGTAGGCATCCGTGCCGGGTGTAGCGCCGGATGCGGCGTGTCGGCCTCCGCCCGCGACGATCCCCTACGGCCGGGACGCGGCAGATGAACGGTTCGGGGCGGCGCGGTCAGGACGGGATGCGGAGGAAGCCCTCCACCAACAGCTCCCGGACCACCGGCAGCACGTCGTGCAGCGTCTCGGCCCCGTCGACCTGCAGGATGCGGGCGACCGCGCGCACGATGTCCTCCAGCGCGAGCTCACCGTCGCAGGCGCCGACGACCGCAGCCGTGACGGTGTCGACCCGCCGGACGCGCGCGAAGCCGGAGCCCTGGCGCAGCTCGAGCACCGTCGGGTCGGCCTCGCCGGGCCAGTGGTGCCGGTGCTCGGTGACGTCCGGGGCGACCGCGAGGCGTGCGCCCGCGAGCGTGTCGTCGCGGCGCGCGGCCTGCCAGTCGTGCGCGGCGAGCCCCGCGGCGATCGCCTCGGCCACGCCGCCGGCGAGGGGCGCGTCGAGGTGCTCGAAGCGCCGCATCGGCGCGGTGCCCGGACCCGGGGCGCGCAGCGTCATGTAGCCCGCGCCGATCGCGGTCACGCCGCGATCTGCGAAGTCGTCGAGCCAGGCCCGCACGAGCGCGCGCCAGCGGGCGGTACCGGGATGCGCGCCGCCGTCGCGCACCCACGTCTCGGCGTACTCCGCGGGGTCGAGCAGGTCGCGCTGCACGACCCAGACGTCGAGGCCGGCCGCCCAGCCGAGCACGCGGTCCCGGGCCGCAGCCTCGTCGCCGCGCACCTCCCAGTTGCCGAGCAGCTGCGCGATCCCGCCCGGGGCCAGGTGCTCGCGGGCGCCGGAGACGACCGCGGCGACCAGCCCGTCGCCGACAGCGCCGCCGTCGCGGTAGGTGTACGCGGGCACGCCGTCCGCGCCGCGCGGCGTGATGACGAACGGCGGGTTCGAGACGATCCGGTCGAACCGCTCCCCCGCGACGGGCGCGTAGAGGTCCCCGAGCCGCAGGTCGATCTCGACGCCGTTCAGCGCCGCGTTCAGGCCGGCGAAGCGGATGGCGCGGGGCGACACGTCCGTGCCGACGACGCGCGACGCGGTGCGGAGCGCATGCAGGGCCTGGATGCCGCTGCCGGTGCCGAGGTCGAGCACGGTACCGCCGTCTGCCGGCACGGTGATGCCCGCGAGCGTCGAGGACGCCGCGCCCGCGCCGAGCACGTGCTCGTCGGGCAGCTCGCCGCCGAGCGCGAGCTCGCCGAGGTCGGAGACGATCCACCAGGACGCGACGCCGTGCTCATCCGCGATCGCGGAGGGTCGCAGGTCGACGATCGCGCGCACCCCGTCGCCGTCGACCTCGACGAGGCCGAGCGCGACCGCGCCGTCCAGTCCGAGCCGCGGGAAAGCGGTGGCGGCCTCCTCGAGACGCACGCTGCCGCCGAGCACGAACAGCCGGCCGAGCAGCCGCACCCGGCTGGGCTCGCGCCGGTCGAGCTCGAGCAACGCCGGCACGGGGTCGTCACGGCCGAGCGCCGCAGCGGCCACCGGGCCCCACGCCTCCTCGAGGCCCTCGACGGTGAAGCCCGCCAGGTCGGCGCGGAGCGCTGAGAGCAGCTCGGGATCGGCGACGTCCTGCACGCCCCCATCCTCCCCGCCGACGCGCCGCGGTCGCATCCCGTGCACGGAGCGGAGGCGTCGACGTCCGCTTCAGGGCGCGCCTGCCGGCCCGTTCCCCGGGCCTGAAACCGGTGGAGCGAGTCGGCGGGATGCGCGGCGCACGGTCTCACGGTGCACCGCGCATCCCGCGGCGCCGCAGCAGGGGTGGGTCCCCCGGCGGTCGAGGACGCCCGGATGAAGAGTGAAGAGAGAAGCTGTCTCCGTGGCGTCTGGAAGGACACTATCCGGGCCGGACGGAGCGTCGGATCCATGTCGTGCACCCCGTTCCGGGGGGTTTGGATAACGATTCGAACCGCCTCCGAGAACCCGCCTGATCGGGCCCTCGGAGGGTGCCCTGGGAACCCCGGGGAAGTACCCCGGAACCCCGTCGGCCCGGCGTGTCGAGCCCCGTCAGTCGCCTTCCTGCAGCACCGCGAGGATGTTGCCCGCCGGGTCGGTGAACCAGGCGATGTCGGGTCCGTAGCCCGCGGCACGGCCACGGGCGATGCCCCGCTCGTCCTGGTGGAACCCGTCGTAGACGGTCATCGTCACGCCGGCAGCGGCGAGGGCGTCGACCGCCGCGTCGATGTCGGGCACCGAGAAGTTCAGCACCGTGAAGGTCGCCGGCCGGTGGTCCGCCTTCGGGTACACCCAGAGGTGGTCGTCGCCGGGCAGCTCGACGTTCACGCCGCCCGTGCCCTCGTGGATGCGCAGCCCGAGCGTCTCCCCGTAGAAGCGCCGGGCGGCGTCGAGGTCGTCGACGGAGATCCCGCCGAAGGTCGTGGCCTGCTCGAACATGTGGCTCCGTCCACGAACGGAACCGCTCCGTCCTGTGGCGCGAACCTAGACCCGGCGTGCGACAGCCGGAAGAGGCGGTCAGGGCGTGAAGACCGGCCGCAGGCCGCCCTCCTTCTTGTGCTTGAAGATGTCGTAGCCGTGGCTGCCCTGCTCGAGCGGCAGCACCTGCGTCGCGAGGTACTTCGAGCCGATCCCGCGGCTGGTGCCCTTCGGCCGGCCCGTCCAGCCGGCTGAGGTCGCCCCCGTGTACGTGCTGCTCGCATCCGACGAGGGGAGCTGCATGTCGGGTGCGCGGGTCGCCGTGACCGGCGGCAAGCCGATCCTCTGAGCCCCGGCCGCGTTCCCTGAACGTCGACCCTGAGGCGCCGCTGTCCAGGGATTCCTGTTCCACGCCGATGCGTGCGGACCCCGTCCGAGTCGCGCAGAATGGCGCGGTGCCCGCCCCGCTCCCCCATCTCAGCAGCCGCCTGGTCGGCGCGCTCACGGCGATGGTCGTGACAGCGGCCGCGCTGTCCGGCTGCGCGGCCACGACGCCTTCCGGCACGGGCCTGAGCGGCCCGGCACCCGCGCCGATCTCGGCCCGGTCCGCCGCCGCAGCGGTGGCGGCGACGACGGTCGACGAGCCGCACACGTCGTCGGTGCTGCTCGTCCCGGCGCACCCACGGGCCCTGGCCGTCTTCGTGCACGGCAGCGGGCAGACGCACGACGCGATCCTGACGATCGACCACGACCGCGCCGTCGCGCAGGAGCTCGCTCGGCACGGCTACGTGGTGCTCGCGGCCGACGCCGACGACCGGGCCTGGGGCGACCCGGCCAGCGTCCAGGAGTACGAGCGGCTGATCACGTGGGCCGAGCTGAGGTACGACGTGCACCAGGTCGACCTGGTCGCCGAGTCGATGGGCGGCCTCGCGACCATGCAGCTCGCCGCGCGGATGCAGGACGTCGCGGCCGTCACCGCGTGGTATCCCGTCTGCGACCTCCGCACGATGGAGCACAAGCCGGCCTTCGCCGCGGCGATCACGAAGGCCTGGGCCGGCCTCGACCGCAGCGCGGTCTCCCCGGTGCAGGTGCCTCCCGTCCCGATGATGGTCTGGGCCTCACCCGACGACACCGTCGTCGACGCGTCTCGCAACGCCGCCGTCTGCGTCACGGAGGGCCGGGCCGCGGGCGGTTCGGTGACCTACATCCGCACCACCGGGAACCACGGCGACCGGTCGAACTTCCACCCGGCGGAGGTGCTCGCGTTCTTCGATGCGCACCTCGCCCCCCGGAATGGGATACGAACCGCGGTGGAGAAATCCTCCGCGATCCCCCGCCCGTGACCCACACTGTTCCGATGCACCGCTCCCTCGCCCGCGGGATCGCTGCGGCGGCGCTGATGACAGCGGCTCTCGTGGCGCTGCCCCAGGCCGCCTTCGCGAATCAGACGGTGCCCGGCGGCGGCGGCTCCATCCCCGTGTCGGCCCTCGTCGCACCGCAGGCGGATCCCGCCGTGGCGACCGCGCCCGCCCCGCGCGTGGCGACGACGGATCCGACGGCTCCGAAGCACGCGAGCGCCTCGAAGCGGCCGACCGCACCGGCCACGCGGCGGTCGGCGACGACCACCGCGACGTCGGCGCCGACCAAGGCCGCCCCGGCGAAGACCGCCCCCGCGAAGACCGCCCCTGCGCCGGCGAAGACGCCGACCGCGACCACGGGCTCGGACATCTCCTATCCGCAGTGCTCCCTGACGCCGCCGTCGAACCGGCTGTTCGGCGTGATCGGCGTGAACGGCGGCACGGCGAAGGACTTCAACCCCTGCCTCGCGAAGCAGTTCACCTGGGCGACGCAGACGATCGGCGGCTCCCAGCAGGACCGCGCATCGCTGTACATCAACACCGCGAACCCGGCCGGCCAGGGCTCCTGGTGGCCCTCGTCCGACTCGGATCGTCCGCCGATCGACCGCACCGTCCCAGGTCCGACCGCGTCCCTCCCGACCGCACCGGTCACGTATCCGAACGGCAGCGCCGTCGGATGCAGCCCGGCGTCCGATCCGTACGGTCCGGCCTGCTCCTACGTCTACGGCTACGTCCGGGCGATGCAGGCGGTCGAGTACGCCGAGGAGACGCTCGGGAGCTCGTACTCGGGCACCCTGCGCTGGTGGCTCGACACCGAGACGAGCAACACCTGGGCGGGCAGCACGACCGCCAACGCGGCCTCGCTCGCCGGCGCCGCGACCGCGCTCGCCCGGGCCTCGTCCGACGGCACGACCCGCGTCGGCGTCTACTCGTCGACGGCGCAGTACGTGACCATCACCGGCGGCACCGGCAGCGCGGTCCCGAACCTGCCCGACGGCGAGACGAACCCGCTCATCGGCCTGCCCGAGTGGGGCGCCGGAGCGTCGAACCTGAAGGGCGCGCAGTCGAACTGCGGCGTCAAGCCCTTCACGGGCGGGGCGATCACGCTGACGCAGTACGTCTCGGGATCCTTCGACTTCGACGTCTCCTGCGCGGGGTACTGACCCGCGCGCTCGTCGCCACGGGCCCCCCGAGCAGCGTTCGGACTGGCGAGCGCCGTGGAGCCTGCTCGCCGGTCGGATCGCTGCTCGCGATCGGGCCGCGTCGAACGCGGCGCTGAGAGCTGAAGATCACCACCCGCTCAGGTCGCTCCACCCACTCCGCCCACTGGCTATCCCGCCCCGGAAGACCCGGTTCGGAGTTGCGACATTCGAACGCGTGTTCTAGACTCGTCGTCAACGGGATCGTGCCACCCGATGGATCAGTTCTCATCCGTCCGGAGGCAGGTCATGCTCGACCAGGAGCCGTCGTTCCCCGAACCGGTGCTCCCGGAGCCCGGAGCGGTGCTCGCCGCGGTGATGCAGCACGTCGGGGATCGCCAGCGCGAGCTGCAGATCGCTGAAGCGGCGCGGATCGTCGCGCTGCTCGAGGCCTACCGCGTCACCATGGAGGACGCGGAGATCGCCGGCGAGCCGACCAGCCGGGATCGCTACGTGGCGAAGGGCTTCCTCGTCGCCGCCGGCACGGTGCTGCGGATGTCGCAGCGGGGCGCCGCGCACCTGCTCGACACCGCATCCGCGGTGCGCGGGTCGCTCCCCCGCTCCTGGGAGGTCTTCCTCGCCGGCGAATGCAGTTGGCGCCTGCTCGATCTCACACACCAGCAGGCGGACGGTCTGGAGGGCGAGCCGCGGCGACGGTTCGACGAGGCCGCGGCGCTGCTGCTCTCCACGCTGTCGGCCCCGGACCTGAAGCAACGGCTCCATCGGCTCCGGGAACGACTGGACCCCGGAGCGGCGCCCGAACGCGCAGCCCGCGCAGCGCGGTCGCGGCACTCCACCATCCAGCCGCTGCCCGACGGGCAGGCCGCATGGACCCTGATCGGGCCCGCGCACGTGCTCGCGGCGATCGAGGACGGCGTCCACCAGCAGGCGGTCGCGCTGCACGGCCTGCCGGGCGAGGACCGCTGCTTCGGCGCCCTGCGCTTCGACGTCGCCACCGACATCCTGCTGCAGGGCCTCTGCCAGGACGCCGGCCCCGGCGCGGGCGAGCCGGCTCGCAAGGCGGTCACGCCGACCGTGATCCTGACCATCCCCGCGCTCACCCTGCTCGGCCTCGGCGACGAGTGCCCGAACCTCGCGGGGTACGGCCCGATCGACATCGAGACCGCGAAGCGCCTGGCGGGCGACGCGGACAGCTGGACCCGGGTCTTCACCGACCCGATCACCGGCGACCTGGCCGCGGTCGACGCGGAGGCGCGCCGGATCCCCCAAGTGCTGAAGCGCTGGCTGATCGTGCGGGACGAGACCTGCAGGGCTCCCGGATGCGGGCGGCCGGCGAACCGATGCGACATCGACCACGTCCGCCGGTACGAGCACGGCGGCCCCACCTCACCCGACAACCTGGTCTGCCTCTGCCGAGGGCATCACGCCGTGAAGGACGACGGCTGCTGGACGGTGACCCTGCTGCCCGGAGGCCGGATGGAATGGCGCTCCCGCTGGGGCACGGTGCGGACCACCGAACCCGCGGTGCGCGCCCGCATCTGACGCTCCGCCGGAAGCACTCGTCAGCATCCGCTCGGCGGGTGTCCGGAATCGCTCCCTAGGTTTCGGCCATGCCGCTGGAGACCCTCGCCACCCTGTCCACCATCGGCGTGCTGCAGGCCGGCACCTCGACCCCGGTGATCAACGTCGCGCTCGTGGTCATCCTGATCCTGGTGGTCGTCGTGATCGTCGCCGGGGTCGTGTTCTTCATCCGCAGGAAGCAGTAGGGCCACCTCCGACCGGCGACACGCCCCTGCCCGCCGCCCAGGGGCTCCCCGTCGTGGTTCGGTGTCCGCATGTCCAGCGTCAACACCTACGACCGGAACCGCTTCGACTCCTGGGTCCGGGTCGTGCTCATGGCCGTGGTCGGTACCGTCGCCACGCTCGGCGTGGGTCTCGGCGGTGGTGGCTGGCTCGTGGCGCCGGCCGCCGGATGGGCCGCCGCGGCGGGCACCTTCCTGCTCGTCATCGCCGTGACGATCGGCCGCATCCCGCCGACCCAAACGGGTGCGCACGCGACGCGCGAGGATGGCAGCCGTACGGCGTCCCACGTGCTGGTCGCCGTCGCCACGATCGCGAGCTTCGGCGCGGTGGCCCTGCTGCTGATCGGGGCGGGCACGACCTCCGGCGCCACGCGGATCGGGATGGTCGCGCTCGCCCTCGGCACGGTCGCGCTGTCGTGGCTGGTCACCCACACGCTCTTCGCGCTCCGCTACGCCGCGCTCTACTTCGACGAGGGCGGCGGGATCGACTTCAACCAGCGCACGCCGCCCGCGTACGGCGACTTCATCTACCTCGCCTTCACCATCGGCATGGCCTTCCAGGTCTCGGACACCGCCATCGACTCGCACCGCATCCGCGGCGCCGTGCTGCGCCACGGCCTGCTCTCCTACCTCACGGGCGCCGTCGTGCTCGCGACGGCGATCAACCTGGTCTCCGGACTCATCCAGTGACGAGGGTGCTGCGGGCGAGCAGGAGATGAGGATCTCGGTGAACCGCCGGTGAGACGCGGCGTCGCGCTCGGCGTGGCCCTGCTGCTGGTGGGCCTCGCGCTGCAGCTGGCCGGTCCGCTCGGCCTCGGGCGCCTGCCCGTCGTCGCCGCGCTCGTCGCTCCGCGGAACGCGATCACCGCCGTGATGGCGGTGCTCGGGGTCGTCCTGCTGCTGCTCGGTGTCCGTCGACGAACCAGGCGGCTCGTGTTGCTCGCCGGCGTCGCGCTGGTGCTCGTCGCGGCCGTCGGCCTGGTGATCGGCCTCAGCCGCGGAACGAGGATCGAGACCGCCGGCCCTCCCGCGCCCGGCACGATCCGGGTCCTGTCCTGGAACATCAACGGCGACCTCGTGCAGCCGTCTCTCGTCGCTCGCGTCGCCGCGCGGGAGCACGCGGACGTGGTCGTGCTCCCGGAGATCACGCCCGCGGAGAACGGCGCCGCTTGGATCCCGGCGTTCGCGGCCGCGGCGCTCCCGGTGACCGCCGTACCGTCGATCGGCACGAGCCGGGTTGCGACCGAGGTGCTCGTCGCAGGCCGGCTCGCGTCCTACCGGGACGGCGGCGGGCTGCGGGTGGCGCCTGGCACGTCGGCGATCGCGAAGCCGACGGACGCCCGGCTCCCGATCGTCGTCGCGCTGCACGCGGCACAGCCCTCCCTGTTCGGCAACGGCCTCTGGAACGCGGAGCTGGACGAGGTGGCCGCCGCCTGCGAGTCACCCGACGTCGTCGTGGTCGGCGACTTCAACGGCACGCTGGACGACTTCGGCGGCCCGCGGATCGGCGGCTGCCGCGATGCGGCGGCGCTCCGCGGCGACGCATCGCTCGGCACCTGGCCGACGGCCGTGCCGCCGCTGCTGGCGATGCCGATCGATCACGTGCTGCTCGGCGCGCGCTGGCAGGTGCGCAGCTTCTCGGTGCTCACCACCGAGGACGGCTCCGGCGCGCGACATCGGCCGATCCTCGCGGTGCTCGCCCGGCGATGAGAGGCCCAGGCCGGCCTGCTACCCAGGACGAATGAGCGACTGGCGGACGGACCGGGTCGGGTCAGCGCTCGCAGGACGCAACCCGACCGTGCTGACCCGGCTCGACGCCGGCTTCGCGGTGATCGGCGACGTGCAGTGGCTCCCCGGCTACTGCGTGCTGCTCACCGACCGGCCAGGCGTGAGCACGCTGTCGGACCTCGATCGGACGTCGCGGATCGCGTTCCTCACCGATCTCGCTGACCTCGGCGAGGCCGTCACCCGCGTCTGCCGCGCCCGAGATCCCGCGTTCCGTCGGGTGAACCTCGAGATCCTCGGCAACCAGGACGAGTTCCTCCATGCCCACGTCTGGCCCCGCTACTCGTGGGAGCCGCCGGAGCTCGTGCATCGGCCGGTGTGGCGGTACCCGGACGAGCGATGGAGCGACCCGAGCACCGCCCTCGGTCCGAGGCACGACGGACTCTGCGCCGACCTCGTGGCCGAGCTGAACCGCATCCGTCCGGAGCGGGGAGGCACTCGATCACGATCCGATAACCCCTGAGACGGACGAGGACGCACCGCACATGTCCGGGTATGAACGCCCGACCGCGTCGCCTCACCATCGTCCTGCTCGCCACGAGCACGGTCCTCCTCACCGGAGCCCTCGCCGGCTGCACCGGCTCCGGCAGCGGCGGCTCCTCGGCATCCTCCGCCGGATCGGGCGGCTATGCGGTGGGCGCGTCCGACGCCGGAGGGAAGACCACCGGCGCGGCGGCCGGCCACTCGAGCGCGACGGCCGACGACCGGGCCGTGGTCACCACCGGGAACCTCGACCTGCTGTCATCCGACCCCATCGCGGCGTCCCACGCGATCAGCACCGTCGTCACCGGCGCCGGCGGTCGCGTGCAGTCGCTCAGCGAGCAGCCGAAGGGCCAGGCGTCCACCGACCTCACGGTGCGCATCCCCTCGGCGGTCTTCGACTCGACCCTGACCGCGATCGAGCACCACGGGAGGACGCGATCCGTGAGCGTCCACAGCACCGACGTCACCTCACAGGTGACCGATTACGGGGTCCGCATCGCGAACCTCCGCACGTCGATCGCCCGCCTGCAGACGCTGCTCGCCCGAGCGACCGACACCGGCGCCCTCGTGGAGATCGAGTCGAGCCTCACGACCCGGCAGACGGACCTCGAGCAGCTGCTCGCACAGCAGAAGGACCTCGCGGATCAGGTGTCCTACGCGACCCTCGGCATCACTGTCGAGTCGCCGCCGCTGGTGCGGAGCAGCGGCCCGGGGACGTTCGTCGCCGGGTTCCTCGCGGGGCTCACCGCGCTGGGGAGGACGCTCGCCACGCTCGCCGTGATCGTCGGGTTGCTGCTCCCGTGGGTCGTCGTGGTCGGACTGCTCGCCCTCGTGGGATGGTGGGCCGTTCGCCAGGTGCGGCGCCGCCGCCGCATCGCAGGAGCGCCCGGGGCGTGAGGCCGAGCACGATCGGAGGCGGTGTGGCGCTGGAGCCCAGCGAGCCGGAGGCGCCCGCGCCTTCGGATCGGGTGCTGCTCGCCGCCGCCGGCCGTGCGGCCGAACCGGCGTTCAAGCAGGTGCTGCAGCGGCACAGCGGCGTCGTCTACGCGGTGGCGTTCCGGCAGGTGGGCACGGTGGCGGATGCGGAGGAGCTCGTGCAGGACGCGTTCGTGCTGCTCTGGACGAAGCGGGCCCGACTGCGGTTCGTGGGCGAGTCGGCGCTCCCCTGGCTGATCGTGACCGTGAAGCACCTCGCCGCGAACCGGCGGCGGGCGATGCAGCGTCGGCAGCGGCACGAGGCGGGCGACGGCGCACTCGCACTCGCCGCCGTCGAGGCGCCCGAGGTCGACGACTACCTCGAGCGGGCGTTCGCGCGCCTGCCGGAGCTCGACGCGCTCGTGGCCCGGCTCTGCCTCGTCGAGGATCTCAGCTACGCGGAGGCGGCGGTCCGGTCGGGGTTGACGGAGTCCGCGGTGCGCAACCGGCTGAGCCGCACGCGCGGGCGGCTCCGCCGCGAGCTCGCCGAGGAACGGGGGATGCGATGAGCGACGGACTCCCCGACGAGCGACGGCTGCGGGCCGTCGAGCAGCAGGTGCTGACCCGTATCCGACGCCGTGCGGCGATCCGCACCCGCGTCGCGTCGAGCGCGGCGGGCGTCGCGATCCTCGTCGGCGCGGTCGTGCTCGTGCACCCCGTGCTCTCGACCGGTTTCGGCAGCGCTGGGGGCAGCTCGGGGTCGGCGGCCGGCGGCGGCACCTCGGCGGCGTCCTCGGCCGGCGGGATCGCCTGCCACGCGACGAGTGAGGCCCGCTCGAAGGTCACCTTCGCTCCGCTGCCGGCCCACGCCGACGCCGCGGCGGTGGCGGCCGCCTGCGCCGGCGCCGTGTCGAAGGGTGCGTACGACACGTCGGGCTCCAGCACGGCCGCACCGGCATCCGAGCTCGTCGTCTGCCGTACGAAGGACGGTGCGTTCGAGGTGTTCCCGAAGGACGCGCATCCGACGACGCTCTGCAGGCGGGACGGCCTCACGGCCGGATGAGGAGGTGCCGGCGCGGTCAGGGTCGCCCGCGCCGGGCGAGCACGACGCCCGTGAGCCCGGAGCCGGCCATCGCCGACCCCGCCACCACGAGCAGCAGCCCGAGGGGCTGGTGGGACGACGGCGGGGCGTACACCGTCTTCGGCAGCGGCGCGTAGGCGGTCCACCCGAACGATGCGGGGGCAGGCGCGACCAGGATCATCGCCAGCCCGGCGACGGCCGCCAGCACGCCGACGCCCGCCGCGATCGCGAACCAGAGCCGGGCCATCGCCCCAGTCTGGGGCAGCGCCGCCGTCCATAGCGGATGCGCAGCCGACGGTCAGCAGGATCCTCGAGAGTTCCCACATGAGCTTCCCCGCAGAGAACATCCGCCTCTGGGTCGGTCACGACGTGGTCGACCCCAAGGGCGACAAGATCGGCTCGCTGGAATCGATCTACTACGACACCGGGATCGACGAGCCCGCGTTCGGCGGCGTGCAGATCGGTCTCGTGGGCAAGAAGCTGATCTTCGTGCCGCTGCACGGCGGCGTCGTGGCTCCCGGCTACGTGAAGGTGCAGATCGACAAGAAGCTCGCGCGGGACTCGCCGTCCATCCCGACCGACGGCGAGCTCACCCGTGACCAGGAGGCCGCGGTGTTCGCACACTACGGGCTGCCCTACGACCTCGCAGGAGCGGACCGGCGGCTCGGCCGCCGCTGAGACCTCGTCAGGCCCCGTCCGTCTCGCGCATGTCGAAGCGCAGGACGGCGGGGACCTCGACGCCCGGCCGTACCTCCCGCCACAGGTCGGCGAGCGAGTCCTCGCCCTCCCGGAGGTCCGGCACCTCGAGTCCCGCGTCGAGGATCTCGGCCGCTCTGGCGGTGTCCCCGGTGCGTGTCGCCGCGAGCGCGAGCAGGTAGCCGGTCCGCCCCTCCGCCACTGCGGGCACCGCCATGGTGTCGAGGAGCGCGAGCGCGCGGTCCGGGCGTCCCGCCGCGAGCAGTGCCGTCGCGGCCTCGACCAGGAGCGCTCTGCTCGAGGGATCGAGGGCGCAGGCCGCCTCGAGGTGGCCGGCGCCGCCGTCCACGTCCCCGGATTCGAGCAGCACCAGGGCGAGGCCGCGATGCGCGGGAGCGCTCGCGCCGGCGTCGAGGGATGCGGTGTAGCACTCCGCTGCGTCATGGACGCGCCCCTCGGCGTGCGCGAGGGTCGCGCGGTGCAGCAGGGTCGCCGCGTCGGCCTGCGCGGCCTCGAGGAGCGCCCTCCAGCCGGCGCCGGCCACGAAGTGTGCCGCACCGGGGAACCGGCCGCGCTCGAGGAGCTCCAGCCACGGACGCTGCGCGTCCCCGAGGGTGTCGTCGCCGAACGGTGCGCCCGGATCGACGGCGGGCGGCGCGTCCCCCGACGCACGGCGGCGACGGTCCTCCAGGGCGCCCCAGCCGCTGCCCGCGAGGACGGGCACGACGGGCGGACGGTCCCGCATCCCGTGCAGCGCCTCGTCGGCGGCGGCGAGCGCGGCCGAGCGCGCGGCGAGCCGCTCGCCGCAGTGGGCGACCGCCGCGGACCAGTCGTCGCCGTGCGCCACGGCGGGGTCGACGCCCGCGGTCGAGTAGGCCTCGGTCCAGGCGAGCTCCGCCCGGCCCTGCAGCCGGACGTGCTCGAACTGGGTGGGCGCGAGGCCGGACTGGATCTCGAAGTAGTCGCCGTCGTCCTCGGGGTTCAGCCAGCGCTGCCACCGTCGCCCGCCGGGGCCGCTCCCCCAGGTGAAGAGCTTCCGCCCGGGCAGCGCTCGCGTCGACAGCATCGTGAGGCCGCCGCCGTGCTCGTCGACGGCGGCGATCCACGGCAGCGCGCCCGGCGGGAGGTCGAAGAAGAAGTCCCGGGCGGCGGGGCTGCGCGCGGGCCAGGTGCAGTCCACGCCGTCGTCGTCCCTCGGATCGACCCGCGTGACCCCGCCCTCGTAGTCGGTCCGGAACGCGGAGTCGGCGGGGGCCACGACGCGGGTCCCCGGCAGCTGGGGCACGGCCGCGTTCGTCCACCAGTACATCGGCACCGCGGCGTCGCCGGGGTTCCGCACGGTGACCCGCACGTACAGGGACGGTGACCCGGGCGGCAGCCAGGCGTCGATGGTCGTCACGACCCCGCGGAGGCGCTCGTACTCCCACATCCGCAGCACCTCGGTGCCGTCCGGCCCGGGCAGCAGCGCCGCGTGCAGCGGCGAGCAGGTCGTCGGCGAGTGCCCCCTCGTCCCGATGTTGAACTCGATGCCGCCCGCGAACCAGGCGTTCCGGAGGGCCAGGTTCGCGAACTGGATCGCCTGGGGCGTGTGCACCAGCGAGGTGCCGGTCGTGCGGTCGACGAGCTCCCACAGCCGGCCGCCGAGCTCCGGCAGGAACACCGCCGTGAGGCGCTCGTTCTCGAGCACGACCGCCCGCAGCTCCCGCTCGATGCGGACGCGCGAGTAGCCGTCCTGCGCGCGGTACGGATGCAGGCAGCGGGGGTACCCGGTCCCCGCGCGCTCGACGATCTCGCGGGGCACCGAGGCGTCGAAGGACACGGGCACCTGCAGCGGCTCGCCGACCATGGGCAGCGGGTTCTCCGGCCCGAGCTCCGCCATGCGCACGCGCCGCGACTCGACGCGCACCGAGGCCCGCGCGGGCTCCATCACGTCCACCGTCGCCTCCCCGATCCCGCTCAGCCCGCGGCGCGCTCCAGCACGAGCTCGCGCACGCGAGCCGCATCCGCCTGGCCACGCATCGCCTTCATGACCGCGCCGATGACCGCGCCTGCTGCCTGCACCTTGCCGTCGCGGATCTTCTGCAGCACGTCGGGCTGCGCGGCGAGCGCCGTGTCGATCGCCGCGAGCAGCGCCGTGTCGTCGGAGACGACCGCCAGCCCGCGGGCCTGCACGACGTGCTCGGGCGAGCCCTCCCCCGCGACGACACCCTCGAGCACCTGGCGCGCGAGCCGGTCGGTGAGGTCCCCGTTCTCGACGAGCGCGATGAGCTCCGAGACGTGCAGCGGCGAGACGAGGGTGCCCGGCTCGACGCCGCGCGCGTTCGCGATGCGCAGGATCTCGCCGAGCCACCACTTGCGCGCCTGCGCCGGAGCGGCGCCCTTCGCGACCGTCTCCTCGAGCTCGACGAGCACGTTCGCGTTCAGGATGTCCCGGAACTCGCTGTCCGTGAACCCGTAGTCGGCCTGCAGGCGCTTGCGGAACTGCGTCGGCGACTCGGGCAGCGCCGCGCGCAGCTCGGCGATCAGCTCGGCCGACGGCTGGATCGGCAGCAGGTCCGGCTCCGGGAAGTAGCGGTAGTCGTCCGCATCCGACTTCGGCCGCCCGGCGGAGGTCATGCCGGTGTCCTCGTGCCAGTGCCGGGTCTCCTGGATGATCGTGCCGCCGGCGCCGAGGATCGCCGCCTGCCGCTGGATCTCGTAGCGCACCGCCCGCTCGACGGAGCGGAGGCTGTTCACGTTCTTCGTCTCCGTGCGGGTGCCGAAGCGCTCCTGGCCCCGGGGGCGGAGCGACACGTTCGCGTCGCAGCGGAGGTTGCCCCGCTCCATCCGCGCCTCGGAGATCCCGAGGGAGCGGACGATGTCGCGGATCGTGGCGACGTACGCCTTCGCGAGCTGCGGGGCGGCCGCGCCGGCGCCGACGATCGGCTTCGTGACGATCTCGACGAGCGGCACGCCCGCCCGGTTGTAGTCGACGAGCGAGGAGTCGGCGCCCTGGATGCGGCCGGTGGAGCCGCCGACGTGCGTCAGCTTGCCGGCGTCCTCCTCCATGTGCGCGCGCTCGATCGGGACGGTCCAGATGGTGCCGTCCTCGAGCTCGACCTCGACGGACCCCTCGAAGGCGATGGGCTCGTCGTACTGGCTGATCTGGTAGTTCTTGCCGAGGTCCGGGTAGAAGTAGTTCTTGCGGGCGAAGCGGCAGGTCTCGGCGATCGAGCAGCCGAGCGCGAGCCCGAGCGAGATCGAGTAGCGCACCGCCTGCTCGTTCACGACCGGCAGCGACCCGGGCAGGCCCATGTCGACCGGCGCGACCATGGTGTTCGGGCCCGCCGATTCGCTGTCCGCCGCGGCCGGGTTCGGCGCGGAGGAGAACATCTTCGTGCGGGTCGACAGCTCGACGTGCACCTCGAAGCCGAGCACGGGCTCGTACTTCGACAGCGCCTCGTCGTAGTCCATCAGCACATCGGCCACTATCGGGTCCCCCCGTCGGGTTCGGTGCCGGCCCCGGGCACGGGTGCGGTGCCGGGCGTCGTGCGGATGCGGTCGCCGCGGACGGCGCCGAGCTCCGGCGCGTGCTGGAGCAGCGGGCCGCCCCACTCCCGCTCGAGGATCGCCTCGAGCGTCGCGCCGACGCGGTAGAGGCGCGCGTCCTCGCGGACCGGCGCCATGATCTGCAGCCCGACGGGCAGGCCGTCCTCGGGTGCGAGCCCGATCGGCATCCCGAGCCCCGGGACGCCGGCGAGGTTCGCCGGGATGGTCGTGATGTCGTTCAGGTACATCGCGAGCGGGTCGTCGATCTTCTCGCCGATCTTGAACGCGGTGGTGGGCGCGGCGGGTGAGACGAGCACGTCCGCCTGCGCGAAGCACGCGTCGAAGTCGCGCTGCACGAGGGTCCGCACCTGCTGTGCGCTGCCGTAGTACGCGTCGTAGTAGCCCGCGGAGAGCGCGTAGGTGCCGAGGATGACGCGGCGCTTGACCTCGGGCCCGAAGCCGGCCTCGCGGGAGAGCGCGGTGACCTGCTCGATCGTCGAGTTGCCGGGGTCGACCCGGAGTCCGAAGCGCACGGCGTCGTACTTCGCGAGGTTGCTCGACGCCTCCGCGGGGAGGATCAGGTAGTACGCGGCGAGCGCGTACTCGAAGTGCGGCGCCTGCACCTCGACGATCTCGGCGCCGGCCTCGGCCATCCGCTTCAGCGCCTCGCCGAAGCGCCGGCGCACGCCGCCCTGGAAGCCCGACCCGTCGAGCTGGTGCACGACGCCGACCTTCAGGCCCTTCAGCGAGCCGGACGCGGCGCCCTCGCGGGCGGCGGCGGCGAAGGAGGGCCAGAGGTCCTCGAGGCTCGTCGCGTCGTTGGGGTCGTGGCCGCCGATGACGTCGTGCACGAGCGCGGCGTCGAGGACGGTGCGGGAGACGGGACCGACCTGGTCGAGCGACGAGGCGAGCGCGATGGCGCCGAAGCGGGAGACGCCACCGTAGGTGGGCTTGACGCCGACCGTGCCGGTGACGGCGGCGGGCTGGCGGATCGAGCCGCCGGTGTCGCTGCCGAGCGCGACGGTCGCCTCGAACGCGGCGACCGCGGCCGCGGATCCGCCGCCCGAGCCGCCGGGGATGCGGGTGAGATCCCACGGGTTGCGCGACGGGCCGTACGCGGAGTGCTCGGTGGAGGAGCCCATCGCGAACTCGTCCATGTTCGTCTTGCCGAGCGGCACGAGGCCGGCGCTGCGCAGCCGGGCGACCGTGGTGGCGTCGTACGGCGGCACCCAGCCCTCGAGGATGCGGGAGCCGGCGGTCGAGGGCATGTCGGACGTGCAGAGCACGTCCTTGATCGCCACCGGCACGCCGGCGAGCGGGCTCGGTGCCTCCCCGGCGGCGCGCAGCCGATCGAGCTCGGCGGCGCGCGCCAGCGCGGGCTCGCCCGCGACGTGGAGGTAGGCGTGCACGTCTGGGTCGACCTCGGCGATCCGATCGAGGTGGGCGCGGACGACCTCGACGCTCGACACCTCGCCCGAGGCGAGGCGGTCGGCGAGGTCGGCGGCGGTGGCGCGGATCAGCTCGTTCGCGGCGGCCACTACTGCTCCTCACCGAGGATGGCGGGCACGCGGAAGCGGCCGTCGGCGGCGTCGGGCGCGCCGGAGAGCACCTGCTCGGTCGTCAGCACGGCGCCCGGCACGTCGGGCCGCAGCACGTTGACGAGCGGCACGGGGTGACTCGTGGCCGGCACGTCGGGCGTCGCCACCTCGCGCACCTTCGCCACCGAGTCGACGATCACGGTCAGCTCCCCCGCGAGATGCTCGATCTCCTCGGGTGTGAGTGCGATTCGGGCGAGGCCGGCGAGGTGCTGGACGTCGGCGGCGGTGATCACCACCGGTTCGGGCGCGTCGGTCATGACCTTCATCCTACGAAGCGCCGCCATGGGCTCCCCGCGCTCAGCGGGCGAGGGCGAGGGTGCCGGAGGTGTGATCGATCCCCGCGGTGACGTCCTTGCCGAGCCCGATGCCGACGAGCGCCAGGTTGCGCATGGCCTCGCTGCCCGGCGCGAAGTAGCCGTTGTGGCCGAGCGCCGGCAGCAGGGCGGCGCCCGTGATCGGATCCACGCCGCCGGACGTCCCGAGCGGGGTCGCGCCGTACGAGGGCGCGGCCGGGTCGCTGCCGAAGAAGCCGCTCGTGGCGATGCCGTCCCAGACCGCCTGCCCGACGAAGACGTCCTTCGCGGGCACCGAGAGCTCGTGCACCGACTGGGCGGGGCTGCCGGGCGCGCCGACCATCGCGAGCGCGTTCACCGAGAACGCCTTGGCCTGCAGGGCGAGCAGCGCCGCGGTCGCCCCGTAGGAGTGGGCGAGCACGGCCACGTACGGCTCGTGCCCGGCGCGGGCGGACCGCAGGCCGTTCACCGCATCCGTCAGCCGGGCAGCGCCCTCCTGCGCGAGGCCGAAGCTCGCGACGGTGAAGACGTTCGGGGTGCGGTACCCGATCCACGAGACGACCGCGGAGGTGCGCGTGTCGCGGAACCGGCGCAGCCACTGCTGCTGCTCCCCCTGGATGCGGGCGGCCGTGTTCGTCCAGTCGACCATCTGGTCCTCGACGGTGAAGTACATCCCGGGGACGAGGAAGTCGACGTAGTCCGCCGAGGCGATGTCGCCGATGGCGATGGCCGCCCGCTGCCCCGTGATCGGGTCGAGGGCGATCAGCGATCGGGCCGGGCCCCCCGGCGCGCGCTGCAGCGCCGCCTCGACCTGCTCCAGGGTCCGCAGGCGCTCGGCGAGGAACTGCGACCGGCCACGGCCGGTCGAGCCGGCGAGCGAGCCGCGGATCGCGGTGAGGTCCGCCGCGAGCACCGCGCGGTTCGCCGCGTCGCGGACCGTGTAGGGCACGCCCTCCAGATTCCCGACGATCCCCGGCGCGTCCGTGAGCACGACCGAGCGGGTCGTCGGCGCCAGGCCCGCCCACCAGGCGGCGACCGTCTTCGGCGCCGGCGAGACGTCCGCGAAGGCGGTGAGCCGCGGAACGAGGGAGCGCACCGCGGCCGGGGCGGCGCTGCCCCGGGCCGCGGCGGCGGTCAGGAGACCGAGGTCGTGCTGCACGGCGGCGCGGTCGGGCGCGTGGTACGGATCGCCACCCGCCTTCGGTACCGCGACCGCGCCCATGGTGAGCAGGGCGGCTGCGAGCAGCACGAGGACGCGTGTGCGCATGCGCCCCCCGATCCCCCGACCTCGCGCGACGGCCGGGCCGAGGCGGTCGCGTGACCCCCACAGTAGGGGGACCCGAAGTGGGGGCGCTATCCCCCGTCAGGACACGATCCGGGTACGGCGACCTGGTCGTCGGCGTGTCGCCCTGGCAGCGCTCAGCCGGTCGTGCCGAGCGTCGCCCGCGCCGCCTCCGGCCCCTGCTCGAGCAGGATGCGGAACCCTTCCGCATCGAGCAGCGGGACGCCCAGCGACTCGGCCTTCTGCAGCTTCGTGCCGGCGCCCGGACCGGCGACGACGAAGGCCGTGCGCTTGGAGACGCTCGAGGCCGCCTTGCCGCCTGCGGCGAGGATCGCCTCCTCCGCCTCCTCCCGGGAGAAGCCCTCGATGGTGCCGGTGACGACCACGCTGAGGCCGGCGAGCAGCCCCTGCTCGGTCGTCGCCTCGCCGGGTCCGGGATGCCCGGGCGTCGTGAGCTGCACGCCCGCGGCCGTCCACCGGTCGATGATCTCGACGTGCCAGTCGACGGCGAACCAGTCGACCAGCGCCTCGGCGATGATCGGGCCGACGCCGTCCACGGCGGCGAGCTCCTCGACGCTCGCGGCGCGCATCGCCGCGATCGAGCCGAAGTGCGCGGCGAGCGCCCGGGCGGCCACGGGACCGACGTGCCGGATCGACAGCCCGACGAGGAAGCGCCAGAGGTCGCGCGTCTTCGCCTGCTCGAGGTTCGCGAGCAGGTCGGTCGCCTGCTTCGACGGCGCCGTCTCGGTGCCGTCGAGGCTCCTCCCCTCGGCGCGCGCCATCCGCTTCTCCTCGGCGTTCAGCTGCCGGCGGAACGGGGCGACGCGCTTCGGTGAGCCGTCGTCGTTCAGGCGGGGCAGGCCCGTCTCCGGATCGCGGACCACGGTGCGGATGGGCAGCAGGTCGTCGAGGGTGAGGTCGAACAGGTCCGCCTCGGTGACGACCGGCGGCACGGCCGGCTCGTCGGGCTGCGTGAGCGCGGCGGCGGCCACCTCGCCGAGGGCCTCGATGTCGAGCGCGCCGCGGGATCCGATGTGCTCGACCCGGCCCCGCACCTGCGCCGGGCAGCTGCGGGCGTTCGGGCAGCGCAGGTCGACGTCGCCCTCCTTCGCCGGCCGCAGCTCGGTGCCGCACTCGGGGCAGCGCGTGGGCATGACGAACTCGCGCTCCTCGCCGGTGCGCAGCTCGACCACGGGTCCGAGCACCTCGGGGATGACGTCGCCGGCCTTGCGGAGCACGACCGTGTCGCCGATGAGCACGCCCTTCTCCTTGACGACGTCCTGGTTGTGCAGGGTCGCCTGGCGCACCTCGGAGCCCGCGACGCGCGCCTTCTCCATCACCGCGAACGGGGTCGCGCGGCCGGTGCGGCCGATGGAGACGACGATGTCGAGCAGCTTCGTGTGCACCTCCTCCGGCGGGTACTTGAACGCGGTCGCCCAGCGGGGCGCGTGACTCGTCGCGCCGAGGGCGACGTGCAGGTCGAGGTCGTCGACCTTGATCACGATGCCGTCGATCTGGTGCTCGACGGACGCCCGCGCGGACCGGTAGTGCTCGATGTAGCCCTCGACCTCCTCCACGGTGCCGAAGACGCGGTAGTGGGTGGAGGTGGGCAGCCCCCACTCCGCGAGCAGGTCGTACACCTCGCTCTGCGCCGTGACGGGCGTCTCCCGCTCGATCTGCTCGACCGGCCAGGCGCCGATGCCGTGCACGAGCATCCGGAGCCGCTGCAGCCGGTCGCGCATCAGGGCGAGGCGCGCCTCCGACTTGCCCTCCTCCTTCTGCCGCAGCGATCCGCTCGCCGCGTTGCGGGGGTTCGCGAAGACCCGCTCCCCCGCGGCGGCCTGCATCGCGTTCAGCTCGTCGAACGAGGCGACGGGGAAGAAGATCTCGCCCCGCACCTCGACGACGTCGGGGTGCCCGGCGCCCGCGAGGCGGTCGGGGATCGTGCCCATGATCCGCACGTTCGGCGTGACGTCCTCGCCGGTGATCCCGTCGCCTCGGGTGGCCGCGGAGACGAGCACGCCGCGCTCGTAGCGGAGGTTGATCGCGAGCCCGTCGATCTTCAGCTCCGAGAGCCAGCGGACGGGCCGCTCGGGCGCGACCTTCGCCGCATCGCGCCGGACCTTCGCAGCCCACGCCTGCAGCTCCTCGATGCTGAACACGTTGTCGAGGCTCAGCATCGGCTCGGCGTGCACGACGGGCGCGAACAGCGCGGTCTCGGCAGCGCCGCCGACGGTGCGGGTGGGGCTGTCGGGCGCCGCGAGGTCGGGGTGCTCCTGCTCGAGCCGCTCGAGCCGGTGCACGAGCCCGTCGTACTCCGCGTCGGACGCGGTGGAGGCGTTGCCCTCGTAGTACTCGTGCCGCAGCTCACGGATGCGCTCCGTGAGGGCACGCATCTCGTCCACAGGAGCCGTGGCGTCGGTCGTCATGGGATCGCTCACACCGCGAGTGTAGGAGCGGGCACCGACGTCCGGCAGAGGCCGCCGCTGTGCGGATTCTGCAGGAAAGCGGCCTGCGATCAGGCGGGAACCGGCACGCGCACGGTGCGGTCGACGGTCACCTGGCCGAGCACCCGCGTGCCGTCGTAGAGCACGGCGCTCTGGCCCGGCGCGAGGCCGAGGATGGGCTCGTCCGGGCGCACGACGACGCCCTCCGCAGTGATCCGGGCGACGGCGGGCACAGGGTCGGCGTGGGCGCGGACCTGCACGTGGCAGCGGAAGCCGGCGTCGAGGCCGGCGGGTGCCTCGCCCGACCAGGACCACCGCTCGCCGCCGAGCTCGCCGATGGCGAGCTGCTCACGGGATCCGACGACGACCGTGTTCGACGCGGGCTTCACCTCGAGCACGAAGCGCGGCCGGCCGTCGGGCGCCGGACGGGTGAGGGACAGGCCGCGGCGCTGGCCGACCGTGTAGGCATGGGAACCCTCGTGCCGGCCGACCTCGACGCCGTCCGTGTCGAGGACGGGCCCGGGAGCGCTGCCGAGCCGGTCGGCGAGCCAGCCGCGGGTGTCGCCGTCGGGGATGAAGCAGATGTCGTGGCTGTCGGGCTTGCTCGCGACGCGGAAGCCGCGGCGCTCGGCCTCGGCGCGGACGAGCGCCTTCGACGGCGTGCGGCCGAGCGGGAACATCGCGTACGCCAGCTGGTCGGCGGTGAGCACGCCGAGCACGTACGACTGGTCCTTCGCCTCGTCGGAGGCGCGGTGCAGCTCCCGGCGACCCTCGGCATCCGTCGTGACGAGCGCGTAGTGCCCCGTGCAGACGGCGTCGAACCCGAGGGCGACGGCCTTGTCGAGCAGGGCGGCGAACTTGATCCGCTCGTTGCAGCGCAGGCACGGGTTGGGCGTGCGGCCGGCGGCGTACTCGGCGACGAAGTCGTCGACGACGGCCTCGGAGAAGCGGTCGCTGAAGTCCCAGACGTAGAAGGGGATGCCGAGCACGTCCGCGGTGCGGCGGGCGTCCATCGCGTCCTCGATCGTGCAGCAGCCCCGGCTGCCCTCGCGGAGCGTGCCGCGGCTGCGGTTCAGCGCGAGGTGCACCCCGGTGACGTCGTGGCCGGCGTCGACGGCGCGCGCCGCGGCGACCGCGGAGTCCACGCCGCCGCTCATCGCCGCCAGCACCTTCATGCGACCAGGGTAGGCGCGGCTGCCTCGGGGACGGCGTGGATCAGGTGCTGCGACCCCAGGTGAAGCCCCGCGAACCGGGCCTCACCAGCTGAGTTGCCACCATCCGCCCTCCACGCGCGCCCTCGAGGGCCAGAAGTGGCAACCCACACCGGACGCGGGGTCCCTCAGCGGACGGCGGCGGCGAGGCGCGGGAGGGCGGCGAGCAGCGCGTCGACGTCCGCCTCGCTCGAGGTGTGGCCGAAGGTGATGCGGAGCGCACCGCGGGCCTCGTCGACGGGCAGGCCCATGGCGAGCAGCACCGGCGAGATCCGGGCGACGCCCGCGAGGCAGGCGGATCCGGTGCTCACCGAGACGCCGGCGGCGTCGAGCAGCAGCAGCAGGTCCTCCCCGTCGGCGCCCGGCACCGTCACGTGGAGGTTGTTCGGCAGCCGGGCACCCGGGACCGCGGTGTCCGCGCCGCGGACGACGGATCCGGGCAGCCCCGCCACCAGTCCCGCCAGCGCCCTGTCGCGCAAGCGGGCCGTGTGCGCGGTCGCTGCGGCGAGGTCGGCGACGGCCTCCTCGGCCGCGACGGCGAAGGCGACCGCGAGCGGCACGGCGACCGTGCCGGAGCGCAGCCCCCGCTCCTGGCCGCCGCCGTGCAGCAGCGGCGAGAGCGCCGCCCGGCGGTGCACGACGAGCGCCCCGACGCCGGCCGGTCCCCCGACCTTGTGCGCCGAGACGCTGAGCAGGTCGGCACCCGACGCCCGGAACGACACCGGGATCGCACCGAACGCGGCGACCGCGTCGACGTGCAGCGGCACGTCCGAGGAGCGGGTCAGGGCGGCGAGCTCCGGCACGGGGTTCAGGGTGCCGACCTCGTTGTTCGCCCAGAGCAGGCTGACGAGCGCGGCGGTCGTCCGATGCTCGTCGAGCGCATCGGCGAGCACGGCGGGCGCCAGCCGGGCATGGGCGTCGACCGCGAGCGGGACGAGGTGGGCGCCCTCGGACGCGACGAGCGCGTCGACGGCCTCGACGGTCGCGGCGTGCTCGCCGCCCGGGACGAGCAGGTCGCTCCTGCCGCGTGCGGCCCGGTACGAACCGGTGATCGCCAGGTTCACCGACTCGGTGCCACCGGAGGTGAGCACGACCTCGAGGGGGTCGCAGTCGAGCACCGCGGCGAGCCGCTCCCGCGCCTCCTCGAGCGCGGCGCGGGCGGCCTGGCCGTGCCCGTGCACCGACGACGGGTTGCCGACGCGGCCGGCCGCCTCGGCGAGCGCCGCGACCGCGGCAGGGCGCATCGGCGTGCCTGCGGCGTGATCGAGGTAGACGGCCATGGCGTGAATAGGGTAGGCGGGTGCTGGCCACCGGAGTCCTCGAGAGCGCGACGGTCCGTGTGTCGGATCCGCTCCGCGACCTCGGCGTCCGCGCCGGACCCGAGGGCGGCACGCTCCGCGTGGTGAGCGAGCACGCCACGCGCATGGAGCTGTGCCTCCTCGACGACCGCGATCCCGGCTGGGTCGAGCGGACGGTGCGGATGCGCCGCGCCGGCGACGGCGTCTGGGCCGCCTCGTCGTCGCTGCTCACGCCCGGCCGCCGCTACTCGATCCGGGTCGACGGCCCGGACGGTCCTCGCCACGCGTTCTCCCGCGACACGCACCTGCTCGACCCCTACGCCCGCGGCCTCGTCCGCGTGGAGGAGGGCGCCTGGCGCGGCGTGGTGGTCGACGACGGCTTCGACTGGGGCGGCGTCGGCCGGCCCGGCACCCCGCTGAAGGACACGGTGATCTACGAGGCGCACGTGCGCGGCCTCACGAAGCAGCTCCGCGCGGTGCCACCGCACCTCCGGGGCACCTACGCCGGCCTCGCGCATCCGGCGACCGTCGCCCATCTCACCGAGCTCGGCGTCACCGCGGTCGAGCTGCTGCCGGTGCAGGCCTTCGCCTCCGAGCGCCGCCTCGTGAAGCAGGGCCTCGCCAACTACTGGGGCTACAACACGGTCGGCTTCTTCGCCCCGCACATGCAGTACGCGACGCTCGCCGCGCAGCGCGGCGGCCCCCAGGCCGTCCTCACCGAGTTCAAGGGCATGGTGCGGCTGCTGCACGAGGCGGGCATCGAGGTGATCCTCGACGTCGTCTACAACCACACCGCGGAGGAGGGCCTCGACGGGCCCACCCTCGGCTTCCGCGGCATCGACAACAGCACCTACTACCGCCAGGACGACTCCGGCCGCTACCTCGACACCACCGGCTGCGGGAACACCCTCGACTTCAGCCAGGGGGCCGTGCAGCGCCTCGTGCTCGACTCGGTGAAGTACTGGGCGCAGGAGGTGCAGATCGACGGCTTCCGCTTCGATCTCGCGGTCACGCTCGGCCGCGACGGGGGCGGGGCGTACTCCCCCGAGTCGCCGCTGCTCGCCGCGCTCCGCGACGACCCCGCGCTCGCCGGCGTGAAGCTCATCGCCGAGCCGTGGGACGTCGGGCTCGGCGGATGGCAGACCGGCGGGTTCCCCGACGGCTGGTCCGAGTGGAACGACCGCTACCGCGACACGGTGCGCGACTTCTGGCTGACCGACCTGCACGTGCTCCGCAACGACGGCTACCCGCGCACCTCCGTCGGCGCGATGGCCGACGGGCTCGCCGGTTCGAGCTCCCGCTTCAGCGAGGCGCGGGGCCCGCTCGCCTCGATCGACTTCGTGACCGCCCACGACGGCTTCACCCTCGCCGACCTCACGGCGTACAACACGAAGCACAACCTCGGCAACGGCGAGTCGAACCGCGACGGCACGGACAACAACCACTCGTTCAACTTCGGGGCGGAGGGACCGACCCGGAACGAGCGGACCCTCGCCTCACGGCGCCGCGCGATGCGGAACCTGCTGGGGACGCTGCTGCTGTCCGCGGGCGTGCCGATGCTCGTGGCGGGCGACGAGCTCGGCCGCACCCAGCGCGGCAACAACAACGCCTACTGCCATGACGCCCGGCTGACCTGGGTGAACTGGACGCTCGCGGACTGGCAGCGCGACCTGCTCGAGGTGACGAAGCGGCTCATCGCGCTCCGCCGCGAGAACCCGGCGCTGCGGCCAACGCGCTACGCCCGGCTCGACGAGGAGCTGCCGGGCGCGACCGAGATGCACTGGTTCGACGCGACCGGCGCGCGGATGGACCACGCGACCTGGACCGCGCCCGAGAACCGGACCCTGCAGTACCTGGCCCGCGCGGTGCCGGTGGACGGCGAGCGCAGCAGCACCCTCGTCGTGCTGCACGGGGAGGAGACCGAGAAGACGGTCGTGCTCCCGGAGCACGACGCCATCGTCCGCTACACGCTGCTCTGGTCGAGCGCGGACGACGAGGCGCGCGACACGGTCACCGAGGCGGGCGGCGCCGTGACGGTCGACGGCCCGGCGCTCCTGCTCTTCCGCGCCGACTAGCGAACTCCGGCTGTTGCCACCTTCTGCGGTCTTGAGACGCTCAAGGTCGCAGATAGTGGCAGCAGCCGGTCATGCAAGCTCGGGAGTTGCCACTCGTGGTGACTTGCGGGCCCGAGAAGTCACCACCAGTGGCAACCCTTCGCCGGGGGTCGGCTGGATGCCCGGTCAGTGGGCGACCGCCACCAGGCCCATCTCGGCCGGGTTGACCAGGTAGGGGTTCTTCGGCACGACGCGCACGTTGTAGCCGAACGAGCCCGGGCGCTGCAGCGTGACGGTGCCGGCGAACGTCGTCGAGCCGTCGAGGAAGAGCGTGCCGGTCATCGGGTCGTGCGCGTCGAGCGCGTCGTCCTGCAGCGGCGCGAGCTCCACCGTCGCGGTGTCGACGAGGTCGTCGCCCTCCCGGGACGTGCCGTAGACGACCTGCACGGCGACGTCGTCGGGCGTGAGCGTGCCGAGCTGCACCTGCGCCCGCACCGACAGCGCGTCGCCGACCTGCGGCACCGGCGCGAGACCGCCGCTCTCGACGTGCACGACGGAGACACCGCCCCACGCGCTCTGCACGAGGCTCTTCCACTGCGCGAGCTCGCGGCCGCCGGCGAAGTCGCCCTCGCTGATGGCCTCGGCCGCCTTCGCCGCGGGCATGTAGAGCCGCTGCACGTACTCCCGAACCATCCGGTCGGCGGACAGCTCGGGCGACAGGGTGTCGAGCGTGTGCCGCACGGACTTCATCCACCTGGAGGGCACGCCCTTGTCGTCCCGGCGGTAGAAGCGCGGCGCGATCTGGTTCTCGATGAGGTCGTAGAGGCTCTCCGCCTCGAGCTTGTCGCGCTCGGCGGCATCGCCGGCGGCGTCGGCGGACGGGATCGCCCAGCCGTCCTCGCCGTCGTAGTACTCGTTCCACCAGCCGTCGAGGATCGACAGGTTCAGCGCGCCGTTCAGCGCGGCCTTCATCCCCGACGTGCCGCACGCCTCGAGCGGCCGCAGCGGGTTGTTCAGCCACACGTCGCAGCCCGGGTAGAGCACCTGCGCCATCGCGATGTCGTAGTTCGGCAGGAAGACGAGCCGGCGGCGCAGCTCGGGGTCCTGCGCGAAGCGGACGAGCTTCTGGATGAGCCGCTTGCCCTCGTCATCGGCCGGATGCGACTTGCCCGCGATCACGAGCTGCACCGGGCGCTTCTTCGAGGTGAGCAGCGAGATGAGCCGCTTCTCGTCCTCGAGCATGAGGGTGAGCCGCTTGTACGTCGGCACGCGGCGGGCGAAGCCGATCGTGAGCACGTCGGGGTCGAGCACCTCGTCGAACCACGCGGGCGCGGAGGCGCCCGGGTTCTCCTCGTGCCAGGCCTCGGTGATGCGGCGGCGCGCGTCGGCGACGAGGTTGGCCCGCATCCGCCCCTTCACGGCCCAGAGCTCCGCGTCGGTCACGGCGCCGGACGACCACTCCGCGGCGGTCGTGTCGGACGTGCCGAGCTTGTCCTCCGCGAGCTTCAGCAGCAGCGGATCCGTCCACGTCGGCGCGTGCACGCCGTTCGTGACCGAGGTGATCGGCACGTCGGAGGCGTCGAAGCCCGGCCAGAGCCCGGCGAACATGCCGCGGCTCACCTCCCCGTGCAGCTGGGAGACGCCGTTCGCGTGCTGGCCGAGGCGCAGGCCCATGACCGCCATGTTGAAGACGTCGTGCGAGCCGCCGGGGTAGGTCTCCGCGCCGAGCGCGAGCACCTCCCACACGTCGACGCCGGGCAGGAGGTCGCCGGAGAAGTACTGCTGCACGAGGCCGCGGTCGAACCGGTCGATGCCGGCCGGGACCGGGGTGTGGGTCGTGAAGACCGTGCCGGCGCGCACCACCTGGAGCGCCTCGGCGAAGGTGAGGCCCTCCGAGATGAGGGTGGAGATGCGCTCGAGCCCCTGGAAGCCCGCGTGGCCCTCGTTGGTGTGGAAGACCTCGGCCTCGGGGGCGCCGGTCAGCTCGGTCCAGATGCGCAGGGCGCGGACACCGCCGATGCCGAGCAGCAGCTCCTGCAGCAGGCGGTGCTCGCCGCCGCCGCCGTAGAGGCGGTCGGTGACGCCGCGGAGCGACTCCTCGTTCTCGGGGATGTCGGTGTCGAGCAGCAGCAGGGTGACGCGGCCGACCGCGACCTGCCAGATGCGGGCGTGCAGGGTGCGGCCGAACGGCAGCGCGAGCGAGACGAGCGCCGGGGTGCCGTCCGCGTGCCGGGTGAGCGTGAGGGGCAGGCCGTCGGGGTCGAGGACCGGGTAGGCCTCCTGCTGCCAGCCGTCGCTCGAGATCGACTGCTTGAAGTAGCCCGACCGGTAGAAGAGGCCGAGGCCGGTCAGCGGCAGGCCGAGGTCGGAGGCGCTCTTCAGGTGGTCGCCGGCGAGGATCCCGAGGCCGCCCGAGTACTGCGGCAGGGCCGCCGCGATGCCGAACTCCGGCGAGAAGTAGGCGATGTGCTTCGGCGCGGACGCGAGCGACTGGTACCAGCGCGGCTCGGTGGTGTACCGGTCGAGGTCCTCCTTCAGCGCGTTCGCCCGCGCGACGAAGGCGGCGTTGTCGGCCAGCTCCTGGATCCGCGCCGGGCTGACGGCCCCGAGCAGGGCGACCGGGTCGCCCGCGATGTCCTGCCAGATCACCGGGTCGATCTCGGCGAACAGCTGCCTGGTGGGCTCGTGCCACGACCAGCGGAGGTTGGCCGCGAGGGCGTCGAGCGCCCCCAGCGACTGCGGCAGAACGGTGCGCACGGTGAACCGGCGGATGGCTTTCACGGCGGTGGTCCCCTGACTCGTCTGAAGGTCGGCCGCGATCACCATACGACAGGACTCGGACCGCGGAAGAGAGGCCCATGGCGCGGAATGCACACGTTTACATCCGCGGCCTTCCCAGGCGCCGGACGGCCCGAGCCTGAGCGAACCCCCAGTCCGGCGGACGCCCCCCGCTCCTAGAGTGGGCTCGTGGCTGACACTCAGCGGAGCGAGGGCACGGCCCGGACCGGTACGACGCGGCAGGGCCGCGGCGGCAGCACGAGCGCGCGAAGCACGGAGGTGCGACGCGGCGGCCCGAAGGGCGAGACGTGGCAGCCGGTGCTCGGGCGCATCCCGATCCTCGACCTCTCCCCCCAGCAGCCGGACGACCTCTGGCCGGCGAAGGCGTTCGACGGCGAGGTGCTGCCCTTCTCGGCGACCGTGTTCCGCGAGGGCCACGACCGGCTCGGCGCCGAGGTCGTGATCGAGGACCCGGCCGGCACGACGACCCGAAGGCGGATGGCCCTGATCGAGCCCGGCGTCGACCGCTGGACCGCGCTGCACCGCATCGAGGGCACCGGCGTGTGGACCTGGTACGTGCGCGCCTGGTCGGACGACTGGGCATCCTGGCTGCACGACGCCGGGATCAAGGTGCCCGCGGGCATCGACGTGGAGCTCATGCTCGAGGCCGGTGCCCGGCTGCTCGAGCGCGCCACCGGCGAGGACGGCCGCAGCGACGACGCCCGCCGCACCTTCACCGACGCCGCGGGCGCGCTGCGCGACCGCGACACCGACCCCGTGGTCCGGCTCCGGCTGGCCACCTCCGAGGGAGTCGCGTCGCTGATCGACGCGGACCCCATCCGCAGCCTCATCACCGAGGGCCCGCGCCGCACCCTGCGCGTCGAGCGCACCCGTGCGGGCCGGGGCTCCTGGTACGAGTTCTTCCCGCGGTCCGAGGGCGCCGTGCAGCACGAGGACGGCTCGTGGACCTCCGGGAGCTTCCGCACGGCCGCGAAGCGCCTGCCCGCGATCGCGGAGATGGGCTTCGACGTCGTCTACATCCCGCCGATCCACCCGATCGGCCGAACGAACCGCAAGGGCCCGAACAACACGCTCACCGCGGGCCCGAACGACCCCGGCTCCCCCTACGGCATCGGCTCGGCGGAGGGCGGCCACGACGCCATCCATCCCGACCTCGGCACGGACGAGGACCTCGCCTACTTCCTCGACGCGGCCGCCCGGCTGGACCTCGAGATCGCCCTCGACATCGCGCTGCAGGCCTCGCCGGACCACCCGTGGGTCACCGAGCACCCCGAGTTCTTCACGACGCTCCCCGACGGCTCGATCGCCCACGCGGAGAACCCGCCGAAGAAGTACCAGGACATCTACCCCCTGAACTTCGACAACGATCCCGAGGGCAGCTACCTCGAGATGCGGCGGATCTTCCAGCACTGGATCGACCGCGGCATCCGGATCTTCCGGATCGACAACCCGCACACGAAGCCGCTCGGCTTCTGGGAGCGGCTGCTGCACGACGTGAACAGCGCCTATCCGGAGGTGATCTTCCTGGCGGAGGCGTTCACGCGGCCGCCGATGATGCGCGGCCTCGCGAAGGTCGGCTTCCAGCAGAGCTACACCTACTTCACCTGGCGGAACACGAAGGCGGAGCTCACCGAGTACCTGACGGAGCTGTCGACCGAATCCGCGGACTACCTGCGGCCCAACTTCTTCGTCAACACGCACGACATCCTCACGCCGTACCTCCAGTTCGGCGGCACGGCGGCGTACAAGATCCGCGCGGCGATCGCCGCGACCTCCGCTCCCACCTGGGGCGTCTACTCCGGCTACGAGCTGTACGAGGACGTCGCCCGCCCGGGGTCCGAGGAGAACATCGACAACGAGAAGTACGAGTACCGGCCGCGGGACTGGGCGAAGGCCGCGATGCTCGGCCGCACCCTCGCGCCGTACCTGACCCGGCTGAACGCGATCCGGCGCGGGCACCCCGCCCTCGGCCAGCTGCGGAACATCCGCTTCCACTGGAGCGACGACGACGCCGTGCTCGTGTTCAGCAAGTACCTCGACGGGGCCTTCACCGACTCCGGACGGTCGGACGCGATCGTCGTCGTGGCGAACCTCGACCCCCACGGCAGCCGGGAGACGACCGTGCACCTCGACCCGACCCTGTTCGGTCGCACACCCGGCGAGACGTTCGCCGCGCACGACCTCATCACCGACTCGGTCTGGCAGTGGGGCACGGACGACTACGTCCGCCTCGACCCGTACGCCGAGCCGGTGCACATCCTGCACGTCGAGTCCTGAGGCGCCCCCAGCGGAAGGAAGGCATCCGATGCCGAAGAAGCAGCAGAGCACGACGACGCCCGAGGCGGTCGTGCCCGAGGTCGACGCGCCCCGGGTGGCGACCAGCGAGGCGACGACGCCCGAGACGGCGAGCGCAGGAGCGACCGGCGCGGCGGTGACCGCGCCTGAGGCGCCGTCGGCCGCGCCCGAGCCGACGGTGCCGTCGGACGAGGTGCTCGCGCAGATCGCGGAGGGCACCCACACCGGGCCGCACTCGGTGCTCGGCCAGCACCCGGCGGGCCTGCCCGACGCCGACGCGGTCGTGATCCGCGCCCTCCGCCCGCTCGCCCGCGAGGTCGTCGCCGTGCTCGACAGCGGCGCACGCGTCGAGCTGGCGCACATCGGCCACGGCGTCTGGCAGGGCGTCTCGGTGGCCGGCTTCCAGGACTACGTGCTCGAGACGACGTACGAGGACGACATCACCTGGACGGCGGACGACCCGTACCGCTACCTCCCGACCGTCGGGGACATCGACCTGCATCTCTTCGGCGAGGGCCGGCACGAGCGCCTCTGGGAGATGCTCGGCTCGCACCACCGCACGATGTCGGGCGTCGCCCGCGAGACGTGGGGCACCGCGTTCGCCGTCTGGGCGCCGCACGCGCGGGCCGTGCGGGTGATCGGCGACTTCAACAACTGGAACGGCGTGCTCCATGCCATGCGGCGGATGGACGTGCACGGCATCTGGGAGCTGTTCGTCCCCGACCTCGCCCCCTACAGCGCATACAAGTTCGAGATCCTCACCGCCGCGGGCGAGTGGATCGAGAAGGCCGACCCCATGGCCCGGCACACGGAGACGCCGCCCGCGACCGCGTCCGTCGTGACCGAGAGCAGCTACCGCTGGGGCGACTCCGGCTGGATGAGCGCCCGCGCGGCCCAGAACCCGAACGACCAGCCGATCAGCGTGTACGAGATGCACCTCGGCTCGTGGCGCCAGGGTCTCGGCTACCGCGACGCCGCGGACCAGCTCATCGACTACCTGCACGAGACCGGTTACACCCACGTCGAGTTCCTGCCGCTCGCCGAGCACCCGTACGAGCCGTCGTGGGGCTACCAGGTGACGGGCTACTACGCGCCGACCTCGCGGTTCGGGCATCCGGACGACCTCAAGTACCTGATCGACCGGCTGCACCAGGCGCGCATCGGCGTCTACATGGACTGGGTGCCGGGGCACTTCCCGAAGGACGCGTGGGCGCTCGCGAACTTCGACGGCCAGCCGCTGTACGAGCACAGCGACCCGCGGCTCGGCGAGCACCAGGACTGGGGCACGCTGATCTTCAACTTCGGCGACAGCCAGGTGCGCAACTTCCTCGTGGCGAACGCCCTGTACTGGCTCGACGAGTTCCACGTCGACGGCCTGCGTGTCGACGCCGTGGCGTCGATGCTGTACCTCGACTACTCGCGCAAGGACGGCGAGTGGCTGCCGAACCGCTACGGCGGGCGGGAGAACCTCGAGGCGATCAGCTTCCTGCAGGAGACCACCGCGACCGCCTACAAGCTGCACCCCGGCGTGATGATGATGGCCGAGGAGTCGACCAGCTGGGGCGGCGTCACCCATCCCACCTCCAACGGCGGGCTCGGCTTCGGGCTCAAGTGGAACATGGGCTGGATGAACGACTCGTTGCGCTACATCGCCAACGATCCGCTGTGGCGCAACTACCACCAGAACGAGCTGACCTTCTCGTTCCTCTACTCGTTCAGCGAGAACTTCATCCTGCCCATCAGCCACGACGAGGTCGTGCACGGCAAGGGCTCGCTCATCGGCAAGATGCCGGGCGACCCGTGGCAGCAGCTCGCGAACGTGCGGGCGTACCTCGCGTTCCAGTGGGCCCACCCGGGCAAGCAGCTGCTGTTCATGGGCCAGGAGTTCGGGCAGCGGTCCGAGTGGAGCCAGGAGCGCAGCCTCGACTGGTGGATCCTCGACCAGCCCGCGCACCGCGGCCTGCTGTCGTTCGTCGCCCAGCTGAACCGCGTCTACCGGGAGAACCCGTCGTTCTGGCAGCAGGACTCGTCGTCGGCGGGCTTCAGCTGGATCGACGGCAGCGACGCGGCCAACAGCGTGCTCGCGTTCCTGCGCTGGGACCGCGACGGCAACCCGGTCGCCGCCCTGTTCAACTTCTCCGGCCGCCCCGTCGGCGACTACCGCATCGGCCTGCCCTTCGCCGGCACGTGGGAGGAGCTGCTGAACTCGGACGCCGCGGAGTTCGGCGGATCCGGCGTCGGGAACTACGGCTCCGTCGTGGCGGAGAACGAGCCGTCGCACGGCCACCCGGCGTCGGTGGTGCTCACCCTCCCGCCGCTCGGGGCCCTCTACCTCCGGCCCAAGCGCCGCAAGTAGCGCGCTCCTGAGGCGGGTTGCCCCTTCCCGCCCTCAAGCCGCGCTTCGAGGGCCGGAAGTGGCGATCCACCGAGTGACCGATTCGGCGGTGCCCCGAAGAGGGGGTGGTTCGGGCCGGTTCGTCCCCTTGCCGGGGGATGCGCCCCTCGGTACGGTCGGAGAACCGGCGAAGCGCTCCCACCGGCCGACACCCATCGGCTCAGCGCCGAAGTCCGCATCGCTCCCCGGCGATCCCCCACCCACCGCGTGCAGTGCATCCGTGCACCGCGTCCCGACGCATCCCGAATCGAGCCCGCCCATGCTCAGCAGTCCCCCGCTGCCCTCTCCGTCCGACTCCCGCTCCTCCTGACGGGTCGCCCCAGCCGCGACCCCAGGCCCTTCACGCCGAAGAGCACCCAGCCGGACGACCGACGACCCCGCGTCGGCGATCCGTGTCCAGACCCGATGGACCGCCAAGGATCATGACCTCCTCCCCCCTCTCCGTACCCGCCCACCGCGCCGCAGCATCAGCGGTCCCCGCCGCCCGCCGCTGGGCCGTCCGATACGCCCGCCGCCTCGCCGTCACCGACGTCGCCGCCGTGGCCGTCTCGGTGCTGGCGTGCCACCTGCTCTTCCTCGGCACCGCACCGCTGCCGATCCCCACGCACGACGCCGAGCTGCTGCGGCTCACCTACCCGCAGATCTCGCTGCTCGTCGCCGTCCTCTGGATCGCGCTGCTCGCCGTGCTGGACACCCGCGACGAGCGCGAGATCGGTAACGGCAGCACCGAGTACCGCCGCGTGCTGCGCACCGGCTTCGCCGCGTTCGCCGTCACGATCGTGCTCGCCTTCTTCCTCGGCCTGAACCTCTCCCGCGGCTACGTGATCGCGGTCTACCCGGCGGGGACCGCCGTGCTGCTCGTGTCGCGCTGGCTCTGGCGCCGGTGGCTCGTGCGCCGCCGCATCGCCGGCGAGTTCTCGCACCGGGTCGTGCTCGTCGGCTCGACCGCCTCGGTGCGCCAGACGGCCGCCGACCTCGCCCGCGAGCCGGGTCACGGCTACCGCGTGGTGGGCGTCGCGCTCACCGACGGCGCGTCCACCGGGTCGCTCGGCGACCTGCCGATCGTCGGCCCTGTCGATGAGGTGCCGCAGGTGCTGGGCGGCGTCGGCGCGGACACCGTCATGGCGACGAGCAGCGACCACCTCCCCCCGGAGCGCATCCGCGACCTCGCCTGGCAGCTCGAGCCGCGCCGGCACGAGCTCGTGCTCGCCCCGGCCCTGACCGACGTCGGCGGCTCGCGCATCCACCTCCGCCCGGCCGCCGGCCTGCCGCTCATCCACGTGGAGACGCCGCACTACCGCGGCGCCGGCCGCTTCGCGAAGCGCGCGTTCGACGTCCTCGCGGCCACCGGCCTGCTCGTCGTGCTCGCCCCCGTCTTCGCCACCGTCGCGATCCTGATCGCCCGGGACAGCGAGGGCGGCGTGTTCTACCGGCAGGAGCGCATCGGCCGCAACGGCGAGCCGTTCTCCATCCTCAAGTTCCGCTCGATGTGCGCGGATGCGGATGCACGCCGCGCGGCGCTCACGGAGGGCATGGACAAGGGCCTGTTCAAGCTCGTCGACGACCCCCGCATCACGCCGATCGGCAAGGTGCTGCGCCGCTACTCGCTCGACGAGCTGCCCCAGCTCGTGAACGTGCTCCGGGGCGAGATGAGCCTCGTCGGCCCGCGGCCCGCCCTCCCGAGCGAGGTGTCCGAGTACGACCGTCGCGAGCTCCGCCGCCTCGCGGTGACGCCGGGCCTCAGCGGCCTCTGGCAGGTGAGCGGCCGGTCGAACCTCGGCTGGGCAGACGGCATCCGCCTCGACCTCTACTACGTCGAGAACTGGTCGATGACGCAGGACCTGCAGATCCTCTGGCGCACGGTGAAGGCGGTGGTGAGCTCCAACGGGGCGTACTGACCGCTGCCGGCCCGTCCCGCCGTCACGGCAGGCGTCGTCGTTACCGCATCGTGATCGATACGCTGGGAGCCACGCCGTCCTTCGAGGAGAGTCGCAGATGACGTTCACGATCCTGTTCGTCGGCAGCCGCAACGTCGGCCGCAGCCCCCTGGCCGCCGCGCTGACCGCTCGCGAGCTGCGCCGGATCTGGCCCCGCAGCGCCGACGAGGTCGCGGTGCTCAGCGCGGGCGTGGACGCCGCGGTCTGGATGTCGGTCCCCATCCCCCTGGAGACCGTCGCGGAGCGGCGCGGACTCGACCTCGGAGCCCACCGCGCGACCGGGATGAGCGACGGGCTCGCCGAGCGCGCCGATCTCGTGCTCACCATGACCCGGGCGCAGCGGGCGCAGCTCGTGCTGCAGTACCCGGCGCTGCGGGCCCGCACGTTCTCGCTGATCGAGCTGACCTCGCTGCTGCAGGACGCGATCGCGGCGCCGCGGCGCCAGACGATCGGCCGCGGGGAGCGCCTCGAGACGAAGCTGCGGCTCGTTGTGACCGCGGCGGCGACGCGGCAGCGCGCAGCGAAGGCGCCGGCGGACGACCAGTGGGACGTCTTCGATCCGTACGCCTACAGCCTCGACATCCACGAGACGGTCGCCGCGATGCTCGATGCGGCCACGCACGCGCTCGTCGGCGAGATCGCCGTGCTCACGGGCACCCGCGCCGCGGTGGGCGCGAGCCGCACGGCCTGAGAGGACCGCCTCAGTAGAGGAGCATGGCCAGCCGGCGGCGCGCCGCGGCGACCCGCGGGTCGTCGTTGCCCGTGAGGGCGAAGTAGTCGAGCAGCCGGGCGCGGAGCGGCTCCCGGTCCCCCGCCGGGACGGCCGCGAACGTGTCGAGGAGGCGCGTGAAGGCGTCCTCGACGTGCCCGCCGGCCATGTCGAGATCCGCGACGGCGAGCGCCGCCTCGGCGTCCTTCGGGTCCTCGGCCGCGCGCGTGCGGGCGTCGCCCGGCACGGTCTGCAGCCGGCCGAGCAGCTCGACCTGGGCGAGGGCGGCGACGGCCGCCGCGTCCCGCGGGTCCTGCGCGATCGCGGTGCGGAACAGCCGGGCCGCCTCGGTGTAGTCCTGCCGCTCGATGGCCTCGTACGCCTCGGCGTGCAGCGGCGGCAGCGGCTCGGGCTCCGGCTCGGCCGGCGCGCCCTGCGCATCCGCGGCGCCGGTCGGCACCGAGCCGGTCACGCCGTTCTGCGCGGCGAGCTCGAGCACCTGCTCGAAGAGCGGCCGGAGCTGCTCCTCCGGCACCGCACCCGCGAACAGCGGGACGGGACGGCCGGCGATCACCGCCACGACGGTGGGCACGGACTGCGCCTGCAGGCTCTCGACGATCTGCGGGTTGCTGTCGTGATCGACGATGGCGAGCACGAGCCGGCCCTCGGCGGACTCCACCACGCGCTGCAGCGCGGGCAGCAGCTGCGCCGACGGGGTGCTCCACTCGGCGACGACGGCGAGCACGACCGCGACCGTGCGGGAGAGCTCGACGAGGCGGGGCAGCTCGGCATCACCGACCTCGATGACGACGCCGGAGGCGGGCGCCGGAGCGGCGGGCGCACGGCCGGTCGCCTGCTGCGCCTGCTGGGTCTGGCGGGCCACGAGCGGCGCGAGGTCGATCGCGCCGCGGAGGCCGCTGATGGGAGCGCCGGGTACTGCGGCCACGTGCGTCACAACTCCTTCGCGGATATCAGCCCTTGAGCGTAGCCGAGCAGCTCGATGCGCTCCTTCGAGCCGGCGGGCGGCACCGAGAACAGCAGCTGGTAGCCGTAGGTGGAGCTGATCCCCTTCGTGGTGGAGCCGGTCCCCGCGAGGATCCTCGTCGCGCCGGACGGCTTCACCTTCACGTCGGACTTCGTCGGGGTCACCTTCCACGTCTCCTGCAGCTGCACCGACACGAGCGCGCCGGAGTCGGCCGTCACGAGCGCCACGACGGACGCCGGGTCGGTGGTCCCGTCCGAGAACGCGACCTTCGCCGTGCTGCCGAGCCCCTTCTTCACGGCCGCCTTCGCCGCCTGTCCGGCGGCCTTCAGCAGCGGGTCGGCCGCGGTGTCGAAGGCCTTGCCGACCGGCGCGTCGGACTGCTGCAGCAGCAGCCCGTAGTCGGCGGCGAGCTGCCCCGGCGGAACGCTGAGCAGCTGGGTGTCGGGCTTCAGCCGCGCGGCGCCGAGCACCGCGGACGGCAGCTTCGGCAGGTCGGAGGCGCTGCCGGCCGGCTTCAGGAGCTCCTGCGCGTACTCGACGCGGTACGGGTCCCGGGGCGTCTGCTGCTCGAGCGTGAGGGCGAGCGGCGCCGCCTTCGCATCCGCGGGGTCGGAGACCACCGCGAAGAGGGTGCGCGGCCAGGCGCGCGTCGCCTCGGGGAGGATGAGGCGCATCGAGAAGGCGGTGGGGATCTGCTGCGGCAGCGCCTGCTTCTTGTCGCCCTTGTGGATGCTGTACGCGGCGGCGCGGAGATCGAGCGCCGCCCCGCCAAAGCGCTCGGACAGCGTCGACTTCGAGAGCGACGCATCCGCCCGCTGCTCCACGGCGGCCGCCCGCGCCACGATGCGGGTGCCCTGCTCCTCCGTCACGGCGACGGGCGCCACCACCGAGGCCGGATCCACTGTCGTGGTCGGCGCGGGCGCGGCCGCGACGGCGCCCTGGCACCCGGTGAGCAGCACCGCGCTCGCGGCGCCCCCGGCGAGCAGCACCGAGAAGTTGCGCACCGACCGGCGCCCCTTCGACGCGACGACGGCGGGCTGACGGGTCGGCCGGTACTTCGGCGGGGCGGGCGGCTTCGGCATCCGCTGCGGCGGCTTGCGACGGGGCCCGCGACGGCGCCGCAGGTGCACGAGCGCCCAGATGTAGAGGAGGAGACCGAGCAGCGCGAGCACGCTCCCGGTGACGATCATCGGCGTCGCCCACGGCGTCGAGACCCGCATGGACCAGCGCACCTGCGCGGCCGGGGCCGGGGCCGTGCCGTCCGCGGCGACGAGCAGCGAGACGCTGTCGGGCACGTTGACGGACCAGTCGAGGCTGCGGGAGGCGCGCGCCTGGTCGAGCCAGAGGTCGGACCCGTTCGGATCCGGATGCCCGCCGGTGAGGCCCGCCACGACCGGTGCGGTGCGCACGACGGCGGGCAGGGGCGTGCCGTCGGCGGCGACGCGGGCGACCGCGTACCGCTGGCCGGACAGCCAGGCGGTGACGTCGGAGGTGCGGCCGTAGGCCGCGAAGGCGGTGCTGCCGCCTGCGAGGTGCACCCGCTGCACGCCCGGATGCGCGGTGAGCACGGATCCGGGGACGACGACGTACCGCACGTCCTTCGGCGCCGACGCCGAGAGCGTGACGTGGTCCGCCGGGCGCAGCACGGTCCGCTCGGCGACGCCGAGGGCGATCAGGGCGGCCGCCACGACGAAGGTGACCAGGGCGAGCACGAAGCGCACGGATCGGCTCCTTCCGTAGATGCGGCGCGAGGACGCCGCGCCGATGGTAGGTGTGCGAGGGGTGCGCACCCGGGAGTCCCGTCGGCGTTGCCCCGCATCCGGGGGGCGGCGGATCCCCGACAGTGTAGCCGCGGACCCCCGAAACCACGGGGCCGCCGCTCCCGGGTGGAGGAGCCTGCCGCACCTACACTGGGCCCCGGCGCGACACGCCGCCACCATGGACGTCTCTTGCTGATGAGGAGCGACACGTGTCCGACGAGTCCGGCTTCACCACCGCGATGCGCGGCTACAACCGCGACGAGGTCGACCGCGCGATGCAGGAGCTGCGGCGCGAGCTGATCAAGGCGAACAGCGGCCTCGCCGACGCCCAGCGCGAGGTGAAGCGCCTCGCGTCCCGCGTCGAGGAGCTCGACTCGGAGCTCGAGGAGGTCGGCAGCCCGACCTACGCCGGGCTCGGGCACCGCCTGGAGAGCCTGCTGCGCCTCGCCGAGGACCAGGCGACGCGCGTGATCGGGCAGGCGGACATCGACGCGCAGCGCCTGCGCTCCACGACCCAGGCGGATGTGGACCGGCTCCGTGTCGAGGCGGCGGAGCTCGCCGAGCGGCAGCTGGGCGACGCCCGCTCCCAGGCGGCAGCGATCCTCGAGTCCGCGCACTCCGAGGCGGACGCGACCACGCACCGCGCCGAGCTCGGGGCCGAGACGACCACGCAGGACGCCCTGCGGGAGGCCGCCGCCATCCGCGGCGCGGTCGCGACCGAGGCCGCGGAGACCCGCGGCACCGCCAAGCGCGAGGCCGCCGCCATCCGCGCCGCCGCCGAGCGAGAGGCCGCCGAGCTGCGCGTCGTGGTCGAGCGGGAGACCGCCGCGGCGCGCGACGAGGCGGAGCGCGTGCTCCGCGAGAGCGACTACGCCCGTGCCGAGCTGCAGCGCGAGCTCGAGGCGCAGCGCGCCGACACGCACCGGGAGCTCGAGCGACTCCGCGCCGAGGCGCAGGTGGAGCTCGAGCGCACCCGCGCGGACCTCGACCGGGAGGCGGAGGCAGCGAGGGCGGACATCGCCCGCGAGGCCGAGGCGGCGAGGCGCGACCTGCGCAACGAGCTCGAGGAGGCGCGCGTCGCCCAGTCGCGCGAGCACGAGGCGACGCGGGCGGCGCTCGAGCAGGACCTCAACGAGCTCCGGGCGCAGACGGCCAAGGAGGTCGAGCAGGCCCGCCTCGACCTCGACGTCGAGATGAAGGCGCGGCGCGACGAGGCGGAGCAGGACTACCTCGCCCGGCACCAGGAGGCGGTCGCCTCCACCCAGCGCTACCTGGACGACGCGAACGCGCAGCTGGCGGACGCGATCCGCCGCGCGGCCGACAAGCGGCTCGAGGCGGACGCGCTCGAGATGACGATCGAGGTCGACGGCCGCAAGCGGCGCGAGGCGTCGGAGACCGAGGCCGCGCGCCTCGTCGCCGAGGCCCGCGAGCGGGCCGCCGCGATCGTGAGCGAGGCCGAGGAGCGCTCCGCCGCCCTCGTCCGCGACGCGGAGGAGCGCCTCGCCGAGCTGCGCGAGGAGCGCGACGGCATCGCCCAGTACTTCGAGTCGCTGCGCTCGGCCCTCGGGTCGAGCGAGCGCATCGACGTCGAGTCCTGAGCATCCGGGCCCGACGGTGAGGATCCGCAACGCCTTCCGCGCAGGCCTCGCAGGCGGTCTCGGGGTTCTGGTCGCACTCGCGATCGGCGGGATGGTCACCCACCTCGCCACGATCCTCACCTACGTGGGAGCGGCGATCTTCCTGGCGCTCGGGCTCGACCCGATGGTCACGCAGCTGCAGCGGCTGAAGATGCCGCGCTGGCTGGCGATGATCGTCGTCCTCGTCATCGTGCTCGGGATCTTCGCGCTGATCCTGCTGCTCGTCGTGCCGGTGATCGTCGACCAGACGGCGAAGCTCATCTCGAGCATCGCCGACTACACGAACGGCCTCAGCTACAAGGCGTTCCTGAGACAGGTGCAGGCCGCCGTCCCGGCGGTCGACGTGGCGAGCATCGCGAACCAGGTGACGAAGTTCGTGCAGCAGAACGCCGGGAACATCACCGGCGGCGTGCTCGCGGTGGGGCTCGGGATCGCGAGCGGCGTCGCCGGCGGGATCATCGTCGTGATCCTCACCCTGTACCTGACCGCGTCGATGCCCGTCTTCAAGGCGTCGCTCTACCGGTTGATCCCGATGTCGCGGCGCGAGCGGTTCTCCGACCTCGCCGAGCGGATCTTCCAGTCCGTCGGCCGCTTCGTGATCGGTCAGGTCTCGCTCGCGCTGATCAACGGGGTCCTCAGCTTCATCTTCCTGACCGTCGTCGGGGCGAAGCTACCGGCGGTCTTCGCGTTCATCGCGTTCCTCGGCAGCCTCATCCCCCTCGTCGGCACGATCACGGGAGCGGTGATCATCGTCGCGGGCCAGCTGCTGCTCGCGGACTCCATCTGGCCGGCGCACGGTGGACTGCCCACCTGGCTGATCGTGGCGATCTACTACATCGTCTACATGCAGGTCGAGGCGTACATCCTCAGCCCGAACATCATGAACCGGGCGGTGAAGGTGCCAGGGGTCGTCGTCGTGATCGCGGCGCTCATCGGCGGCACGCTGCTCGGCATCCTCGGCGCCCTCATCGCGATCCCGGTGGCCGCCGCGGTCCTCCTCATCATCGAGGAGGTCGTGCTCCCCCGGCAGGCCGAGGCGTAGCGACCAGGTCGGCGGGCACCTCGGTCGGCAGCGGCGCACGGCCGGGGGCGACCGTCGCGACGATCTCGTCGAGCACGCGCCGCACCTGGTTCTCCCCGACCCAGAGGTGCTTCGCGCCCTCGACGGGCACCAGCCGCGCCTCGGGGACGACCGCGAAGCGCTCCGCGGCCGCCGCGGGCCGCAGGTAGTCGTCGAGCTCGGGCACGAGCACCACGAGGCGCTTGCCGGAGCCGTGCCAGGCGGCGAGCTCCGCCTCGCTCGTGCGGTGGAGCGGCGGGGACAGCAGCACGGCGCCCTCGACCGGGGAGGACAGGCCGTACTTCAGCGCGAGCTCCGTGCCGAACGACCAGCCGAGCAGCCACGGTGCGGGGAGGCCACGCTCGGCCACGAACGACAGCGCGGCGGCGACGTCGTAGCGCTCGGCGATCCCGCCGTCGTACTCGCCCTCGCTCGTCCCCCTGGGGCTCGACGTGCCGCGGGTGTTGAAGCGCAGCACGGCGAGACCGGCGAGAGCGGGCAGCCGCGCGGCGGCCTTGCGGAGCACGTGGGAGTCCATGAACCCTCCCGCCGTCGGCAGCGGATGCAGGCACACGAGGGTCGCCAGCGGCGGCCCGGCCACGGGGGTCGCCAGCTCCCCGACGAGCGCGAGCCCGTCGACGGTGGTGAGCTCGACGTCCTCGCGCACGGCGACGAGCTCGGTCCCGCTGCGGATCGGCACGGCCTCGCTCACGAGATCCGCCAGCAGTGCGGATGCCAGTGGCGCCGCGCCTCGAGGTCGACGGTCTCGCCGAGCACGCCGTCGGCGCGCCACACGACCACGTGCGCCAGGCCCTCGGGGATCGCGAGGCCGCAGCCCGGGCAGACGTACTGCTTCAGCGCCTGCGCGCCCGACACGGGCTGCACGTTCCACCGGCGGCCGCGACGCGTCTCGACCCGGAAGACCGGGCCGGCGCGCAGCGGTGCGCTCTCCTCGTCGTCCGCGGGTTCCCGCGGACGGTTGCGGCGTGGCACGAGCGGCGGATCAGTACCAGTTGTAGGCGTTCGAGTGCGCCCAGGCGCCGCACGGGGTGCCGTACGAGCCCTTGATGTAGCTGAGGCCCCACTGGATCTGCACGTGGTAGTCGTTCTGCCAGTCGGCGCCGAACGTCGACATCTTGCTGCCGGGCAGGGCCTGCGGGATGCCGTAGGCCCCGCTCGGGTTGTAGGCGTGCGTATCCCAGCTCGACTCGCGGTTCCAGAGGTTCACGAGGCAGGAGAACTCCCCCGCGCCCCAGCCGTTGCCGGCGACGAGCTGGGCGGCGTAGGTCTGCGCGGTGCCGACCGGCGTGGTGTAGCTCGCGCCGCCGCCGGAGGAGGCGCCGCCACCGCCTCCGCCACCCGATGCGGCAGCGGTGGTGTCGTGCACGACGATGACCGGCTTGACGGCCTTGAACTTGTCGCGGGTGACCGAGACGAGCACGTAGCCGCCCTGGATCGGGAAGCGCTGGACCTTGTAGTCGCCGTGGCCGCTCGCGCCCGTCAGCGAGGGCGCGGCCTCGGCGGTCTGGCCGGCGTACGGGTCGGTGACGGTGACGAAGGCGATGCAGGCGCAGGCGACCATCGCGAACGCGCCGAGCACCCGCCGGCCGCGCGAGAAGGGCCTGCGGTAGACCGGCCGCGCCGGCTCGGCGACGCGCGTCGCCGCCCGTCGCTCGGACGTCCCGACGGGTCGCCGGACGTCCCGTGCTCGCGAGCGCGCGTCATGGGTGCGCTCCGAGGACGGAACGGTAGGGGTATCCGTATGCCTGCCCACGATCCCGTCACCCTAGCAAAAGGGTGAAAAAGGCCTCGACCGACACCCCGTCCGTCACACGAGTCACATCCGTCACAGCGTCGCCCTCCTCAGGTCAGCGGACCGCGAGCATGACCTCGATGAGGCCGTCGATCAGCAGGTCGACCTGCGCCTCGCGGTAGCCGCGGTGGGCGGGCCGGAACGCGACGGCGCGCACCTCCTCGACCGAGAGCGGGGCGCCCTCCTCGAAGTAGGCCCGCACCTGCTCCGCGAAGCGGTCCACGTCCTTGGTCCTGTAGCCGAGCGCGAGGGCGCCCACCCGGTCGAACCGGTGGCCGTCGGGCCGGTCCATCCGCGCGATGATCTCCTTCGCGAGGGTCCGTGCCTCCGCGTAGTACGCCCGCTCCCCCGAGCCGCGCATCACGCGGTCGCGCTCGCGGGTCGCGAAGGCGTCCTCGAGCCGCTCGAGCGCGGCGTCGACCGCCGCGGTCGCGTAGCCGCCGCGCTGCATCGAGAACGCGGTGCGCCGGATGTCCGCGGCCGAGACGCCGGGGTTGGTCCGCTTGTCGTCGTAGGCGGCTCTCGCCGCCGCGAGGAAGTCCTCGACCTCCTCGACGTCGTAGCCGAAGCGCCGGCCCCGCACGCGCGGGAATGGTGTGGTCGTCGCCATGGCGACATCCTGCCGTCAGCGCGTGAGGAAGAGCAGGAGCAGCGCCGCTGCGGCGGAAGGAAGGATCGAATCGATCCGGTCGAGGAACCCGCCGTGGCCGGGCAGCAGCCCGGAGATGTCCTTCACCCCGATGTCGCGCTTGATCATCGACTCGCCGAGGTCGCCGAGCGTGCCGCAGAGCAGGATGATCACGCCGAGGATCGGACCGAACCAGATCGGGCGGTCGAGCAGCCACGGCGAGAGCACCGTCGCCACCACGATGGCGGCGACGGCCGCGCCCGCGAAGCCCTCCCAGGTCTTCTTCGGGCTGATCCGCGGCGCCATCGGGTGCTTCCCGAACAGCAGCCCGCTGAAGTAGGCGAAGACGTCCGTGGCCACGACGACGCAGACGAACGACAGCGTCCACCACTGGCCGCCGTCCTGCGCCGTCAGCACGGTCGCGCAGGTGCCGAGCCCCATGACGTAGAGCTGCACGAAGGCCGTCGAGGTGAGGTCCCGCGCGAGCGGGCCGCGCCGGGTGCGGGAGAGCGCCTCCTCCGCGACGCGCCAGGCCACGGCGAGCACCACCGCGCCGATCACGGCGAGCAGCCATCCGGCCGCCAGCACCGGTTGCCCGTCGGCGCCGGGCACCATCGCGAAGTAGGCGACGGGCTGAGCCAGCACGGCCGCCGCTGCGGAGCCCACCTTCGGCACGTGGATGCCGGTGTGCCGCAGCGCTCCCGCGAGCTCGTAGGTGCCGAAGCCGACCAGCACGACCGCGACGATGAGGAACAGCTGCTTGGCGAAGACCAGGCTGAGGATCAGCGCCGCGCCGAGCGCGAGCCCGATGAGGATCGCGAAGATCAGGTTGCGGCCGGTGCGGGCGGCGATGCGGGCGTTCGCCTCGTCGAACTGCTCACGGCTGTGCCGGACCTGGTCGGCGATGTCCGACCGGGTGGCACGGATCTGCTCCTGCAGCTCCGCCGTCGTTCGGGGGCGCCGTCGAGGGGTCCGCCGGCCCTCGTCGTCCACGGGCCTAGACCTCGAGCAGTTCGGCTTCTTTGCGCTTCAGCGCCTCGTCGATCGCGTCGACGTGCCGCTTCGTGAGCGCCTCGAGCTCCTTCTCGGCCCGGGCGACGTCGTCGTCGCCGACCTCGCTCTTCAGCGCGTCGAGGTCGTCCTTCGCGCGGCGGCGGATGTTGCGCACCGACACCTTGGCGTCCTCGCCCTTGCCGCGCACGATCTTGACGAACTCGCGGCGGCGGTCCTCGGTGAGCTCCGGCATGACCACGCGGATCAGCGTGCCGTCGTTGGACGGCGTCGCACCGAGGTTCGGCGCGGTCGCGATGGCCCGCTCGATGTCCTTCAGCGCGGTCTTGTCGTACGGCGTCACCACGAGCATCCGGGCCTCGGGGGCCTGGAGGGCCGCGAGCTGGCCGAGCGGCGTGGGCGTGCCGTAGTAGTCGACGAGGATGCGCTGGAACAGGGCGGGGTTCGCCCGTCCGGTGCGCACCGTGTTGAAGTCGTCCCGGGCCACGTCGACGGCCTTCGCCATCCGATCGCCCGCCTCCGTCAGCACGTCCGCGATCACGTGGTGTCCTTCCCTCGATTGCGCCTGAAGTCTAGTCGGGCACGCCCCGAGCGACCGCTGACCGGGCTCACGGCGAGACGGCCGTGCCGACCTCCTCGCCGAGGATCGCCCGGGTGATCGTGTCGTCGCCGTCGATGCCGAAGACGCGCATCCGCATGCCGTTGTCCATGCAGAGGCTGAACGCGGTGGAGTCGACGACCTTCAGGCCGCGCTGCAGCGCGTCGGAGTAGGTGACGGAGTCGAGCCTCACGGCGGTCGGATCGGTGCGCGGATCCGCGGTGTACACGCCGTCGACGCCGTTCTTCGCGACGAGCACCTCGTCGGCGTGCACCTCGAGCGCCCGCTGCGCGGCCACGGTGTCGGTGGAGAAGTACGGCAGGCCGGCGCCGGCGCCGAAGATCACGATGCGGCCCTTCTCGAGGTGCCGGATCGCGCGCCGCGGGATGTACGGCTCGGCGACCTGCGTCATCGAGATCGCCGACTGCACGCGGGTCGCCGCGCCGCCCTGCTCGAGGAAGTCCTGCAGCGCGAGGGCGTTCATGACCGTGCCGAGCATGCCCATGTAGTCCGCACGGGTGCGGTCCATGCCGCGCTGGCTCAGCTCCGCCCCGCGGAAGAAGTTGCCGCCGCCGACCACCACGGCGACCTCCGCCCGACCCGCCGTCGCGGCGATCTGCCGCGCGATCGACTGCACCACGTCGGGCGCCACACCGAGCGCGCCACCTCCGAAGGCCTCACCGGACAGCTTCAGGACGACGCGGCGCATGTTCCTCCTCGGACTTCAACGGGTCGCCCAAGGCTAGCGGGCGGCTCGTCGGCCTCCGCCCGGACGCAGGAAGCGCACGGCACCGGAAGAACCGGTGCCGTGCGCTTCGTGGCGGAGCCGGCTACGCGCCGACCTTCGTGCGGGCGAAGCCGCTGACCGTGAGGCCCGCGTCCTTCAGCACCTTGCCGGTCGCGACCTTGCTGTCGCGGGCGTAGGGCTGGTCGACGAGCACGACCTCCTTGAAGAAGCCGGTCAGGCGGCCGTTCACGATGTTCGCGAGCTGCGCCTCGGGCTTGCCCTCGTTCTTCGCGGTCTCGGTGACGATCTCGCGCTCGTGCTCGACGACATCCGCCGGCACCTCCTCGCGGGTCGTGTAGCGCGGGTCGTAGACCGCGATGTGCTGCGCGACCGAGCGGGCCGTCTCGGCGTCGTTCCCGGCGTAGCCGAGCACCACACCGACCTGGGGCGGCAGGTCCTTGCTCGTCTTGTGCAGGTAGATGGCGAACTGCTCGCCGGTGACCTGCTTGACGCTGCGGAGCTCGACCTTCTCGCCGAGCAGCGCGGCCTCGTCGTCGATGTAGCCCTGGACGGTCTTGCCCTCGAGCGGCGCGGCCTTGGCGGCCTCGACGTCGGCGGCGCCCGCCGCGGCGACCGCGTCGAGCACGGTCTCGGCGAGGGCGATGAAGCGGTCGTTCTTCGCCACGAAGTCCGTCTCGCTGGCGAGCTCGATCAGGGTCGCGACGCCGTCGCCGGCCTTCGCGGTGACGAGACCGGCGGTCGTGGCGCGGCCGGAGCGCTTCTCGACGCCCTTCAGGCCCTTCACGCGAAGGATCTCGATGGCCTTCTCGATGTCGCCGTCGGCCTCGACGAGGGCGTTCTTGCTGTCGAGCATGCCCGCGCCGAGGCGGTCACGCAGGGTCTTCACGTCAGCGGCGCTGAATGCGGCCATGGCTGACACTCCTTTCAATGCGACGGGTCGGCGGGGACGCCGGCCCTCTGGTCGAGGGGGAACGGCTTCAGGCCGCCCGGCCGCGAGATCCTCGCGCTGCACGGACGGCCCGCGGCCGGTGGTCCGGGAGGATCAGGCGGAGGGCTCGGGGTCCTCGGTCGCGGCCGGGTCGGTGACCTTCTTGGGGCGGCGCTGCGCCGGCTTCGACTTCGCGAGCTCCTCGGCCTCGACGTCCGCCTCGGTCTGCGGGGCGTGCGCGGGGACGAGCCCCTCGACGGCCTCGGCCGTGAGGTCGGCGTCCGCCTGGGCGTCCGCGTCGTTCTCCTCGACCGGGGCCTCGGCGGCCTCGGGCTGGGCGGCGTCGGGCTCCGCGGTCTCGGCGACGGGCTCGGCCGCTTCAGCGGTCGGCTGCGCGTCGGTGGACGCATCCTCGGTGGCCGCATCCTCGGTCGACGCGTCAGCGGCGGGCGCCTCGGCCGCGGGGGCGGCCTGCTCGGCGTTCTCGTTCGCCTGCAGGAGCTCGCGCTCCCACTCGGCCAGCGGCTCGGCCTCGTCCTGGCTGGAGCCCTGGTGGCGCTGGATGAGGCCCTCGGCCGCGGCGTCGGCGATGATCCGGGTGAGCAGCGCGACGGAACGGATCGCGTCGTCGTTGCCCGGGATCGGGTAGGCCAGCTCGTCGGGGTCGGCGTTCGTGTCGAGGATGCCGATCACGGGGATGCCGAGCTTCTTCGCCTCGTCGACGGCGAGGTGCTCGCGCTTGCTGTCGATCACCCAGATCGCCGAGGGGGTCTTGGAGAGGTTCCGGATGCCGCCGAGCGTCTTCTCGAGCTTGTCGCGCTCGCGGCGCTGGATCAGCAGCTCCTTCTTCGTGTAGCCCTTCGTCGTGTCGTCGAAGTCGACGAGGTCGAGCTCCTTGAGACGGTTGAGGCGCTTGTGCACGGTCTGGAAGTTCGTGAGCAGACCGCCGAGCCAGCGCTGGTTGACGTAAGGCTGGCCGACGCGGGTGGCCTGCTCGGCGATGGCCTCCTGGGCCTGCTTCTTCGTGCCGACGAAGAGCACCGTGCCACCGCGAGCGACGGTCTCCTTGACGAAGTCGTAGGCCTTGTCGATGTAGGCCAGCGACTGCTGCAGGTCGATGATGTGGATGCCGGAGCGCTCGGTCAGGATGAAGCGCTTGACCTTCGGGTTCCACCGGCGGGTCTGGTGTCCGAAATGCACGCCGCTGTCGAGCAGCTGGCGGATGGTGACGACGGCCACGGCCGTTCCTCTTCTCTGCACCCGACAGGGGGTGCGGTTGCGGTTGCCGCCGGAGACGCAGGCGCGCGGTCCGGCCCTGGCGCCCTGCGGCGCGTCCGCCCTCGTGACCGAGGGACCGATGGACGGCGCTCGCGCGATCGGGCGCGCGAAGTCACCCCGCGGACGGGGTGCGGCCAGCAGTCTAGCAACTCGCCGGGACGCGGCCGGCCGGGGCGTCCGCTCCTCCCCAGGCGCCGCACGGGGTCCTCTTGCCGATGTGCCGCACGCGCCGTTCGCCGGTGCGGGACGCCGGGAGCACCATCGGCCCGTGCTCGCCGCTCTCCTCGCCGCCGCGCTGCTCGTGACGCCCGCCGGGGCCGCGAACCGCGCGCCCGCCTGGGTGTGGCCCGTCCCGGCGCCGCATCGGATCGTCCGCGGCTTCGTCGCGCCGGCCTCCCCGTACGGCGCAGGGCACCGGGGCATCGACGTCGAGGCCGCACCCGGCACCCTCGTCACCGCCCCGGACGACGGGACTGTGCTCTGGGCGGGCCGGATCGTCGACCGAGGGGTGGTGTCGATCGACCACGGCGGCGGGATCCGCTCGAGCGTCGAGCCGGTCGAGCCGCTCGTCGTCCGGGGTCAGGCGGTGCGGCGGGGTGAGCCGATCGGCCGCGTTGCGGCCGGGGGCACGCATCCGCCCGGGGTGCTGCACCTCGGCGCGAGGACGGGCGACGGCTACGTGTCGCCGCTCACCTTCCTCGGCGGTCTGGAGCGGGCGGTGCTGCTGCCGCTCGACGACGGACCCGCGGGACCGTCATCCGGCCTCCTCCTGGACGGCGCGCGGATGCGCGAGCCGGTAGCTCTCGGTGAGCCGCTCCATGGAGACGTGGGTGTAGATCTGCGTCGTGCCGAGGCTCGCGTGGCCGAGGATCGCCTGCACAGCGCGCAGGTCGGCGCCGCCGTCGAGCAGGTGGGTCGCGGCGGAGTGCCGCAGGGTGTGCGGCCCGGACGGCCCCGACCCGGGGACCGCCTCGAGCAGGCGCGACACGAGCCGGTGGACGCTGCGCGGGCCGATGCGCGCGCCGCGGTCGCCGAGGAAGAGGGCGGCGCCGGGGCCGTCGCCGCGGGCCGCCAGCGCGGGCCGCCCGCGCTCGAGGTAGGTCGACAGCGCCCTGGCCGCCGGCACGCCGAACGGGACGACCCGCTGCTTGTCCCCCTTGCCCGTGACCCGCACGGTGAGCGCGCCGAGATCGAGGTCGTCGACGTCGGCGCCGCACGCCTCCGAGACGCGGAGGGCGGAGCCGTAGAGGAGCTCGACGATCGCGAGGTCGCGCTGCGCCTCGGGCGCCCCCTCCGCCGCCCGGCCCTCGAGCCCCTCGAAGAGCTCGCGCATCTGCTCGCCGCCGACGACGCGCGGCAGCCTGCCCTGCGCCTTGGGGGCGCGCAGCCGGGCTCCGGCGTCGGTCGGGGCGTGTCCCGAGCGGTGCAGCCACGCGGTCAGGCTTCTGGCGGCGGCCGCCCTGCGCGCGAGGGTGGCGCGGGCGAGGCCCGCGCTGCTGGCCGCCCAGAGCCAGTCCCGCAGCAGCTCGAGGTCGAGGTCGGCGGCGTCGGTGACCTCGCGGTTCGCGGCGAAGCGGGCGAGGTCGGCGAGGTCGGATCCGTACGAGCCGATCGTGTGCGCCGAGTAGCCGCGCTCGTGCTCGAGGTGCAGCCGATGTGCCTCGAGCGCCTCGGGAAGGAGCATGCCGACCAGGATGCGGCGGGTCAGGCCTCGACGTCGACGCCCATGCCGTCGAAGACCGCATCCGGGGTCTCGGCGATCACCTCGGTGCCGTCGGCCGGCAGCAGCGACCAGCCGACCCGGCCGTCGTCGTAGCAGGTGAGGACGCCCACCGCGCGGCCCCCGTCGAGGCCGGCGACACCGCCGCCCGGCGCACGGAGGGCGATCGTGTACGCGGTCGCCGGGGCGACGAACACCGGGACGCCCGCGAAGACGCTGGTCGTGGCGTAGTGGAGATGGCCGCCGAGGATCGCCCGCACGTCCGTGCCGGCGAGGGCGGCGGCGAGCCGGTCCTGCCCCGTGAGGTGCAGCCGCTGCAGGCCGGTCACCTCGACCGGTACGGGCGGATGGTGCAGGGCGATGACGGTGCCGTGCTCGGCGGGCTCGGCGAGCACCGCGCGGAGCCGGTCGAGCTGCTCGTCGTCGAGGCCGCCCTCGACCCGGCCGGGGATCGACGTGTCGAGCAGCACGAGCCGGAGGCCTCGCACGTCGTGCACGGCGTCGATGGGATCGGCGGAGGGCGGGAGGCCGAGCAGGTGCTCGCGCATCGCCGCGCGGTCGTCGTGGTTGCCGGGCACGGGGAGCACGCCGAGGGCTGCGGCGTCGAGCACGGCTCTCGCCGCCCGGTAGGCGTCCGCCTCCCCCTCGTCGGCCACGTCGCCGGTGTGCACGACGGCGTCGACCGGCACGCCGCTGCGGGCCAGGGCGTCGAGCGCCGCCGCGAAGGTGTCGCCGGTGCGGACGCGGCCGTGCAGCAGCCCCGAGGCGGTGAAGTGGCTGTCGCTGATGTGGCCGATGCGATGGGTCGCTGCGGGCTCCCGGCTCATGGCCGTCACTGTAGCGAGGACCCCGGACGCGTCAGCCGGTGGTCTCCGAGTCGATCTTCAGCACGCCGTCCTGCCGCACGAGCCGGAACGTGTCGTGCTCGACGGTACGCGTGCCGTCCTTCGCGACGTAGGTGAGCGTGGCGCTCGCCGCATCCGGGGCGCTACCGCTGACGCCGGTCGCCGTGACGCTGCTGTACTGCCCCCAGAACTCGTCGTAGTACGCGCGCCCCTGCGCCTTGCCCTGCTGGAAGGCGGCCGTGAGGCGGTTCCAGCCGGCGTCGGTGTTGCCGGGCAAGAAGGCGAAGTAGCTCCGGATGGCGTCGGCGAGCTGCGCGCTCGTCGGCCTGCCGGTCGCGGGGGCGGAGCTCGACGAGGCGGTCGGCTTCGACGTGGGCGTCGCCGTGGCGGAGGGCGTCTCGGTCGGCGTCGGGCTCGGCGACGCCGGCGACGGCGTCGGGCTCGGGGAGGCGGAGGTGGGGCGCGGGCTGGGGGACGCCGGTGCGGACGAGTGCGCGGGCGCCTTCGCCGAGGTGCTCGGCGCCGGTGACGGGCGTTGCGCGATGAGCGCGACGCCGCCGACGAGCGCGGTGAGCACGATGATCGCCAGGACGACGATCAGGGCTGTGAGGCCTCGACGGGGGCCGTCTCCCCCGGCGTCGTCGGCTTCATCGGCGGGCGGCGCGGGGGGCGCGGGGTCCTCGGCGAGCACCATCGGCGCGGCCGGGGCAGCCGGCGACGGAGTCGCCACATCCGGTGGCGCGACGGGCGCTGCGGCCGCATCCTGCGCAGGGGCGAGCACGGCCGCAGCAGCGATCTGGCCCCCGGCGGCCACCGGCGCGGTCTCCGGCCCGGGTTCGGGCTCCGGCTCCGGCTCCGGCTCCGGCTGGACATCCTCGACCGGTTCCGGTTCCGGTTCCGGTTCCGGTTCCGGTTCCGGTTCCGGTTCCGGTTCCGGTTCCGGCTCCGGTTCCGGCTCGGCCGCCGCTGCCGCGGCCGCCGCCACGGCGGCTGCGGGCAGGACAGCGGTCGGGGCGTCGTCGTCCTCGTGCCACGCGGACGTGGCCTCGGGCTCGACGTCGCGGCCGGGCAGGGGCTGCGTGATCGGCTCGGACTCCGCGGAGTGCTGCAGCAGGTCGAGGCGGCCGGCGACCTCGCGCATGGTCGGGCGGCGCGCGGGATCCGCGGCGAGCATGTCGAGCAGCAGCGGCCCGAGCGCTCCGGCGTGCCGAGGCGGCGTGAACTCGCCCATCGCGACTCGGTGGAGTACGGCGATGGAGTTCAGGTCGGTGCCGAACGGCGGCTCGCCCTCGACGGCGGCGTAGAGGGTGGAGCCGAGCGAGAAGACGTCCGAGAGGAAGGTGGAGTCGTCGCCGCGCGCGACCTCCGGCGCGAGGTACGCCGGCGTGCCGTGCACGAGGCCCGTCGACGTGAGGGTGGTGTCACCGAGCGCGCGGGAGATGCCGAAGTCGCTGATCATCGCCCGGCCGTCCTCGGCGATCAGCACGTTGCCGGGCTTGACGTCGCGGTGCACGATGCCGAGCTCGTGGGCGGCCGCGAGCGCCGAGGCGATCTGCGCGCCGATGTGCGCGACCTCGCGAGGCGGCAGCGGGCCGTGCTCGCGGAGCAGGGCCGACAGCGGCGTCGACGGCACGTACTGCATGACGAGGCACGGCTGCCCGTCCTGCTCGACGGCGTCGAAGACGGGCACGGCGTTCGGATGGTGCAGGCGGGCGGCGATCCGCGCCTCGCGCATCGCGCGGTTCTTCGCGAGCTCCGCCTCGGCGTCGGAGACGCCGGCCTGGGTGCGGAGCTGCTTCACCGCCACGGGTCGCTCGAGCAGCTCGTCCCAGCCCTCCCAGACGACCCCCATGCCGCCGGCGGCGATGACCTTGACCAGGCGGTACCGCTCGCTGAGGAGGGCGGAGCGCAGTTCCACGGTCGGCCACTCCCCTCGCCCGATCCCTTGCGAGCGGGGCGAGCCTAGGGGTGCATGCCGGGGAGGAGGTGGGAGTGTCGCAGGACGTCGCTCAGCGACCGACTCGCCGCCATCCGCCGTCGCCGGCCTGCTCAGCGACACCTTCGAGCGCGAGCATCCCGAGCACGCCGGCGGTGTCCACGACGCTCAGACCGGCCCGTCGTGCGACGTCGGCCGTCGACCGGGAGCGGGCGCCGAGCGCGTCGAGCACGCGTCGTTCCATCGGATCGGCCGGTGGCTCGAGCCCATCCAGCGTCGGTGCGTCGTCCGGATCCGCGACCAGCTCCGCCATGTCCGCGGCGTCGCGGACGCAGACGGCGTCGTACTCGCGCAGCAGCCGGTGGCAGCCCGCCGAGGTCGCCGAGTAGACCGAGCCGGGTACCGCGCCGAGCGGGCGCCCGAGCGCCGCGGCGTGGCCGGCCGTGTTCAGGGATCCGGACCGCGCTCCGGCCTCGAGCACCACGGTCGCGCGGCTCGCCGCGGCGATGAGCCGGTTCCGCTGGAGGAAGCGCCACTTGGTGGGCGCGAAGCCGCACGGCAGCTCGGCGAGCACGGCACCCTCGGCGGCGATGCGGCGCAGCAGCTGCTCGTGGCCGCTCGGGTAGAAGCGGTCGAGGCCGCCCGCGAGCACGGCCACGGTCGTGCCGCCGCTCGCGAGCACGGCGCGGTGGGCGGTGCCGTCGATGCCGTAGGCGGCGCCGGAGACGACCGCGAAGCCGCGATCGGCGAGGCCCGCCGCCGCATCGGTGGCCACCCGCTCGCCGTAGCCGGTGGCGGCGCGCGCGCCGACGAGCGCGATCGACCGGCCAAGGCGCGCGACCGCGTCCGGGTCGCCGAGGCACCAGAGCGCGAGCGGCGCGTGGACGCCGAGGTCGTCGACACCGACGGGCCACGCGTCGTCCCCGGGCAGCAGCAGCCGGATGCCGAGGTGGGCGGCGTTCCGGAACGCGCGGAGCGCCGTGTCGCCGTCGAGGCGCGACCGCCAGCGGTCGAAGCCCTCGACGAGCTCGCGACGCTCCGACGGCGGCGCGCCTCCGTCGAGGAGGGCGAGCGCCTCGGCGGCACCGAAGGCGCCCACGAAGGCGCCGGCGACGCCGTCGCCGGGCTCGGTGATGCCGGTCCAGGCCCCACGTGCGAACGCCTCGGGCGCCCGCACCGGATCGCCCGCGTCGGGCCGCACGCCGGCGACGGCGGCGACGAGCTCGTCGTCGCTCCGGCCGAGCAGGCCGCTCATCGGACGTCCGCCCGGAGGCTGAGCGCGGTGCCGAGCTCCCGGCGGCCGGGCCGCGGCACGTCCGCGAGGTCGGCGACGGTCCAGGCCAGCCGGAGCACCCGGTCGTAGCCGCGCATCGTCAGGTGTCCCTTCTCGAGGGCCCGGTCGAGCGGCGCCCGCACCTCCGGCGCCAGCCGCCGGTCCGGATGCCGCCACCACGGCCCGGGCACGTCGCCGTTCACCGTCCAGGGCGTGCCGGCCAGCCGGGCGGCGGACCGGGCGCGGGCCGTCTCCACGCGGGCCCTCGCCTCCGACGTGGGGATCCCGGGCTGCTCGTCCCGCATCCGCAGCTGCGCGGCCGAGACGCGATCGACCCGCAGCCGGATGTCGATCCGGTCGAGCAGCGGCCCGGAGAGGCGGTCGAGGTAGCGGCGCCGGGCGACCGACGGGCAGCTGCACTCGCCGTCCTTGGTGCCGAACTGCCCGCAGGGGCACGGGTTGGCGGCGAGCACCAGCTGGAACCGGCCCGGGAACCTCGCCGTGGCAGCTGCCCGCTCGATCGTGATGCGCCCGGACTCGAGCGGCTGGCGGAGGGCGTCGAGCGCGGCGGGGGTGAACTCGGGTGCCTCGTCGAGGAAGAGGATGCCGCCGGAGGCCCGGGCGGCGGCGCCGGGCCGGATCCAGGCGCTGCCGCCGCCGACGATCGCTGCCGGGGTCGCCGTGTGGTGCGGCGCCTGCCACGGCGGCCGACGGCGCAGCCCGCCGGCGACCGCCTCACCCGCGAGCGAGGCGATGCAGGTCGCGTCGAGCGCCGCCGCCTCGTCGAGGTCGGGCAGCAGGCCGGCCAGGCGCGTGGCGAGCATCGTCTTGCCGGCACCGGGCGGACCGACCATGAGCACGTGATGCGCCCCTGCCGCGGCGACCAGCAGGGCGGCCACAGCCTCGTCGTTGCCGACCACGTCGGCGAGGTCGGGCGCCGGCGGCTCCGCCACCTCGATCGACCGGTCGGGCACCGGATCCACGGGGACCGGCTCGAGCTCGGCCCCGTGCACGATGGCGAGCGCACGCAGGCTGGGCACGGCGAGGATCCGCACACCGGAGACCAGGGAGGCCTCCGCCTCGTTGGCGGTGGGGACGACGACCGTGCGGCGCCCGTTCGCGCGGGCGGCGAGCACCGACGGGAGCACACCCGGCACCGGCCGGAGCCGCCCGTCGAGCCCGAGCTCGCCGATGTGCACGACCCCGTCGATCGCTCCGGCGTCGATCACCCCCTGCGTGACGAGCACGGCGACGGCGATGCCGAGGTCGAAGGCCGAGCCGTGCTTCGGCAGCGCTGCCGGCGACAGGTTCACGGTGAGATGCCGGGTCGGCATCTCGAAGCCGGAGTGCTCGATCGCGCTCCGCACGCGGGCCTGCGCCTCGCGGAGCGCCGCGTCGGGCAGGCCGACCAGCTTCAGGCCCGGCTTCTGGTTCGTCAGGGCCGCCTCGATGTCGACGAGCCGGCCGGTGAGGCCGAGCAGCGCCACCGCCGTCGCCCGGCCCGGAGCGCCGCTCATGCCGCTGCCCGCAGGTGGTCGATGCTCGCCGGCGCGCGGAGCGGCGCGAGCACGCCGATCAGGTCGATGCGCGTCGAGCGCGCCCGGACGGCCGGATGCGCCCGCCGCCAGGCGCCGGCGAGCACGCAGAGCCGCGTGAGCTTCGCATCCGTCACCCCCTCGAGCGGGTCCCCGTACGCGCGGCTGCGACGCGTCTTCACCTCGACGATCACGAGCTCGCCGTCGTCGAGGGCGACGATGTCGACCTCGCCGGCCGGGCAGCGCCAGTTGCGGTCGAGCACCCGCCAGCCCATGCGGCTGAGGTGGTCGGCGGCCAGCTGCTCACCGAGCCGGCCCAGGTCGTCCTTCGCGGTCACGGGGGCAGCCTGGGCTGCCGGGGGTGGCGGCCGGTCGCGGACGTGCACGAGTTGCCCGGGAATGCCCGGGTGGATCGGCTGTGGAGGAGCGGATGTGCGTGATTTCCGGTATTGAGCGCCGGAGATCCGGCGTCCGAGCATGAGCGCACCCCACCTCGAAAGGAGCGCTCGAACCCGATGCGCAGGTCACTCACCCTCCTCCTCGCCTCCGCTGCCGCGGTCGCCCTCACGGTCGGCGCCGCCGGTGCCGCCGACGCCTCGCCGCGCTCGACGATCCAGGTCGACGTCTCGTCGACCGGTTCCGTGCGGATCGCCCGCTCGCTGCCGTCCGGCTTCCTGAAGCTCGATGTGAACGGCGCCGTCGGCCAGAACGTCCAGATCGTCCATCCGCGGCACGGCGCGTCGGTCGCCGACCTCGTCCGCGACGGCAACGCCGTGAACAGGGGCGACGCGAGCGGCCTCGAGCGCGACTTCACCGCGGTCGGCGGGAGCGGGACGGGCACCGACCTCTTCGTCCGCCTCAGCCCGGGCACCTACTACCTGGCGTCGACCGCGGTGCCGACGCTGACGACGAAGCTGGTCACCGTCGTGAAGGTCTGCGGCGACCGCGTCGCGACGAGGTCGCCGCGGATCACGGGCACGGTCACCGCCGTCGGCGAGATGAGCTGGGCGAAGTGGCCGAAGACGATCGGCCACGAGGGCACCCTGCAGTTCGTCAACGCGAGCAGCGACTGGCACTTCGCGGAGCTGCTGCAGCTGAAGCCGGGCGTCACCTACCAGCAGCTGAAGGACGTCATCGAGAGCAACGGCGACCCGAGCACCATCTCGTCGCCGACCGCCGCGGTGTACGACACCGGCGTGATGTCGCCGCACCACGCCCAGCTCTCGACCTACGACCTGCCGAAGGGCCACTACGCCCTCATGTGCTGGTGGCCGGACGCGAACGGCGTGCCGCACGCGGTGATGGGGATGTTCCGCCTCATCGACCTGCGCTGATCACCGGGCGCGACCGCCTCGGGGCCCCGCGCCCCGGGGCGGTCGCGTGTCAGTCGGCGAGCGCGAGCCGCCGCACCCCGAACCGGCGCAGCTCGGGCGCGAACGCGAGCGCGAGGCCCACGGCGAGGAAGAGGATCATCGCGACCGGCAGCGAACCGAGCCCGGCGGTGTCGAGCAGCACCGAGCCGAGCAGGGCTCCACCCCCGATCCCCACGTTGAACGCCGTCGTCTGGAGGGCGCCCGCGACGTCACGGGTCCGCGGCGACGCGGTCCGCATCATCCGCGTCTGCAGCATCGCCGGCACCCCGCCGAAGGCGACGCCCCACACCGCGAACGCGACGAGCTCCACAGGAGTGCTGCGCACCGCGAGGGCGAGCACCAGCACCGAGGCCATGACCGCGAGCACCATGGCGACGAAGCCGCGCTTCGGCACGCGGTCCGCGACGAAGCCGGCGAGCACGAGGCCGACGGCACCCGCGCCGCCGAACAGGAACAGCAGCATCGGCACGGATGCCGCAGGCTGGTGCACCGCCCCGGTGAGCCAGGGCGCGACGTAGGTCGAGAGCGTGTTCTGCCCGATCATCAGCGTGAGGATCGCCGCGCAGAGCAGGATCACGCCGCGCAGCGAGCGGTCCTCGCGCAGCGGCAGCGCGATCTCGCCCGTCGCGAGCGGCTGCCGGTGCTGCACCGGCGGCAGGAAGACCACGACGACGACCGCGAGCACCAGCACGATGCCGCCGATGAGCACGAACGCGGTTCGCCAGCCGAGGGCGTGGCCGATCGCGGTCCCGACAGGCACGCCGAGCACGAACGCCGCGGATCCGCCCGCCGCGGTGATCGCGATCGCGCGGCCGAGCCGCTTACCGGCGACGAGGTAGGCGGGATAGGTGGCGACGACTCCCCAGAACAAGCCGTGCGCCGCCCCGCCGAGGATCCGCGCCCCGACGAGCACCCCGTAGCTCGGAGCGAGCCCGGCGAGCACGTTCGCCACGGCGATCACGGCGAGCACCACGACGACGAGACGCTTCCGCGAGAAGCGGCGGGTCAGCGTGGTGAGCGGCGTGGTCGCCGCCACGACGGTGCCGGCGAAGATCGAGACGAGCAACCCGGTCGTGGCGACCCCGACGCCGAGGCCCTTCGCCATGTCGGGCAGCAGCCCGGTCGGCAGGAACTCGCTCGTCACCGACACGAAGATCGCGCCCGCGAGGGTCAGCAGACCGACCCACGGGAACGGAGGGAGGACTGAGGGCGAGGACGCACGCGTGGACACGACAGGACCGATCGGATTCGAGAGGAGGCGACCGTCGATGCGGCCGGGCGCTTGCAGCGCTGGAAGATGACGCCGTCGTCGGGAACATTCAACCGGACGGATCCGGCCGACACGCGGACCGCTCAGGATCCACGCAGCGCGAGTGCGCGCTACTCGTCGAGCGCGAGCTCCTGGGGCAGCTCGAGCTCCTTCGCGGAGAGCTCCTCGACGTTCACGTCCTTGAACGTGAGCACCCGGACGCTCTTCACGAAGCGGTCGGCCCGGTACACGTCCCACACCCACACGTCGTGCATCTGCAGCTCGAAGTAGAAGTCGTGCTCGGTGTCGCGGCGCGTGAGCTCCACCTCGTTCGCGAGGTAGAAGCGCCGCTCGGTCTCGACGACGTACTTGAACTGGCTGACCACGTCGCGGTACTCGCGATACAGGGCCAGCTCGACCTCACGGTCGTAGTCCTCGATCTCGTCGTCGTCCATCGGACCCAAGTCTACGGTCGCGCGCCGGGAACGCCGGGCTCCGCAGCGTCCTCGGGGACGGCGTGCAGCCAGGTCGTGCGGTGCCAGTCGCAGGGGCCGTGGTCCCGGATGGCTGCGTAGTGGTCCCGGGACGCGTAGCCCTTGTTGCTGCGCCAGTTGTAGACCGGATGGGTCTCGTGCCGCTCGATCATCAGGCCGTCCCGATGCACCTTGGCGATGACGGATGCCGCCGACACGGTCGCGCAGTCGCGGTCGGCCTTGATACGGGTCACCACCCTGGGCAGGACCGCGACGCCGAGGGCGACGAGGCCGGGGGTCAGGTAGTCCCAGTTGCCGTCGAGCACCACGACCGCGCCGTCGATCGCGACGCCGGCCGCGGCGAGGGCGACGATCGCTCGGGCGCCGGCGAGCCCGAGCGCGCGGGTGAGGCCCTGCCCGTCGATCTCCGCGTTCGTCGCGAGCCCGACGGCGGATGCGGCGGCCCAGCCGGCGACGCGGGGCGCGAGGGCGACGCGCTGCGGCTCGGGCAGCAGCTTCGAGTCGCGCATCCCCGCGGGGATGCGCTTCCGGGTCGGATCGAGCACCGCCACACCGACGCCGAGCGGCCCCGCGATGGCGCCGCGGCCGACCTCGTCGCAGCCGATGACGACCGTCGCGCCCGCCGCGACGAGCGACCGCTCGAGCGCGAGTCCCGGCGGACGGCCGGCGCTCATCCGGCCTTCGGGACCCCGGCGAAGGTGTCGGGGTAGTTCGAGAGCACGCTCCAGCGGCTGATCGGCCAGGAGATGACGAAGGCGCGGCCGACGACGTCCTTGATCGGCACGTACCCGTGGCTCGGGGTGTCGGTGTTGTAGCGGGAGTCCTTCGAGTTGTACCGATTGTCGCCCATCACCCAGAGGTCACCGCTCGGCACCGTCACGTCGAACGACGTGCCGGAGACGGCGGTGGTGCCCGGCTGCTTCAGCACGTACGGCTCGTCCAGCGGGGTGCCGTTCACACTCATCTGACCGAGGGCGTTGCAGCAGACGACGTGATCGCCGGGCAGGCCGATCACGCGCTTGATCAGGTGATCGTTCGCGTCCCGCGACGACATCCCGACCAGTGAGAGCACCTGGTCCGCGACCGCCTCGATCGGGGTCTGCGGCGCGGCGACCGTCGGCTCGAGCCACTCCCCCGGGTCCTTGAACACGACGACGTCGCCGCGGTGCAGCGGGACGAGGCCCGGCACGAGCTCGTCGACGAGGATCCGGTCGTTCACCTGGAGCGTGTTCTCCATCGACTCCGACGGGATGTAGAACGACCGGATCAGGAACGTCTTGATCAGGAACGAAGCGACGACGGCGACGACGACGATCACGACGAGGTCGCGCAGGAACGCTGCGGTCCCCCGGTCCCGCCTGCCCTCGCGTCGACGCGGGCGCCGGTCCGCCGGGTTCTGCGGAGGGCTCTCGATCACGTGCGAAGCCTCCCCGGCACGGCGACGGACCCGCACCGCGGGCCAGTGTACGACCCGGCCCGAAGGGGGTCGTCAGGCGGACCGGCGAGGCCCGCCCGCGCGATCAGGCGTCGCGCTTCTCCTTGATCTTCGCCTTCTTGCCGCGCAGCTCGCGCAGGTAGTAGAGCTTCGCGCGGCGCACATCACCCTTGGTGACGACCTCGATGTGGTCGATCACCGGGGAGTGCACCGGGAAGGTGCGCTCGACGCCGACCTGGAAGCTGACCTTGCGGACCGTGAAGGTCTCGCGCACGCCGGCGCCCGAGCGGCGGATGACGGCACCCTGGAAGACCTGGATACGGCTCCGGTTGCCCTCGACGATGTTCACGTGCACGCGCACGGTGTCACCGGGACGGAACTCCGGGACGTCGGATCGGAGGCTCGCGGCGTCGACCGCGTCGAGAAGCTGGCTCATGACATGTCTCCCTGGGCTCGCCGCCGGTCGTCCCGGATCGTGGCGCCGGTCGGCGCCGCTGAAGAGGAGGCCGCTGGACTGAGAAGAAGGTCCCCCTGCGGCAGGACCGGCCGCGGCACGATCCACCATTCTGCCACAGCCCGGGCGCCCTCAGCGATCGGACGGCTTGATCACCACGTACTCCCCCGCGTCGATCGGGGTGCGCGCCGGCTGCGACGCGTAGCCGAAGGCCGCGAGGGTCTGCCGCATCCGGGTGCGGACATCGGTGACGAGCTCCCGGCCGGCGAGCCAGAAGCCGCCGATGAGCGCCGCGACGGCGAGCACGCCGAACCAGGCCGTCGCCGCGCCGAAGAAGCCGAAGCCGGTCAGGACGACGGTGAGCACCGCGATGACGGCGCTGTCCGCGGCTCCGAGCATCCGGCGCCTCCGCACCGTCGCGCGGGCCGTGAAGATCGCGGCGAGGGCGAGCAGCGCCACGGCGAGCAGCGGCGCGAGCAGCGTGACGCTGAGGAAGCCGCCGAGGCCGCCGCCCCAGATCGCGTAACCCGTCAGCACCCAGAGCGGCAGCACGACCACGGCCGCGAACTGCCACACGAACGCCGCGCGCCCGATCAGGGCGCCTGGGACCGTGCGGATCATGTCTGACATGCCGGAAGCGTAGATCCGGCCGCTCGGCAGGGGTACCGGGTTCGCCCAGGGCGTGCTGAGGATCCCCGCACGAGCAGCCCGCGGCCTCGGTCTAGGGTCGGATCCCGTGATCGAGTTGCGCACCCAGGCCGAGATCGAGGCGATGCGGCCCGCCGGTCGGTTCGTCGCGAGCGTGCTCGAACGGCTCGCCGCCGAGACGCGCGTCGGCATCAACCTGCTCGACCTCGACCGGATCGCACACGAGATGATCCGGGAGCGCGGCGCGGAGAGCTGCTACATCGACTACCACCCCTCGTTCGGCGCGATGCCGTTCGGCAAGGTGCTCTGCACCTCCGTCAACGACGCGGTGCTGCACGGCCTCCCCCACGACTACCGGGTGCAGGACGGCGACGTCGTCAGCCTCGACTTCGCCGCGAGCGTCGACGGGTGGGTCGCCGACAGCGCGATCACGGTCATCGCCGGCACGGCGCGGCCGGAGGACGAGCGGCTGATCGCCACGACGCAGGAGGCCCTTGCGGCCGCCATCGCGGAGGCCCGGCCGGGCAACCGCCTCGGCGACGTCTCCGGCGCGATCGGCGCCGTCTGCCACGACGCGGGCTACACCGTGAACCTCGAGTTCGGCGGCCACGGCGTCGGGCACACCATGCACGGCGACCCGCACGTGCCGAACGACGGGCGTCGCAACCGCGGGCTGAAGCTGCGGCCCGGGCTCGTCATCGCGATCGAGCCGTGGCTGCTCGAGTCGACGAACCGCATCAGGACGGATCCGGACGGCTGGACGCTCCGCAGCGTCGACGGCTCCCGGGGCGCGCACTCGGAGCACACGGTCGCGATCACCGACGGCGATCCGATCGTCCTCACCGCCCGCGGCTGACCGCCCGCCACCGGGCGCCGGCGCTCCCACGAGTGCTGTCCGCACGGACAACTGGTGCCGCTGAATCACCGACAGATGTCCGCACAGACAGCAGACGCGGGCCGAGCCCGACGGAGCTCCGGCTCAGGCGGGCGGCAGCAGGTCGGGGCGGATGCGGCGGGTGCGGTCGAGCGCCTGCGCGCGGCGCCAGGCGTCGACGGCGCCGTGGTCGCCGGAGCGGAGCACCGCCGGCACCTCGAGGTCGCGCCACACGGCGGGCTTCGTGTACGAGGGGTACTCGAGCAGCCCGTCCTCGTGGCTCTCCTCGTCGAGGCTCGCCGGGTTGCCGAGCACGCCCGGCAGGAGGCGGGCGGTGGCCTCGATCATCGCGAGCGCGGCGACCTCGCCGCCGTTCAGCACGAAGTCGCCGAGGCTCACCTCGAGCACCCTGGCACGGGCGGCGGTGTGCTCGACCACGCGCTGGTCGATGCCCTCGTAGCGGCCGCAGCAGAAGACGAGGTGCGGCTCGGCGGCGAAGCGGCGGGCGGTCGCCTGGTCGAACGGCTGCCCGGCGGGCGTGAGGAACACGACGAGCGGATCGTCGTCGACGAGCGTGTCGAGCGCCTCGCCCCACGGCTCCGGCCGCATCACCATGCCGGCGCCGCCGCCGTAGGGGGTGTCGTCGACGGTGCGGTGCCGGTCGTGGGTGAAGTCGCGGAGGTCGACGGCGCGCACGTCGAGCAAGCCGCCTTGGCGGGCCTTGCCGATGAGCGAGACGTCGAGCAGCGCCACCAGCTCCGGGAAGATGGTGACGACGTCGATCCGCACGGTCAGTCCTGGTCGGCGGGCGGATCCGCCTCGGCGACCGCGGTCTCAACCGGCGTCTCGCCGACGGCCTGCTCGTCCGGCGCCTGCTCGTCGGGGTTCCTGGGCGCGTCGTCGGGCAGCTCCTCGAAGAGGCCGTCGGGCGGCGTCACGACGATGCGGCGGCGCTCGACGTCGACCTCCGGGACGATCGCCCGCACGAACGGCACGAGCACCTCGCGGTCCCCCACCTTCACGACGAGCAGGTCCTGCGCCGGGAAGTGCTCGAGCCGATCGATCACCCCGACGACCGCGCCGTCGCGGACGACGTCGAGGCCGACCAGCTGGTGGTCGTACCACGCGTCGGGCTCAGCGGCCTCGGCCGGGTCCTGATCGATCCAGAGGATCGCCTTCGTCAGGCTCTCGGCGGCCGTGCGGTCACCCACGCCGGCGAAGAAGCCGACCGGGTGCCCGTTGTACCAGCGCAACTCCGCGAGCTCGAGGCGCTTGCCGTGCCACGGCGAGGTCTCGGGGACCTGGAGCGAGAACGACGCGCCGGGCGTGAAGCGCCGGTCGGGGTCGTCCGTGAAGAGCTCGAGCTTCAGCCCGCCCTTCAGGCCGTGCGGCTTCGTGAGGCGCCCGACCCGCAGCTGCGTCTGCGCGGAACGGGCCCGTGCGGCGGCCACCTACCTGTCGACGTCGACGACGTCGACGCGCACGGAGCGACCGTCGGCGAGCGCACCGATCACGGTGCGGAGCGCCTTCGCGGTGCGGCCGGCGCGGCCGATGACCCGGCCGAGATCGGCCGGGTCGACGCGCACCTCGAGCAGCTCGCCGCGGGGGGTCGACCGCGAGTCCACCTGGACGGCGTCCGGATGGTCGACGATCCCCTTGACGAGGTGCAGCAGCGCGGCCTTCAGCATCAGGAGTTGTCGGCCTGCTCGGGCGTCTCGTGCACGACGGTGGTGCCGGACTCGGCCTCGTCGACGCGCTCCGCGTCGGCCTCGGCGTCGGCCTGCACGGCGGCGACGGCGTCCTTGACCTCGGACTTCGGACGGACGACCGGGTTCTTCTTGGCGTCGGGCTGGAAGGCGACCTTCTCGCCCTTCACCTCGACGCGGTTCTGGGCGTTCGCGTCACCCTTGAAGCGACCCCAGTCACCGGTGAGCTTGAGGAGCGCGGCGACCTGCTCGGTCGGCTGCGCGCCGACGCCGAGCCAGTACTGCGCCCGGGCCGAGTCGACCTCGATGACGGAGGGGTGCTCGGTCGGGTGGTACTTCCCGATCTCCTCGATGACGCGGCCGTCGCGCTTGGTGCGCGAGTCGGCGACGACGATGCGGTAGTAGGGGGCTCGGATCTTGCCGAGCCGCTTCAGGCGGATCTTGACAGCCACGGTCTGGTGTTCCTCACATGCGAGACGAATTTGAGAGCATCCGGCGGTCCGGGGGCGTGGGGCACACCCGGTGCGGAAGCAAGACGATCCGCCCGCGTGCCCGGATAGAGGGTCGGGGCTCGCGGACCCGACGGACCATTCTGCCAGATCCCGGGCGCCGACGGCGACGAAGCGGGAGAACCGGGAGGTTCGCGGCGCGTCGGCGTCACGCCGAGGCGGCGGCGAGGCGCTGCAGGCCGCGGGTCAGGCCCACCTCGGGCGTCCAGGCGAGGTCGCGCCGGGTGCGCCGCTGGTCGAACCAGTGGGCGGTGGAGAGCCATCACCAACGAGGCCTGGTGGGCCATGGTGCTGATGGTCATCACGATGACCGCCGGCACCGGCCTCATCATGTGGATGGGCGAGCTCATCACCGAGCGCGGCGTCGGCAACGGCATGTCGCTGCTGATCTTCACCTCGATCGCGGCCCGCTTCCCGCAGTCGATCATCGCGATCGGTCAGGCGCAGAGCCCGGAGGTCGCGATC